>NZ_JAUYUS010000102.1 GCF_030694575.1 Parvibaculum sp.
GGCACGCTTTCCTTCTTCACCGCCACCACCGTCTTCGGCACCGCCGTCGACATCACCTTCTCGGAACTCATCATCGAGTCCTTCATGCCCGGCGACGCCTTCACCGCCGCCGCCGTGCGCGAGGCGATGGGCGAGTAGCGCGTCACGCCGGGGCAGCAACCCCGGACGCGACGCGGCGCCGCCATGCCGCGAGGAGGAGCAGGGCGGCGAGAGCGATGGTCAGCATGAAGGGATATTTCGGATCGAGTTCGTAGAGCCCGGTGCCGAGCACGGGTCCGAAAATATAGGCGGCTCCCATCCCGGCTCCGACGACGCCTGCCACCGCTCCCTGTTCGTCGGCCGACACGGCTATGGAGGCCGACGACATGATGCCGGGCGTGAGAAGCCCCGCGCCCACGCCGAGTGCGCCATAAGCGGCGACGAGCGGCCAGATATCGGCGGCGAGAGAGATCGCGACAAGCGCCGCGAGATAGATGACCGAACCGGCGCGCAGCAGTACCGGCGGGGCCAGCCGCCCCCTGCCCGCCACCACGCCTTGCGCGAGCAGCATGCCCACCGCCAGCGCGCCGATGGCGTAGCCGACATTGCGCGCCGTCTCGGCCGATGTCAGCGAGAACATGTCCTGGAAATAGAAGGCGGATGTCTGCTGCAATATCGCGACGACCACGTAGAGAAGCAGCACCATGAGAACATAAGGCAGTATCCGTGCGTCGAATGCCTTCAGCTTCGCCTTCGGCTCGCCCGTATCGGCGCGGACAGGCTCCTTCACGAACAGGCCGATGACAGAAGCAGCCATCAGCGCCAGCACGGCGGATGCGTAGATCGGCACGAGCAAACCGAAGGATGAAAGCAGGCCGCCGAACAGAGGACCCGCGACGGAGCCGAAGCCGAAGGCCGCGCCGACCAGCGCCACGCCGCCGGAGCGGTTCTCGACTTTCGTGATGTCCGCCATATAGGCCGTGGCCGAGGGCTGGATACCGCCCGACGCGAGGGAGAGCGTCATCCGTATACCGATCAACATGCCGAAGGCCGTCAACGGGAGGACCGCGCCGGTCATGCCTGCCTCCATCGCGCCGGCAAAGGCGAGGCTCGTCAGCGCATAACCCGTCAGCCCCCAGGCGATCGGCCGGACGCGGCCGAGCCTGTCGCTCAACCGGCCCCAGACCGGCACCGCGATCGTATAGGCGACCGCGGAGAGCGAGATGATCGAACCCATGTGAAGTTCGGACAGGCCGATTTCGCGCACGATGGGGCCGCCCACCGCGAAGAGGAGCGTTTGCCCCATGGCGAAAGTCATCAGTCCAAGGAGGATCAGGGGCACGCTCGCGCGGCTTGTGCCTCTCCGTCCTTCTTCGGCCGTGTTGCCTGCCCCCGCCTCTTCCATAATCCGCCCCCGCGCCGCAAATTAACTGCAAATGATTTGCATTATTAATTATAGACCGGCGTTCCTGTCAAGCCGGCGACCGGTGGGGCTAGAGGGCGGGGACAAGTTTTTCCAAGGCGTCCGAAAACGCGCTCCACGCGACACAGCTTGTCCCCGGTTTTTTCCGCCTGGGACGCATCAAAAATTACGTATGACATTTTTATGACAGTTCGATGACAGTCGGGGCCGGAGAGGTATTTGGATACCCCATCCGGCCCTTTTCGAAACCGCTATTCCGCGGCCGCGACCCGCACCCGCGCGCCTTCGGCGCCGGCGCCCTGCGCGCTTGCCGTCCGTGTACGGAGGTTGAATTCCGCGAAGTCCGGGCGCCGCGTCCGCCACCAGTATTTGAACGTGTAGTTCGCCCAGTTGTTGGTGACCTTGCCTTCGGCGGTCTTGTACCAGCTCGTGCAGCCGCTTGCGAAAACGGAGTTCGCGTTGTCGGCCTGCACGCTCTCG
>NZ_JAUYUS010000104.1 GCF_030694575.1 Parvibaculum sp.
CGGCGCTCGGCTTCAAGCGAGGTCTGTGCCGTTCCCAGCGTCTCGCGCTCGTCCAGTATGTCCTTGCGCAGCGCCGCCAGTTGCTCCAGCCGGTCGCGCAGATCGGTCGCTTCCGCCTGAAGTTCGGGTACCACCGCACCGAGCAGAAGCGCGCTCCGGATGGAGGCCAGGGCATCGTCCGGTCGGACGGCAAGTGCGGGAGGCGGGTGCCTGTCGAGCCGCGTCAGCGCCGCCAGAAGCTCGGCCATCTCGTCGCGTCTGCGTTCGAGCTGCGCCGCGATCACAGCTTCGGCGCCTTTCAGGCCCTGTAGCCGGTCTTCCGAGGCAGAGACATCGGCTTCGTAGGCCTGAACGCGCGCGGCCGCCTCGATGAGCTTGTCGCGGATTTCGTCCGCTTCCTTCTGTGCGGCGGCCGATTGCGCCTGCAATTCCTTCTGGCGTTCGCGGCTGCTGTCGATCTGGCGCTGCAGGGCGTCCAGTTCGCCGGGCTCCATCGTCTCGGCCCGCACGGCGGGCGGCGAAATCGCCAAAAGGCCCGCCGCCAGCAGCAGCGGCCCGAGCTTCATATGAGCCCGCCTATGCACTGATCCGGTCTGGCACGGAGGCGGCGATGAGCGAACGGCCCGTCATCTCGCGCGGTGCGGCGAGCCCGAGAAGATGCAGCAATGTCGGCGCGACGTCGGCCAGAGTTCCGTTCTGGAGTTCGAGTTCCTTCGGTCCGCCGATCAGGATGAGCGGCACGTCGGAAGTCGTCGTGCCGCGCCAGGTGCCGCCGGTTTCCGGGTCCAGCATCATTTCGGCCTTGCCATAGGTGCCGCAAAGAATGAGCGTGCCGCCGCGTTTGTCGACCTGCGCCGCGATCTTGCCGAGACATTTGTCGATCGCCTCGATCGCCTCGACCGTGGCGCGGACATTGCCGGTGCGGCCGAGAATGGCGGCATTGGAAAAATTTGCGGTGATGACGTCGTGCTCGCCCTTCTTCAGCGCGGCCAACAATTCGTCGGTGATGGCGGCGGAGGCAAGTTCGGGTTTCTTTTCCGCCTGCGTCAGCGGCAGCGTGTCGGTGACCAGAACCGTTTCGCCATGGAAGAGGGCGGTCGCGCCGCCTCGCGCGAAGTTCCAGAGATTTGCTTCTGCGGCCGTCTCCGTCAGCGTGAGCTGGTTCAGTCCCGCTTGTGCCAGCGTTTCGGCAAAGCTCGCCTTGAAACTCATCGCCTCGAAAAGAGGCGTCACCCTATCGCCGAGCGGCGCGGCGAGCCGGGTCAGCGAGTAGATGCCGCTGAGCGAAGGTGCCTTCTCCGCAAGGCCTGCCGTCACCGGGTCGATCAGCGCGCCGAACAGGCCGTGCGCATGATCCGCCTGAAGGTTGACGAGCAGAACGGCGTCGTCCTGTCTGATGCCCCGGTAGGATGAGGCGATGGACGGCGGTATCCGGTCGTCGCTCAAACCTTTCCGGTAGCACTGATCGAGATAGGCGGTCGGGTATTCCGTATACGGGGCTTCGGCATTTGCAAGCGCGCGCCAGGCCGTCGCGATGGCCGCGGGGTCGGACAGGTCGTCGAAGCCGAAGCTCCGGCCCATCACGCTGCCGAGTTCGGCGTTTTCCGCGCCGGCGATGTCGTCGAGGAATTCGGCCAGATGTTCGATGCCGCTTTGCGCGCGGGTGTCCTGTCCGTCCATCACGGCGTGGACCCAGACCTTCACGCCTTCGTGGCTGAGAAGGGCCGCCAGCACGGCCAGGTAGCGCTGGTGGCCGGTCACGTTGGACGGTGTCATCGTGCCGACGAGGTGGACGGCGCCGCCGAGCGGGCGCACGCGCGAAACGAGCTGATGCAGGACAGGATGGGCCGCTATGCCCCCCGGACCGTCTTCCTGAAAGGCGCGCGAAATGCGTGCGGCGGGCGGTGGGACGGGCCGTCCCGCGCCAAGCGCGGAATAGGCCGCTTGCGGATAACCGGGCTTCCCCGCCGCGAGGCCCACGGCTTCACCGGCGGCCGCCAGCAGGCTTTGGGGGGAGGCAGCCGCAAGCCGGTCGTAGATGCGCGTGCGCGCTGTCGCGAGCGCATTGCCTTCGCGCTCCGTCCGGACACCCCAGCCGTCCAGCAAGACAAGGACAAGAGGTCGAACGCCGGTCATTGCAGCCATGATAATCTTGATAATCCGTGAGCCA
>NZ_JAUYUS010000106.1 GCF_030694575.1 Parvibaculum sp.
GCGCTACTCGCCCATCGCCTCGCGCACGGCGGCGGCGGTGAAGGCGTCGCCGGGCATGAAGGACTCGATGATGAGTTCCGAGAAGGTGATGTCGACGGCGGTGCCGAAGACGGTGGTGGCGGTGAAGAAGGAAAGCGTGCCGGCATCGCTTTTGAGTTTCAGCGGCACGATGAGCCCGCCGAATTCCGCCTCGTGGTTTTCGCGCGGCTTCAATCCGCCCGGATAGGTTTCGAGTTCCTTCACCAGCGCGATCAGCCCTTCGTCGTTCGTCAGGTCGATCTGATGCTGCAGCCGCATGAAGACATGCGCGCGCCACTCGCCGAGATTTTCGATGCGGGGGCCGAGACCTTGCGGATGCAGGCTGAGGCGCAGCACGTTGATCGGCGGCTGCAACAGCTCCTCCGGGATGCCTGCAAGGAAGAGCGGCACGGCGCGGTTCGCGGCGACGAGGTTCCAGTGCCGGTCGATGGCGAGCGCCGGGAAGGGCTCGTGCGAGGCGAGCACGAGATCGACGGCGCGGCGCGCGGCGGCGGCATCCGGACTGTCGAGCCGCGTTTCGGAATAGACCGGCGCGTAGCCCGCCGCGAGCAGCAGCGAATTGCGTTCGCGGAACGGCACCTCCAGAAGATCGGCGAGATGCAGCAGCATCTGGCGGCTCGGTTTCGAGCGGCCGGTTTCGAGGAAGCTCAGATGGCGCGCGGAAATCTCCGCGTCGCAGGCGAAGGCAAGCTGGCTGAGGCGGCGGCGCTGGCGCCACTCGCGCAGGAGTTCGCCGACAGGGAGGCTTTGCATGTTCATGACACCAAACTAAAACGCGCCGCGAGGCCGGACAATTACCTCTCGCGTAATCGACCCGGCGCGGGTACCTCCCCAACTATGCCTCCAGGAACCCCGCGCCTTCATGCGCGCGGCAAACAAAGGAGAAAACCAATGGCTATCGCACTCGCAAACGCACTCCCGCTTCGCCATGTCGTCCTGGCGGACGGCATCGTCAGCGGCGCCATGGGCGCGCTGCTGATCGTGGGCGCCGGTCCGCTGTCCGGCCTGCTCGGCTTTCCCGCCGACTTCCTGTTCTGGGTCGGCGTCGCCCTGCTGCCATGGATGGCGGCGCTTGTCGTGCT
>NZ_JAUYUS010000116.1 GCF_030694575.1 Parvibaculum sp.
TCGGCGGCGGGCAGGTCGACCTTGTTGAGCACCACGACGATCTCGTGATTGGCGTCGATGGCCTGGTAGACATTGGCCAGCGTCTGCGCCTCGACGCCCTGGGAGGCGTCGACGACGAGCAGCGAGCCCTCGCAGGCACGCAAAGAGCGAGACACCTCGTAGGCGAAGTCGACATGGCCGGGCGTGTCGATCAGGTTCAGCACATAGTCCTCGCCGTCCCTGGCCTTGTATTCCAGCCGGACGGTATTGGCCTTGATGGTGATGCCGCGCTCGCGCTCGATGTCCATCGAATCGAGCACCTGCTCCTTCATTTCGCGCGCCTCAAGCCCGCCACAGAGCTGAATCAGCCGGTCGGCAAGCGTCGACTTGCCGTGGTCGATATGGGCGATGATCGAAAAATTGCGGATATGGGAGAGGTCTGTCATTTGGCCTACTGATGCTCGGACGGGCCCATATAGCATTGGCGGGCATCCAAGCCAATTGCGGCCTTTCCGGGCTGTTCTAGCCCTGCCACTCGGCCCGGCGCTTTTCCATCCAGGCCTTGACGCCTTCCTTGTAGTCCGGGTGCTTGATCATCTCTTCCAGCAGGCGCTCGGCAGCCACGACGGCACCGGCCGCATCCCTGTGGAGGTCGGTATAGATCTGCCTCTTGGTCTCCCGGAGCGAGCCCGGCGAGACGCCATCCGCGAGCTTCCGCGCATATTCCATGACATGCGGCATCAGGCCCTCCAGCGGCAGCAGCTTGTTGAGGAAGCCCATCTCCAGGGCCTCCTCGGCGGTGAAGATGCGGCTGGAGAGCAGGATGTCGTTGGCGTGGGTCAGCCCCACGATCCGGGGCAGCACCCAGGAAAGGCCGAATTCGGCCGGGAAGTTGAAGCGCCCATGCGCGGCAGTGAATTTCGCGCCCGCCGCGCAGAAACGCAGATCGGCAAAGGCCGCAAGCACGAGGCCGACACCTGCCGCCGCCCCGTTGATGGCGGCGATGACGGGTTTCGTCAGCCCGAAATGATAGGCAAAGGTCGCGTCGAATTCGGGCGCGACGCCGAAGCCCGGCTTCGCAATGTCCTCCGTCGTGCCGCTGTCATAGCGGCCCTTCTCGGAATGGCCCTCGAGGGCCGCCATGTCGGCGCCCGCGCAGAAGGCCTGCCCCTCCGGGTCACCGGTCACGACGATGACGCGGACGGCCGGGTCCTTGTCGGCTTCCGCCAGCACCCAGCGATATTCGGTGTGCATGCGGCCCGTCCAGGCATTGCGGCGCTTCGGGCGCGAGAGCGTAACCGTCGCGATGCCGTCAGTGAGCTCGTAGCGGATGGTCTTTAGTTCCATGCAGCTCCCTCCCCCAAGCGCCGTAACCTGTCAGCCGCGCAACGTGCCTCCGGTTGCCTTTTCCACCGCCGCGACGATGCGCTTCGACACGGCGTCGATTTCCTCGTCCGTCAGCGTCTTCTCGACCGGCTGCAGCGTCACTTCGATCGCGAGCGACTTCTGCCCGTCCCCAAGCGAGCCGCCCTCGAATACGTCGAAGAGCGAGACGTCCATGATGAGTTTCTTGTCCGCACCTTTCGCCGCACGCAGAAGCTGGTCCGCCGTCACGCCGTCCGAGACGACGAAGGCAAAATCGCGCCGCACCGGCTGAAGGTCGGAAAGCTCCAGCGGCGGTTTTGCCCGCGTCGGCTTCCGTTTCGGCTCGGGGATCGCATCCGGGAAAATCTCGAAACCGACAATCGGGCCTGCCACGTCCATCTCGTCCAGCACGCGCGGATGCAGCTCGCCGAAATAGCCGATGACATTCTTCGGCCCAAGGCGGAAGACGCCCGAACGGCCGGGGTGATACCAGGAGGGTGCATCGGCACCGATCTGGAAGTTCGCGACCGGTGCGCCGAGCGCGGCGAGCAGCGCGACGGCATCCGCCTTCGCGTCCATCGCCTCGACGGGACCGCTCTTGCCCTGCCAGTGGCGGCCCGCGCCTTGCGGCCGCGCCGTACCGCGCCTTATGCCGCTTGCTGCCAGCACCTGGCCCGAAGGTTCGTCGCTCTCGAATTGCTGCCCGACCTCGAACATCGCCACGTCCGGGAAACCGCGCGCCATGTTGCGGCCCGCGGCGGCAATGAGACCCGCGAGAAGGCTCGGCCGCATATGGCTCATATCGGCGGAGATCGGATTGGCGAGTTTCAGCAACGGCGCCGCATTGCCGCCGCCGAAGAGAACCGCATCGCGCTCCGGGATGAACGACCAGGTCACCGCCTCGACCAGCCCGCGCGCGGCGAGTGCCCGGCGCGCCATGCGTTCGCGGCGCTGGCGCGGCGAGAGCACCGGCTTTGCCACTGCATGAAGGCGCGGCAGGGCGACCGATTTCACTTCGTTGAGGCCATGCACGCGCACGACTTCCTCCACGAGATCGGCTTGCCCATCGATGTCCGGGCGCCACGAAGGCACCGACACCGCGAGCTTCCGGTTTCCGTCTTCCATAACCTTGAAGCCGAGTGCGGAGAGAATGCGCATCGTTTCCGATTGCGGCAGCGAAAGGCCTGTCAGCCGCTCGATACGCGCGGGATCGAAGTCGATCACCTTCGACGTATCGGGCTCCTCGCCCGCCACCACGATATTCGACGGCTCGCCGCCGCAGAATTCGAGGATCATCTTCGTCGCGAGTTCGAGGCCGGGGCGCACGAATTGCGGGTCGACGCCGCGCTCGAAGCGGTAGCGCGCATCGGAGATGATGCCCGTATCGCGGCCTGTCCGCGCCGTGCGGTAGGGATCGAAATACGCGCTCTCGATGAAGACGTCCACCGTCTCCGCCGTCGAGCCGCTTTCCTCGCCGCCCATCACGCCGGCAAAGCCGAGCACGCGCGCATCGTCCGCGATGACGCAATAGTCCGGCTTCACGTCGTAGGTCTTGCCGTCGAGCGCGACGAGCTTCTCGCCTTCGCGGCCGAGCCGCGCGCGAAGGTCGCCCGTCAGTTTCGATGCGTCATAGACATGCAGCGGGCGGCCACGATCGAGCGAGATGAAATTCGTGATGTCGACCAGTGCATTGATCGGGCGCAGGCCGACCGCCTTCAGCCAGTTCTGCAGCCAGTCCGGCGAAGGCCCGTTCTTCACGCCGCGGATCAGGCGTCCGGCGAAAACAGGGCAGGCGTTTTCGGCACCCGACGGGAATTCCAGCCTGATGCCGACAGGGCTTTCGAACTTTCCCTGCACCGGAGGGAAATTCCCTTCCCGCAAACGTCCGAGGCCCGCCGCCGCGAGATCGCGCGCGACGCCATAGACGCCGAGGCAATCGGGCCGGTTCGGGGTGATCGCGATTTCGATGACGGGATCGTTGCGGCCCAGCACTTCGGCTGCCGGCGTGCCGACCTTCCAGTCGCCCTTCAGGTCGATGATGCCTTCATGCTCGTCGGAAAGTTCGAGTTCGCGCTCCGAACACATCATGCCGTTCGATTCGACGCCGCGGATTTTCGTCGGCTTCAGCACCATGCCGTTGGCGGGGATGGTCGCGCCGGGCGGTGCGAACACACCTGTGAGCCCAGCGCGTGCGTTCGGCGCGCCGCAGACGACCTGCAACTGCTTCACTTCGCCATCGACCAGCGCCTCGACCTTCAGCACCTGCAGCTTGTCGGCGTCGGGATGAGGCTTTGCTTCCAGCACCTTTGCGACCGTGAAGACGCCG
>NZ_JAUYUS010000120.1 GCF_030694575.1 Parvibaculum sp.
CCGGTTGAGTTTTCGGGGGTTCGGCGCTATAAGGCGCGCAATCCCGCACTTCCACACCCCTGGAGGAGACTTGCGGGTTTTCACGCGGGCCGCTAAGACCCCGTTTTCATTGGAGAATTTGTCATGGCCGAGACCCAGACGCTCAAGGCCGAGGCGCGCGAAAAAGGCAGCAAGGGGGCTGTCCGTTCGCTCCGCCGCGAAGGCCGCGTTCCCGCCGTCATCTATGGCGACAAGCAGTCGCCCGAACTGATCGCGATCAGCTACAAGGACGTTTCCGCGCTCTACCAGACCGGTACCTTCATGAGCCATGTGCTCGATGTCGAGATCGGCGGCAAGACCGAGCGCGTCATTCCGCGCGACGTGCAGTTCGAACCCGTGCGCGACTTCATCATCCATGTCGACTTCCTGCGCCTCGGCAGGAACGCGACGGTGACGGTCGACGTGCCTGTGCACTTCCACAATCACGAAGCCTCCCCCGGCATCAAGGCCGGCGGTGTGCTGAACATCGTGCGCCACGAAGTCGAACTCGTCTGCCCGGCCGACGCGATCCCCGAGCAGCTCGACATCGACCTCGCTGGATACGAGATGGGCGTGTCGATCCACATCTCGGCGGTGACCCTGCCGAAGGGCGTGGCGCCGACCATCACCGACCGCGACTTCACCATCGCGACAATCGCGGCGCCTGCCGCTGTCGTCTCGGCGGACAATGAAGCCAAGGCTGAAGGCGCTGCGGAAGTGAAAGCCGAAGCGAAGCCCGCCGGCAAGGAATCCTGATCCCGCTTGCCTGAAAGGAGCCGGCGATGATCCTGCTCGTCGGTCTCGGAAATCCAGGCGAGAAGTACGCGCGGAACCGGCACAACATCGGATTCATGGCGGCGGACGAAATCGTTCGCCGCCATTCCTTTTCGCCGCCGCGCGCGCGCTTTCAGGGCATCGTCTCGGAGGGCACGCTCGACGGCGAGAAGGCGATCGTGCTGAAGCCGACCACCTACATGAACGAGAGCGGCCGCGCCGTCGGCGAGGCGATGCGCTTCTACAAGCTGACGCCCGCCGACATCGTCGTCTTCTACGACGAACTCGACCTCGAAGCGGGAAAGCTCCGCATAAAGACGGGCGGCGGCGCGGCGGGACACAACGGCATTCGCTCCATCGCCGCGCATATCGGATCGGAGTTTCGCCGCGTGCGGCTCGGCATCGGCCATCCGGGCGTGAAGGAACGGGTTCTCGGCCACGTGCTGGGCGACTTCGCGAAGGCGGACGCGGCATGGCTCGAACCGCTGCTCGACGCGATTGCCGACGCGGCGCCGCTGCTCGCGACAGGCAAGGATGCGACATTCGCAAACAAGGTGCATCTCGCGCTCAATCCCGAGCCCGAAAAAAAGACGAAGACAAAAGAGAAAGACGGAGACAGTTAGGTCATGGGATTCAAGTGCGGCATCGTCGGTCTGCCCAATGTCGGCAAGTCCACCCTCTTCAACGCGCTGACACAGACGGCGAGCGCGCAGGCCGCGAACTATCCCTTCTGCACCATCGAACCGAATGTCGGCGAGGTCGCGGTGCCGGACCCGCGCCTTGAAAAACTCTCTTCGGTTGCGAAGAGCAAGGAAATCATTCCGACGCGCCTTACCTTCGTCGACATCGCGGGCCTCGTGAAAGGCGCGTCGAAAGGCGAAGGCCTCGGCAACCAGTTCCTCGCGACGATCCGCGAAGTGGACGCGGTGGCCTATGTGCTGCGCTGCTTCGTCGATGACGACATCACGCATGTCGAGAACCGCATCGATCCGCTTTCCGATGCCGAAATCGTCGAGACGGAATTGATGCTCGCCGACCTCGACAGCCTCGAAAAGCGCGTCGTCGCGAACGAGAAGAAGGCGAAGGGCGGCGACAAGGAAGCGAAGCTGCAGGTGGAGCTGATGAATATCGCGCTCGGCTATCTGCGCGACGGCAAGCCCGCCCGGCTTGCAACGGCGGAGAAGAAGATTTCCGACGACGACATGAAGGTGTGGGAGGGACTGAACCTCCTCACATCGAAGCCCGTGCTCTATGTCTGCAACGTCGAAGAGGCGTCCGCCGCGACGGGCAACGATTATTCGAAGCGCGTGGAAGAAAAGGCGAAAGCGGAAGGCGCGCAGTCCGTCGTCATCTCCGCGCGCATCGAGGAAGAAGTGGCGCAGCTTCCGGCCGAAGACCGCAACGAATACCTGGAAACGCTGGGCCTGACGGAGCCCGGCCTGTCGCGCCTCATCCGCGTCGGCTATGCGCTGCTCGACCTCATCACCTATTTCACGGTGGGACCGAAGGAGACGCGCGCATGGACGATCACGCGCGGCACGCGCGCGCCGGCGGCCGCCGGCGTCATCCACACGGACTTCGAAAAGGGTTTCATCCGTGCAGAGACGATCGCCTATGACGACTACATTTCGCTGGGTGGCGAACAGGGCGCGAAGGACGCGGGCAAGATGCGTCTCGAGGGCAAGGAATATGTGGTTCAGGACGGCGATGTGATGCATTTCCGCTTCGCGAACTAGAGGACGGAAACGGCATTTCGACACGGATGCAAAGGGCGGGGACAAGATTTTCGAAGGCGCGAAAGCGGGGATAAACAGGGCGTCTGTCATCGAACTGTTACATTACTGTCACAAATGAAAAACGGCCCGCCGGAGAAATTTGTTATCCCCGGTTTTGAGGAAAACGGCGGACTGCTTTTTCGAGTCGCGCGGTGGAGCAATTCCCGGTTCGGAGAGACGATGAACGGCGGGGATAAATAAAAAGCGGAAGAGGAAAAACTAATCCCCGGCGCTTTATCCCCTCTTCCGTGATTGCCGGGCTTGACCCGGCAATCCAGGGCGGCGCGCTCCGAACCGGTGGCCCCTGGATGCCCGGATCAAGTCCGGGCATGACATATTGTTGAGAAAAACGGGACGGCGAGGCCGCATGACCACTCCAAAATATTTCTGGGAAGATTTCCCCGTCGGCGAAACCGTCGAATTCGGCGAGAAGCATGTGACGAAGGAAGAAATCCTCGAATTCGCGTCGGAATTCGACCCCCAGCCCTTCCATCTCGATGAGGAGGCGGCGAAGCAGTCGATCCTGGGCGGGCTCTGCGCGAGCGGCTGGCACTCCTGCGCCATGCTGATGCGGATGATGTGCGACGGCTACATCCTCGAAAGCGCCTCGATGGGCGCGCCGGGCGTCGACGAGGTCAGGTGGAAGAAGCCGGTCTATGTCGACGATGTGCTCCGTGTACGGCGGACCTGCGTCGAAGCCCGCGCCTCGAAGAGCCGCCCCGACATGGGCCTCACGAAATTCCGCATCGAGATGCTGAACCAGAAGGACGAGGTGGTGCTGACCTCGATCGGCTGGGCGATGTATGGCCGCCGCCATCCGGGCGCGCCGGCCGGGGAGGCAAGCTGATGCCCTGGTTCGAGGACATAGAGATCGGCACGCGGACGGAACTCGGCACCTATACCTTCACCGAGGAGGAGATCGTCGCCTTCGCGAAGAAATACGATCCGCAATATTTTCACACGGACCCGGAAGCGGCGAAGAACGGCCCCTTCGGCGGGCTGACGGCGAGCGGCTGGCACACCACCGCGACCTGGATGAAGATGATGATCCGCGCGCGGGCGGGACGCGAGGAACCCGCGGATGCCGACGGCCGCAAGCCGCCGGCGGGCGGCCCCTCCCCCGGCTTCCTCGATCTCAAATGGCCGGCGCCCGTGCGCCCCGGCGACCGGATCAGCTATTCTTCGACCGTGAGCGAGAAGCTGGACATGCGGTCGCGGCCGGACTGGGGCATTGTGAGAAGCCATAATGTGGGCGTGAACCAGAACGGCGAGACGGTGCTGACATTCACCGGACAGGGACTGGTCCAGCGCCGCAATCCCGCCAAATGATTTTGCGACAGGAAACGCGAACGCGAAGAGAGGGAGAAACGAGATGGCGCACAAGGGCAAGACGATCACGCTGAAGAGCGGCGATGGCGCGGACATCCTCTGCTACCACGTGAAGGCGGACGGCACGCGAAAAGGCGGCCTCGTCCTCATCATGGAAATCTTCGGCGTCACCGCGCATATCAAGGACCTCTGCGACGGCTATGCGGCGCGCGGCTACGATGTGCTGGCACCGCAGCTTTACGACCGGCAGGTGAAGGACTTTCAGGCGAGCTACAGCCAGGAAGACATCCAGAAGTCGCTGGAGCTGCGCGCGAAGAACCCTTACGAGAACACGGTGCTCGACGCGCAGATGTGCATCGACAAGCTGCGCGCCGACGGCAACAGCAAGGTTTTCATCACCGGCTATTGCTATGGCGGCACGGTGAGCTGGGTGGCGGCCTGCCGCGCGAGCGGCCTCGACGCCGCATCCTGCTACTACGGCGGCGCGATCAAGGACTTCATCTCCGAAGTGCCGAAATGCCCGACCATCTGCCATTTCGGCGAGAAGGACCACGGCATCCCGATGGACGACGTGCGCCGCATCGACGCCGCGCATCCTGAAGTGAAGGTCTATGTCTACGACGCCGACCACGGCTTCAACTCGGACCGCCGCAACAATTACGACAAAGCCTCGGCGGAACTGGCGCTGGAACGGACACTGGCGCTGTTCGACGGGGCGTGAGGGGCGCCTCCCCAGAGTGTCATCCCGGCGCCTGTCCCGGCGAAAGCCGGGAACACCGGGATCCATGAGCCTTCCCGCAGTTTCCGTCCGGCGCCTTCATGCCGGGCCAATGCCCATGGGCCCCGGCTTTCGCCGGGGTGACACTTTTATTTGAGGCGATGCCTTTTATTTGAGGCGGTGTCGTTTGTTTGAGGCGGCGTCTTTCACTCCCCCTCGCAGCCCTCATCAGTTCTCCGCTCTCTCTTCCCACCCTCCCCCTGTGGGAGGGTCGAAATTTGCGAAGCGAATTTCGGGGAGGGGTTGCAGGGGCAAATTGGACGAGAGCATTCGCGACTGCCTCCCCTACCCCTCCCCAAACCGCTTTCAGCGGTTTGACCCTCCCACAGGGGGAGGGTGGGAGAAGAGCGCATCTTCCTCCCCCGCACAATTCCATTGCGTCATCGATGATCGCGCCCATATTGAGGGGACGTGATGCAAGGAACACCCGATGGCCAAGACCGACGATCCCCTTTTGCTCGACAACCAGCTCTGCTTCGCGCTCTACTCATCGTCGCTGCTGATGACGAAGCTCTACAAGCCGCTGCTGGCGGAGATCGGGCTGACCTATCCGCAATATCTGGCCATGCTGGCCTTGTGGGAAGAAGACGGCGTGACCGTGGGCGCGCTGGGGGAGCGGCTTTTTCTCGATTCCGGCACGCTGACGCCGCTGCTGAAGCGGCTGGAGGCGGCGGGGCTTTTGAGCCGGGAACGGAACGAGGCCGATGAGCGCCAGGTGCTGGTGCGGCTGACGGGCGCCGGCCGGGCGCTCAAACGCCAGGCGGCGGGCATCCCGAAAAAGGTCGGGATGGCGGCAGGAATGCCTCTGAGCGAGATCGCCGCCTTACGGAAAAGACTGACGAATTTGCGCGATACGCTGGCGGAATGAAGGTGCGCCCTGCCCGCCTCACGGAACCGTGAACGAACTTATATTGCGCACAATCTAATTGCTCCCTATATGATGATCGCAACGGACATTCACTCTCATCGAAGGAGCATCCCCATGAACATTCTCTACAAGGCACGCGCGAGTTCTTCCGGCGGCCGCACGGGCGAAGCGAAGACGGATGACGGCAGGCTCGACGTGAAGCTCGACACCGTGAAGGAATTCGGCGGCGCGGGCGGACCGGGCACCAACCCGGAACAGCTTTTCGCGGCCGGCTATGCCGCCTGCTTCCACTCGGCGCTGAAATTCGTCGCCGGGCAGAAGAAGGTGAAGGTGCCGGCGGCATCCGCCGTGACGGCGGAAGTCGGCATCGGCCCGCATCCGAAGGGCAAGGGCTTCGCGCTCGACATCGACCTCGTCGTATCGCTGCCCGGCCTCGACCGCGCGGAGGCCGAAGCCCTCGTTGCCGAGGCGCATGAAGTGTGCCCCTATTCCAATGCGACGCGGGGCAATGTCGAGGTTCGGCTGAGCATCGCGTAACCAAAGAGCAAGGCAGGAGCCGACCCATGGCCGAGAAAACCGCTTACGACTTCGATTTCCAGAGCCTGAAGGGAAAGCCCCTGCCGCTCGCCGGGTTTGCGGGCCACCCGCTGCTGATCGTCAACACGGCCTCGAAATGCGGCTTCACGCCGCAATACAAGGAGCTGGAGGCGATCTGGCAGAAATATCGGGATGAGGGCCTTGTGGTGCTCGGCGTGCCGTCGAACGACTTCGCCGGGCAGGAGCCGGGCAACGCCGCCGAGATCGCGAATTTCTGCGAGATCAATTTCGGCGTCGATTTTCCGCTGACCGAGAAGGTGCATGTGAAGGGACCGGCCGCGCATCCCCTCTTTCAGTGGCTGGCGAAACAGGGCGGCTTTCTCTCGCAGCCGCGCTGGAACTTCTACAAATATGTGATCGGCAGGGACGGCAAGCTCGTCGACTGGTTCGCCAGCACGACGACGCCGGGCTCGGCGAAGGTCGAGCGGGCACTGAAGAAGGCGATGGGGGAGTAGCATCTATCTGTTGCCAGCGAAGCCGCGTCCTGCGACCCTATCCGTGCATCAACATGGGGGCATAGAGATGCGGAAAATCATTCTCCTTCTCGCCGCGGCCTTTGCGCTTGCCGGCTGCGTCAGCAAATACAAACCGATAGCGACGGAGGCGCCCGCGTCCATACTGTCCTCCGGGGCAAGCTTCTACGTGATGCAGCCGGCCGACGGGAGATATGGCAGCCATTCCTATCCGGACTCCGGCGAGCAGACCGCCGTCGCGGTTCAATCGGCGCTGATACCGCGCGCGGGACGGGTCATCAGGGCACAGAGGCCCGAAGAACTCGAAACAGCCCTTTCCACCGCTCGAGAGAAGAACCTCGATTATGTCCTGCAGACAAGAATTCTGAACTGGGAAGACCGGGCAACCGAGTGGTCGGGAATCCCCGACAAGCTTTCTCTCAACTTTGAAATCTACGACGCTGCGACCGGAGAGAGGGTCGCATCGCAGACGTCGAAGGCGAGCAGCAAATGGGCAACGTTCGGCGGCGATCACCCGCAGGATTTGCTGCCGCTGCCCATTGGCGAATTCATGAAGACCGTCTTCGGTAGTTAAGGGCGGGTAGTATTTTCCTCAACGGTCATCCCAGCACTTGTTGCCGGGACCCAATCCCCT
Source organism: Parvibaculum sp. (assembly GCF_030694575.1). Lineage (GTDB taxonomy): Bacteria > Pseudomonadota > Alphaproteobacteria > Parvibaculales > Parvibaculaceae > Parvibaculum. Next base: position 7,247 of record NZ_JAUYUS010000120.1, read on the forward strand.
TCCCACCCTCCCCCTGTGGGAGGGTCAAAATTTGCGCAGCGAATTTTGGGGAGGGGTTGCAGACCTGGATACGAGTAGGGGCGGCCGAGATTGCGGTGGATTCCCCTACCCCTCCCCAAACGGTCTTCGACCGTTTGACCCTCCCGCAGGGGGAGGGTGGGAAGAAGAATGCCTCGTCTACCCGCGCCTTCCGTAGTTTTTGAACTTCTCCACATTCACCGCCATTTCCTCGTCGGAGAGCAGGTCCGGTTCGCCGATTTGCAATGCGCGCCAGTATTGGGCGGAGAGCGTTTCGACTTCGTGGGCGAGGTGGAGGGCGGTTTCGACGGTGGGGCCCAGTGCGATCTGGCCGTGATGGGCGAGGAGGCAGGCGCGGCGGCCTTCGAGCGCGGCGACGGCATGGGCGGCCAGTTCCGCCGTGCCGAAGGTGGCGTAGGGCGCGCAGCGGATGTCGTTGCCGCCGATGACGGCGACCATGTAGTGGAAGGCGGGGATGGATCGCTTCATCACCGCGAGCACGGTGGCGAAATCGGAATGGGCATGGACGATGCCGCCCGCTTCCGGCCGCGCGCGATAGACGGCGCAATGCATGTGCCATTCGCTGGAGGGCGGGAAGGTGCCGGAGAGGATGCGCCCGTCGAGCGCGATCTCGGCGATGTCGGCGGGCAGAAGATCGGTATAGGCCACGCCCGACGGCGTGATGAAGACGCGGTCCCCTGCCCGTGCCGAGACATTGCCCGACATTTGCGGCGAGAGGCCGGTGGAAGCGAGATCGAGCGCGGCGTCGATGACGCGCTGGCGCAGCCAGTCTTCGTCGGCCTCCGTCATTTTTTCCGCTCCGGATAGAGGGAGAGCAGGCCCTCCCGGCTGGCCGGGCAAACGCCGCGCTCCGTGATGAGGCCGGTGACGTATCTGGCGGGCGTGACGTCGAAACCGTAATTCAGCGCGGCGCTGCCGGGCGCGGAAATCTCGACGGTGACGATCTCGCCATTATCGGCGCGGCCCGTCATATGCGTAACCTCGCGCGCCGAACGCTCCTCGATCGGGATCTGCGCGACGCCGTCCGACAGCGTCCAGTCGATGGTCGTGTGCGGCAGCGCGACATAGAAGGGAACGTCGTTCGCATCCGCCGCCAGCGCCTTGAGGTAGGTGCCGATCTTGTTGGCGACGTCGCCCGTCGCCGTGGTGCGGTCGGTGCCGACGATGCACATGTCGACCTTGCCATGCTGCATCAGATGGCCGCCGGCATTGTCCGGCACGATCGTATGCGCGACGCCGTGGCGGCCGAGCTCGAAGGCGGTGAGCGAGGCGCCCTGGTTGCGCGGGCGGGTCTCGTCCACCCAGACGTGGACGGGAATGCCCGCGTCATGCGCCATGTAGATCGGCGCGAGCGCGGTACCCCAATCGACGCAGGCGAGCCAGCCGGCATTGCAATGGGTGAGCACGTTGACGGTCTGGCCGGGCTTCGCCTCCGCGACGCCGCGAATGAGACGGAGGCCGTTTTCGCCGATCCGGCGGCAGGTCTCGACATCCTCGTCGCAAAGCCGCGCCGCCGCCGCATAGGCCGCCTCGACGCGCGCATTGTGGCCGACCTTGCCGACGGCTTCGCGCATCGCATCGAGCGACCATTTGAGGTTGACGGCGGTGGGGCGCGTCGCCGCCAGCATGTCACAGGCGCGGGCAAGCGCCTCGTCCGACGGGTCTTCGCGGAGCGCGAGGCAGAGACCGTAGGCAGCGGTGGCGCCGATGAGCGGCGCGCCGCGTACCTGCATCTCCTTGATGGCGCGGGCGGCGTCGTCGGCGGTCTGCAGGCGGATGACGGAGAACTCGTGCGGCAGCTTCGTCTGGTCGATGATCTCGACCGACCAGCCGTCCTCCGCGACCCAGATGGTGCGGTAGTGAATGCCGTCGATGTTCATCGCCGCCTCCCCCTGAAGGTCAGTGTCCGTCGAACGAGCAGAGCGAGAGCACCTCGATGTCGAGCGCTTCGAGGCGGGCGCGGCCGCCAAGCTCCGGCAGTTCGATGACGAAGCTCGAGGCGAGGACATTGCCGCCCGCCCGCGCGATGAGCTTCACGGCCGCCTCCGCCGTGCCGCCGGTCGCGATCAGGTCGTCGATCAGCAGCACGCGCTCGCCTTCCTTCACCGCGTCGGTGTGGATTTCGACCATGTCGGTGCCGTATTCGAGATCGTATTCCTGGCCGATGGTGGTGAAGGGAAGCTTGCCCTTCTTGCGGACGGGAATGAAGCCGAGGCCGAGCTGATGTGCGACGGCGCCGCCGAGAATGAAGCCGCGCGCCTCGATGCCGGCGACGACGTCGAACTTCGCCCCCTTGTGCAGCGCGACCAGCGCATCGACCGCGCCGCGAAAGCCGACGGGATCTGACAGCAGCGTGGTGATGTCGCGGAAAAGGATGCCCGGCTTCGGATAATCCGGGATGGTGCGGATGAACTGCTTCACGTCCATATGTCTCCCTTAGGCCTGGCCGAGCACGCGGCCGGCGACGGCGTCGAGTTTACTCACAAGGGCCGGATCGCGCTTCGCGGGCGATGTGATGAGCGCCGTATCGAGTACGCGGTCGAGGCCCTGCGGCGAAGGCGTGCGCTCCGGCCCGAAACTTTCCGCGACCGCGCGGATGACGGCGCGGGCATGGCCGGCATTTTCCTCCAGCACGCGGATCACGTCCGTAACTTCCACATGCGCATGCGTCGGATGCCAGCAATCGTAGTCGGTCACCATCGCGACGGTCGCGTAGCAGATCTCCGCCTCGCGGGCGAGCTTCGCCTCCGGCATGTTGGTCATGCCGATGACCGAGCAGCCCCATGAGCGGTAGAGATTGCTTTCGGCGAGCGTCGAGAATTGCGGGCCTTCCATGACCATGTAGGTGCCGCCGCGCGTATAGGCGATATTGTTGTCCTTGCAGGCGGCCTCGATGTGATCGCCGAGGCGCGGGCAGACCGGATGCGCCATCGAGACATGGGCGACGAAGCCCTCGCCGAAGAAGCTCTTCTCGCGCGCGAAAGTGCGGTCGATGAACTGGTCGACGATGACGAAATGGCCCGGCGGCAGCTCTTCCTTCAGCGAACCGACGGCGGAGACGGAGATGATGTCGGTGACGCCGACGCGCTTCATGGCGTCGATATTGGCGCGGTAGTTGATGCTGGTGGGGGAATGCGGATGGCCGCGTCCGTGGCGCGGCAGGAAGACCATCTGCACGGTCTTGCCGTCGCCGAGCGGCAGCTCGCCGAAATGAAGCTCGTCCGACGGCTCGCCCCAGGGCGTCTCCACGCGCTCCCAGCGCTCGTTGCGGAGCCCGGGAAATTCATAGACGCCGCTGCCGCCGATTACGCCCAGAACTGTTTTCGTCATGCCATGCCCTTCTTCCGGAAATCCGCGCGACATTAACAAACCACGGCGTCGGCGCCATGAAAAAGGGCTCCCGAAGGAGCCCTTTTCCGTTTGTTTCAGCCGCGAAACGCCTAGTGGGCGCCGGCCCAGACCTTGCGCATCGTGAAGTAGAGAATGCCGGTCAGCGCCAGGAGATAGATCAGCACCTGGAAGCCCATGCGGTGACGCTGCTCGAGCTTGGGCTCGGCGGCCCACATCATGAAATGGGCGACGTCCTTCGCCATCTGGTCGACCGTGTTGGGCGTGCCGTCCTCGTAATCGACCTGGCCGTCCGACAGGGGCGGCGGCATGGCGATCTGGTGGCCGGGGAAATAGAGGTTGTAGGAGCCGGTGGCGAGGTGGAAATCCTCCGGCGCATCCACATAGCCCGTCAGCAGCGAATAGATGTAGTTCGTCCCGCCGGGGCGTGCCTTGGCCATCAGCGAAAGATCCGGCGCCGCCGCACCGAGCGCGGCCGCCGAGGCTTCCGGGTTCGGATAGGGCGACGGGAAGGCGTCCTTGGGCTCGCCCGGACGCTCGAACATCTCGCCGGAGGAGTCAGGACCGTCCGTGACGGTGATTTCGGCGGCAAGCGCCTTCACCTGGCCTTCGGAGAATTCCGGCCCGCCCGGCTCGGCGAGGTTGCGGAACTTCACGTACTCCATCGAATGGCAGACCGCGCAGACTTCCTTGTAGACCTTGTAACCGCGGCGCAGCGCATCGCGGTCGTAAACGCCGAAGACGCCTTCGAAGGACCACTCGGCGTGTTTCAGTGCGACCTCGCCTTCGGCGGCCCCGGCCGGCGCGGTGGCCGCGAAGGCGAGACCGGCGGCAAGAGCTGCGAGCGACAAGGCGCGGGAGATGCTTTTCATTGTGCTTTTCACTTTCCGCGTTCCCCTTAACTCGTGGCCTTATCCTGCCTCGTTCCCGGCAGCACCGAAGCGGCGATGCTTTCCGGCAGAGGCTTCGGCTTCTCAATCAGTCCCAGAACGGGGAAGAGAATGATGAAGTGAGCGAAGTAGTAGACCGTCAGGATGCGCGACAGGTCCGTGACGTCGAAACCGCCATCGCCCACTGCGAGCAGGATCTTGTCCGGCGACTGGCCGCCGCAATAGCCCAGCCCGATGCAGACCGCGACGAAGATCCAGAAGAACTGCTTGAACAGCGGACGGAACCGCGCCGAGCGAACCTTGGACGTGTCGAGCCAGGGCAGCACGAAGAGGATCGCGATAGCGCCGAACATCAGCACCACGCCGCCGAGCTTGTCCGGCACGGCGCGCAGGATCGCGTAGAACGGCAGCAGATACCATTCCGGCACGATATGCGCGGGCGTCGAAAGCGGGTTGGCGACGATGTAGTTGTCGGGTTCGCCGAGACCGTTCGGATTGTAGAAGACGAAATAGGCGAACAGGATCGCGAAGAGCGCGAGGCCGAAGGCATCCTTGATGGTCGCATAGGGCGTGAAGGGGATCGTGTCCTTCGCCGGGTCCTTGACCTCGATGCCCGCCGGATTGCCCTGCCCCGACACATGCAGCGCCCAGACGTGAAGGATCACGACGCCGGCGATGAGGAAGGGGAAGAGGTAATGCAGCGAGAAGAAGCGGTTGAGCGTCGGATCGCCGACCGAGAAACCGCCCCAGAGCCAGGTGCGGAGCGCTTCGCCGACGAACGGGATCGCGCCGAAGAGGTTGGTGATGACGGTGGCGCCCCAGAAGCTCATCTGGCCCCAGGGAAGCACATAGCCGAAGAAGGCGGTCGCCATCATCAGCAGGTAGATCAGCACGCCGAGAATCCACAGCACTTCGCGCGGCGCTTTGTAGGAGCCGTAATAGAGACCGCGGAACATGTGGATGTAGACGGCGATGAAGAACATCGACGCGCCGTTCGAATGAACGTAGCGGATGAGCCAGCCGTAGTTCACGTCGCGCATGATGTGCTCGACGCTGGCGAAGGCGAGTTCGGTGGTCGGCACGTAGTGCATCGCAAGCACGATGCCGGTGACGATCTGGACCGCGAGGCAGAAGGTCAGGATGCCGCCGAAGGTCCACCAGTAATTGAGGTTACGCGGCGTCGGGTAATCGACGAAGCTGTCGTTCACGAGACGCATGACCGGCAGGCGCGCATCGAGCCAGCGCGAAAAGCCGTTGCCGGGTGTGTATGTGCTTTGATGGCTCATCTTTATGCCCCTCAGCCGATCTTGATCTTGGTGTCGGAGATGAACGCATAGGGCGGCACCTCCAGGTTGAGCGGCGCGGGGCCTTTGCGGATGCGGCCCGACGTGTCGTAGACCGAGCCGTGGCACGGGCAGAAGTAGCCGTCATACTCGCCGCGATAGGAGAGCGGCACGCAACCTAGATGGGTGCAGATGCCGATGACGACGAGCCACTGCTTTTCCAGCGTGCCCTCGGGGCCCGTGATGACACGGTCGCTGTCGGCCTGCGGATCGGGCAGCGTCGAGATGTCGACGCTATCCGCCGCGGCGATTTCCTCTTCCGAGCGGTGACGCACGAAGACCGGCTTGCCGCGCCACTTGAAGGTGGTTTCCTGGCCGACCGGGATGTTGGAAATATCGACTTCGATCGACGCGAGCGCCAGAACCGAGGCGTCCGGGTTCATCTGGTCGATGAGGGGCCAGACGGCGAACGCCGCGCCGACGGCGGCGAGCGATCCGGTGGCTACATAAAGGAAATCGCGCCGTGTCGGCTCGACCGCGTGGATATCTGCCACGGTTCAGGTCTCCTCGTTGAATAGGTCGAACGCCGCGTGGCCGCCGCTGATCGGAGTACGGCGCGGCGCTTCAAAACACCCGTTACATGACACGAAAGCTCGACGAATCCCCTGCTTTCGCCCCATGCGTCGCGTGGTTTTGTGGCATCCAATCGGTACATTGTCCAGCCCCGCCGTCCCTGTGGCAGGATGACGCATCGCCGCACCTCGAAGGGCGGCATTCAAGTTGAGCGAAGAAGGTCATCTTTGCTCTTTTCAGCCGCCACCCCCCTCCCCGCGGGCGGGTGCCATTCGCGGACAATCGGTAGGCTTTCCCATGCGTCTTACGCTTTATGAACCGGATATTCCGCCGAATGTGGGAACGCTGATCCGGCTCGGCGCCTGTCTCGGCGTTCCGGTCGACATCATCGAGCCTTGCGGCTTCCCCTGGGGCGACCGCGACCTGAAACGCGCGGCGATGGACTATGGCGCGCTGGCCGAGGTGACCCGGCATGCCTCCTGGGCCGCCTTCGGCGAGGCGCGGGAGCCGGTGTCGCGGGTGATTCTACTGACGACAAAAACACAGGATAATTTTGTGGATTTCAGCTTCCGCCCCGCCGACATCCTGCTGGTCGGACGCGAAAGCGCGGGCGTGCCCGACGCCGTCCACGAGGCCGCGGATGCAAGGGTGACGATCCCGATGCGGCCCCCTGCCCGCTCGCTCAACATGGCCGTGGCGGCCGCGATGGTGCTCGGCGAGGCGCTGCGGCAAACCGGCGGCTTTCCGAAGCCCTGAGCGGCAGGTAAACAGGACGGCACAGAAACGATCCCGCGACAGAAAAGAGAAGGCAATGCAGGACGAGACGCAGACGGACGAGCGAAAGCTGCGCGCGGAGACATGGTTCCGCGAATTGCGCGACCTGATCTGCGCCGAGTTCGAGAGGCTCGAGGATGAACTGACCGGCACCTATGCCGGGCAGGCGCCGGGCCGCTTCGTGCGCACGCCCTGGACGCGCGGCGACGGCTCGAAGGACGAAGGCGGCGGCGAAATGTCGGTGATGCATGGCCGCGTCTTCGAAAAGGTCGGCGTCCATATCTCGACCGTCTACGGTGAGTTCTCCGAAGAATTCCGCAAGCAGATGCCCGGCGCGGACGAGGACCCGCGCTTCTGGGCGAGCGGCATTTCGCTGATCGCGCATATGCAGAACCCGCGCGTGCCCGCCGTCCACATGAACACGCGGCATGTCTACACCACGAAGAGCTGGTTCGGCGGCGGCGGCGACCTCACGCCCGTGCTCGACGTGCAGCGGCGCGCGGATCATCCCGACACGGCGGATTTCCACGCGGCCTACAAGCACGCCTGCGACAAGCACGATGCGGACTATTACTCGCGCTTCAAGAAGTGGTGCGACGAATATTTCTTCCTGCCCCACCGCAACGAACCGCGCGGCACGGGCGGCATTTTCTACGACCACCTGAACAGCGGCGACTGGCAGAAGGACTTCGCCTTCACGCAGGATGTCGGCAGGGCATTTCTGGAAATTTACCCGCAGCTTGTCCGCCGCCACATGAACGAGACGTGGACGGAGGAAGAGCGCGAGGAACAACTCGTGCGGCGCGGCCGCTATGTCGAGTTCAACCTGCTCTACGACCGGGGGACGGTCTTCGGGTTGAAGACGGGCGGCAATGTGAACTCGATATTGTCGTCGATGCCGCCGACGGTGAAGTGGCCGTGAGGATTTGAAGCGCTGAACCGACTTCTTCCCCACCCTCCCCTGTGGGAGGGTGAAGAGAAGACGGGGCCGTTCACGCTCTTCGCTTCGGTGCCTTCTTCGCTTCTTTCCTCGGCGCCTTGGCCCGGTGATGCGGCATGACCGCCGGACGCTTTCCCTTTTTCATCCACTCGCCGTAGAAATCGACCTTCGCGTCGATCAGCGCCAATGCCTCCGTCCAGTCGGCGATGGTTTCGCGCACGCGCACGCCATGCGCCGCGAGCAGCGCGCGCTGCTCCTTCAACGCGGCCTTGCCCTGCCTTGTCAGCGCCGTGTACTGGCGAAGCTGCGCGATCGACATGCCGGTGCGGCGCAGGCGGTCGATGAGATCGAGCCAGGCGACGTGGTTTTCGGTATAGACGCGGCGCCCGCCCGCATCGCGCGCGACGCCGGGGATGAGCCCCTGCTTCTCGTACCAGCGGATGGTATCGACAGTGCGGCCGGTGCGGCCGGCAAGTTCGCCGATGTGAAAATCCGTCGCCATGGCTCGTTCCCGGAGCGTTACGCGGCTACCTGCGGCGGCTGCAACGCCTCATTCATATGCGCCGTGTCCATGTACTCGATCAACTCCGTCAGCTTGCCATTCTCGATCCGGCAAACCCAGCAGTAAGTATTGGCGTAGGTCTTTCCCTCCGTCGTGGTGACGCGGCCGCGGCATTCGACGGCAACGCGGTCGCCCTCGGCGATGAGGCCGACGAGACGGTTCACATATTGGTCCGCGAATTGCGCGAAGAGCGGGTCGAGCAGTTCCCGCCGCACCGCCGCCTTGCCGCGATAGGTGCCGGACCAGGCCGTGTTGCCGATGATCGTCCAGCAGAAATCGTCCGCCAGGCTTCTGACGAAGGGCCCGCCATCGCCTTTTTCAAGCCCGGCAAAAATATCTTCGACAAGCTTCCTGTTTTCAGTCGCACTCATGAGGTTGTTCCTTGTAGTGAAATGTCGCCCGAAGGGGCGTTTCCAGATTGAACATCCTTGAGTGCACTCCAGCTCAAGCGGAAATTTCGAGGGCCGGTAATGGCAAAAGGCGAGACGGCGGCGCAGCGCTTCGTGCGGCTGAACGGAATTGCCGGCACCTTCCGCGAAATCGACGTGCCGAAGGACCGCAAGACCTCCGCGCTCGACATGGCGGCGGCGAGCGGCATCGATCCGGCGCGGCTTTTCAAGACGCTGATCGTGGAGACGGATGAGGGGAAATTCGCGGTCGCCGTCGTGCCGTCCGATCGCGACCTCGACCGCAAGGCGCTCGCCCGCACGATCGGCACGAAGCGCATCGACCTCGCACCGAAGGACAAGGCCGTGAAACTCACCGGTTACGAGATGGGCGCCTGCAGTCCGCTCGGCCAGAAGAAGAAGCTGCCGGTCTTTATCGACGAAAGCGCGAAGGCATTCGAGACGATCCATGTCTCGGGCGGCGGCTTCGGGATCGAGCTGGAGATTGCGGCGGCGGAACTGGCGAAGGCGGCGGAGGGAACGTTCGCGGCGATTTGCTAGACCGCTTTCGAGTGCCGCGCTTCGCCTCTGGCCAGATAGGTGTCGAACACGGCGCAGACGGCGCGCACCAGCGGCTTGCCCTCCTCCGTCATGGCGAGGCGGTGGCCGTTACGGGTGACGAGGCCGTCGGCTTCGAGCGGCGAGAGAAGTTCTAGTTCGGCTTCGAAGGCATCCGGCGCCGCGCCGTGATGGGCCGCGACCTCGTCGAGATCGACCCCCATGTCGCACATCAGCCGCTCGATGACGGCGCGGCGGAGACCGTCTTCGTCCGTGACGGCGATGCCGCGCGTCACCGGCAATTCGCCCGCGCGGACGCACGCCTTGTAGCGGCCGATATCGAGTTCGTTCGCGACATAACCCTGCGGCAGCGCGCCGATGGCGGAGGCGCCGAGGCCGATCAGCACCGGCGCGTCGTCGGTCGTGTAGCCCTGGAAGTTGCGGTGGAGCGTGCCGGCGCCGCAGGCCCGCGCCATCGGATCGTCCGGCAGCGCGAAATGATCGAGGCCGATGGCGACATAGCCGCGCTCCGCGAGCCGCGCCGAGGCCGCCTCGTATTGCGCCCAGCGTTCGGCGATGCCGGGGAGCGAGGCTTCCGGGATGAGGCGCTGATGCGGCTTCATCCACGGCACATGCGCATAGCCGAACAGCGCGATGCGCGCGGGCCGCAGCGCCGCCGCCTTGTCCAGCGTGTCGAGAAGGCTTTCCACCGTTTGCCAGGGAAGCCCGTAGCAGAGATCCATGTTGATCGCGGAGACGCCCGCCGCGCGAAGCCATTCGATGACGCGCGCCGTCACCTCATAGGGCTGGATGCGGTTGATCGCCTGCTGCACGCGCGGATCGAAATCCTGCACGCCGACGGACGCGCGCGTGACGCCCGCCCGCGCCATTGCGGCGACATAGGCCTCGTCCGCCGTGCGCGGATCGAGCTCGACCGCGATGTCGGCGTCCAACTCGACATTGTAGTATTCGCGGAGCACCTCAAGCGTCCGCGCGAGATCGGCGGGCCTCAGGAGCGTCGGGCTGCCGCCGCCGAAATGGATGTGGTCGACCTTCATCCGCGAGGGGAGAGCATGCGCAACGAGACGCGCCTCGGCGAGCAGCGCATCGAGATAGTCGGCGACGGGCGCGTATTTCTTCGTCGCCTTGGTGTGGCAGCCGCAGAACCAGCACATCTCGGCGCAATAGGCGATGTGGAGATAGAGCGAGACGGGAAGCGACGGATCGAGCGCGCCGAGCCAGCGCGCATGACACGCGGCATCGACCGCGGGCCCGAAATGCGGCGCTGTCGGATAGGATGTGTATCGCGGCACCCTGAGATCGTACCGCTCGATGAGATCGTGGCGCATGGGGAAAGGCTAGGCGCGGGCCCCGCTCCGCACTACCCGCGCAAATGTCGCAGGGAAATTTGTCGCAGCCGCTATTCTTCCTGCGCGGCGACGGATTTCAGCATCGCCTGAAGCGTGCCCTTCGGCGCGAAGTCCCAGCCGCCGCCATACATGATGTCGTCGACGAGCCAACGGTCGCCTTCGCGGACGAGCAGCACGCGATCGGTCCATTGCACCGGCTCCTCCGCCTCATGCGCGAGCAGCACCTCGCATTGCACGACTTGCTCCCTGCCCTCGCAGGTGCCGATTTCATAGGCGGTCGGCCCTTCGAACAGGGAGGAGAAGATGTCGCCCTGCAGATAGGGCGGCTCTTCGTTGTTCACGCGCGCGGTGTGGCGGCTCTCCGCCTCGGCGGCCTGCGCGAGCAAGCTGTCAAGATCGGGCGAGATGACGGGACGGAGACGCAGACGCAAATCCTCGTCCGGCACGCCGCCCTGCTTCTCGCTGAGCGCGATGTCGTAGAAGACCCGCGCGGCCCCCGCCGCATCGCCCTCGGGGCCTGCGTCGCCGCAACCGGCGAGAGGGAGGACGAGAAGGAGGGAGAGGATGAGTGTGCGCATCAATACACCGTTGCCTGAACGATCGCCTTCAGCCGCTCGATGATCGAGAATTCGTCGTCGATGAAATCCGAGTCGATCCACCATTCCTCGACTTCGTCGCGGATGCGGCCGATCTGCGGGCCTTCGGGGACGCCGGCGGCCTTGATCATCTCGCCGGTGAGCGGCAGGACCGGCTTTTCCCAGCTGTCCGCCATCGCCAGCATGGCGCGCCATTGGAAGGCATTGTGGCCGCGCTTGTCGTCCGCCCAGCCGAGCGAAACGCGATCCTTGAAAAGCTGCAGGCCCATCAGATAGAGCGCGCGGCGCACCTCGCGCATGGAGAGGTAGCAGACGATCTTCGTGCTGTCGGTGAGCATGGCGGCAAGGCGGTCGCGGTCCCGGTTGGAAAGCTTCAGCCGCGCGGCCAGCGCCTCGATGCCCGGTTTGTCGAGATCGAGCATGGCGCCGAGACGGAGGATGGGGTCCACCTTCTGCACGAAGAGCTGCTGCGTCTCGATCTCGACCAGCTTCTCGAAACGGTCGAGGCGGCTCGCCTCCGGCAAGACGAGCTGGAGGATGCCCGCCGCCGCCATCTGGCGGAAGGCCGCGGCCGCATTGTCGGCGGAGGCGGTCTTCAGAAGTTCGTCGCGGACGCGCTCGCCCGACAATTGCCGTAAGCCCTCGCGTTCCTCGGCGCAGGCGCGGAGCCCCGCCTCGTCCGGCTCGCCCTTGCCGTACCAGGCATGAAGACGGAAGAAACGGAGGATACGCAGATAATCCTCGCGGATGCGCTCATGCGCGTCGCCGATGAAGCGGATGCGGCGGGCTTTCAGGTCCGCAAGGCCGCCCAGCGGATCGTGGATGGTGCCGTCGGCGTCGCAGTAGAGCGCGTTCATCGTGAAGTCGCGGCGCCCGGCATCGGCGGCCCAGTCCCCCGTGAAGGCGACGTCGGCGCGGCGGCCATCCGTCTTCACATCGACGCGGAGCGTGGTGATCTCGAAATGGCGGGTGGGCGTGACGGCGGTGATCGTGCCGTGGTCCATGCCGGTCGGCACGACCTTGATACCCTTCGCTTCGAGGAGCGCCTTCGCCGCTTCCGGCGTCTCTGTGGTGGCGATGTCGATGTCGGAAACGGGCTCGCCCATGAGCGCATTGCGGACCGCCCCGCCGACGAAACGTGCAGCCCCGCCCTTCGCGGCAAGCGCCGCCATGACGGCGCGTGTGTCGGCTTCGTTGAGCCACGGGGCGCGGGCAAGTTCCTTGTCGGCAGTCATTGGGCGAAGCCTCCAGCAGTTTTTTATATTGCGCCTAGATATAAGGCGCGCCAACCGCCCTGTCTCGGCCGGTGGCCGGTATGGGGCATTCAGTCGCCATAGAGCCGGTCATACATGTTTTTGAGCATGCCCGCCGTCGCGCCCCAGATGTAGTGGCCATTATAGGGCATGGCGTAATATTCGCGCCGCCGCCCGCGCCACACCGCACTGTGGCGCTGGTGATTGCCGGCATTCATGAGGAAGTCGAGCGGCACCTCGAACGCCTCCGCCACCTCGTCCGGCGAGATGGTGAGGGTGAAGCCGGGCCGCACGAAGGCGACAACGGGGAGAATGCGGAAGCCCGTGCCGGTCTCATAGGCGTCGAGATAGCCCGCCACCTCGACATGGGCGGGATCGAGGCCGACTTCCTCCTCCGCCTCGCGGATGGCCGCCTCCGCCGGCGTCTCGTCGGGTTCGATCTTGCCGCCCGGAAAGGCAACCTGACCCGAATGGGTGCCGAGATGATCGGCGCGGCGGGTGAGCAGGATATGCGGCCCATGCGCGTGTTCGATGACACCGACAAGAACGGCAGCGGCCCGCAGCGTCACGCGCTCCTCCGGCTCGACCCAGACATTGGCGTCCGGCGGATTGAGATCGTGATCGCCCCTGAGGCGCGGCATGCCGTCCGGCGCCAGCAGCGCGGCGAGCGGCGGCGGCTCCCGGTCGGTCCGGGCGAGGATGCGGGTGCGGTATGTCTGCATGGGAGGGACCTAGAACGCCATCTCCTCGGCCGGGGTGACCGGGAAGAAGATGCCGCCGGACCAGATGCCGAACCATCTGCGGCCTTCATGCTCCTCTTCCACGCCGAGTTCCACGAGATCGTAGAAGACCGCTCGGTTGATGAGGGCGTCGAGACGGGCGCGGACATGGACGTAAGGGGCGGGCTCGCTGGTCTCCGCGTCGATTTCGAACCGCATCGGGTGATCGGAGCCGACCACCGTGTCGTCGCCGACATTGGTGGTGAAGGTGAGAACCTGCTCGCGCCCCTCGCCCTCCACTTTCATGGCGACGGCGAGGAAGGGCGCGTCGTCCACCATGATGCCGACCTTCTCGACGGGGGTGACGAGATAATATTTCCCGTCCTCGTCATGGCGCAGCACGGTCGAGAAAAGCCGGACCAGCCGTTCGCGGCCGATGGGCGTGCCCATATAGAACCAGGTGCCGTCCCGCGCGATCCGCATGTCGAGATCGCCGCAAAATTCCGGATTCCACAGATGAACCGGCGGCAGGCCTTTTGCCTTCTTGCCCGCATCCTCGGCGGCGGCGAGCCCCTTCAGGCCTCCGGGCGCGCTGCCCGACACCGACTTTTCGGCTTTTGCGGCTGTCTTTCCGGTCGAGGCGGCCATATTTCCGTCTCCTCCCATTAACTTGATCGCGAATTACTGCCGTAAGGCCGGGAATCCGGCCATATTATCGTCAAGAAACCCCGCGCCAATGGCGGCGCGGTAAACGATACAGGATGTGGCACGGTGACGGGCGGCGAAGCACGTCACTCCTCTTATGTAGGTCAATGCAGACACTCAGTGAAGCCGACGGCTCCGCCGTCCAGGAAATCGAGGCTACCGGCGCGAAAATCGCCGCGGCCCGCGACGCAATCGGCGAAGTCATCTACGGCCAGGAACAGGTGATCGACCAGACGCTGGTGACGGTGCTGGCAGGCGGCCATGCGCTGCTTGTCGGCGTGCCGGGCCTTGCGAAGACGCTGCTCGTCCACACGATGGGCCATGTGCTGGGACTGGACGACAAGCGCGTACAGTTCACGCCGGACTTGATGCCCGCAGACATTCTGGGCTCCGAAGTGCTGGAAGAGAGCGACCAGGGCCATAGAAGCTTCCGCTTCATCAAGGGCCCGGTCTTCTGCCAGTTGCTGATGGCCGATGAAATCAACCGCGCGAGCCCCCGCACCCAGTCGGCCCTGCTGCAGGCGATGCAGGAAAAGCAGGTGACGGTGGCGGGCGTGCGCTATGAGCTGCCCGCACCCTTCCATGTGCTGGCGACGCAGAACCCGCTGGAGCAGGAGGGCACCTACCCGCTGCCCGAAGCCCAGCTCGACCGCTTTCTGATGCAGATCGACGTGAACTACCCCGACCTCGAATCCGAGCGCCGGATGCTGCTCAGCACGACGGGCGAGACCGTTGCGACGGCCCGCGCGGCCATGACGGTGGAAGACCTGATGGCGGCGCAGCGCCTCGTGCGCCGGGTGCCGGTCGGCGAGAAGGTCGTCAACGCGATCCTCGAACTCGTCCGCGCCGCGCGGCCGGAGGAAGGCGCGTCGGAGGAAGTCGAGCGGCATGTCGCATGGGGCCCCGGCCCGCGCGCCAGCCAGTCGCTGATGCTCGCCGTTCGCGCCCGCGCGCTGATCGACGGCCGCTTCTCGCCCTCGATCGAGGATGTTACGGCGCTTGCCGCGCCCGTGCTCAGGCACCGCATGGCGCTCAACTTCTCGGCCCGTGCCGAGGGCGTCACCGTCAGCGGAGTTATCGACAGGCTCTGCCGGAACATCGGCTGAACAAGAGACAGAAATGAGCCTTATCCGATCAAACGCGGCTCCTTCCGGCGCGGCCGGTCTGCGCGAGCAGGCCGAGGCGCTGTCGGAAGCCATGCCCCCGCTGGTGACGGAGGCGGAACATGTCGCCTCGACCGTCGCGCAGGGCGTGCATGGCCGCCGCCGCATCGGCATGGGCGAAACCTTCTGGCAGTTCCGCCGCTACCGCGAGGGCGACACGGCCTCGTCGGTCGACTGGCGGCATTCGGCACGCTCGGCGCATCTCTTCGTCCGCGAGACCGAGCGGGAAGCGGCCGAAAGCGTCTGGATATGGCGCGACGGCTCGGCCTCGATGGATTACGCCTCCGAGTTCGCGCCCTGCACCAAGAAGGATCGCGCGACCGTGCTTGCACTGGCGCTGTCCTCGCTTCTCGTCCAGGGCGGCGAAAGCGTCGCCCCGCTCGGCGGCGGCCTCGCGCCCGTACCGGGCCGCGTCGCGCTGCGCCGCATGGCCCATGCGCTGCTCGATGCCCCCCGGAACGACGACAAGGCAGCCGGCGAAGGCGCGGAACGCGAAAGCCTGCCGCCGCCGGAACACCTGCCGCGCTATGCGCAGATCGTCCTCATCAGCGACTTTCTCTCGCCCGCCGAGGAAATCGTTTCGCGCATCAAGAGCTATGCCGCCGAAGGCATTCGCGGTCACATGATCCAGGTGCTCGATCCGGCCGAAGAAGATCTGCCTTTTACCGGCCGCACCGAATTCGAAGGCGTCGAGGAAGACATCCGCCTGATGGTCGGCCGCGCGCAGAACCTTCGCGAGGCCTATCACCAGCGGCTGGAAATTCACCGCAACCGCATTCTCGAAACGGCGCGGCGCATCAACTTCACCTTCGCGACGCATCGCACGGACCGTGTGCCGCAGACGGCATTGCTCGCGCTTTATGGCGCGTTGTCGGGCGCCATCGCCGCGCGCAAGCCGCCCCGGGCGGGCGTCTAAATCATGCTGCAACTCGGGCCCCTCGCCTTCGCCAGCCCGTGGATGCTGCTCGGCCTCGCCGCACTGCCGGCGATCTGGTGGCTGCTGCGGATCAGCCCGCCGCTGCCGAAACGCGTGCGCTTTCCCGCGATCCGGCTGCTGGTAGGCCTCGCGCGGGAAGAGGAGACGCCCGCGCACACGCCGTTCTGGCTGCTGCTGCTGCGGATGCTGATCGCCGCGCTCATCGTGTTCGCGCTCGCCGAGCCGTTGTGGAATCCCGCGCCGCGCGTGGCGGGCTCGGGACCGCTTCTCATTGTGACCGACAATAGCTGGGCGGCGGCCGCGCACTGGAACGAACGCCGCGCCGCGATGGATGGACTGATCGCCGAAGCGCGCCGCACCGACCGCCCCGTCCTGGTCGTCGGCACGGCGCCGGAAGCGAACGCGCCGGACCTGAATTTCGAATCCGCCGACGATGCCGCCGCGCGGGCGCGCGCGATGGTGCCCGAACCGATCGAGCCCAACCGCATCGCACTGGTGGAGAAGCTCGAAGGCGGTACGACGCTCGCAAGCCGCAACGTCCAAACGGTGTGGATCAGCGACGGGCTCGACTACGGCGCCGCCGCGCAGTTCGCGGAACGCCTGTCCGCGCTGGCGGGCGCCGGCGGCCTGACGCTGGTCGAACCCGGGCCCGGCACACGCGCGCTCGCCCTGCTGCCGCCCGACGACGAAGGCGGCGCCTTCGCGGCCACCGTCATTCGCGCCGAGACGCAGGGCACGCGGGAAGGCGGCGTCCGCGCGGTGAGCAGCGAAGGCAGCGTGCTGAGCGAAGTGCCCTTCGCCTTTGCGGAGGGAGAGACGCGCGCAGCCGCCCGTTTCGACTTGCCGCTCGAACTGCGCAACCGCGTGGCGCGTCTCGAAATCACGGGCGAGGCCTCGGCGGGCGCCGTGGCGCTCGCCGACGAACGCTGGCGCCGCCGCAGTGTCGGCATCGTTTCCGGCGCGAGCGCAGAAGAAGCGCAACCGCTGCTCTCCGATGTCTATTATCTGCGCCGTGCGCTCGCGCCCTATGCCGAACTTCGCGAAACGCACGCGGGCAGCACTACAAGCGAGACGATCGAGGATCTTCTCTCCTCGCCGCTCTCCGTTCTCATTCTCGCCGATATCGGCAATCTGACCGGCGACGACCGCGAGCGCGTGAGCGACTGGGTGGAGGCCGGCGGCCTGCTGATCCGCTTCGCGGGGCCCCGCCTCGCCGAAAAGAGCGACGACCTCGTGCCCGTGCCGTTGCGGAGCGGCGGCCGCGCGCTTGGCGGTGCATTGTCGTGGAGCACGCCGCAAAACCTCGCCGCCTTCGAGGAAGACAGTCCCTTCTTCGGCGTCGATGTGCCTGAAGACGTAACCGTGTCGCGCCAGGTGCTCGCCGAGCCGACGCCCGACCTTGCAGGCGGAACATGGGCGCGGCTCAGCGACGGCACGCCGCTCGTCACCGCCGCGAAACGGGGAAGCGGCACCATCGTCCTCTTTCATGTGACGGCAAATCGCGACTGGTCGAACCTGCCGATCTCCGGTCTCTTCGTCGAGATGCTTCGCCGCACGGTTGCGCTGTCGCAAGGAACGCCGATATCGGGCGACGGCGCGGCAACGGCGCGCGGGCGCGAATTGCTGAACCCCGTCGCGACGCTCGACGGCTTCGGCCGGCTCGGAACGCCGCCCGCGACCGCGACGGCGATTTCCGTCGAACAGTTCCAAAGCGCCGAGCGGAGCCCGCGCCATCCGCCGGGCCTTTACGGCACCGCCGCCGCGCCGCGCGCACTCAATCTCGCAACGGCTTCGCTTGAGCTCGCACCTATCCTCGATGCACCTGGCGCCGCCAGCCGCCGTCATTTCGCGGGAAGTTCGGAAGTGCAGCTCGCCTCCCTGGCATTCGCGCTCGCCCTCGCGCTCGTCATTCTCGACACCGTGGCGGCGCTCTGGGTGACGGGACTTTTCGAGACGGAGAAAATCCGGCGGGTCCGCTTCGGCACGCGCATCGCGCCCGTGCTTCTCGCCGCTTTGTTCGCGCTGCCCTCGTTCGATGTCCGCGCGCAAGAGGGTCGCGACGCTTTCGTCCTGGAAGCGACGCTGGAAACGCGGCTTGCCTATGTCATCACCGGCGACCGCGAGATCGACGAGACGAGCGCGGCGGGACTTGCCGGACTGAGCGAGGTGCTGCGCTCTCGCACCGCCTTCGAGCCGGCCGACCCGATGGGCGTCGACGTGACGCGCGACGAGCTTGCGTTTTTCCCCGTGCTCTATTGGCCGATGTCGCCGCGCCAGGACAATCTCGCGCCGGAAGTGCTGGGCAAGATCAACGCCTATATGAAGAACGGCGGCACCATATTGTTCGACACGCGCGATCAGGACCGCGCGGTGGGCGGGGCGGTCACGCCCGGCACCGAGACGCTGCGCCGCCTGCTCGGGCGCCTCGACCTGCCGCAGCTCGAACCGGTGCCGGCCGATCACGTGCTGACGAAATCCTTTTACCTGATGCACAGCTTTCCCGGCCGCTGGGACGGCGGACAGCTCTGGGTCGAGGCTTCGCTCGCCGATGCCGGCAGCCTCACCAATGACGGCGTGACGACCATCCTTGTCGGCTCCAACGACTATGCCGCCGCGTGGGCGCGCGACGCGCGCGGGCGGCCGCTCTTTCCCGTATCGCCCGGCGGCGAACGCCAGCGCGAAATGGCAGACCGCTTCGGCGTCAATCTCGTGATGTATGCGCTGACCGGCAACTACAAGGCCGATCAGGTCCATGTCCCCGCGCTTCTCGAGCGCCTCGGTCAGTAGGGGACAAGGACAATGGCCTGGAACATCGTTTTCGAACCCGTCCTGCCGGTCTACCTGATCCTTCTGCTCGCCGTGCCGGGCGTCGCGGCGCTGCTCTATTCCGCCTATCGCCGCGCGCGCGGTGCGCCGTGGCGGACGGCCGCGCTCGGCATTCTCGTGCTCGCGCTGCTCAACCCTACGGTCCGCCGCGAAGCACGCGAGGCGGTGCCCGACGTCGCGGCCATCGTGGTCGACCGCAGCCAGAGCCAGGAGATCGGCGCGCGGCCGGAGGAAACCGCCGCCGCGCTTGCCCGCATCTCCGAACACCTCGAACGGGAAGACGGCATCGAGACGCGCATCGTCACGGCGGAAAACAATCCCGACGACGAGAATGGCACCGCCCTTTTCGCCGCCCTGGAAGAAGCCTTCGCCGATGTGCCGCGCGAACGCATCGCGGGTGCGATCTTCATCACCGACGGACAGGTCCACGACGTGCCCGCGAATGCCGCCGCGCTCGGCTTCGACGCGCCGGTGCATGGGCTCGTGATCGGCCGCAAGGGCGAGAAGGACCGGCGCCTCCGCGTGACCGAGGCGCCGCGCTTCGGCATCGTCGGCGAGCCGGTGAAGCTCTCCTTCCGCGTCGACGAAACTTCCGCCGAGGACCGGCCGACCGGCGAGACGGCGACCGTCACCGTGACGGTAGACGGCGTGAGGACGGCAAGCACCGAAGTCGGCATCGGCGAGCCCGCCAGCGTGACGCTGGCGCTGACGCATGGCGGTCCGAACGTCATCGAGATCGACGTGGAGGAAGGGCCGGATGAACTGACCATGCTCAACAACCGCGCGGTGGTGGTGGCGAACGGCATCCGCGACCGGCTGCGCGTGCTGCTCGTCTCCGGCGAGCCGCATCCCGGCGAGCGGACATGGCGCAACCTGCTGAAATCCGATCCCTCCGTCGACCTCGTCCACTTCACGATTTTGCGCCCGCCCGAAAAGCAGGACGGCACGCCCATCGGCGAGTTGTCGCTGATCGCCTTTCCGACGCGCGAACTTTTCGACGAGAAGCTCGACCAGTTCGACCTCATCGTCTTCGACCGCTACAAGCGGCGCGGCGTGCTGCCGCTCGCCTATTTCCTGAACATCGTGGACTACGTCGAGAACGGCGGTGCCTTCCTCGCCGCGACAGGCCCCGCCTTCGCCTCGCCCTATTCGATCTACCGGACACCCCTCGCCGCAATCCTGCCCGCGCAGCCGACGGGCGGGATCAGCACCGGCGGCTACAGGCCGGAGATCACCGAAACCGGCACGCGCCACCCGGTGACGGCGGCACTGCCGGGCGGCGAAACCTCGCCACCCTCATGGGGCCGCTGGTTCCGTTCGATCGACGTGACCGCGGATCAGGGCGACGTGCTGATGGACACGCCGGACGGCAAGCCGCTGATGGTGCTCGCCCATGCCGGCAAGGGCCGCGTGGCGCAACTTCTCTCCGACCAGATATGGCTCTGGTCGCGCGGCTATGAGGGCGGCGGTCCGCAGGCGGAACTTCTGCGCCGCCTCGCGCACTGGCTGATGAAGGAGCCCGATCTCGAGGAGGAAAACCTTTCGGCCTCCGCGCAGGGCGGCACGCTGACGGTGCGCCGGCGCACCATGGCGGACGAAACCCCGCCCGCCAGTATCGTCATGCCCTCGGGCGCAACGCGGGAACTGGTGCTGGAGGAAACGGCGCCCGGCCGCTTCGAGGCCATCATGGAGACGAGGGAACTCGGCCTTTACCGCATATCCCAGGGCGACCTCAGCGCCGTGGCGGCGGCAGGGCCGCTCAACCCGCGCGAATTCGCCGATGTGCGCGCCACCGAAAAACTGCTGCGGCCAATCGCGGACGCGACCGGCGGCGGTATCTGGTGGGCGGGCGAGAATGCGGAAGACACGCCCGGCATCCGTTCGGTGCGGGCGGGCCATGACGCGGCGGGCGCGAACTGGATGGGACTCCGGCGGAACGAACAATATCTCGTCCATGCCGTGCATCAGGTACCGCTGCTGACGGGCCCCCTCGCCCTCTTCCTCATTCTCGGCGCGCTGGCGCTCGCCTGGTGGCGCGAGGGGCGCTGACCGCGAGGCCACGCTTGCCACGGCCCGCGATCCCGCCTAGTTTCGCGATGTTATAATATTACAAGCCAGCGAAATCATGAGCCATCCGGCGCCTTCCCGCCCCCCCGCGACCGCACCGCGCACAACCGCTTTCGGTGTGGGCATCCGCGCGCGGCTGGTCGTCGCCCTTGCCGCCATTGCCGCGCTGTGGCTCGCCGTGTTGTGGGCGCTGGCCTGATGCGCCCGTTCGCGCTCCCCGTGCCCGCCATCCGCGTCGAAGACCTGACCGTCGCCTATGAGCGCGTGCCGGCGGTCCACCACCTCTCCGGCAGCTTCGCGCCCGGCAGCCTGACCGCCGTGGTCGGCCCGAACGGCGCGGGCAAGAGCACATTGCTGAAGGCGATTGCCGGTCTCATACCGCCGAGCGAGGGCCGCATCGACACCGGCGCGGGCGCACGCGGCGGCATCGCCTACCTGCCGCAGCTCGCGGAAATCGACAGGAGCTTCCCGATCAGCGTGATCGATGCCGTGTCGCTCGGCCTCTGGCGCGAGATCGGGCTGTTCCGCCGCCTGACCGCAGGCCATACGGAGCGCGCGCGCGCCGCGCTCGCCGCCGTCGGCCTCGACGGTTTCGAGATGCGTCAGGTGGGCAGCCTGTCGGCCGGACAGTTGCAGCGCGCGCTCTTCGCGCGGCTGATGCTGCAGGATGCGGGCATCGTGTTGCTCGACGAGCCTTTCGCGGCGGTCGACGAGCGCACCAGCGCCGACCTGATGCAGCTCGTGGCCCGCTGGCATGGCGAAGGGCGCACCGTGATCGCGGTGCTGCACGACCTCGAACGTGTGCGTGGCTCATTTCCGCAGACGCTGCTGCTGGCGCGCGAGCCCGTGGCCTGGGGCGAGACGGAAACCGTTCTGACGCCCGACAATCTCCACCGTGCCCGCTACATTTCCGACGGCTGGAGCGACGCGGCATGATCTACGCAACGCTCATCGAACCCTTCGTCGAATACGGCTTCATGCGCCGCGCGCTGATCGCCTGCCTCGCATTGGCGCTGGGCGGCGGACCCATCGGCACCTTTCTCGTGCTGCGCCGCATGAGCCTGATGGGCGATGCCATGAGCCACGCCATATTGCCGGGCGCCGCCATCGGCTTTCTCGTCGCGGGACTTTCCATCTGGGGAATGAGCGTGGGCGGCCTCGTGGCCGGGCTTGCGGTCGTTTTGCTTGCGGCGCTGATCAGCCGCGCGACGGCGCTGCGCGAGGACGCGAGTCTCGCGGGCTTCTATCTCATCAGCCTTGCGCTCGGCGTTCTGATCGTTTCGGTGCGCGGCTCCAACATCGACCTCCTGCATGTGCTGTTCGGCACGATCCTCTCCGTGACGGACGATGCGCTGATACTGGTCGCCTCGATCGCCAGCGTAACGCTTGTCGCGCTTGCGGTGATCTACAGGCCGCTGGTCATAGAGAGCTTCGACCCGGCCTTCCTGCGCGCCACCACAGGCGGCGGCGCGGCCTGGCACGTCGTCTTTCTCGTGCTGGTGGTGGTGAACCTCGTGGCGGGCTTCCAGGCGCTCGGAACGCTGATGGCCGTCGGCCTCATGATGCTGCCGGCGGCGGCGGCACGCTTCTGGGCGGGCGCCGTCTGGTCGCTTTGCGCACTCTCGACGGCGCTGGCCTTCCTGTCGGGCTTCGCCGGCCTTCTCGTTTCCTACAATTTCAGCCTGCCCTCCGGTCCCTCAATCATCCTGACGGCAGGCATCCTTTACCTGGGTTCGATCGTTCTCGGGACACGCGACAGCTTGCGCACGCGCTATTTCCCGCGGGCTCATTTCCACGACTGAGGAGCCGAAGCTCATGACACCTGTGAAAATGCTTTGCGCCGCCCTTGCCCTGCTGCTGACGGGAGCGGCGGCGCCCGCCCGGGCCGAACCGCTGAAAGTGGTCGCGAGTTTCAGCATTCTCGGCGACATTGCGCGCGAGGTGGCGGGCGACAGGGCGGAGGTGACCGTGCTGGTGGGCCCAGACGGCGACGCGCATTCCTTCGAGCCCAAGCCGTCCGACGCCAGCGCGCTGGCGAACGCGGACGTCCTCATCATGAACGGCCTCGGCTTCGAGCCGTGGATGATACGTCTCGCCGCCGCGGCGAAGACGAAAGCGAAATATGTGACCGCAAGTTTCGGCGCCAATCCACGCCGTCTGGAGGAAGGCGGACACAACCACGCCGAAAACCATGACCATGATCGCGGCGAAAAGGGTCACGACGCGGACGGTTATCCGAAAGCGGCGCGCGATTTCGACCCGCATGTCTGGCAGAACCTCGCAAACGGCATGATCTACGCGCAGAACATCGCGGACGGTCTCGCCGAGGCCGACCCGGAAGGTGCCCTCGTCTACAAGGCCAATGCCGAGACCTATATCGCCGAACTGAAGAAGCTCGACCTCTGGGTGAAGTCCGAAATCGCGAAAGTGCCCGCCGGCAAGCGCAAGGTCATCACCACGCATGACGCCTTCGGCTATTTCGGCGATGCCTATGGCGTCGAATTCCTCGCCCCCGCCGGTGTGAGCAACGAAGCGGAACCGAGCGCGCAGGCGCTGGCGCGGCTGATCGACCAGATCCGCCAGGAGAAGATCAAGGCGCTCTTCATCGAGAACATGTCGGACCCGCGCATGATGGAAACCATCGCGCGCGAGACCGGCGCCGAAATGGGCGGCGAACTCTATTCGGACGCGCTGTCGCCTCCGGACGGCCCCGCCCCCACATACATGGACATGTTCCGGCACAACGTGCCGGTCCTCGTCGGCGCGATGCAGAAGAACTAGGAGGTCGCGCTTTCCGCCTGCGGAGGCTTGGTAACCGCCCCCCTCGCCCGGCCGAAGGCGCCGATGTCGAGTTCGCGGTAGAGCAGCCGCGACGGATCGACCGGCCCCGGCATGGTGAGGCGGCCGGGCGGCACGGGGCCGAAACCGACCCGCGCATAATAGGGCGCATCGCCGACGAGAATGACGAGCCGGTAGCCGAGCTTCTTCGCGTCGGCGAGCCCCTTTTCCATCAGCTTGATGCCGCAGCCCTTGCCGCGCAGCCGCGGCTCGACCGCGAGCGGCCCAAGCATGAGCCCCGGCACGCCGCCGATCACGACCGGCCAGAAGCTCAATGAGCCCACCATGTGGCGCTCGCCGCCCTCGTCCGAAAAGGCGACATAGCAAAGCTCCGGCACCGGACGGTTGCCCTCGCGCAGGCGCTGCGCCGTCTTGGCGTAGCGGCCGGGCCCGAAGGACAGGTCGAGCAGCGCTTCGATGGCCGGCCCGTGCTCGGGCCGCTCGGCTTCGATCTCAAACATGGAAAAATCTCTCAAGGCAGCAACAGACGACCGGGACCTGCCCGTCGCCGCCGCTTCCGCGCTCAGGCGAAAAGGGGATCGGTCGTGCGGGCAGACGCGAAACCGAGAGCCGCGCGGCCCTCGTCCATCATTCGTCGTCGCTGCGAGACGCACCGCGCCATGTTGCCGACCTCGATCCCGGGCGGGCCCCAGCGGCCCGCTCCTCCCTTGAAGGACAAGGCGGTAGCACGGGAAAATCCGTGCGTAAAGCGGCTTTGAGAGGCCGCCTTGGCGTGGGCAGGACTAAAAAGGCTGGAACGGGCCACCGTCCTTCGGCTAGCTTCCCCGCCAACAAGGACAATCAGGATCAAGGGAGAACGTCATGGGATTCCTCGAAGGCAAGGTCGTGCTGGTCACCGGCGCGGCGGGCGGCATCGGCCGCGAATGCGCGCTGATCGCTGCCGCACAGGGCGCGAAGGTCGTGGTGAACGATCTCGGCGGCAGCGTGAAGGGCGGCGATGCGGGCGATGCAAGCGCCGCGCAGAAGACCGTCAACGAGATCAAGGCGGCGGGCGGCGAAGCCGTCGCCAATTCCGACAGCGTCTCGATGAAGTCCGGCGCGGAAAACATGATCGCGCAGGCGCTCGACACCTTCGGCGGCCTGCACTCGATCATCAGCCCGGCCGGCATTCTCCGCGACGGCATGTTCCACAAGATGCCGGACGAGGACTGGGACGCCGTTCTCGAAGTGCATCTGAAGGGCAGCTACAACATCACCCGCGCGGCGATCAATCATTTCCGCGAACAGGAAGAAGGCAGCTTCGTCCTCTTCACCTCGACCTCCGGCCTCATCGGAAATATCGGCCAGGCGAACTACGCCGCCGCCAAGATGGGCATCGCCGGCCTTTCGCGCATCATCGCGATGGAAGGCGCCATGAAGAACGTCCGCTCCAACATCATCGCGCCCTTCGCCTGGACGCGCATGATCGCCACCATCCCGGTGAAGGACGAAACCTCCGCGAAGCGCGTCGAGCGCATGAAGAACGCGATGCGCGCCGAACAGGTCGGCAATTTCGCCGTCGCCCTCGCCGCGCCTTCCTGCACCGCCAATGGCCAGATCTTCGCCGTGCGCGGCAACGAGCTGGTGCTGTTCTCGCAGCCCCGCCCCGTAAAGTCGGTCGCCCGCATCGACGGCTGGACGCCGGAAACGATCCTCTCCCACGCCTTCCCCGCAATGGAAGGCGGCTACACCGACCTCGGCAACACGGGTGCCGTGTTCACCTGGGAACCGGTGTAAGCGCGCTGAAGAAAAAACTGACGGAAAAGGCGGGCCGCAGCAGGGCCCGCCTTTTTCATTTCAGCCTGTGCCAAGGCGCCTTCCCCGGTCCGAACTTTTCCACCGTGAAATCCACGAAGGCACGCACCTTTGCCGCGAGATGCCGCGCATGCGGATAGATGACGTGAAGCGTCAGCGGCGGCACGAACCAGTCGGGCAATATCCGCACAAGCGCGCCGCTGGCGAGCGCCTGATGGCAGATGAAGTCCGGCGAGAGCGTGATCCCCCCGCCCGCCAGCAGGATGCCCTCCATCGCATCGGCATTGTTGCAGAGAAATTTTCCCTTCAACTGCACGTGCTGACGCTCGCCCGCTGCATTTTCCATTTCGAGCAGGTTCGGCCGCGCGAGCAGCGTGTAGAGAAGAAAGTCATGATCCGCGACGTCGGCCGGGTGTTTCGGCATGCCATGCTTTTCGAAATAGGCGGGCGCCCCGACCAGATAGCGCTCCACCGGCGCGAGCTGCCGCGCGATCAGGCTTGAATCCGTAAGCGCCGAAACGCGCAAGCTTACGTCGAAGCCTTCCTCGATGAGATCGACACGCCTGTCATTGAGCGTGAGGTCGACATTGAGATCGGGATATCGGGCGAGAAATTCCGGCATGACGGGCCCGAGCTGCCGGATACCGAAACTCATCGGCGCGTTGACCCTGAGAAGGCCGCGCACAGCGCCCTCGACGCAGGTGGCCTCGTTCGCCGCCTCTGCCGCCTCCGCGACGATCCGCTGGGCGCGCTCGAACACCACGCCCCCCGCCTCGGTGACGCTGATGCGCCGCGTGGTGCGGTTCAGCAGGCGGACGCCGAGTTCGTCCTCGAGCGTCGCGACCTGCCGGCTGACCATGGATTTGGAAAGGCCGAGCGCATCGGCGGCGGCCGTGAAGCCGCCAAGCTCCACGACCTTGGCATAAACCGCATAGCCGTTGAGATCGACCGCCATTATCCCTCTCACGGAAACAATCTGTTCCAAACAGGGCTATTTGTATCACCAGAGAGGCTAATTAGATAGATCGCATCGAAGCCAACACGTTCCCCAGCGGACAGTTCACGGAGGGTAAAATGACCGAAAAGACCAAAATCCTGGTGCTCTATCACAGCTCCTACGGCCATATCGAAACGCTCGCCAAGGCCGTCGCCGAAGGCGCCGCCTCGCAGGCCAACACCGAGGTCGCCCTGAAGCGCGTACCTGAGACCATGCCCGCCGAAGCGATGAAGAATGCCGGCATGAAGGTCGAGCAGGAAGCGCCCGTCGCCACCCCGCAGGAACTCGGCGACTACGACGCCGTGATCTTCGGCACGCCCACCCGCTTCGGCAACATGACAGGCCAGATGCGCACCTTCCTCGACCAGACGGGCGGGCTCTGGGCCAAGGGCGCGCTCACCGGCAAGGTCGGCAGCGTCTTCACCTCAACCGGCACCGGCGGCGGCAACGAGACGACCATCACCTCGTTCCACACCAACCTCTTCCATCACGGCATGGTCGTTGTCGGCCTGCCTTATTCCGTCGGCACCGAACTCTTCGACGTCTCGGAAGTGCGCGGCGGTTCGCCCTACGGCGCATCGACACTGGCGGGCGGCGACGGCAAGCGCCAGCCGAGCGAGAAGGAACTGAGCCTTGCGCGGAAGCAGGGCGCCCATGTGGCGGCCATCGCGGCGAAGCTGAAGGCATGACCGCCTCCAACCAATCGTAACCAAAGGGGTCCGCGAGTATCGGACCCCGGACCCGGCCGGCTGGCTTCCCCCCTCCCCGAGGCCGGCCGGGCCCCCAATTGAAGCCTCGAAAGGAGGCACACCATGATCGACATTCGCGATTTCAACAGCCTCGGCGGCGCCGACCACGGCTGGCTCACCGCAAAGCATCACTTCTCCTTCGCGAACTACCGCGACCCGGAAAGGTTCGGCTGGGGCAAGCTCCGCGTCTGGAACGACGACCTCATCCGCGCCGGCACCGGCTTCCCGCCGCATGGCCACCGCGACATGGAAATCGTCACCTATGTCCGCGAAGGCGCGATCACGCATCGCGACCACCTGAACAATGAAGGCCGCACCGTCGCGGGCGACGTTCAGGTCATGTCGGCCGGCACCGGCATCCGGCACGAGGAATGGAACCTCGAAGATGTGGACACCCGCATCTTCCAGATCTGGATCGAGCCGGCGAAGCAGGGTCTCCGTCCCCGCTGGGAAACGGCCTCCTTCCCCAAGGAAGACCGCAAGGGCAGGCTCGTGCCGCTCGCCAGCGGCAAGAAGGACGCCGTCGCGGAAGCGCTCTGGATCGCCCAGGACGCCGAGATCCTCGGCGCAACCCTGGACGCGGGCGCCGAAGTGACCCATCTCCTTGGCAAGGACCGCCTCGCCTATCTGGTGCCCGCAAAGGGTCGCGTCGAGGTGAATGGCGTCGAAGTGACCGAGCGCTCCGGCGCCGCGATCCGCGATGTGGAAACGCTGACGATCCGCGCGCTCGACGATGCGGAATTCCTGCTGGTCGATCTTCCGCCGGAAGACTGACCGCGCGACAACGAAAGGAAAGAAAATGGGACTGCTGGTGGATGGAAAATGGAGCGACAAATGGTACGACACAAAGTCGACCGGAGGCCGCTTTGTCCGCCAGGAGTCCTCTTTCCGCAACTGGGTGACGAAAGACGGCGCGCCCGGCCCCTCAGGCGAAGGCGGCTTCAAGGCCGAGGCCGGGCGTTACCATCTCTATGTCTCCCTCGCCTGCCCCTGGGCGCACCGCACATTGATCTTCCGCAAGCTGAAAGGCCTTGAGGACAAGATTTCCCTCTCCGTGGTCGATCCGTTGATGCTGGAGGAAGGCTGGACGCTCCGCGACGCGGGCGGGGACGGGGCCACCATCGCCGACTTCGTGAACCACAAGACGCGGCTCTACGAGGTCTACCAGCTCGCCGATCCCGCCTATACCGGCCGCGTCACCGTGCCCGTCCTCTGGGACAAGAGCAAAGGCACCATCGTCTCGAATGAGTCCGCCGACATCATCCGCATGCTGAACTCGGCCTTTGACGGCATCGAAGGCATGAACGCCGCGCTCGATTTCTGCCCGGCGGATCTCGTCGAAACGATCGACGCGATCAACGCCGCCGTCTACGACAAGGTGAACAACGGCGTCTACAAGGCCGGCTTCGCCACAGAGCAAAAAGTCTACGAGGACGCCGTGACGGCGCTCTTCGACCAGCTCGACCGGCTGGAGAACCTGCTCTCCGAACAACGCTATCTCGCAGGCTCGCGTCTCACCGAAGCCGACTGGCGGCTCTTCACGACGCTGGTCCGCTTTGACGCCGTCTATCACGGCCACTTCAAATGCAACCTGCGCCGCATCGCCGACTACCCCAACCTCTCGAACTACCTGCGCGAGCTTTACCAGGTGCCGGGCGTCGCGGAGACGGTGAACTTCCGCCACATCAAGCTGCACTATTACGGCAGCCACAAAACGATCAACCCCACCGGCATCGTGCCCGCAGGACCGATCCTCGATCTCGACGCGCCGCATGACCGCGGCAGGTTCGGCGCCTGAGCTTCACTCCACGTAGATTTTGCGCTGCTTCAGAACATGCTGAACGGCGAAGCCCTGATTGCGCGTTTCCTGATAGCGCAGCGAGCGCGGCAACGCGAAGTGATAGGCGCGCAGCGCCGCATCGTCGCTCTGCCTCATGACGCGGTCGACATCGGTGAAGACACATGGGTTTCCCTGATGGCTCGACCGCAGGAACGCGTTGCAATGACGAACCGCCGCCCGTACCGCGCGCGATTGCTCCGTATCCAGCTTCGTCAGCGCGGCTTCATCCGTAGGCAGTGCGAGCCAGTTGACTTCATTCTGTGCCCAGGCATTGGCGCCGAGCAGGACGGTCACCGCGATAACGCCACCGGTCAGAATATGTTTCATGGCATCCTCCTGAAACATCCAGCCCCCGAAAGTCAGCCATAGGCGGAGAATGTGGCGGAAAAAAAGTATTGGCCGGTCTTCACGCCGCGCCTCTAAGATCGCGCCCAAAGAAAATTCAGACAGGGGGCGGAAAATGGGCGGTTTCTTCGACTACGACAAATATGACGGTCTCGGCCTCGCCGCGCTGGTGAAGCGCGGCGACGTGACGCCGGCGGAACTTCTCGATGAAGCCATTGCCCGCACCGAAGCCCTCAATCCGAAACTCAACGCCGTCGTGATGAAGCATTACGACGAGGCCCGGGCGCAGATCGCGCACGGCCTGCCGGAAGGCATGTTCCGCGGCGTACCGTTCCTGCTGAAGGACCTCCACCTGCTGCTGAAGGGCACGGTCACGACCTATGGTTCCGCGCTCTTCCGTGACAGCGGCGAGGCAGACCACAACTCGACATTGACGGAGCGCTACCTGAACGCGGGCCTCGTCATCTTCGGCAAGACCAACTCGCCGGAGTTCGGTCTCGCGGGCACGACGGAACCGAGACTCTATGGGCCGACGCACAATCCGTGGAACCTCGCACATTCGCCGGGCGGTTCGTCCGGCGGCGCAGCGGCAGCCGTCGCCGCAGGCATTCTCCCGGTCGCCAATGCGAGCGACGGCGGCGGCTCGATCCGCATCCCGGCCGCTGCCTGCGGCCTCTTCGGCATGAAACCGACGCGCGGCCGCACGCCGATGGGCCCCGACCGGGGCGAAGGCTGGGCCGGCATGTCCATCGCCCATGTGGTCTCGCGCTCGGTGCGCGACAGCGCCGCCATGCTCGACGCGACGGCGGGCGCGGCACCGGGCGATCCCTATGCGGCGCCGCCGCAGGCGATGCCTTATCTGCAGGAACTGGACCGCAGGCCCGGCCGCCTTCGCATCGCCTTCACGACGAAACGGCCGAACGGCACGGCCTGCCACCCCGATGTCGTGCAGGCGGTGGAAGACGCGGCAAAACTTTGCGAGACCCTCGGCCACGAAGTCGTGGAAGCGTCGCCCGCCTTCGACCAGGAAGAGTTGAGCAAACATCAGGGAACGATCGTCGGCGCCAATGTCGCGCTCACGCTTCGCCAGCGCGGCGCGGCGCTCGGCCGCGACGCAAGTGCGAACGACGTCGAGCACATCACCTGGCTGATCGCACAAGCGGCCGCCCTGCGCAGCAGCACCGACTATGCGGAAGCGACGCTCTTCATCCACCGGCTCGGCCGCCGGATGGCGGCCTTCCATGAAAGCCACGACGTCTATCTGAGCCCGACGCTCGGCATCCCCCCGATCGAACTCGGCAGGCTCGACATGATGGGCAAGGATGTCGGCGCCTATCTGCGCCTCTCCGGCGAATACATGCCGGGCACCGCGATCTTCAACATGACGGGACAGCCCTCCATGTCGGTGCCGCTGCACTCGAACGGCGACGGGCTGCCCATCGGCACGATGTTCACCGCCCGCTTCGGCGACGAAGCGACATTGTTCCGGCTCGCGGCCCAACTGGAAGAAGCACACCCTTGGGCGGACAAGCGGCCGAAGCTGTAAAACCCGCTTTCGGCCCGGTTTCCCGCGGAAAAGCCTCGAAGGGCAAAGTAAAACCGCAGTCTCGCGGCCACACATGCTATGGTTCTCCCGGCTTGAAGACATGGGGTGACATTCAAACTGCTCAACAAATGCACTGTCAGTCTCGAGTAAGCCTCCGCGCCGCAGGTCCGCGGTCATCAAGGAAGGCGAAAATGCCAGTCACAGGCACTCAAACCGATGCCGCGCTGAGCTTGTCTCGCGCCCTCATGAACACGTCCCACCTTCCCCTGCTTCTCTTCGACGGCGATCTGCGGGTGGTGAGCGCGACGCCGTCCTTCTGCGCCAACTTCGATCTCGCCTCCGACCAGACCAGCGGCCGCACTCTGTCCGAACTCGGAGCAGGCGAATGGAACATTCCGCAGTTGCACACCCTTCTGGAGAACGCGCTTTCGGACGAATCGGAAATGGGAGACTACGAAACCGACCTGCTGCGCCCCGGAGCCGAGCCGAGGCGGCTGATACTGCATGTCCAGAACCTCATCTACGAAGACAAGCAGAATGCCCGGATTTTGCTCACCATCGACGACGTGACCGATGCGCGGCGCACGGAGCAAATGAACGTGGCGCTCCTTCTGGAGAAGGACGACCTGCTGCGGGAGCGCGCCGTTCTGTTGCAGGAAATGCAGCATCGGGTCGCCAACAGCCTGCAGATCATCGCAAGCGTTCTTCTGCTCAAGGCACGCACGGTGAAATCGGAAGAAACCCGGCTCCATTTGCAGGATGCGCATGACCGCGTCATGTCGGTTGCCGCCGTGCAGCAACATCTGCAGGCCAGCACAGGCGATGTCGAGGTCGGTCCTTACCTGGTGAAGCTGTGCGAGAGCCTTGCTTCGTCGATGATCCGGGAATCGCGTCCGCTCGCGCTCAAGGTTCATTCCGACGACGCGACGATCAGTTCGCAGAAGGCCGTCAGCCTCGGCCTGATCGTCACCGAACTGGTCATCAACGCCTTGAAACACGCATTCCCGGACAGCCGGGGCGGGCTCGTCGACGTAAGCTATCGTGTCGACCGGCAGGACTGGAGCTTGACGGTCACCGACAACGGGATCGGAAGGCATTCCGCTTCTCCGGACGCCAAGGTCGGCCTCGGCACGAGCATCGTCGAAGCGCTCGCCAAGCAACTGAACGCCCATATCGTTATTTCGGAGGCATCCCCGGGAGCGAAAATCTCGGTGATAAGCGAAGCCGCTGCCGTTCAATAGCGTCCGGCGCCCGAATCTCCGCCGGCCTCACCACAAGTCAGGCGCGTTGAGCCCCTCGGTAACTTCGAGAATCCGTGCCCGCGTGGAAGCGGATGTGCCTTCAGGCAATGCGCCGGCGGCAAAGAAGCCGCTTTCGGCGATTTCCGGCGACCGGCGCGGCACGCGCTCGTAGGTGCCATACGCGACGACATAAAGCGCGACGTGATCCGATTTGAATTCCCGGAAATTGGCGTAGAGGCCCGCCAGCCTGACTTCTCCTCTCAGGATCACGCCCACCTCCTCGTCGAGCTCGCGGCGGAGCGAGGTGAGCATGGTTTCGCCGCGCTCCACCCCGCCGCCCGGCAGATACCAGCCCGGAATATAGGTATGGCGAATGAGAAGAACGCGGCCTTCTGCGTCGAAAACCATGCCCCTCACGCCGGCCGTCAGCGGCCGTCTCAACCGCCAGTAGAGGCGGAGGAGCGGACGGACGGTCATCCAGAGAAGGGCGCGCGGGTGAGGCATCGGCGCGAGCTTACCGTACCCGCCTTTAGATGTCGTCAACCCTCCCCCTTTAGTCTCGGGCGCGACGGCGCCGGGCGCGCCGGGGTTTGGACAATCGGGTAATGGGCATTCTGTCGCGACTGAGGGGCAAGGCGAAACTGGAGCCGCCGCCCGCCGAGGAAACGCCGTCGGTGACGCCGGCGGCGCTTCAGCGCGCGCTGCGCGCCACGGCCCAGGCCTCCGGTTCCCTCACGGCCGCCGAACTCGGCCAGCGGATCGCAACCGCGCTCAGCACGATAGAGACCTCGGTGCTGGCAATCGATGCGGTCACGGAGCGGCTGCGCGAAGCGGCGGACCTCGTGGCGGATGCCGGCCGGAACGACGATGTCGGCCGCCGCGCGCTTCTCGCGGGCCGCTACGACGACCTCCGCTCCGAAATCGACGCCATCGTCGGATCGGCGTCGCACAACCGCATCAACCTCATCTCCGGCCGCCGCATCGGCGGCCAGCATATGACATTCGACATCGCGCTCGACGATGACGGTCGCTCGGGTATCGCGATCCAGGTCGTAAACCTCACGACCGGCGAAGGCGGCCTTGCGCTCTCGCCGCCCCGCGAGGCTTTCGCGGACGATGCCGAAATCGCCGCCATCTCCGGCGAGATCGAGACCGCGCGGACAAGGGCCGCCGCCGTCAGCGAGCGTTTCGCCGACCATGCGGCGCTGATCTCCGACCGGCTCTCGCGGCTCCGCGACATGGCCGGGCCGCGCCCCATCGACAGCCACCTTCCCACCGGCGCCGACGCCATGGATATCCCC
Organism: Parvibaculum sp.; assembly: GCF_030694575.1. GTDB lineage: Bacteria > Pseudomonadota > Alphaproteobacteria > Parvibaculales > Parvibaculaceae > Parvibaculum. Next base: position 40,848 of record NZ_JAUYUS010000120.1, read on the forward strand.
GAGGCCGGCGAATACGAACTCGGCATGGCCGAAGTCGAGGACAAGCTCCGCGCGCTGGCCGACCGCCTCAACAGCCGGACCGGCGGCGAAAGCTGAACCCTTTCGCGGGATGTGCTAAACAAGGCGCCCCATCAGGAGGTGCCCTATGTCCACGCCCGTTTCCCAACAGACCATCGCCTCGACCGGCCCCAATGCCGAACAGATCGACTACTGGAACGGCGATGCCGGCGGCAAATGGGCCCGCAACCAGGACCGGCTCGACGCGATGCTGCAGCCTTTCTCGGACGCGGTGCTGAAGCTCGCGGCCGCAAGGCCGGGCGAGCGCGTCCTCGATATCGGCTGCGGCTGCGGCGCCACGACATTCGAACTCGCGGCGCAAACCGGAAATGCGCTCGGCGTCGATATATCGGCGCCCATGATCGCCCGCGCGCGGGAACGCGCAGCGGCGATGAAGAGCGCCGCCGGCTTCATGCTGGCCGACGCCGCCACGCATGCCTTCGAGCCCGGCTCGTTCGACCTTCTCGCCTCGCGCTTCGGCATCATGTTTTTCGCGGATCCCGTCGCGGCCTTCGCGCATCTGCGCAAGGCGCTCGCACCCGGCGGCCGCACGGCCTTCGTCTGCTGGCGTCCCCTGAAGGAGAACCCGTGGTTCGCCGTGCCGCTCTTCGCCGCTCTCGCCCACGTTCCCGCGCCGGAGCCGGCCGTGCCCGGCGCTCCCGGCCCGTTCGCCTTCGACGACCCGGACCGCTTTCGCCGTATCCTGACGGAAGCGGGCTACAGCTCCATCGGCATCGAGCCTCACGATGCCCTTCTGTCGATGGGACGGGACGATGACCCCGTGGAAGCGGCGCTCCGCCAGTCGCTCGAAATCGGCCCGCTCTCGCGGCTCATGGCCGATCTCGGCGACGAACATCGTGCCCGAGCCGCCGATGCTGTGCGCGAGGCGCTCGCCCGCCACGTTAAGGATGGCCAGGTGATGCTTGGCGGCGCGGTGTGGCTCGTTACAGCGCAGGCTTGAGCGGAAAATTCGGCATTTCAGGTAGAAATCGGAGTTGGCGGACTTCCCCCGCGCTTCCGTTTTCTTAAGACCTCGCCGTTAAGGTTGACGCACGCAAAGCTCCGTCTCCGGACGGGGCGGGCACGGAGCATTCCGTGCCGCGTGTGTTTCGGGGCGTGGTTCGGGGGAAGACGGTATGAGCCGTTCTGTATTCAATTCATTGAGCGTTCTCGTTGTCGACGACAGCGCCTATATGCGTCACCTGCTGATGACGCTTCTGCAGGCGCTCGGCGTGCCGGAAGTGCATGTCGCGGTCGACGGCGACGAGGCATGGGAAATATTTCGCCACCACGAGCCGGACCTCGTCATCACCGACGCCGCCATGATGCCGGTCGACGGCTTCGACCTCGCCAAGCGGCTTCGCAGCCTCAATGGCCGCGCCCTCGGCACCGTGCCGATCATCATGATTTCGGGACATACCGACATGGCCTCCGTCGAGCGGGCGCGCGACATCGGCATCACCGAATTCCTCTCCAAGCCGATTTCCGCCCGCGGCCTCTATGAGCGGCTGATCCAGGTGGTCGACCGGCCGCGCCAGTTCGTCGAAACCCCGACCTATCGCGGTCCCGACAGGCGCCGCCGCGACCGTCCCTTCGACGGCGCGGATCGCCGCGGCCCGGTCGAACTCATATAGGGAGCGCCGCCATGATCGAGCGCAGAAGCACTTCCAGACTGGCGGGGGCCGCCGACGAGAACATTTCGCCGCCGGATGTCCGCTTCGTCCGGGTACCCTCGATTGCCGAACGCAAGCTCGGCGCCGACTACGTGGCGCCCATGCGGCTCGACCCGCGCGTTCTCGACCAGATGCAGGCCACGATCAAGAGCCTCGAAAGCCGCTACGCCGAAGCGCTCAAGGCGCAGGCCGCCATGCTCCGGGTTCTCGTCGAACCGGCCTGCAAGGGCGACGCGGAGGCGCGCGGCCGCATCTACTCCATCGTTCACGATATGCGCGGTCTCGCCGGCACGTTCGGCCATCCGATGCTGGGCCGCTTCGCGGACTCGCTCTGCGGATATCTCGAGCAAAGCGAGATCGTCGAGTGGAAAGAAGGCGCCGTCATCCGCTTTCACATCGACGCCATCTACGACGCGCTTGAAAACCCGGCCGCCGACCCGACCATCACGATGGAAACGCTCAACGCGCTCGAACGCCTCGTGACGACTGCCGCGAGAAGTCGGAGGCGGATCGGATGAGCGGCGCGCCGACAGGGGCCGACGCGGAATTATTCCGTAAGCTGAAGGTGCTCGTCGTCGACGACAGTGCCGAAATGCGGCGGCTGCTGAAGGCACTGCTCGAATCCATGCATGTCGGCGAAATCATCGAAGCGCGCGACGGCGCGAAAGGCCTCGACGCCTTCGCCGCGCACCGCCCCGACATCATCGTCACCGACGGCGCCATGCAGCCGATGGACGGCTACGAGATGACGCGCCGGATACGCGCCGCCACCGCCGGCGAAAGCGCCAATCCCGACGTCCCGATCCTGATGATTTCCGGCCATGTCGGGCGCGAGAATGTCGTCCATGCCCGCGACCAGGGCGTCACCGACTATCTGCCCAAGCCGCTCTCGGCGTCGGTCCTTTATGAAGCGATCGTCGCCGCGGTCTCGAAGCCGATCCATTTCGTCGAGAAGGCCGGTTATCGCGGGCCTTCGCCGAAGCGAACGCTGGAAGCCCGCCGGCCGGACGCCGATCCGCTGTCCTGACCTCAGGTCACGTCGGCGAGGAACCGGCTCAGCAGCGCGTTGATCTCGTCCGGCGCCTGCCAGAACGGCATATGCCCCTGCCCCTTCAGGATATGAACCTTGCCGTCCCACAGGTTGCGGTAGGCGACGCTCGCGAGAAACGCATTGTTGACGAAGGGCTCCAGCTCGCCAGAAACGACGGCAAGCGGCAGCGGCGACGTTTCCGCAATCTTCCGCCCGTCGAGATCGAGCCCCGCCGCCACCGATTGCAGCATCAGCGGACGGAAGCGGCCGTCCGCGCGGCTGCAGCTCGCAACCATCCACGGTTCGGGCGCCACGTCCGCGCCGATGGTCTCGGCCGCGTAGATCGTCGCTTCCTCCGCCGTGAACGCATCCTTGAACGTCAGGTTCATGTGCTCGCCCGGCAGGAACGCCTCGCCCATGTCGGCGCCCCCGGCGGGCGGCGTGCCCGTGATCCAGGCGGCGGCGGTGCCGGGCCAGCGGGCCATCATCTCCAGCGCCGCATGGCCGCCCAGCGACCAACCGACGACAACGGCCCTTTCGATGCCGAGCGCGTCGAGAAGCGCCATCGACGCATCGGCGAAGCCGTGAATGGAGTAGGTCTTTTCCGGCTCCGGCGCGTTCGTGCTCTCGCCATGCCCCGGCAGGTCGAACGCGATGCAGCGATAGCCGCGGCCGATCCCGCTCTCGAGTTGCCGCCCGAATATTTCCTTGCACGACGAATTGCCGTGAATGAACAGAACGGCCGGCCCTTCGCCCCCGCTCTCCACATAGCTCAGCGTGCCATGAGCCGTTTCGGCGCTGCCTTTTTTCATTTCGCCCCCGGATTTTGGCCGGTTTTCGGCCGTTCTTGCCGCCTGTATGACCCTGCTACCCGCTAAAAATGACAGCGGCGTCATTATTTTTTGCAACCATTAACCCCTGCCCCTATATTGATATTCAGGAAGCCGGAGCCGGGAGGGCTTGTCCCTTCCTTGTCCGGGCACGGGAGAGCCAAGGGCATTCTGCACAAGGGTAGGAGGAACGATGACGAAGATCACGACCAATATTACGGTGGACGCGGCTTATGAAGCCGTAGCCCCCGACGATTTCCCCGCAATGATGGAAGTGGACCGCTACGGCAAGCGCTCGACCGCCTTCGACAAGATCATCTCGGCGACCCACGATCATTTCTGGGACCCGATGGACAAGAAGTACATCGACTTCTCCGTGCCCTTCGACATGGAAAACGAATACCTGATCGACCCCGAGCAGAACACCGACCTCAAGACCGCCGTCAAGGACAAGCTCGACGAAAAGCAGAAGATCAAGCTCGTCAATCTCGACGTGCAGTGGGGCCTCTCCTCCATCCTTCACGGCGAAGCAGGCGCGCTGGCCTTGTCCGCGAGCCTCTGCCACATCCTCAAAGATCCGGGCGCGCAGGAATACGCCGCCAACCAGACGCGCGAGGAAGCCCGCCACGTCGCCGGCTTCTCCAACTACATCAAGGCCCGCTGGGGCAAGCCCGTGCCCGTCGGCCCGGCGCTCGGCAACGTGCTGACCGAACTCGTCAACACGCCGCTCGTCTGGAAGAAGCTCGTCGGCATGCAGATGCTGGTCGAAGGCCTTGCGATGGGCGCTTTCGCCTCATTCTACAAGTGGGGCCGCGATCCGCTGATGGTGAAGCTGATGCAGCTCACCATGACGGACGAAGCCTTCCATCACAAGTTCGGCAAGATCTGGGCGGACCGCACCATTCCGAACCTGAAGGCGGAAGAGCGCGACGCGATCGAGGACTGGGCCTGGGAAGTTTTCCAGATCCTGCTCTTCAACCTCGGAAGCCCTGAGCAGAAGAAGCACATCTATGCCGCGGTCGGCCTCGACTGGGAATGGGTGCAGGGCGCGTTCATGGAAGCGCTGACGGACGTGCATATCCGCGAAAGCATGCAGGAATCCTCCAACATCTTCCGTGTGCTTATCAAAACGCTCCTGAAAGCCGGCATCATCACGGGCCGCACGGCGCCGAACTACGCCGCCTTCATCGACATGAAGGAACTCTACGGCGAGAGCGACCGCATGATCGGCGACGACATCGCGGAAGAAGGCATCAAATACCTTCTCCAGCTCAACGGTCAGGGCAACCGCTCCTACTCGCTCGACAAGATGTCCGCCGCCGAATAACGGCAGCGCAATCGAAACGAAAGGGCGGCCTTGCGGGCCGCCCTTTTTGTTTTTCCACCCATCATTCGATGGGGCCGCCGGGTGCCGTTCCCGGATCCGGCGCCGGTCCCGGTTCGCAGGTGTCGCAGCCCGGAAGTTCGATCGGAACGGGTCCGCAATCGGCGGGGTCGCAAGGTAGCGGAACCGGCGTCTCATCCTCGGCCAGGGCCGGAACCGGCGCCACTATGAGCAGGCCCGCCAGAATGGCGGCCGCCGGTATGCCAAACTTCATTTTCATCTCCCTCACTCACCCGTGGACGGAGTATCGAAGCCTTGACCCGACAGGTCCTTGGCATCCTCGTCGCTCGGCGCAACGACGGCTTCCTGCGAACTCTCCTCAATCTGCTCGAGTTGTTCCTCGGCATCTTCTTCGGCACTCACGGTCACAGGCACAAACGCAAGAATGAAGAACGCGGCGACGGCCGCGATACCGATCCGGTATGTCATCTGAGTTCCTCCCTGCATGCGGCGGAGGGCGAATGCCCGCCTCCACGGGTGACGCTGCGCTCACGGAGAAGGCGCGTCAAGCCGCCGCGCTCATGCGGGTTGGGCGGCCGCCGTCTCCGGGCTGCGGCGCATGAGCCCGGCGATAAGCCGATCGAGGCCGAGCGCATATCCGGCACGCGCATCCTGAGGATTTTCGGCACTGGCTATCCCCAACGCGGCCTGTTGCAGGGCACCCGACAGCAACTCGTTCACCGGCCGCATCTCGTCCGCGGCGATGAACCCTTCGTCGACGAGATGTTGCAGCGCATGATCGAGAAACAGCGTGCTGAGCGGCGCCTGAAGCGCCTTCCAGTCCGCGAGCCCCAGTACGGCAGGCCCCTCGATCAGGAACAATCGCCTGACCTCGGGATCGGTATAGATGCCGAGCAGCACCTGACACCCGACCTGAAGATCGTCGCGGTCATGCGCGATGCGCGCCATTGTCTCCTCGAACAGCCGCTGTCCGATTTCCGGCAGCATCTGCTCCAGCAGGGCGCGAAAGAGATCGCGCTTGTCGGCAAACTGGTGGTAGAGCGCCCCCCGCGTGACCCCTGCTTCCCGCACGATGTCTTCGGTACCCGTATCCGCATATCCCCGGTCGGCAAACAGCCGGCGCGCGGCAGCGAGCAGCTTGTCGCGGTTTTTCGAGGGGCGTTTGGCCTGGGACGTACGGGTCATATCCTCATTCATACAGCTTGTATGAAACACGATTTCGAATTATACAGGCTGCATATCATACAGCTTGTATGAAAAATTCGGGAGCGAAACGATGACCGATGGCACTCTGCAACACCCGTCCATGCCTCGTGCCGGCGGGCGGCGGATACCGTGGTGGCTCTTCGGGTCCGTTCTGGCCGTCGTCGGCGCCATCGTGGCGGCAAGCATCGCCGTCTATGGCCCCGGCGAGGACGGTCTGCTGCACATCACGCGCTACACGGCCCGCTTTGCGTTTCTGATCTTCATCACCGTCTTCGCGAGCGCCGCGCTGGCGCAGCTCTTCCCCTCTCCGCTCACGCGCTGGCTCAAGCGCAACCGGCGCTACATGGGCCTCTCCTTCGCACTCGCCCACTTCCTGCATCTCGGCGCCATCGTCGCTTACCACCGCGCCATCGGCGAGATGCCGGGCGTCGTAACGATTGTCGGCGGCGGCGGCGCCTATCTCTTCATCGCGCTCCTGGCGCTGACCTCCAACGACTGGTCGGTCCGCAAGCTCGGGCCGAAGACCTGGCGGCGCCTCCACCTCACCGGCATCTCCTATGTCTGGCTGATCTTCATGAACTCCTATGTCGGCCGCCTGATGAGCGAGACGCCGCCCGAACCGAAACCGATCTTCGCCGTGACGGCCGGTCTCGGGTTTCTCGCTCTCGGCCTGCGCATCGCCGCGTGGCTGAAACGGCGCAAAGCCGCCGCCTGACCGGATCACGACCTCTTGTTCGTTGGCGCAGCGTCGCCCGTGCTATTCTGGTCGGATCATCGGCTTGATTGCTTCCGAGGTTTCCCGGAATGCACGGCACGAAAGCGACAACGGGCTATCGGGCTTCTGCGGCAGGGCTCTTTCTGCTGACGTTGATGCTTGTCGGCCCGGCCCACGCGAACATCTTCGGCCATGACGACCGGCGCGACATCCTTCCCGGGGACGGGTTGAGCGGCGTCGGCACCATCGTCTGCGAGGGCACGACGCGCCGCCCCACGGCATCGCTCGTGACCCTGCCCGGCGGCTCCCCCTCGCCCTATTACGATGTCATCGCAACCGTCGCCCACGCCTTCATCGGCTCCAACGGACAACTTCTCCGGCAATGCGAATTCTGGCCGCAGGCCGATGCCGCCCTCGCCGCGAAAATCGTCTTCCTGGAAACGGGCACGCTCTCGCCTTACGGCAACTGGCACAACGACTGGGCGGTCGCCATTCTGGAGCGCCGCCTGCCGGAGAATTTCTCGCGCCTCCTGCCCCGCGTCGTGGACGAAGCCGAGGCTTACGAACTGAGAACGCGCAAGGCGCGCTTCCTGCTCGCCGGCCACAATGGCGAACGCGGCCCGCTGCAGGTGTCGGAAAATTGCGGCCCCGTGCCGAAGCTCGGTTCGCACCTGAACCGCTTCGACCCCCGCGTCTTCAATCACGATTGCGACATGATGCCGGGCTGGTCGGGCGGCCCGCTCATCCTTCGGGAAGGCGGCGCGAGCTACCTCGTGGCGGTGAACTCGACCGAGGTGAACGCCATCACGCATATCTCCGGCCGCCCCTATAATGGCCGCATGAACCCCAATACCGCCGTCCGCCTCGACGGCCGGTTCCTGGCAACGGTGGAGAACCTGCTGCGCGCCGGCGCGCCCGGCACCGTAAAATGCCTCGTAGTGAGCATGGACGAGACCCCCGCCCTCCCCTGCTGACGCAGGGAAAGCGGCGTCCGCCCGGTTGCGGGTGACCGGCCGGAGATTCCCTGTATATTGTCGCCAAAAGAATGGCCCCAGCCGCCGGAGAAGCGGAGGGGCAAGTAAATTTTGCTTTCTGGGAGGAAAGAAATGCCTTGGAATTTCGGGGACATCCTCGACGCCATTTCACCTGTCTTGCCGCAGGACGCGCCCGCCTTCGTTCACGGCGATCGTCGCATCACCTGGGGCGAAACGACGAAGCGCAGCAACAATCTCGCCCGCGCGCTCATCGAACGCGGCGCGAAGCCGGGCGACAAGCTCGCCTTCTACATGCGCAACCGGCCCGAATACACGGAGCTCCTCGCCGCCGCCTACAAGGCGCGTCTCACGCATGTGAACGTCAATTACCGCTACAAGCCCGACGAAGTCTTCTACATCTTCGACAACTCGGATGCGCAGACCGTCGTCTACGGCACCGAGTTCCGCGACATCATCGAGGAAATCCGCCCGCGCCTGACGAAGGTGCAGACCTTCGTCGAAGTGAATGACGGCGGCGACATCGCGCCTTTCGCCGAACGCTACGAAACGCTGGCGGCATCGGGCAGCGGCGAACAACTCGACATCAAGCGCTCGCCCGACGATCTCCTCTTCATCTACACGGGCGGCACCACCGGCATGCCGAAAGGCGTGATGTGGCGCCACGACGATCTGCGCGAGGTGCAGCTTTCGGCATTGCGCCGCCTCGGCCCCGTGCCGGAGTCGCTGGATGCGCTCGTCGCCTCCATCAAGGAAGTCGGTCCCGCCGGCCCCATGATCCCCGCCTGCCCGCTCATGCACGGCACCGGCCTTCTCACCGCGAACGGCAACATGCTCTCGGGCGGCTGCGTCGTCACCCTCGACAATCAGTCGCTCGACCCGCACGAGCTTTGGGCTGCGGTCGACCGCAACAAGGTCCAGCAGGTCGCGATCGTCGGCGACGCCTTCGCCAAGCCCATGCTCCGCGCGCTCGAGGAAGCACCGGGCAAATACGACCTCTCCAGCATCGTCACCATCATCTCGTCGGGCGTCATGTGGTCGACCGAGGTGAAGCGCGGCCTGCTGAAATACATGCCGAACGCGATCATGACCGACAGCTTCGGCGCGTCGGAAGCCGTCGGCCTCGGTTCGTCGCTGATGACGAAGGACGGTGAGATCGCCACCGCGAAATTCCAGATCGGCGAACGCTGCAAGGTCTTCGACGAGAACGACGAACCCGTCGAGCCCGGCTCCGGCATCCCGGGCTTCATCGCCCTCGGCGCGCCGATCCCGGTCGGTTACTACAAGGACCCGGAAAAGAGCGCCCGCACCTTCAAGACCGTGCGCGGCGAGCGTTATGCGATCCCCGGCGACTGGTGCACCGTCGAAACCGACGGCACGCTGACGCTGCTCGGCCGCGGTTCGGCCTGCATCAACACGGCCGGCGAAAAGGTCTATCCGGAAGAAGTCGAGGAAGTGCTGAAGCGGCACCCCTCGATCGAGGACGCGCTCGTCGTCGGCCTGCCCGACGAGAAATGGGGACAGGCCGTTACCGGCGTCGTCAAGCTCAGCAACGGCGCCGCCTTCGACGAGGACGCCCTGCGCGCCCATGTGCGCGCGGCGCTTGCCGGCTACAAGACGCCGAAGCGCATCCTGATCGGCACGGTCCCCTTCCGCGCTCCGAACGGCAAGGCCGACTACAAGACGGTCACCGAATTCGCAAAGCGCGAACTGGGCGCCGCCTGACGCTTCCGCGAAAGACAGGGTTAAAAAGAGGCCGGTCCATGACCGGCCTCTTTGCTTCCAGGCCGCCGGCTGCCCGAAACGGGACGGAAAAGCATCTGCCTGAGCCCTCACCCGAAAGACCGCCTTGTCTACCCCTCCGATGCCGGTTGCCTGGCCGGAGGCTGTTGATATTGTGTCAGCCACAAGCAACTGACTTCGGAAAGAGAAAAGACATGGAAGCGCTGGAAAAATTCCGCGAGGAGACAAGGGCATGGCTTGAAGAGAATTGCCCGGCCTCCATGCGGACTCCGATGCCCGAGGAGGAAACGCCCTGGGGCGGCCGCAATGCGAAGTGGCCCAATCCGGATTCGAAAGTCTGGCTCGACCGCATGGCCTCGCGCGGCTGGACCGCTCCTACCTGGCCGAAGGAATATGGCGGCGGCGGCCTGAGCAAGGAGGAAAACCTCGTCCTTCATCAGGAAATGCGGCGCATCAAGGCGCGCGCGCCGCTGTCGAGCTTCGGCATCTGGATGCTCGGGCCGGCCCTTCTCGAATTCGCGAACGAAGAGCAGAAGAAAGAACATCTGCCGAAAATCGTGCGCGGCGAAATCCGCTGGTGCCAGGGCTATTCCGAGCCGGGCGCGGGCTCGGACCTCGCCGGCCTGCAAACCAAATGCGAGGACAAGGGCGACCACTACCTCGTCAACGGCCAGAAGATCTGGACCTCCTATGCCGACAAGGCCGACTGGATTTTCTGCCTCGTCCGCACCGACCCGACGAAGAAGCATGACGGCATCAGCTTCCTGCTTTTCGACATGATGTCGCCCGGCGTCGAGGCGCGGCCCATTTCCATGATCTCGGGCGCCTCCCCCTTCTGCGAAACCTTCTTCACCGATGTGAAGGTGCCGAAGAAGAATCTCGTCGGCGAGTTGAACAAGGGCTGGACCATCGCGAAGCGCCTGCTGCAGCACGAGCGCGAAATGATCTCCGGCATGGGCCTCGGCGGCGCCGGTTCGGGCGCCGGTCTCGGCGGTCTGGAACAGGTCGCCAAGGAATATTACGGCGAGGCGAACGGCCGTATCGCCAGCCCGTCGCTGCGCGACCACATCACGCGTCAGAAGATGGACGGCAAGGCTTTCGCGCTGACGCTCCAGCGTTCGGCGGAAGAAGCCAAGGCGGGACAAGGCCCCGGCGCCGCGACATCGATCTTCAAATATTACGGCACGGAGCTGAACAAGCGCCGCTTTGAACTTCTCCTCGAAGTGATGGGCACCAAGGCGCTCGGCTGGGAGGGCGAAGGCTTCAGCGAGGACGAAATCGCCGTCACGCGCTCATGGCTTCGCTCCAAGGGCAACTCGATTGAAGGCGGCACGAGCGAAGTTCAGCTCAACGTCGTCTCGAAGCGGGTGCTCGGTCTTCCCGACTGACGCCGCCTTGCATGAAATCCGGGCATGCCGCCGGCATGCTCTTCGCTTTTTATATAGAAACAGCAAACAATCCGGGATGAGATGGCACTTGTACTGACTGAGGAGCAGCAGCTTCTCCGCGACACGGCAACGCAGTTCTTTCAGGAGCGGCTGCCGATCGCCAACCTTCGCAAACTGCGCGACACGCAGGACCAGACAGGCTTCGACCGCGCGGCATGGAAGGAAATGTCCGATCTCGGCTTCGCCGGAATCATGATTTCCGAAAAATACGGCGGCACCGATTTCGGTCCCGTCGGCCTCGGCCTCGTGCTCGAACAGGCGGGCCGCACGCTCGCCGCGACCCCGCTGGTCTCCACCGTGCTGCTTTGCGGCTCCGCCGTCCAGCTCGCGGGCAACGCGACGCAGCGGCAGGACATCCTCTCCGCCATCGCGGCGGGCGACCGCGTGATGGCACTCGCGCTCGAGGAAGGCCCGCACCACAACCCGACCCGCATCGCGACAAAGGCCGTCGCGGAGGGCTCTTCCTATCGCATCACCGGCGCCAAGACCTTCGTGCTCGACGGCCACGTCGCCGACCAGCTCGTCGTCGTGGCGCGGACGAGCGGCGGCGACAACGACCGCTCCGGCATCACGCTCTTCCTGGTCGATCCGAAATCCGAAGGTGTCAAGGTCACGCGCACCCGCATGGTCGATAGCCGCAACGCCGCCAACATCGAATTCCGCAATGTTGCGGTGCCGGGCACGGCCGTGCTCGGCTCGGTCGATGGCGGCAACGACGTCCTCGAAGAGGTGCTCGACATCGCGCGGATCGGCCTCGCCGCCGAAATGCTCGGTCTCACGCAGGAAGTCTTCGACACCACGCTCGCCTACCTCAAGGAACGCAAGCAGTTCGGCAAGGTGATCGGCTCCTTCCAGGCGCTGCAGCACCGCATGGCGACACTCTTCGCCGAAATCGAACTGTGCCGCTCCGTCGTCCTCGACGCGCTTTCCGCGCTCGAGGGACGCCGCAACGACGTGCCCCAGGTCGCAAGCCTCGCGAAATCGCGTCTCTCGGACATCGCGACCCTGATGACCAACGAGGGCTTGCAGATGCATGGCGGCATGGGCATGACCGATCAGTTCGACGTCGGCCTCTTCATGAAGCGTGCCCGCGTCGCGGCGGCAAGCTTCGGCGACGGCAACTTCCATCGCGACCGCTACGCAACACTCGAAGGCTACTGAAGGCGTGGGCGGCCGGGCAATTCCCCGGCCGCCCATCCGCCGTCGCAAACCGGAACAAAGGCAGCAGATGACAGGCAAGTACCTTCCGGGTTTCACAGCGCTCGTCGCGCTGGCCTTGGCCGCTGTCTTTTCAGCCGTCCCCTTGTCTTCCGCCTCCGCGCATCCGCATGTCTGGATCGACATGACGACGGCCCTGCAATTCGACGACAAGGGCCGTGTCGCCGCCATAGAGATCAGCTGGACCTTCGACGAGTTCTATTCCGCCTTCGCCGTCGAGGATGCGCAGAAGAAAAACGGCACCTATGACGAGGCGCTGCTCGCCGGATTGACCTCGGTGAACCTCGAAAATCTTGCCGAATACAATTACTTCCTCGAAGTGATCGCGGATGGCGCCCCGGTGAAGACCGGCGAGGCGCGCGACGGAAAATCGACATGGGACGACACGGCCGGGCGGCTGACCCTCGCCTTCACCGTGCCGCTCGCGGAGCCGCGTCTCGCAACTGCCGCGTCGCCCGTGAAATTCCGCGTCTACGATCCCTCCTATTACATTTCGATCGACTACGTGAAGGACGACCCGATCCGTCTCACCGGCGGGCCGCATGACGGCTGCACCCTGACGACCGAGGTTCCGAACGCCGAGAACGTCTGGACTTCGTTGCCCGAAACCGCCTTCACGAGCGCAACGTCGCAGCTTGGCGCCTATTTCGCGACCACGGCCTCGCTGACATGCGCGCCGCGAACATGATGCGCCGGCGAGCCGCATTGCTGATCCTGTTGACGCTTGGCGCGCTCGCGGCCATGCAGGAACCGGCGCTCGCGCAAAGCCCCTTCGCCGTCCCCGGTCAGGAAGCGGCGCCCGCCGCGCCCGAGCCCGGCCTCTTCTCCGGCATGACGCGCTACATCATGGCGATGCAGCAGGAATATTACCGCGCCATGGCGGGTGCCCTGCGCGCGGTCAACCTTCAGCAGTCGATGGCGGCGGTCTGGGGCCTCGTCTCGATTTCGTTTCTCTATGGCGTTTTTCATGCGGCGGGGCCGGGCCACGGCAAGATCGTCGTGACCTCCTACATCCTCGCCGACGAGCGCGAGGTGAAGCGCGGCATCCTGATCGCTTTTCTCTCCGCCTTCGCACAGGCGGTAACGGCAATCCTCGCGGTCGGCATTCTCGCTATTCTCATCGGGCTCACCCATCGCGCCACGGCGGATGCGGTTCCGCTGATCGAGCGGGCAAGCTTCGCGCTCATTGCGGGCGTGGGCGCATGGCTGCTCTGGCAGGCCTTCCGGAACGAACCCGCCGGCCACGGCCATCACGGTCACGAGCACGGCCATGATCATGACCATCACCATGACCACCCCGGCCACGATGACCATGACCACGACCATGCCCATATCCCGACACCGGCGGAAATCCGCGCCGCTGGAAACAGGGGCATCCGCGGCATGGCCGCCATGATCCTGTCGGTCGGCTTGCGGCCCTGCACGGGCGCTGTCCTCGTGCTCCTCTTTTCGGTCACGCAGGGTGCGTTTCTTGTCGGCGTCATGTCGGCGGTGGTCATGTCGGTCGGCACCGCCATCACCGTTTCGGTGCTGGCGCTCCTCACCGTCTTCTCGAAGCGGCTCGCGCTTCGGGTGGCGGGCGGCGTGGACAGTCCCTGGGCCATACGCCTGGAACGCGGCCTGAAGATCGCGGGCGGCGCCGTGATCCTGCTGTTCGGCCTGGTGCTTCTTGTGGGCTCCTTCACCCTGCCGCCGCAGCCCTTGCTTTAGGCAGGGCGCCTATCGACAAGCCCCTGCCCCCGCCCCATACTGCCCCGCAACCGCCGGGGATTCCCGGCATTCAGTCGAATAAACGAGCTAGAGAGACCGATGGCCGAAGAGACCAGCACAAGCGACCTGCCCGAGCGCATCACCGTTCTTGCGCGCGACTTCACGCCCGCCGCAATGGAATTCCATCGCCGGAACATGAGCGAGAAGGGCTATCGCATGGAAGGCCAGATCGTGCAGCGCAAGTTCCAGATGATCGAAGGCATGGGCGCACCGAAGGATCTGTTCGAGGGCGAACTTTTCTACGCCGTGACCTTCGTCCGCAAGAACATCGAGAAGTAGGCGCCGTCCGGCGCGGGAGCGAAACGATGACAGCGCACCGCGACGGGCTGCACCCCGACCGGGAGCGGAACGAGCCCGCGGTTACACGCTGGGTCTTGCTGCGCGACGTCACCGTCTTCCAGGGCAAGCTGGTCCTCGACAGCGTGAAGGACATCTTGCTGAGCCCGGTCTCGCTCGGCGCGGCGGTCATCTCCCTTTTCAATCGCGAAGGCGAAACCGGCCGGCAGTTTTACGACACGCTGCACGCCGCGCGCCGCGTCGAGGACTGGATCAACAAATATGGCGACGCCGATCGCGTCGCCCCGCCCGACTTCGCCGTGAAGCGTGACGGCGAAAGTATCGACGGCATGGTGAACCGGCTCGAAGAACTGGTGAAGCGCCAATACGAGCGCGGCGGCCTGACCGCAAGTGCGAAAGACGCCATCGATCGCGCCCTCGACGCCGTCCATGAAAAGCTGCGGGGACGCGGCTGAGACACGCGGATTTCCTGAGGATTTCGATCTGAATCGCGGGTCGTCTCTGGACAAACCGTCAGACAAATGGATTGACTCATCCCGGCATATCCTGTTGTCTTGGCCCGCAATCTATATTTTTTGGCCTGCCTTGGCTGCTTCGCCCTCAGGGCCTTTCAAGACTCCAAAAACAGGTTGTGCACGCCGCGCGATGGGCGCGCGGTCAATCACGCATGCAAGTGCGTCAGGAGACTTAGAAATGGCTACAGGTGTTGTGAAGTGGTTCAACACGCAGAAGGGCTACGGCTTCATTCAGCCGTCCGATGGCGGTCGCGATGTGTTCGTGCATATCAGCGCCGTTGAGCGCGCCGGGATGAGCACGCTGAACGAAGGCCAGAAGATCAATTACGAACTCGTGACGGAAAAAGGCAAGACCTCGGCGGCCAATCTCTCCGTCGCGTAAGTTCTTCCAAGCCGACAATATTTCGATGGCCGGGCCTCACGCCCGGCCATTTTTCTTTGCCCGGTGATTGTTCGTGAAGGATGGATGGCACTCTCGTCCGGGGCCGATTGGCCCCTTCAAAGTTGTGATGTGGAACCCTACATGGTTGCATGAGTTATGAGTTGAATGGGCGAAGAAGATGGCGAGGCACCTTCATGGCGGAATTCACCACTCGCGCGAGCGGCGATCCGCGCAATGAAGCACCGTCTCGCAACGGAACGGGAAGTCCGGCCGAACTGAAGGAACGCTACATCGCCATCCGCGCCGCGACCGAAGCGCTGGCCGCCCCGCTCACCCCCGAAGATCAAACCATCCAGTCGATGCCCGAAGCGAGCCCCACGAAGTGGCATCGCGCGCACACGACATGGTTCTTCGAGACATTCCTCCTGCGCCCCTTCGTGGAGACCTACCGGGTTTTCGACGAGAGCTACAATTACCTCTTCAATTCCTATTACGAGGCGGTCGGCGAACGGCATCCGCGGCCCGCGCGCGGCATGATCACGCGACCGGGCGCAACCGCGATCGGCGCCTATCGCGCGCATGTCGACGAGGCCATGTCGCGCTTCCTCGACGATTGCCCGGACGAGGCCGCCTTCCTCGTCGAGCTTGGCCTCAATCACGAGCAGCAGCACCAGGAATTGCTGCTGACCGACATCAAGCACGCCTTCTCCCTGACCCCCCTCCATCCGGTCTACATCCCCTCCGAACGAAACGCCGCCGCGAACGACGCCGCCCCCGGACAGCGCTGGCACGGCATCGCCGCCGGCATCCACGCCATCGGCCACGACGGCGGCGGCTTCGCCTTCGACAATGAAGGCCCCGCCCACACCGTCTTCCTGCACGACGCGAAAATTGCCGGCCGTCCGGTCAGCGTCGGCGAGTATCTCGATTTCATCGCCGATGGCGGTTACAGTCGGCCCGATCACTGGCTCTCGGATGGATGGGACGCCGTCCGGCGGAACGGCTGGGAAGCCCCTGCCTATTGGGAACGGGAGGGCGCCGTCTGGATGACCTACACGCTGCACGGACGCCGTCCCGTGCGCGAGGACGAGCCGGTCGCGCATGTCAGCTTCTACGAGGCCGCCGCCTACGCCGCCTGGGCCGGCAAACGCCTTCCCACGGAAGCGGAATGGGAAGTCGCCGCGCGCGCCCATGCGCCTGAAAACGGCCAGACGCCCGCGCTCAATCCCCATCCCCGCCCGCTGGTGCCCGGCTTCTCGCAGGACGTCTGGGAATGGACCGGCAGCGCCTATCTGCCCTATCCCGGCTTCCGGGCGGCGAAGGGCGCGGTCGGCGAATACAACGGCAAGTTCATGGTCAACCAGATGGTCCTGCGCGGCCGTTCCTGCGCGACGCCGCCCGGCCATGAACGCCTCACCTACAGAAACTTTTTCGGGCCCGCCGCACGCTGGCAATTCAGCGGGTTCCGTCTGGCGGAGGACGCATGAGCAAGAGCAGCGAAACACGGCTGGAGGAACTCCAGGATCTGGAACCGTCTGTTGCGGAGTTTCGCGCGAGCGTCGTCGAGGGTCTCTCGGCGCCGCAAAAGACACTGCCCTGCAAGTTCCTGTACGACCGCCGCGGCTCGCAGATCTTCGACGACATCTGCGACCTGCCGGAATATTACCCGACCCGCACCGAGCGCCGCATTCTGGAGCGGCACGCGCGCGACATCGCCGCTCTTGTCGGCCCGGAAGCGCGGCTCGTCGAATTCGGCTCGGGCGCGGGCATGAAGATCCGCCTGCTCCTGAAGGCGCTCGACCGCCCGGCCGCCTACCTGCCGGTCGACATCTCGCGCGAACACCTGATCGCGGCCAATACCGATCTGGCCCGCACCTTCCCCGATCTCTGCATCGCGCCCGTCTGCGCGGATTACACCGCCCCCTTTGCGCTGCCCGACCTGCCCGGCATCGCGCACAAGGCGACCGCCGGCTTTTTCCCGGGCTCCACCATCGGCAATTTCACGCGCGACGAAGCCGTGAGCTTCCTCGCCGGCGCGCGCGATCTGCTGGGGCGCGGCGCGGTGATGATCGTCGGCGCCGACCTCGTCAAGGACACCGGCATTCTGCGGGCGGCCTATGACGATGCCGCCGGCGTCACGGCGG
Organism: Parvibaculum sp.; assembly: GCF_030694575.1. Lineage (GTDB taxonomy): Bacteria > Pseudomonadota > Alphaproteobacteria > Parvibaculales > Parvibaculaceae > Parvibaculum. The sequence continues at coordinate 58,213 of NZ_JAUYUS010000120.1, forward strand.
CCTTCAACCTCAACCTGCTGCGGCGCATAAACCGCGAACTCGGCGGTACCTTCCAACTCGCGCATTTCCGTCACGAGGCGCGCTGGAACGCCGCTCTCGAACGCATCGAAATGCATCTCGTCAGCCTGCGCGATCAGGAGGTGATGGTGGGGGGTCGCCGGTTCGGCTTCGACAAGGATGAAACCATCCATACCGAAAGCTCGCACAAATACCGGCTGGAGACTTTCCGGGTCCTCGCGGCCGAAGCGGGCTACGAACCTCTGGAAGTCTGGACGGACGACAAGCAGCTCTTCAGCGTGCACGCCCTGCGGACCCTGTAAGTCCGCCGGAGCGCGCACGCCGTCGAAAAGCTGGAATTACTTCTTGCCCTTGCCCGGCGCGCCGGACTTTGCAGTATCGGCGAACGGAGAAGCAGGCGCTGCGCCTGACTTCTTTTTGTTCTTGTCCGCCTTGGGCTTCTTCGCCTCGCGATTGCTCTTCTTCTGACCTTTGGCCACAATCGGCCTCCCGATGTAGCGCAGACCCTGTGCGCGAACTGCCGACGCCGGTATCGATGCGCGTGACGATCTCGATCATACGCTTCGGACTGCAACAAAGCTCCTCAATTTTTCTCCACTCTCCCCAAATGCAAAGGCGCCGCAATGATCACCGTCCACCATCTCAACAATTCCCGCTCGCAGCGCATTCTCTGGCTTCTGGAGGAGCTCGGTCTCGGCTACGGCATCGTCGGCTACGATCGCGACGCAACCACGAACCTCGCTCCCGACAGCCTGAAGGAGATACATCCGCTCGGCAAATCGCCGGTCGTCGCGGATGACGGCACCGTGATCGCGGAGTCGGGCGCCATCGTCGAATATCTGATCCGCAAATATGGCCGCGGCCTGATGCCAGCGGAAAGCTCGCCGGACTTCGTGCCCTATCTCCACTGGATGCACTACGCCGAAGGATCGGCCATGCTCCCCGTCATGCTGTCGCTCTACGTGATGCGTCTCGGCGATGCGGGCGCACCCCTCCACCCCCGCATCGAAAGCGAGACGAAGAACCATTTCGGCTACATCGAGAAAGCATTGGGAGAGCGCGACTTCTTCGTCGGCGGCAGCCTGACCGGCGCGGACATCCAGATGTCCTTCCCCCTCGAAGCCGCGAAGTCGCTCGGCCTGCTCGCGGGTTTCCCGAACCTCAACCGCTATCTCTCGGCCATTCACGACCGCCCCGCCTACAAGCGCGGCATCGAAAAGGGCGGCCGGTACGATCTCGGGAAATGACGGCCTCTATGCGGCCGCGTAGTTGATGCCGAAATAGATGGCGAAAACCATCGCGACGCCGATCGCAATCGCCGCGAGCGCAATCGCAATTCCGAGGCCCACGATCGCGCCGTCATGCTCGACAAGCCCCAGTCCCGTGACGAAGAGCGAGATGGCGGGAAGCCAGCCGGTGAGCGGAATGGGAAGGCACAGCACGATGCCCGTAACGAGCAGAAGCAGGCCGAGCGGCTGTTCCGCCTTCCCCTGAAAGACGCCGAGAAGACGAACCCGCGTGATCCGGGACAAAGGCCGCGCCAGCGGCAGCGCGCTCAGCGCTCCGGCGCGCCAGCGCTTGCGCGCAATGACCCGCTCGGTGATGAATGCCGGCAGCCACAGCGTTTTCATGCCGAACATCATCTGCGTGGCAAAGAAAAGGATCGGCAAGCCCAGCACCATGTTGGTCCCGGGCGGCAGGGGCAGCATGTTCATGAAACCGACAAGCATGAAACCCCAGCCGAAGCTGCGATCGCCAAGCGATTCCAGCACGTCGCCAAAGGAACTGCCGTCAGGCTTCTTCCGCGTGCCCACCTGGGCGAGACCGCGAAGCGCGCCGCTTCGTCTTTTCTTCATTGCCATGCCAATACTGCGCCGGACTGGCGGCATCTAACACTTTTTGAAGCGGCCCGTCACCGTGGCATTAGGCGCCTTGCGCCTGAACGGCGCCCCGCGCCGGCTCACGGTAAAGGTCCCAGAGAATGGCAAGCGAACGCCGGATGAAGAAGAAGGCGACAACGGCAAAACTGGCGATAAAGGACCTGTAGAGCAGAACGGCGCCCGAGAAAACCGGATTGGCCGGGTTGTTCCTGATCTCGCCCCATCCGAGGTCGAAAACCTCGGCTATATCCATGAAAGCCCCATGCGTGAATTGATCGAGCACGAAAACGGACAGAAGCCACGCATCGGGGTTCGACAGATACGCCCCGCCCTCCGCCACGAAGGCCGGCACATGCGGATCGAACCAGGAATACCAGGCCGCGCCGAAATAGAGACAGACGGAGGGAACGGCGAACCCGAAAACGACAAGCCCCGTGAAGCTCCCTGAGAGCTTTCTCCATTTCGCCGCCCGAAAATCCTCCACTTTCTTTCGCCGCGCTTCCACCTTGGCGGGATCCCCCGGCTTCGGCCCCGGAAAGCGGTGTTCGAAAGCGCTCCTCTTCAGGTCTTTCAGGTCCCGCATCATCCGGAAGGCCGCCCCGATCGACAGGCCCAGAAGGACCAGCCCGCCCAGCAGCACATAAATCTTGAAAGCCGTTTCCGAGCCCAGCTCCGCCAGCAGCGGCTCCAGGTGCCGCCGGACACCCAGATAAGCCTCGCCCACATATTTCAGGCTACTATGCCCGTTCATCCCCTGCCCCCCGACAAGTATCCCCGGCCCGATCATAGCCGGACAGGCGCGGGGCGCGGGAGAGAAAACGCAGCGACCGGACAGGAAGCCCATGCCGCCCCAAATCCCGAAGCCGTGGTATCTCTATATTCTGGAATGTGCCGGCGGACGGCTCTATACCGGCATCACCGTGAACGTGGAAAATCGCTTCAAGGCCCACACTTCCGGCAAGGGCGCCAAATTCACCCGCAGCTATCCGCCGGAGCGGCTGGTCCTCGTGCAGGATTTCGCGGACCGTGCCGCCGCATCGAGGGCGGAATACGCCATCAAGAAATTATCGCCGGCCGCAAAGCGAAATCTCATCCGCGCGGCCGCGACGTCTGGAAATGAAGATCGGCTCATGACAGGTAACAAGACGCCCGATGCCAGGATCGACGAACTCGAGATTCGCCTCGTCCATCAGGACAAGGTGATCGACGATTTGAACGAAGTGATCGCACGGCAATGGAAGGCCATCGACGAACTGAGCCGCAAGCTCGCCGCCCTGAGCGGACGCATGCAGGCGGTCGAGGAAAATTCGGATGCGCCCCCGCCGGTCGAACCGCCCCCGCCGCACTACTGACGCGAAACGCAATGTCCTCGCCCTTCCGTTACGAGCCCCCGATGGAGCCTCACCTCACGGTGCTGCATCGTGACGCCGACATTCTCGTGCTGGACAAGCAGAGCGGCCTGCTCTGCGTCGCGGGCAAGCCGGCCGAACACGGCGACTGTCTGGAGCGGCGCGCGCGTGACGCTTATCCCGACGCGCGCATCGTCCACCGTCTCGACCGCGACACCTCCGGCGTCATCGTGATGGCGATGAACCCGAAGGCGCACCGCCATCTCGGTCTCCAGTTCGAGCGGCGGAAAATCCGCAAGACCTATGTGGCGCGCGTCTGGGGAGATGTCGTGGGGGAAAGCGGCCGCGTGGACCTGCCCATCGCCTGCGACTGGCCCAACCGGCCGAAACAGATGGTGGACATGGAGGCGGGGCGGCCGGCTCAAACGGAGTGGGAAATTCTGGCGCGCGAGGAAACCACGACGCGCCTGCGTCTCTCGCCGCTCACCGGCCGCTCGCATCAATTGCGCGTCCACATGCTGAGCCTCGGCCATCCGATACTCGGCGACAACTTCTATGCAACGGGCGAAGCCTTCGCCGCGGCGGACCGCCTGCAGCTCCACGCCGAAACCCTGACCCTCCACCATCCGGCGGACGGCACCGTCCGCACCTACTCCGTGCCCTGCCCGTTCTAGCCGGAAACGGTGGTGCGGATCGTCGTCGTCGTGGAGTTGGAATTGCTGTTTGAATTGTAGTTGTAGTTGTAGTTCTCGTTGGAATTGAAGTTCAGGTTCTCGTTGAAATTGTAATTGCCGCCCCCGCTGTTGCAGGCATAGGCGGGCGTCGCGCTGGCGACGGCATAAAGAAACGTCGCTCCGGCAACGGCGGCGGCACCGCCGAGAGCAAGCCAGCGCCGGGAAAATTTGGTCATCATTCGTTTCATCCTGTGACACATCGGCCCGTTCCGGGGCGAAAACACGCCTCGTCGCGGGAAGTGGGACCTCACAGGCTTTGTACGAGCAGGAACCGTGCCGCCTGTCTCCAGGGGATGCGAGCGGGGTTCCCGCCCGCATCCCGGAGACAACTCCTCATCGAGATCGATGGCTCAAGATCAATGGCGGCCCTTGAGCATGTCGCCGCGCGCCTGTTCGGCCCGCGACGCGCCGATGGCCGTCTCGACATTCTTCACTTCTTCCGGCGGCGGCAGCACGGCGGGGAAGCCGAGCGCGTCGATCCACAATTCCCGGGTCCAGCCCGTCGTGTGGTAGAGGTGGTGGTCCTCGTCCTTCTCCACCGCCTCATAGGCTTCCTTCAGCACCTTGGCCGTCGGCCCGGATGTCTTCTCCGCGACAAGCCCGATCAGCTCCCAGTTCATGTGGTCCTTGGTTTCCGCGTGAACCACGCATTCGCCCGCCACAAGCTGGGCGGCGTCGGGATCGCCCGCGCTCTTCGCCATTTCCATCGCCTTGACGAGCGACGAACCGATATGCGCAACGACTTCGCGCCCCGGCGTCATCGCGGCCGGGTCGAGCCCCAGCGCCTCGAAAACGCCGAGCAGGATGCGGTGATGGTTCTTCGTCTCGCCGAGATACTCGGTCCATTCCTCCCGCAGGTCGTCGTTCACCGCGCACCCGATCGCGGTCTCGTAAACCTTGATCCCGCCCGCTTCCGTTTCGAGAGCCTGATACAGAAGTTCGTTCAGGTGGTTCGTGTCGGCTGCTTTCTTTCCCATGACCTCTCCCTTTACGCATTCATAAGGCCCGGCCCGTCGCCGCACCTGGAAGCCATGAAACGCGCCAACGCCCGGCGGGTGCCGCGGGAACTTTTTTATTTATCGGAAAGGGAAAGTGGTAGCGGAGGACGGATTCGAACCGCCGACACGCGGATTATGATTCCGCTGCTCTAACCAACTGAGCTACTCCGCCCCAGGGGCGAAAAGGCGGGGAATTGCGTGGGCCCCGCCCTTCGGGAGACCCGGATATAAGGGTCGGCGGGAAGCCCTGTCAAGCAAGAGGGCGGCCTCCCCGCAAATGGAGGCCGCCTCCTCGAATTTTCCGGGAATGCCGGCCTCTCAGACGGCGGCCGCGGCCTCCGGCGCGACGGCCGTCTCCGCCGCTTCCGGCTTGTGGAACCGCAGCATCGTGAAGAGGCTGAAGGGCTTCAGCTTGACCGTCTCGACGAGGTCGAGCGTCGTGATGTCGGTGATCGTCTCGACGCGGAAATCCGGGTGCCAGCCGAGCGCCCGGGCGGCGGGCGCCATGAAGCTCTCGACCCAGCCGCGAACGCCGTGATCCTGCGCGAAGTGATTGACGATCACCACCTCGCCGCCCGGCGCGCAGACGCGCTCGAGTTCCCTCAGCACCTGCACGGGGTCCGGCACCACGGTCATCACATACATCGCGACGACGGTGTCGAACGACGCATCCTCGAAGCGGAGTTCGGAGGCGTCCATCTCGTAGATGCCGGCAATATTCGTCAGCTTGCGTTCGCGCACGCGCTGGCGCGCGATCCGCAGCATGTCCGGCGAGAGATCGATGCCGGTCACGGTGAGATGCGGCGCGTATCGCGGCAGCGCGACGCCCGTTCCGACGCCGACCTCGAGCAGCGTACCGCTGCGCTGGTTGATGATGTCGATGGCGCGCTTGCGTCCCGCATCCGCCACGGGACCGAAGGAGAAATCGTAAACAGGAGCCCAGCGCGCATACGCCTTGATGACTGACTGTTCGTCTATCCGGGCTATCCCGTTCAAAGCCGCTCACCCCGCGAATGATACCCAGCCAATGTGCGGCTTTCGCCCGCGCACGGCAACACTATATCGGGCCCGATTGAGGCCAAATTGCGATTCACGGAGAAACGGCCTCCGCCGGCGCGGCCGCCGCCTCCACCTGCCACAGGCTCTCCGCCCGGGCGATCCAGCCGCCGCCGAGAACGCGCCCGCCATCCGCCGCCTCGTAGAAGACGCAAGCCTGGCCGGGGGCGACCCCCTCCTCGCCTTCCAGCAGTTCGACCGTCGCGCCCTCGCCGTCGCGACGAAGCCGGGCGGGAACGGGCGCGCGGGTGGAGCGGACCTTGGCGAGCACCGCCACGCCCTCTTCCGGCACCGCCTCGAACGGACCGTCGCCGAGCCAGTTGATGTCGCGCAGCGTCAGCTTGCGGGTTTCGAGTGCATTCTTCGGGCCGACAATGACCCGGTGCCGCGCCGGATCGAGCTTCACCACGAAAAGCGGTTCGCTCTCCGGTCCGCTCGCGCCGATGCCGAGGCCGCGCCGCTGGCCGATCGTGAAATTGATGATGCCGTCGTGACGGCCGAGCACGCGCCCGTCGAGATGCACCACGTCGCCGGGCTCCGACGCGCCGGGGCGGAGCTTCTGCACGATCGTCGTGTAGCGTCCCGACGGTACGAAGCAGATGTCCTGGCTGTCCGGCTTGTCGGCGATGTCGAGCCCCATCCGCGCGGCGAGAGCGCGCGCTTCCGGCTTCGTCAGTTCGCCCAGCGGAAAGCGCAGGAAGTCGAGCTGCTCGCGCGTCGTGGTGAAGAGGAAATAGCTCTGGTCGCGGTCGAGGTCGCGCGGGCGGTGGAGTTCGCGGCCCGTGACGCCCTTCCGGCTCGCAATATAATGTCCCGTCGCCAGCGCCGCCGCGCCGAGGTCGCGCGCCGTGTCGAGGAGATCGCGGAACTTCACGCGCTCGTTGCATCGCACGCAGGGGATCGGCGTTTCGCCGGCCGCGTAGGAATCCGCGAAATCGTCCATCACCTCACGGCGGAACCGCTCTTCATAGTCGAGCACGTAATGCGGGATGCCGATCCGCTCCGCCACCCGGCGCGCATCGTGGATATCCTGCCCCGCGCAGCAGGCCCCCTTGCGCGACACCGCGGCGCCGTGATCGTAGAGCTGCATGGTGATGCCGACGACGTCGTAGCCCTGCTCCTTGAGCAGCGCCGCCGTGACCGAACTGTCGACCCCGCCCGACATGGCGACGACCACCCGCGTCTCTTCCGGGCGGCCCGGAAGATCGAGGCTGTTGAGGCCGGTCGTTTCGTCGAAAGCGTCGGGCATGATCCTCGTGCCGGCTGACAGGGGCCGGCATCCATATGACATATTTATGACAGTACGGTGACAGTCGGGGGAGCCACACGCCCCATATGGCCCGGCAAATTCTGCCGATCCGGCAGCGAATATCGGGCGAGGCGCCCGCCCCGTCAAGACCAACCCAATGAATTTATTGAGATTTTCCGGACGCGCCTCATGGCCCGGCGCTTGCTTCCTTTGGGCGAGCCCTCTTTCCGACCAGGTGACGATATGGATTTGACTTCCCCGGCCCCCCAACGCGCTAAAGCCCCGGAATCCCTCACGATTCAGCCCGGTTCCATACGCACGCCCGCAACCGGCGCCGCCAGCGAGTTCGCCCGCCATCTCGCCGAAAACAACCAAACAGACAGCCCCCGCCGTCGCGA
>NZ_JAUYUS010000131.1 GCF_030694575.1 Parvibaculum sp.
CATCTGCCGGAGTGCGCGGAATGGTGCGAAGTCGATCCGCTCCAGGTCGGCCCTCGGCGTGTCGACCACCGGCAAACTCTTGTGACTGTCGACGCCGGCGCGACCATGGCCCGGCATGTGTTTCACGACCGGCAGCACGCCACCCGACAGCAGACCTTCGGCCGCGGCCAGACCGAGTGCCGCCACGATGTCCGGCGTCTCCGCATAGGCGCGGTCGCCAATGACGTCATGCGCGCCCGGGACAGGTACATCGAGGACGGGAAGACAATCGACGGTGATGCCGACGTCGCGAAGCTCAACCGCCATGAGCTGCGCACCGAGCCGCGCGGCCGCCAGACCCTTTTCGGCATCGCGCGCGTAAAGCTCGCCATATCGCCGTCCCGCCGGCCAGGCGCGCCAGTGAGGCGGCCGCAGGCGCTGAACGCGCCCGCCTTCCTGATCGATCAGAACCGGCGCGTCGTAGCCGACAGCTTCGCGCAGATCGGCAGTGAGTGAACGAAGCTGTGCGGGGTCAGCGACATTGCGCGCGAAAAGAATGAAACCCCAGGGACGAGCTTCGCGAAAGAAGGATCGCTCTGCGCTGCCGAGTTCGGTTCCGGCACAGCCATAGATCGCCGCGCGAAGGCTCACCGCGGCCTCACCAGACACCCCTGGCCCTTTGCCTCAAGCTGACCGCACAGCGCATCGGCCGCGGACTTGTCGAGATAGCCGGCGCGCAACCGGTAGTAGATGCCCTTGTCGCCCAAATCCGCGCGCTGGATATCGACACCGAGCGAACCGAGCAGGTCCGGATATTTTGCCTGCAACTTGCCGAAGGCATCGCGCGCGGACGCCTCGTCGCGGAATGCCGCGAGTTGCACGACATACCCGCCTGCCGTCGCCGCCGCAGGCTGCTGGACAGCGGGCGCCGGCTCCTGAACCGGAGGCTCTTCCTCGACAGGGGCGGCATCCTCGACCCTTGCCCCCGGCTCATCCTCTCCCGTGGGCGCGAGCGGTGAGCTTTCGATCGCCTGGGCCATGCGGTCCAGCGCCTGCCGGTCGGCGGGCGGGACATCCTGGTTTTCGATCGCCAGCGGCTCTTCCGCAGGCGGAAGCAATTGTTCGCTGTCGCCCGGCGCCGTCTTCCCGTCGCCCGCGATGCGGTTGTAGACGCCGGCATCCTGATGCGGAAATTTCTTGCCGCCGGGATTTTCGGGCACTTCCTTCGTCGGCTCGCCATCGGCCCGCAAGATGGGCGGCATGCCGTTCATTCCCTGATCGTTGCCCTGACGATATGCGAGAAACACGACGCCTGCGAAAACCACGAGCAGCGCGATGACACTGAGCAGCATGAGGCTGCGGCGATTGCCACCATCCCCGCTGTCATCCTCGTAGCCTTCATATTCCTCGATATCCGGGTCGATATCGTATTCCGGTTCGTCGTCCCAGTCGCCATCTCTGTGCGACATCAGCGCATCTCCTCGGTCGGTTCGACCCCCAGAATCCCCAAACCGGCTGCTATGACATAGGCAGCGGCGCGAATCAGCGCGAGCCTTGCAAGCGTAACATCCCGGTGGTCGGCGCGAATGAAGCGGAGCGAGTGATCGTCCTTGCCCTTGTTCCACAAGCCATGAAAGGCGGCGGCAAGATCGTCGAGATAGAAGGCGATACGGTGCGGTTCATGCGCCAGCGCCGCCTGTTCGACCTGGCGGGGAAAGCTCGCCATAAGCTTCAGCAGCGCCATTTCCGCCTCGTCGGCGAGAAGCGTGAAATCGGCATTGGCAAGGGCGCCATCGGAGAGATCGTAGGTGCCCTCCTCCGCCACGTTGCGCAGCACCGAATGGATGCGCGCATTGGCATACTGCACATAGAACACCGGATTGTCGCGCGACTGCTCCATCACCTTGGCAAAGTCGAAATCGAGCGGCGCATCGTTCTTCCGCGTCAGCATCATGAAGCGCACGACGTCCTTGCCGACCTCGTCCACGACCTCGCGCAAGGTGACGAAATCGCCGGAGCGCTTCGACATCTTGACCGGTTCCCCGTTCCGAAAAAGACGGACCAGCTGGCAGATCTTCACATCGAAATCGGCATTGCCGTCCGTCACCCCAGCGATCGCCGCCCTCATGCGCTTGATATAGCCGGAATGATCGGCGCCCCAGACGTCGATCATGGTCCGGTAGCCGCGGTTGTATTTGTCGAGGTGGTAGGCGATGTCGGGCGCGAAATAGGTCCAGCTTCCGTCGGACTTCTTCAACGCCCGGTCGGTGTCGTCGCCGAATTCCGTCGACCGGAACAGCGTCTGCGGCCGCGCTTCCCAGTCGTCCGGCACCTCACCCTTCGGCGGTTCAAGTTCACCGATATAGATGAGGCCCTTGTCCTCCAGCACCTTGAGCGTTTGTTCGACGGAACCGGACCTGTGGAGTGCCAGTTCGGAAAAGAAGGTTTCGTGGACAATGCCGAGCACGCCCAGATCGCCGCGGATCAGCTCCATCATCGCCTCGACGGCCGCTTCACGGACGATGGAAAGTGCCTCCGGCTCGTCCTTCTCAAGCAAGCTCTTGCCGTGCGTGGCGACGAGCGCCTGGCCGACCGGCTTCAGATAATCGCCGGGATAGAGACCTTCAGGTATCTGACCGATGTCCTCGCCCAGCGCTTCGCGGTAACGAAGGAAGGCGCTGCGCGCCAGCACTTCGATCTGGCCGCCGGCATCGTTGATGTAATATTCGCGGCAGACCTTGTAGCCAACCTTCTCGAGAAGGTTGCAGAGCGCATCGCCAAAGACCGCGCCGCGCACATGGCCGACATGCATCGGCCCCGTCGGATTGGCCGAGACATATTCGACATTGACCGCTTCGCCCGCGCCGACATCGCTCGCGCCGTATGCGGGCCCGGAGCGAAGGATTTCCGGAATGCGCGCCTGCCAGAAGGAGGGATTGAGCCTGAGATTGATGAAGCCCGGACCGGCCACACCGACTTCCGTGACGGCCTCCTCGGCGCCGAGCCTGGCGGCAAGCTGCCCGGCAAGCTCGCGCGGATTGACGCCGGCAGGCTTCGCCAGCACCATCGCGGCATTGGTCGAGAGATCGCCATGCGAGGGATCGCGCGGCGGCTCGACGGCCACCCGCGCCAGATCGAGGCCGGACGGCAGAGCACCCTCCTCCTCAAGACCGCGCAATGCAGCCTCCACACGACCCTCGAAATACCGAAAAATATTCATTGCTGCCGTCACTTAACCGTTCAGCGCGACGGAATCTGCCGCGCGGCGCGCACTCTAGCCGTGCCTTCCCGCCGTTTCCAGCCCCGGCCCCTCAGGCCCGCGGATCGTGGAGGTCGAAAAGCCGCGCATGCTCCTCTATGGCGAACTTGTCGGTCATCCCGGCGATGAAGTCGCAGACCCTTCGGGCGGTCTTGAAGCCGCCGGGCCCGTCGCAGCCCGTCTGCCATTCCGGCGGCAGCTGATCCGGTTCCCCGTGCAGGAGGCCGAAGAGATCGCGAACGATCCGGCGCGCCTTGCTCATGGAGCGGTTGACCCGGTAGTGCCGGTACATGCGCTCGAAAAGAAAAGCCTTGAGGGCGGCGTTGTGCTCCGTCATTTCGCTCGTGAAGCCCACCAGCGGCCGGTTCATCGCGCGGACATCGGCCGCAGAGCCAGGCTTTGCCTCTGCGAGGCGGCGGTTCGTCTCCGCGAGAAGGTCGCCGATCATCGCGCCGATGAGATCGCGGACCGCCTCATGGATCACACGTGTCGTTTCCAGGCCGGGATAACGATCGACGACGCCCCGGAACACATCGCCGACGAGCGGCAGCGCCATCAGGTCGTCGATGCTGAAGAGGCCGGCGCGAAGACCATCATCGATGTCGTGGTTGTTGTAGGCGATGTCGTCCGCCAGCGCCGCGACCTGCGCTTCCGGTCCCGCATATGTTGCCAGTTCGAGATCCTGCGTCTCCGCATACTCGGCGAGCGCGCGCGGCAGGTCGTCCATCGTCCGCCCCGGCGTCACGACAGGACCATTATGCTTCACGAGCCCCTCAAGCGTTTCCCAGGTGAGATTGAGACCGTCGAACAGCGCATAGCGATGTTCGAGCTTGGTAACGATGCGGAGCGTCTGGGCGTTGTGATCGAAGCCGCCGAAGTCCCGCATGCAACTGTCGAGCGCGGTTTCGCCGGCATGGCCGAACGGCGTGTGGCCGAGATCGTGCGCCAGCGCCAGCGTCTCGGCGAGGTCCTCGTCGAGGCCGAGCACGCGCGCGACGGAGCGCGCGATCTGCGACACCTCCAGCGAATGCGAAAGCCTCGTCCGGTAATTGTCGCCCTCGTGATAGACGAAGACCTGCGTCTTGTATTTGAGCCGCCGGAAGGCGCCTGAGTGAATGATGCGGTCGCGGTCGCGCTGGAACGGCGTCCGTGTGGCGCTTTCGGGCTCATGGAAAAGCCGCCCTCGCGTCTCCTCGGCGCGCGTGGCATAGGGCGCGGTCGCGGCGGGATTGGCTATCGGCAAGAGAAACCCTCTATTCTGTATGGGGTTAGCGGCATATGACCGGAGGCCATGGTTTGAAAAGCGGCCCCTCAGCGATTACATATCTGCTAAGCTAAATTTCGTAGCGTTGGAAGCCGAAAGCATCCGGCCCTCCTCCGCAGGAGCAGACGATGGATATTGCCACAATCGAGCCGACCGCCATCACCCTGACCGACCGTGCCGCGAAGCGGATCGCCCGCATTCTCGAAGGCGAGGGCGGAGGCGTGATGCTGCGCGTTGCGGTGCAGGGCGGCGGCTGTTCCGGTTTCCAGTATGGTTTCACGCTGGACGATCTTCGCAATGACGACGATCTGGTGCTCGAAAAGAATGGCGTGAAGGTGCTGATCGATTCCGTATCCGTCGCTTATCTCGCCGGCTCGGAAATCGATTACGTCGACGACCTGATCGGCTCGGCCTTCAAGATCAACAATCCAAACGCGACCGCGTCCTGCGGCTGCGGCACTTCGTTCTCTGTTTAGTCCCGCACGGCGAACTCCGCGTTTTGCCGAGACGCCCATCCGCGTATTCTCACCGGCGTTGAGTGATTCTGCGTGAGGGAGTGCGAGCTGGGCTATGACGACAAGCGCAAGGACGGATGCCGGAAAGAAGCTGGAGCAATACTGGAAGTCGATCAGAAGCAGCGACGCGATACCGTTGCGCAGTGCCTTCAAGGTGAATTCCGCGACCGCACCGATCCTCCCTCATCTCGTCATCCTCGAGGTATTTGAAGGCGATCTCGTCTTCCGTCTTGCAGGCACCGGCATCGCCGAACATCAGGGCATCGACATTACCGGCAAGCGCTATGGCGATTTCGCCGCGCCGGTGCAGGTCGCGCGCGCGGTGGCGCGGATCGCTGCGTTCCATGCTCTGCCTTGCGGCTTCGTCTCCGTCCATCGCGAGGAATACGGACGGGGCGACGCGTCCGAAGTCGAGGTGACGGGATTGCCGCTGCGGGGCGACGGCGGGGCCGGACAGATGATGGTGCTGACCGTAACGCCGATCGAGCGCGGCCTCGCGGAGAAGCGCGAAGCGCCGCTTTTCATGCGGCCTGCAACATGGATCGACTTCATCGATCTCGGCGCGGGCATACCGGACGATGCTGCTATTGTAAGGGCCGCCGAGGAGCACGTAGCATCGAAAGCCGGGAGAGCGCCATGAAGATCGCCAGTTTCAATGTGAATTCCATCAAGGCGCGGCTCCCCAATCTCGTCGACTGGCTGAAGGAGGCCGAGCCCGACGTCGTCTGCCTTCAGGAACTGAAATGCACCGACGAGAACTTCCCGCATGGGCCCATCGAAGACCTCGGTTACAACGTCGCCGTCAATGGACAGAAGACCTATAACGGCGTCGCCATTCTCTCCAAATATCCGCTCGAGGATGTGAGCCGCGGCCTGCCCGGCAATGACGGCGACGACCATGCCCGTTACATCGAAGCCGTGGTGAGCGCGAACGGAAGCGTTGTGCGCGTGGCATCGATCTATCTGCCGAACGGCAACCCGGTCGACACGGACAAGTTCACCTACAAGCTGAGCTGGATGGACCGCCTGATCGATCATGCGCGCGGCCTGCTGGCCTATGAGGAACCGCTGGTGCTGGCGGGCGACTACAATGTCATCCCGACCATCGACGACGTACACGATCCGGCCGCCTGGGCGAACGATGCACTGTTCCGGCCGGAGACGCGGGCGAAGTTCCGTGAACTGACCAATCTCGGCCTCACCGATGCCTTCCGCGCCTGCCACCGGGAAGCGCATCGCTACACGTTCTGGGACTATCAGGCGGGCGCCTGGACGAAGGATAACGGCATCCGCATCGACCATCTTCTGCTGTCACCGCAAGCCGCCGACCGGCTGAAGGGAAGCGATATCGACCGCGCCGTCAGAGGCCGCGAGAAGCCCTCCGATCACGTGCCGATCTGGGTTGAACTCGACATCGGCTGAGGCCGTCCGCCCCTCGAAATCGGGGAGAAAACGGACGGCTGTCATCGAACTGTCATGAAAATGTCACGATCGGCTTCGGCATCCGTCGCGGGCCTGTTATCCCCGCCAGCGCCGCCACTTGTCCCCGCCCTGGCGCGCCCTACCTGACGAGAAATACCGGCCGGGGATAAATCGCCATGTGAAAATTTCCTGCGCCGGAGACGAGAATTTTTGTCCCCGGTTTTTGCGTGCATGCGCGTTACCTTTTCCGGTGACGAATTCTGACCGAACGGGAGCTCCGATCATGCCCGACTTTCCCCTCACTGGCGGCTGCCTCTGCGGCGCCGTGCGTTACGAAGTGACCGGCGGCTACGATGGCTGCGCACATTGCCATTGCCGCATGTGCCAGCGCGCGGCGGGCGCGCCGGTCGTGCCGTGGTTCATGATCAAGGGCGACCATTTCCGCATCGTGAAGGGCGCACTCAAATTCTACAAATCTTCCGATGCCGCCGAACGCGGTTTTTGCGAAGAATGCGGTACACAGATTGTTTTCCAGTTTCTGAAGGACAAGGGTGCGAGCATCGACGTGACGGCCGCCTCGCTCGACGACCCGGAAGCGATCGAACCGACATCGCAGATATGGACCGCCTCACGGCTTGCATGGATGCACGGCTTCGACGCAGCCCTGCCCGCACGGGAAGGCAACTAGAAGCGAGCCGGCTTCGTCAGACGGCAACCCCGATTTCCGGCGCGGCGCGAAGGCGTTCAGCGTCGCGCATCGGCGGAGCGCCGAAGAGACGGCTGTATTCGCGGCTGAATTGCGACGGGCTGTCATAGCCGACGCGATGCGCCGCCGTCGCCGCGTCGACTGCCTCCCCGACGATGAGGCGCCGCGCTTCCTGAAGCCGGATCTGCTTCTGATATTGAAGCGGGCTCATCGCGGTGACGGCCTTGAAATGCTCGTGCAGCGACGACGGGCTCATGCGCGCTTCCGCCGCGACGGTCTCGATGCGGAAGGGCCGCGCGTAATTCTGCTTGATCCATGAAATGGCGCGGTTGACCTGACTGAGCTTGCTGTCGGCAAGCGCGATCTGGCGCAGCCGCACGGCCTGATCGCCGGTGAGGAGACGATAGTGAATCTCGCGCTCGATCATCGGTGCGAGGATCGGCGCGCCGCAGGGGTCTTCCAGCAGACGGAGAAGCCTGATCGCGGCATCGAGCAGCGAACCGGTGAGCGGGCTCATGAGAATACCCGACCCCGGCGCCTCGTTCGGCTTTGCGTTGCGATCCATTTCGAGCATCAGCGCGGCCAGCGCCGACTGGTCGATGTCGAGGCGCATGCCGAGATAGGGTTTCTCCGGGCTCGCCTCCATCACGCAGCCGACGACCGGAAGGTCGGCGGAGACGAGAAGATAGTTCGAGGGTTCGTAGGTGTAGATGCGGTCGCCGAGGATCATCTGCTTGCGGCCCTGCGCGGCGATGCAGAGCGCGGGCTGCTGCACCGAGTGCATGGGCTGCGTCGGCGAGGTCATGCGGGCCAGGTGAAGGCGCGGCAGCGCGGTCGGCGCGGAGCCGTCTTCCGGCGCGAATCGATCAATCAGGGAGGAGAGTTCGGAAAGCCCATTCATCGGCATCGGCCTTGCGTATGTGTGTAAAAACAACAAGTTGGATGCTTGTCGGTGAGTTTCAATATACGCCGGTCGCAGCGCCCCGTCCCGCCCCCACCGCTATTTCCGCAGGATCGTGCAATAACCGGCGAGTTCCGGTCTATCGGCCCCGCCCCCTCATGCGTCATCATCATCCTCACGGGCGGCTCCTCCCCGACGGATACCAGTCCGGCACCGCCGCCCGGCATACCGAAAATCGGCAGGCCATCCGGCCCGCCCCGGCCGCACGCGCCGCCGCCCTCACGGCGGCGCGTGTACCCGCTCCCATCCGCGAGGAGATAGCCATGACCGAACTCACCATCATCGCCTTCATCCGCGCCCGGCCCGGCCAGACGCTCGCACTCGGACGGGAACTCTGCCTGCTCGTGCCGCCGACACTCGCCGAAGAGGGGTGCCTCGGCTACGAGGTGCACCAGTCGGAGGACGATCCCGACATCTGGCTGCTCTATGAGAGTTGGCGCTCGGCGGAATATCTCGACGCGCATTTCGAGACGCCCTATCTCCAGGCCTTTTTCGAGAAAGGCGCGGCGCTGGTCGAGGGCGAGGTGACGATGCACAAATTCATGCGCTATGCGGCGGGAGGCACGCCGGAGATTGCTACCTGCGCGGCGTGACTTCCACCAACGAGATTTGAACCGCGTGAAGGCGGCTCATCCGCGCCTTCGGATGGTGCCCTCCAGCCGGGTGGCTTCGGCAACCGTGTTCGAGATCGTGCCGTATTTGCGGACATTGCTGTGCAGCAGGTCGAGCCGATGATCGCTCTCGTCCGTATCGACGATGATCTCGTAGTCGATGGAAATCATCTTCGGCGGACTGTCCTGCCGGACACCGTGAAGCTTCACCTCGACGCCCCTCAGATCGAACTTCAACATCGGCGTCACCCGCTCGATGCCCTTGATCATGCAGGCCGCAACGGCGGCGAGCAACAACTCGGCGGGATTGAAGGCGTCCTCGCGGCCCTTCATATCGGTGTCGAGCGCGATCTCGGCGCTCTTCGCCGTGGCAAGGCTGCCATGACCATCGATCCTGCGGGCCTCGACGGAATATTCGAGCATGGCTGGTCTATTCCTTTTGCAGCGGCATCATGAGAACCGGACGCCGCGAGATTTCGCAAACCCCGGCGGCCGTGCTGCCGATGATTTTGCCCGCGACCCAGTTCCGGCCATGTTTGCCGACGATAATCAGGGAGTAACCCTCCTGGCCGATGCGCGCGATGATCTCCGCAGGATCGCCACTCTCGATCCGTGACCCGGCATTGCCACCGCTGTCCTCGATGCGGCGGACGATACCCTGAAGTCTCGCCTCTGCCGCTTTTCGTTCGTCTTCGCCGGCGTCATTGGCGAGCACGGTAAGACAGTCGATATGTCCCGCCTTGGCCGCCAGCCGCACGGCCGCATCTTCCGCCGCTCTGGATTGCGGAGACAGATCGGTCGCCAGCAGAATCCGGTCGAGCGCCCGGCCGCAGACCGCGGCACATGTCTCGGCCTGCCCTGCCCTTGTTGGTTCAAGCCGCTCGATCAGGACCGGCAGTTCCGACTTGCGAATGACCTCCCTCGCGACGCTGCCGAGGAATATCTCATGGAGAAAATTATGACTGCGGGAGCCGACCACCACGAGATCCGCGCCCTGAGATCGGGCGACCGACAGAAGTTCTTCCGCAGGAACACCGCTCGCGGTGACCGAGGTGGTCACCGTCAATCCGGCTTGCCGGATCGGGACGGCATCCCTTTCAAGCCAGGCCCGGAAGTCATCTTCATGCCCATAGCCCGCACCTTGGGCATAACCGATACGGATCACATAGGCGAGAACGACGGATTCGATGCCCCATCGGCCGAGATCGGGCAGGCAGGACAGCAGCGACCCTTCAGCCGGAGACTGGTCGACGCCGACAAGAGCTTTCCTGAACATCATTCCCTCCTCAATTTTCCGGTTCCGTTCCGGCAACCAGATATTCGGGCATCTCGTCCGCAGCGGCAGGGAAATGGCTCCGGGTCCGGTTTGCGAAGGCGACGAGCGACAGCATCACCGGCACTTCCACCAGAACGCCCACGACCGTTACGAGCGCCGCGCCGGAATTGAGGCCGAAGAGACCTATGGCCACGGCGACGGCCAGTTCGAAGAAGTTCGAGGTTCCGATCAGGGCGCAGGGCGCGGCGACATTGTGAGGCACGCGCCACGCCCAGGCTGCGGCATAGGCGAGGACAAAGATGCCGTAGGACTGGATCAGCAGCGGAACCGCGATCAGCGCGATCAGCAACGGGTCTTCGACGATCACATGTCCCTGGAAGCCAAACAGGAGAACCACGGTTGCAAGCAGCCCGAGGATCGAGAACGGCTTCACCGCCGCGGTGAAGCGGGCGACCTGCATTTCGCCCCCTGCGCCATTGCTCGCCCTGCCGACTAGAACCGCACGCGTCGCAGCCCCGGCGGCGAGCGGAATGACGACATAGAGGCCGACAGAGAGGAGCAATGTCTCCCACGGCACATCGATGTCGGTCACGCCCAGCAGAAAGGCCACGATCGGCGCGAAAGCGAAGATCATGATGACGTCGTTCAGCGACACCTGGACAAGCGTGTAATTGGCATCGCCCCGGGTCAGTTGCGACCAGATGAAGACCATTGCCGTGCAGGGCGCCGCGCCGAGAAGGATCAGCCCCGCGATATATTGCTGCGCGTCCGCGGGCTCGATCAGATCGGCGAACACGACCTGGAAGAACAGGACGCCGAGGGCGGCCATGGTGAAGGGCTTGATCAGCCAGTTGATGACGATGGTGATGACGAGGCCCTTCGGGCGCTTGTGGATATGGCGCAGGCTCGCGAAATCGACCG
Organism: Parvibaculum sp.; assembly: GCF_030694575.1. Taxonomy (GTDB): domain Bacteria; phylum Pseudomonadota; class Alphaproteobacteria; order Parvibaculales; family Parvibaculaceae; genus Parvibaculum. The sequence continues at coordinate 10,915 of NZ_JAUYUS010000131.1, forward strand.
CGACCATCATCGGATAGACCATCGCCCAGATCAGGACGGCGACGACGAGATTGACAGAGGCATATTCCCAGCCTGCAATCGTCCGAAAGACACCCGGAAGGAGATTGCCCAAAAGGACCCCTGCGACGATGCACAAGGCGACCCAGAGCGAGAGATAGCGATCAAATACCGACACGTTGACGTCCTTCAATTCCGGAGCCGGCGATCTCCCCCCGGCCATCCTTCCCGAAAACCGGATTCAACGATGTATGAACTTTTCGCCGGCCTTCTTCAATGCGTCAATCCGACCCTCGACGAGGGTTGCAGGAGGATCGAAAAGGAAAGCCCGCCCAATTGTCACCATGAATTGGCGGCAGAAACCTCTTCGATAGCAATGTCTCGTGAGAGGGTTTTCCATATGGTTTCGAAAAGTCTGTGTGCGGGTGCCGCCGCCTTTCTGTGTCTCGCCTTCGCCGGAAGCGCGGTGGCGGAGGAGCGGGCCGACCTCGGGCGCATCTTCGATGCCGATGGTGTGCGCGGCTCCTTCGTTCTGCTGGACGTCGCGAAGGGCGAACTCACGACCGTCAATGTGGCGCGCGCGGAGCGGCGCTACCCGCCCGCCTCGACCTTCAAGATCGCCAACAGCCTGATCGCGCTCGAGACCGGCGCGGTCGCGGACGTCGACGAGGTGCTGCCCTATGGCGGCAAGCCGCAACCCTTCACGCAATGGGAAAAGGACATGAGCATGCGGGACGCGATCCGCGTCTCCAACGTGCCGGTCTATCAGGAAGTCGCGCGACGGATCGGCCTTGAGCGAATGAAGGAGATGCTCGCGAAACTCGATTACGGCAATCGCGATCCCGGAACGGTGGTGGACCGCTTCTGGCTCGACGGGCCGCTCGAAATCAGCGCCGTCGAGGAAGCGCGCTTCGTCGCCGCGCTCGCGACGAACACACTGCCGCTGTCGGACCGCAGCCAGGAAATGGTGCGCGATATTTTGCTCATGGAAGAGATGGACGGCGCGAAGCTTTACGGCAAGACGGGCTGGCTCTTCCGCGACGACGAGGTGGATATCGGCTGGTTCGTCGGCTGGGTCGAGCGCGAGGGCAAGATTTTCAGCTTCGCGCTCAATATCGACATGAAGGACAAGGAGCAGGTCGGGTTGCGGGTGCCTCTGGCGAAGAAGCTGCTGGGGGAGTTGGGGGTTTTGTAAAAATCTTTTCACCCTCCCCCTGTGGGAGGGTGAAAAAGGAGCGGTGACGCGTTTCAGGGCTCGCCTATGTCCTCGTTCCAGAGATCGGGCCTTGCTTCGATGAAGCCGCGCATCAGCGCGATGCAGTCTTCGTCCTGAAGAATTTCGAGCTCCACGCCGCGCGACCGCAGAAGCGTCTCTTCGCCGGTGAAGCTGCGGTTCTCGCCGATCACCACTTTCGGGATGCCATAGAGCAGAACCGCACCGCTGCACATGGCGCAGGGCGAGAGCGTGGTGTAGAGGGTGGATCGGCGATAGACCGAGGCGGACAAGCGCCCGGCATTCTCCAGCGCATCCATCTCGGCATGAAGCACGGCGCTTCCATTCTGGACGCGGCGGTTGTGACCGCGCCCGATGATCTTCCCGTCATGAACAAGCACCGACCCGATCGGGATGCCGCCCTCGGCGAGGCCCTGCCTCGCCTCGTCGAGCGCGGCCTTCATGAAGCGATCCATCGTCTCCCCTTTTGCGAAGCGGGCCCTTCAAGAGACACGGCCTGCGCTCGTTCAGTCTTCGATCTGTACAAGGACGAAGTGCCAGCCCGTGGCCTCCGACTTGTTGAAGACGCCGACCCTGTCGGTCTCCTGGAAACGGTACCCGATCCTGCCGCGCGGTTGCGACAGGATTGTCTCGGTCGCCGCCTTGAGCGAGGGGTCTCCCAGATCGGAAGGGAACTGGAACATCAATTCGGGATTGCGGTGAATGGCCGCCTGCCCGTCGGAGTCCAGTGCGTAGAAGGTCAAGTTGTCCGGCAGGTCCGTCATTTCGGTCACGAACTGCGAAACAAGACGCGCCCGCAGGGAAACGCCGATCATGGCGACGACCTTGCCGTCCCTGGCGACGGGCGTCGCGACGATGATCGAGCGGTGGCCGGTCGATTTGCTGACGACCAGACTGCCCTCGACATCCTCTCCCGCCAGCAGGTCCGGAAAATAGGCGCGGTCGCTCAGCGTCTCGGTGCTCTGCCCGCTCGCCGTCGAGGCATAGCTGCCATCCGGCAGGGCGAACCAGACGGTCGCATCCGTGGTCAGCTCGTCGCTCAACCGGTCCAGCAGCGGCTTGACGGCTGTCCATTCTCCCGTCTGCGCCTCCGATGTGACCGCCAGCGTCCTGATGGCGCGCAAGGTGCCGGCGAGATGCTCCTCGACCAGCCCCTGATAGGCATCGAGAGCCACATAGGCGTCGACTTCGAAAGTTGACTCCGTCTCCGCGACGGCGGGCGGCGCCGCAAGGACAAGCAGCGCGGCGGTGAAAAGAAAAATTTGCCGGAACATCTGGCGTCCTCCACAGAGAGTTTCACGGGGACTCACACGGAGAGCCCGGGCTCCCGCCCCAGCATCGCCGCCCGTCCTTGGTAGCGGGACGTGGAGGGCCCGTCATTGACGAGGATCAACGATGAGCGCGGGGAAGATGGCTCCCGGTCTACTCGCCGAACGCCTTCCCCATCGGCATCACGCGGATGCCTTTGCGGAGTTTCGTGTAGGGGAGCTTCGAGAGGTTGGCGGTGTTCGGGCCGGGGCTTTCGACGATCAGGACTTCCTTTGCCATCGGTCCGAAATCGGCGCGGAAATGGACGGAACTCTTGACGACGAGGATGCCAAGCGCGGCGGGTTCGATGCCCGTATGGCGGAGCATCTCCCGGTCCGCACACTGAGCCTTGCGGGACGCGACGACGACCTCGACGCCGCCGGTTCTGAGCCGCGCGGTGACGCCGAGCGACATGCGCGAGCCGCCATAGAAGGGCCCGGTGGCGAGGAATTCGCCATTGGTGATGCGCACGACCTCGAACTCATGCTCAATGGGCTTTTCCTCCGGCGCACCGCCGGTCTTCGCACCGAGGCGGAGACGGACCCTCGCGCCCTCGCCCGCTGCCGCCGCCTCCGCGGCGCTTTCCGGATCGAACAGCACGCCGAGCGCGGCGGAGGGCGCCTCCTGCGCGATCAGCTCGGCAAGGATGCCGATCGTGTCGCCATTGCCGCCGGCGCCAGGATTGTCCTGCGTGTCGGCGAGGACGATGGGCCCCTCGCCTGCTTCTGCGTTTTCGATCGCATAGGCGACGGCGTCGGCCGCGCTCCAGAGCTTCTCGTTGAAATCCTTCTCGCTGGCGGCGATCTCGTCCGCGAGGCGCGTCACGGCCTCTTCCGCCGCCGCGACGGTGTCGGCATAGGCGATGACGGCGGGGCCACAGCCGGGAATGTCCGCTGGTGCGAAACCGCCCGCGACCGAGACGCTGCCGACGCGGCCATTGCCGATGACCTTGCCGTCGAGCGCCTCCACCAGCGCATAGATATGCGCGGAGGGCTCGGTCAGCGTGCATTGCGAGGTGAGCGGCATCAGGAAGTCGAGCTTGCGCATCGCCTTCGCCTGACGCGGCATGCCGTCGAACATCGCATCGAGATGAGCGGCGACGCGCGCGCCCGTGACCGCCATGTCGACATGCGGATAGGTGCGGTAGGCGATGAGCGCATCGGCATGTTCGACCATTTCCGGCGTGACATTGGCGTGAAGATCGAGGCTCGCCACCACCGGCACATCGGGCCCGACCGCCTCGCGCACGCGGCGCAGCAGCTCGCCTTCGCCGTCGTCGAAATGCTCCGTCACCATCGCGCCGTGGAGATCGAGATAGACGGCGTCGAGCCGGCCCGCGCGGAAAATGTCCTCGATCATCATGGCGGAGATGCGCTCGAAGGCGTCTTCCGTCACATGGGCGGACGGCGTCGCCGAGCACCAGACCAGCGGCACGAGTTCGTGGCGCGCATGGGACGCCGCCGCGATGAAGCCGGCGACGGGAATGTTCATGCCCTCGAAGGCGGTGAGAAGCGGCGCGCCCCGCTGCAGCGCCGGCCATGAATCCGGCTGCGCGAAGGCGGCGAAATCCGCCTTCGACGGCGCGAAGGTATTGGTCTCGTGCTGGAAGCCGCCGACGGCGATGCGCATTTTCACCCCAACCATAAGTGTCACCCCGGCGAAAGCCGGGGTCCATCCGCCGTGCCGACCGCCGTACCGCTCGTGGATCCCGGTGTTCCCGGCTTTCGCCGGGACAGGCGCCGGGATGACATCTTTATATTCAATCGGCGGCGGCGCAGACTCTTGCGTAGCAGGAATCAGATCACAAGAACAAACAGCAGGGAAACACATCCATGATCAAGCTCACCTTCTGCCTGACCCGCCTGCCGGCGCTCACGCTCGCCGAATTTCAGGATTACTGGTGGAACAAGCACGCGCCGCTGGTGGCGAGCCATCGCGGCGCCTTGCGCATCAAACGCTATGTGCAGATGCATTCATGGGAAGCGCATTTGAGCGACGGCATCCGCGAGGCGCGAGGCGGCGGGCTCGACAAGGCACCCGCGATCTATGACGGCGTGGCGCAGCTCTGGTGGGAGAGCGCCGAGGACCTCGCCGCCGCGCTGGCCTCGCCCGAAGGCACCGAGGCCGGGCGGCAGCTCTATGAGGACGAGGCGAAATTCATCGACTTCACGAAGTCGCCGCTCTGGTTCGGCGAGGAGAAAGTGGTGTTCGGGTAGCCTCACGCCCCGCCATGGGCGGAGACCCAGGCGTCGGCCATGTCGCGGGCCTTTTCGGTTTCGCCGCGCTTCATCCAGCCCTTGTATTTGTCCTTCAGCGCATCGGCTTCGGCGCTCTGTTCCGGCGTGCCGAAGCGGTTGGCGAGGAGGAAGTAACTCCAGCCTTCGACCCGGTCCTTCTCGACGCCCTCGCCTTCGATATATATGCGGCCGAGTTCCGTGAAGGCGGGCGCATAGCGCTTCTTTGCGGCGAGGATGAGCCAGCGCAGGCTCTCCGTGCGGTCGACCGCCGTGCCCCAGCCATTGCGGTGCATGATGCCGAGATAATATTGCGCGTCGGCGCGGGGCGCGAGCGAGGCGGCCTCGAAGGATTTCAGCGCCTGCGCATAGTTGCGCTTGAGGCCGATCGCCTCGTTGCCGTTGAGATAGATGACGCCGAGACGGACGGCGGCTTCCGGCTGGCCCCCGCGCGCGGCCTGCAGGTAATATTCATAGGCCTTCGCATCCGACTGCGCGACGCCGCCGGCGCCCTTGTCGTAGAGATTGCCGAGGAGCCAGGCGGCGCCCGTGTGCCCGCCTTCGGCTGCTTCCTTCCATTCATCGACCGCGCCCTCGGCATTGCCCGAGCGATAGGCCGCGACGCCGCGATCGAAGGCGGCCTGCGTTTCCGGCAAGGGGTCGGCGAAGACGCCGCCGACGACGGAGAAACTCAATCCGAGCGCGGCGGCGAGCATGGCGAGACTTTTGCGGGCGGTCATGACGTCCTCAGGAGAACCACGGGATTGGCCAGTGTGCCGGAAAAAGAGGGCGGCGTCATGGCCGGATGGAGTAACGCCCATATCCTGCGGCCTACCACCCTCCCCTTGGGGGAGGGTGGGAAGTCAGCGTGTTCGATCAAATATCCGCATAGACATGCTTCTCGGCCTTGCCGCCAGGATGGGTGACGGCGCCCTTGCGGGCGGTGCCGACGAGCTGGGCGTATTTCCAGAGCGCGCCGGAGGCGTACATGGTCTCGCGGGGCTTCCAGGCGGCGCGGCGCTTGGCAAGCACGGCCTCGTCGACCTCGAGGTCGATGGTGCCCTTCTCCGCGTCGATGGTGATGATGTCGCCATCCTCGATCAGCGCGATCGGACCGCCGACAGCGGCTTCCGGGCCGACATGGCCGATGCAGAAGCCGCGCGTGCCGCCGGAAAAGCGTCCGTCGGTGATGAGGGCGACCTTGTCGCCCATGCCCTGGCCGTAAAGCGCGGCGGTGGTGGAGAGCATTTCGCGCATGCCGGGGCCGCCCTTCGGACCCTCATAGCGGATGACGAGAACCTCACCTTCCTTGTACTGACGTTTGTCGACCGCCTCGAAGCATTCCTCCTCGCTGTCGAAGCAGCGCGCCGGACCGGAGAACCGGAGATGATCCTTCTCCATGCCCGCGACCTTGACGATGGCGCCGTCCGGTGCGAGCGAGCCTTGCAGGCCGACGACGCCGCCTGTGGGCGACAGCGGGTTGGACAGCGGATAGACGACCTTCTGGTCCGGATTGAACTTCACGTCCTTGAGGTTGTCGGCGAGCGACTGGCCCGTGACGGTGAGGCAATCGCCGTGGAGATAGCCGCCGTCGAGCAGGACCTTGAGGACCATCGAGACGCCGCCCGCCTCGTAGAGATCCTTCGCGACGTAATTGCCGCCGGGCTTCAAGTCGGTGATGTAGGGCGTCTTCTTGAAGATTTCGGCGACTTCCATCAGGTCGAAATCGATGCCCGCTTCATGCGCGATGGCCGGGAGATGAAGCCCGCCATTGGTCGAGCCGCCGGTCGCGGCAACGATGACGGCGGCATTTTCGAGCGCCTTGCGCGTGACGATGTCGCGCGGGCGGATGTTGTTCGCGAGCAGGTGCATGACGGCACGGCCCGAGGCTTCCGCATATTCGTCGCGGCTCTCATAGGGCGCGGGCGCGCCGGCGGAACCGGGCAGCGCGAGACCCATGGCTTCGGAGACGCAAGCCATTGTGTTGGCCGTGAACTGGCCGCCGCAGGCGCCGGCGGAGGGACAGGCGACGCATTCGAGCGCGTGCAGCTCCTCGTCTCCCATGTTGCCCGCCGAATGCTGGCCGACCGCCTCGAAGACGTCGACAACGGTGACGTCCTTGCCTTTGAAATGGCCCGGCAGGATCGAGCCGCCATACATGAAGACCGAGGGCACGTTGAGACGAACCATCGACATCATCATGCCCGGCAGCGACTTGTCGCAACCGGCAAGGCCGACCAGCGCGTCGTAGCAATGGCCGCGCATGGTGAGCTCGACCGAATCCGCGATCACGTCGCGGCTGGCGAGCGAGGATTTCATGCCCTGGTGGCCCATGGCGATGCCGTCCGTCACCGTGATGGTGCAGAATTCGCGGGGTGTGCCGTTCGACATCGAGACGCCGCGCTTCACCGACTGCGCCTGACGCATCAGCGCGATGTTGCAGGGCGCCGCCTCGTTCCAGCAGGTCGCCACGCCGACGAAGGGCTGGGCGATCTCTTCCTCGGTGAGGCCCATCGCATAATAGTAGGACCGGTGCGGCGCGCGCTCCGGCCCGACCGTGACGTGGCGGCTCGGCAGTTTCGATTTATCGAATGTCTTGGCGTCCATGTGACTCGCGCCCCTTTTTAACGAGGGCGCCTCCGGCTTGTCGGGATGAAAGTTGGCCGGATACTAGGGGGAAGGCCGCCGGGGATAAAGCCCCAAAGCCGCCGGTTTTCGCGAGGGAGTCGCGAAATCACCGTGTTGACCCCGCGATGCAGGCGGGAGAACATCCAGGCAACCGGAAATCACCCAACCATATAATCCGGACACAGGGAGAAATCGCCATGAAAGCCGCCGTTCTGCGCCAGGTGCGCCAGCCGCTCACCATCGAAGACGTGAAAATCAACAAGCCCGGCCCCCATGAGGTGCTGATCCGCACCGTGGCGGCGGGCGTCTGCCATTCGGACCTCCATTTCGTGGAAGGCTCTTACCCCTACCCGCTCCCGGCCGTGCTCGGCCATGAGAGCGCGGGCGTGGTGGAGCAGGTCGGCTCCGAGGTCCACACCGTGAAGCCGGGCGACCATGTCATAACCTGCCTCTCGGCCTTTTGCGGCCATTGCGAACATTGCCTGACGGGCCACATGTCGCGCTGCGTGAGCCCCGAGACGAAGCGGCAGGCGGGCGAGGAGCCGCGCCTTGCGAAGGACGACGGTTCGATGAACCAGTTCCTCAACCTCTCCTCCTTCGCCGAACAGATGCTGATCCACGAACATGCCTGCGTGGCGATCCGGAAAGACATGCCGCTGGACCGCGCGGCGCTGATCGGCTGCTCGGTGACGACGGGCGTGGGTGCGGTGATCCATACATCGAATGTAAGGCCCGGCGAGACCGTTGCCGTGATCGGCTGCGGCGGCGTCGGCCTCGCGGCGATCAACGGCGCCGCCATCGCGGGCGCGGGCCGCATCATCGCCATCGACATGCAGGGCTCGAAGTTGAACCTCGCCAAGGAATTCGGCGCGACCGACGTCGTCAACGCAAAGGACGGCGACCCGGTGAAGCAGGTGATGGACCTGACCAATGGCGGCGTGCACCACTCCTTCGAGGCGATCGGCCTCAAGGCGACGACGGAACAGGCCTTCCGCATGCTGGCGCGCGGCGGCACGGCGAACATCATCGGCATGATCCCCGTCGGCGTGAACATCGAACTGCACGGCGCGGACTTCCTCGGCGAGAAGAAGATCCAGGGTTCGCTGATGGGCTCGAACCGCTTCCCCGTCGACATGCCGCGCCTTGTCGACTTCTACATGGCCGGCAAGCTGAAGCTCGACGAAATGATTTCGCGCCGCATCAAGCTCGAACAGGTGAACGAAGCCTTCGACGAGTTGAAGCGCGGCGAACTGGCCCGCTCGGTCATCATGTTCGACGCCTGAGCGAAGGTTTTGCGGACAAGGAAAAGGCGGCCTCCGGGCCGCCTTTTTCGTTTGGCCGAAAGCCATGCGGCTTTGGCAGAAAATCGGCATGCGGCGCCTTGACGCAGCCGCCCGGCATATCCACCTGTCATCTGTGTTCAATTGGAACCCTCTGGGAGGACCCCTCGATGCCCACCGCCGCAATGCTGGACGACCTGCCGAAAGGCGCATGGATTGCCATGATGGTGATCGGCTTCATCGTCTTCTGGCCGATCGGGCTCGCCCTTCTCTTCTACATGATCTGGAGCGGAAAAATGCAGGGATGGAAACGCGACGGCATGCGCGGCTGCGCATCGAACTTTCGCCGTCATCGCCAGTCGAGCGGCAATACCGCCTTCGACAGCTACCGGGACGACATGCTGAAAAAGCTGGAGGAAGAGCAGAAGGCTTTCGGCGACTTCATGGAGCGCCTGCGCCGCGCCAAGGACCAGCAGGAATTCGACCAGTTCATGAACGAACGCCGCACGCAGGGCGATGCGCCCGCCGCGTAAGGCTCCGCGCAACGGATGATTCGGTAGGCGGCCCGGCAGCGGGCCGCCTTTCGTGTTTCAGAGTCACAAAAGCGTGAGCGCTATACGGCAGCGGCAGGGAACGCGCGGCGGCGCCGGACGTTACTCAGAGGAATGGAACCCTCGGAAACAAGAAGAAAAATGCCGTGAACGAATACATCGTAGCACTCGACCCTATCGTGCTCATCCTCTGCGTGATCGTTCTCGTGATCCTGCTGCCGGTATTGCTGTGGCTCGGCATCACCGTGCTGTGGATCGCGGTGGGATTGCTGGGCGGCACCTTCACCTATTTCTTCCTGCTCAACCTCTTCGGCATTCCCGCAATCGCCATCATCGGCGGCGTCGCCCTGGCGCTGATGATATGGGGCGCGTTGCTGCGGGGGTAGAGGAACGCGGGAAGCCCTACCCGTAGATGTCATCCCGGCGAAAGCCGGGATGACAGTTGTTCTCAGACAGCGCCCGCGAGCCGCTTCAACGCCTCGTTGAACTTCGCCATCGCGGCTTGCGCGTCGGCCTTGCGTTCGCGCTGCTCCTCGACGACCTGTTCCGGCGCGCCCGCCAAAAACTTGGCATTGCCGAGTTTCGCGTCGATCTTCTTCACCTCGTCCTCAAGCTTGCCGAGTTCCTTGCGGAGACGCGCGGTTTCGGCGGCGACGTCGATGAGGCTGGCGAGCGGCAGGATCAGCGTTGCCTCGTCCAGCACGAGTTGCAGCGCGCCTTCGGGAACGGATGTCGTCGTCACGGCACTTTCGAGGCGCGCGAGGCGCATGATGAGATCGCGGTGGCGCTCGAAGCGGGCGAGGCTTTCGGCGCTCGCATCCTTGATGAGGAGCGCGATCTTCGCGCCGGCCGGCACATTCATCTCGGCACGGACGGAACGGATTTCGGTGATGAAGCGGATCACCCAGTCCATCTCCCTGTCGGCCGCGGCATCGCCGAGGCCTGTGTGAAGCGGCCATGCCGCCTTGACGAGCAGCGTCTCGCGCTTCGGACCAACCTCGCCCGTGCGCTGCCAGAGCTCTTCGGTGACGAAGGGCATGAAGGGATGGAGCATCAGCAATATCTGGTCGAGCACCCAGGCGGCGGTGGCGCGAGTTTCGGCTTTCGCTTCCTCATTGTCGCCCATCAGCAGCGGCTTGATGAATTCGAGATACCAGTCGCAGAAGACGTTCCAGACGAACTTGTAGGCTGCGTTCGCCGCGTCGTTGAAGCGGTAGGCTTCGATGGCTTCGGTGATTTCGGCGGCGGTGCGCGCGACCTCGCCGACGATCCACTTGTTGACCGTCTGGTTGAGTTTCGCGGGGTCGAAACCCTCGACGCGGGCGCATTCGTTCATCTCGCAGAAGCGCGCGGCGTTCCAGAGCTTGGTGCCGAAATTGCGGTAGCCTTCGACACGGGAGGTCGCGAGCTTGATGTCGCGGCCCTGCGCGGCCATCGCGGCCAGCGTGAAGCGCAGCGCGTCGGCGCCGTACTCGTCGATGAGTTTCAGCGGGTCGATGACGTTGCCCTTCGTCTTCGACATCTTCTGGCCCTTCTCGTCGCGGACCAGCGCATGGATATAGACGGTGTGGAACGGCACTTCCTGCATGAAGTGCAGACCCATCATCATCATGCGGGCGACCCAGAAGAAGATGATGTCGAAGCCGGTGACGAGCACGTCGGTCTTGTAATAGCGCGCGAGTTCCGGCGTCTTGTCCGGCCAGCCGAGCGTCGAGAACGGCCAGAGACCGGAGGAGAACCAGGTGTCGAGGACGTCTTCGTCGCGCGTGAGTTCGACAGATTTGCCGTAGTGCTTCCCGGCTTCGGCGGCGGCCTCTTCATCGCTGTAGGCGACGAAGACGTGACCGTCCGGCCCGTACCACGCCGGAATGCGATGGCCCCACCAGAGCTGGCGCGAGATGCACCAGGGCTGGATGTTGCGCATCCATTCGAAGTAGGTCTTTTCCCAGTTCTTCGGCACGAAGACGGTTTCGCCGCGCTCGACCGCGTCTATGGCGGGCTTCGCCAGCGTCGCCGCGTCGACATACCACTGGTCGGTGAGATAGGGCTCGATGACGACCATCTTGGATTTCTCGTCATGCGGAACCATAACGATCTTGTCCTCGATGCGGTCGAGAAGGCCGAGCGCCTCGATGTCCTCGACAACTTTCTTCCGCGCCTTGAAACGGTCCATGCCGCGATAAGGCTCCGGCACCTCGTCGTTAAGCTTGCCGTCGGGATTGAGAATGTTGATCTGCTCGAGCCCCTGCCGCTTGCCGACCTCGAAGTCGTTGAAGTCATGCGCGGGCGTGATCTTGACGGCACCGGAACCCTGCTCCGGGTCCGCATGTTCGTCGCCGACGATCGGGATGCGGCGGCCGACAAGCGGCAGTTCCACGAACTTGCCGATAAGGGACTTGTAGCGCTCGTCTTCCGGGTTCACGGCGACGCCGGTGTCGCCCAGCATTGTCTCGGGACGCGTGGTGGCGACGACGATGTAATTGCGCGTCTCGCTGCCGGCGGGATTTCCCTCCTCGTCGAAGAGCGGCCACTCATAGGTGACGCCGTCCGCGAGCGGATAGCGGAAATGCCAGAAATGCCCTTTGACCTCGATGTTCTCGACTTCGAGATCGGAGACGGCGGTCTGGAGTTCCGGGTGCCAGTTGACGAGGCGCTTGTCGCGATAGATGAGGCCTTCGCGGTAAAGCTCCACGAAGACCTTCAGTACGGCTTTCGAGAGGCCGTCATCCAGTGTGAAACGCTCGCGGCTCCAGTCGCAGGACGCGCCGAGGCGGCGAAGCTGGCCGATGATGGTGCCGCCGCTCTCGCCCTTCCACTTCCAGACGCGCTCGATGAAGGCGTCGCGGCCCATGTCGCGGCGGCGGACATTGCCCTCGCCTTCAAGCTGACGCTCGACGATCATCTGCGTCGCGATGCCGGCATGGTCGAGGCCCGGCTGCCAGAGCACGTCCTTGCCGCGCATCCGCTCGAAGCGGATCAGCACGTCCTGCAGCGTGTTGTTGAGCGCATGGCCCATATGGAGGCTGCCGGTGACGTTGGGCGGCGGGATGACGATGCAATAGGGCTTGGCGCCCGCCTCTACCCGCGCGGGGTCGCCGGCCTGGAAAGCGCCGCTTTCCTCCCAGAGCTTGTAAAGCCGGGCTTCGGCGTCCTGCGGGTCGAAGGTCTTGTCGAGCATGAGATTTATCCGTGGAAAAGCGCGCAAAAAAGGGCGGCGCTGCGCCTGTGTTACACAGGCCGCGCCACCCTATCAAGCATTGGAGACGATGAAGCGAGAGGGGGCGTCAGCCTTTACGCCGCGCTACCCGCTCGATTTCCTCGGCGACCAGCCGCTCGACCAGCGAGGGCAGGTTTTCGTCGAGCCATTCCTTGAGCATCGGGCGAAGCAGGTCGCCGACAAGCTCGTCCAGCGTGCGTGAGCCGCCCGACGAGGTCATGAGAGAGCTCGCCAGCGCGCCGAAGGCGGCCGATGCCGCGGATTCGGTGTCGCTCGACAGCAGCGGGGAAGCTTTGCTCGGGGCCGAATCGGCACTCATGACAGGCTCCTCAAAGGCGGTTTCGGGTTCTTCTTCCACGACCGGGGCGGGGTGCGGGGCGATACCCGTGGCAACCGCCGGCGCGGGCGCCGGTTCCGGCTCGTAGACGGGCGCGGGCTCGGGAAGCGGCTCATAGGCCGGTTCGGCCTCCGCGACCGGCTCGGGCTCGGGCTCCGGCTCGGCGAACTGGATGTCGTCCTCGTCGAAATCGGATGCAGGCATGGCCGCGGCGGGCGCCGGCTGCGGTGCCGGTTCCTCGGGCAGGGCCTCGGTGAGTTCCAGAATGTCGTCCTCGACGGGTTCCGGCTCGGGCTCGGGTTCGAATGCGGGTTCAGGCGCAGGCGGCGGCGCGGCCGCTTCGGACGCAGGCGCGGCCTCATCGGTCCCGCTGTCCTCCGAAATGATCCGCCGGATGGAGGCGAGAATCTCCTCCATCGTCGGTTCCTGTGCCTGGCCTTGATTGCTCATCCGTCGTACCGCCCACCTTCGAGTCCAGCGCACCCCCGCGCTGCCAGAGCCCTATAAATAACAAGAGAACCTTAGGAGAAGTTGAACGAATTTGCCAACTTCCCCTTAATTTCTCTCGCGCCGGATGAGGCTATTCGTCGCCAGCGGTGCCGAAACCGATCCACTTGTTGCGGACCTCGCCATAATTCACCGTCGGATCGTAATACGCGACGGGCAATTCGAGATCGCGCGCCGTGAGCTGGCCCATCGCGGCAAGGAGGCCGTATTCGGCAACCGCGAGATCCCTTTCGGCGCTGACCAGCGCCACGCGGGCATTCAGCAGCTCCTGCTCGGCGTCGAGTACGTCGAGCGTGGTGCGGGCACCGACCTCGGATTCCTGCCGCACGCCTTCAAGGGCGATGTTGCTGGCGTTCACCTGTTCGGTGGTGGAGGTGATGCTGGCGCGGCTCGCCCGGAGCTGTTCCCAGGCATTCCGCACCGCCTCGTCCACCTCGCGCTGCACGGCATAAATCTGGAGCCGGCTGCGGTTGTTGAGTTCCTTCGCCTCGCGCACCTGCGAATATTCGGCGCCGCTCTGGTAGAGCGGAATCGTGAGCACGCCGAGCAGCGAGCTTTCCTCGACATCGCGGATGGTGGTCGACGGGTCGCGGCCGTATTGGTACTGGGCCTGCACGTCGAAGGTCGGCAGCAGCGCGCCCTTCGCGACGCTGATCGCCTCCCGGCTCGCTTCTTCCGCGTAACGCGCCGACATCAGCGCCGGATTGTTCTGCTCGGCGAAGGCGCGGGCCTCGTCCTCGGTCGCGGGAAGCCCTTCGAGACGAACGGCCTTTTCGAGCGTGCCCGGCATCTGGCCGACGACACGCTGATAGAAGGCGCGGCTCGCGGTGAGCTGCGCTTCGGCGGCAATGAGATTGGAGCGGGCCAGGCTGAGGCGGGCTTCCGACTGCGCGGTGTCGGTGCGGGTCAACTCGCCGACGCGGAACCGGTCCGTCGTCGCATCGAGCTGACGCTTCAGCACTTCGACGTTGTTGCGATTGAGCTCAACCACGCCTTCGTCGCGGATGACGTTCATATAGGCCTGCACGGCGTTGAGAAGCGTCGACTGCTCGACGCTCAGCAGCGACTGGCGGCCGGACTGCACGGAGGCTTCGGCCTGATCGGTCGCGTTGACGGTGCGGCCGCCGGCAAAGAGGTTCTGGCTGAGCGTGACCGCGCCGGAAAGAGGACGGAGATCGTCGCGCGAGCTGATGCCGCTGTTGAGCGTCGTATCGGTGCTGGTGACACCGTAGGAGCCCTGCGCCTGCAGATTGGGCCGCCAGCCGGACAGCGCCCGCGGCACCTGTTCGTCCGTCGCCCGCAACTGCGCGCGTTGCGCCTGGAGGGTCGGGTTGGTTTCATAGGCCGCGGACAGGGCCTCGATGAGGCTTTCCGCGGAAGCGGGAGCTGCGGCAAGAAAGCCCGTTGTGAGGGCGGTCGTGCCGAGTGCGAACGAGATCGCTCGGGTCAGGGACGTTTTTTCGGGTCGCTTCATTTATCGTTGCTCTCGTAAAGAGGCGGCTTCGTCCCTCAACGCTTCCGCTGTGAACCAGTCTTCGGCAGGCTAAAGGTAGGAAGAGAGAATTACTATTGCCAGAGGGCCGAAGAATTGTCTGGAATAGATGCAAAGTGCCATCACTTCTCAGAAAACAAAGCTCTCCATCGGCTCGAAGCCCGGCAGGAAGCGGATATTGGCGTCGAAGGCGTCGCGGCCGCTGACCGCCTCGCCGGAGCGCATGTAAAGCCGCGCGCGGCCGGAGGTACCGTCGCCCACCACGGCGACGAGGCGGCCATTGTCGCGAAGCTGATTCTGCAATGCTTCCGGAACCGAACCGATCATGCCGTTGACGAAGATCACGTCATAGGGCGCCTGCTTGGCGCAGCCTTCGTTGAGCGGGCCGCACAGAACGACGGCATTGTCGACGCCGAGATCGGACAGCGACGCGCCCGCGCGCGCCGCGAGATCTTCGTCGCATTCGAGCCCGACCACGGTGCCGGCGATACGCGCGAGCACGGCCGTCGAATAGCCGGTGCCGCAGCCGACATCGAGGACGAGGTCCTCGGGCCCGATTTCGGCAAGCTGCGCCAGCTTCGCGAAGACGCGCGGCTCCATCAGGAAGCGCGGCGGGTTGCCGTCGGCAATGCGGATGTCCTCGTCCATATAGGCGATGCCCTGACGCGACGACGGCACGAAGCGCTCGCGCGGCACCGCCGAGATGGCGTCGATCACGCGCCGGTCCGTCACCGCGTTGATGCGCACCTGGCTTTCGACCATGTTGAGACGGGCGGCGGCAAAATCGGTCATGAGCTGTCCTAAGGGGCTGTCCCGGGGATGATGTGCGAGGGGGAAGGTTCCCGGCGCGTTTATACTGGCCCGGCGGCCTAAACTCAATTCACCGGTTGATGAAAGCGCTGTCACACGGGCCGTTAACGGCCCGGAAATCCGGCGGCCTTAATGATCGTTGTACCCGGACGGCGGAATTGCTATACCCCGCCCGCCCTACCCGGCTCGTGCCGGAAGGGAAACGGCCACGTGGCGGAGTGGTTACGCAGCGGACTGCAAATCCGTGCACCCCGGTTCGATTCCGGGCGTGGCCTCCAAACATTCCCGATTTGCGCGTCAGTGCGTCCAGCGTCCGCTGGACGCCCAGGCGCCGAAACCGTCGGGCGCCCCTCCCGCGCGCGGCAGGGCGAACGGGCGCCGCGCGGCGCCCTGTCCCTCCGCCGCCAGCAGCGCCCCCCAGAGCATCCCCAGCAGCAGATAGAAGTGACGCCAGTTGTCGATGTCGATAATGGTGGCCTCGGCGATATGGCCGATGAAGGCCGCATAGACGACGATCAGGAGCCCCTGCGACGGCGTCTCGACCGCGATCGCGCGCCAGCCCCGCACCGCCGTCACCAGCAGGAGGGCGATGAAGGAGAGCCCCGACAGGAAGCCGCCCGCGACGAGGATATGCAGATAGACGTTATGCGTGTCGAGATTGTTGATCATGGCCCATTGCGCCGGACCGATGCCGAGCGGCTTGTCGAGCGCCATCTGGAACGCGCGGGCCTGGCTTTCGAAGCGGCCTTGCTGCGGATCGATATCGTAATCCTGCGTCAGCGACGCGCGCTCGGTGAAGAGTGCCGAGACCTTGGGGCTCGACAGCGCCACGCCGACGACCGCCACCAGCAGGAGAGCCGCCAGCGCGCCGAAGCCGATCAGGCGCAACGTCTGCCGTGACGAGCGCGAAGTGGCGAGCGTCAGGCCGAAGAAAAGAATGCCGGAGAGCAGCAGGTTGCCCCACGCGCCGCGCGAGAAGCTGAGCAGAAGCCCGAGCACCAGAAGGCCGAGCGGCGCCGCCATCCAGAGCGCGCGGAACGAGCGGGCCTGGCTCAACTGCAGCCCGAGAAAGAGAATGGGCGCGACCAGGAAGGGACCGAACACGTTCGGATCGTTGAAAGTGCCGGTGGCGCGGCCGAAGGTGAGGAAGGCCTCCGAACCGGGCAGCACACCGAAATAGGCGCCGACACCGAGAGCCGCCACCACCGAGGCCGCGATCGTATAGGCCCAGAAGAGCTGTCCGAGCCGCCGCGCCGGATCGGCATAGACGAAGGAAGCGAAAAAGAGAAAGGTGCCGACGAGGTAGACCGTCACCGTCAGCGACGGCTTGACCTTGTCGAGATAGAACGCGTCCATGGCGCCGATGCCGTAGCCGATGACGACGAGGCCCCAGAGCGCGGCCGGCCAGCCGAGCCCGCGCGGCAACCTCAACCCGAAGAGAAAGAGAAGGCCGACGGTGGCGACCATCAGCATGTCGTAGGGCGTGGGCTGGTCCTGCCCCTGCTCCGACTTCACATAGAAACTGGTCAGCAGAACGAGAAAGACGAGCCCCTCGCCGAGACGCGAGGCGGCGGAGCGGTGCGACGCACCCCGCGAGGCCGAGGCACCGCTGTCGATCTGCCAGCCGTCCACGCTATTGCCCCGCACCCGTCAGGCCGGGCGTGGCCCGAGGCACCGGGGGATGACCCGAACGGGCTACAAGACGCGCCTTCCTCGTCTCGATGAGCCGGTCGTAGAAACCGTTCACCCCCTCGACCATCAGTCGCGCCGAGAAATGCGCCATGACGCGCGTCCGCAGGCGGACGGCGGAAACGGCCGTCCGCTCGGGATCGGCAAGGGCGGCCGTCATCGCGGCGGCAAGCGCCGCGGCATCCTGCGGCGGGATGAGAGATGTCGCGTCGGGCCCGAAGATTTCCGCCATGCCGCCGACACGCGTTGCGATGAGCGGCAGCCCTGCGGCGGCGGCTTCGAGCGCGACGTAAGGCAGCGACTCGTTCCATGACGGCATCACGACGACGCGGCCGAGCCGGAACGCATCGCGCGCGGGCATCGCGCCCGTGAATTCGAACCTGACGGCCGGACCGGCGGCCTTCGCCATAGCCTCGAAACGGGCCCGGTCGGGACCGGCGCCGACGACGCGGATGCGGACCGGACGCGGCAGCATCGACGCGGCCTCGATGAGCGTCGAAACGCCCTTCAGCATCCGCAGTTCACCGATGAAGAGGAAATCCGCGGCGGCGTCGCCATGCGGAACCGGCAGGAATTCTTCTTCCGTCAATCCGTTGTGAATGACGGCGGTGGGCGCCCCTGGACGGCCAACCTTAGCCAGATAGGCGGCGCGGCTGAATTCCGATTCGAAGATGAGACCGTCGGTCCAGCGCCGCATCAGGCGTTCGGCGGCGAGATAGGCGAAGCCCTGCGGACTCGACGCCTTGTAGTGCAGCGAACCGCCATGCGGCGTGTAGACGCGGACGGCGCGGTCCCCGCGCGGCGCGAAACGGGCGAGCAAGCCGCCCTTGGCGCCATGGCCGTGAACGATGTCGGGCTTCAGCCAGTCGGTCAGTGCCGCGACTTCGCGGATATTGGCGGCATCGCCCACACCCGGCAGCCGCGACATCGGTATGACATGAAGGCCGAGGCCGCATTTCGGCGCGAGTTCGGCAAGCCGCTTCGCGGAAACGCCGTCATCCGGCGGCTCGGCGCAAACGACACCCGCCGCGATGCCCGCCGCCTGCTGGCCCGCGACGAGATCGCGAACATGACGGAAGAGGCCGCCCATCGGCAGCCGCATGACATGGAGCACCTTGCGCGCCGCGGGATGACCGCCGCTATCCGGAGAGGATGGCATCAGAAGTACCGCTCCTTGATGAGGATGGTATCGCCCGGCATGACCGGCGCATTGCTGTCGACGCCGAGTTCGACGATCCGGTCGCCGCGATTGCGCGTGATCTTCACGCGGTCGGCATCCGCGCGATAGGTGAAGCCGCCGGCGATGGCCGCCGCGCTCTGCACCGTCATGCCGCTCACGAAGGGATATTGTCCGGCGCGCTGAACCTCGCCGAGAATGAAAAACGGGCGGAACTGCGTCACCTGGACGCTGACATTCGGATTGCGCAGCAGCTTCTGACCGAGCTCGGCGGCGACGGCCTGCTCGAACTCGTCCGTCGTCAGCCCGCGCGCAACGAGAGGCGGCAGCAACGGCATCGAGATCGCGCCGGTACCGTCCACCGTGAATTCACCGCTGAGGTCGCCCTGTCCGAATACGACGATGCGGAGCTGGTCGCCCGTATCGAGGCGATAGACTTCGCTTTCCGGGACGACCGGGCGCTCCGCGATCAGGCCGCGCTGCGCGCAGCCGGCGGCAAAGGCGCAAATGACCATCAAGACGAGTGCGAGACGGGCGTTCATTCGACTGACTCTCTTACCGGGATTTCCGGAACAGAGGCTAACGCCGGAAGGGTTAATATTTCGGCAACTTCAACGATGAGCTCTCGCTCACGCACAGCGAAAACCACGGCTATTCCCGGCGCCCGGCCCCCGGAGACCGGACCGCGTTAAGTCTTCCGTTACCTAAAAGACGTCTACTGCAGACTGATTTTGGACGTGGTGTCCCCGTGCGCCTCGCGATGTCTGGCGCGGGCAAGGACGGCACCTGCGAGCGGAACGCATGACCGATACTCCTATCAATCCCATGGTCTCCTTCGGCGACCGGCGCAGGCCGGCACAGGACGAGAATGCCATTGGCGACATTTCGCCCTGGGAAGTTCTGCGCGGCATCTGGGCGCGCAAGGAAATCATCGCCTGCACATTCGCGGGTTTCATGGCCGTGGCCGTCATCTGGCTGATGACCGTGGTGCCGACCTATACGGTCGAGACGCGCATCATGCTGTCGCCACGCGCCGGCGAGATATCGACCTTCGACGCCGAAAACACACCTTCGCTGCCCGACACCGAAACGCTGCAAAGCGAGATCCAGGTGCTGACGTCGCGCCCGCTGGTGGCGCGGCTCATCACCGATCTGGGGCTCGCCGCCAATCCCGAATTCAACCCCGCGCTGCACGCGCCGGGCTTTTTTGGCCGTATCGCCGTCGCCTTCGGCATCCGCGACCGGCAGCCGCCGACCGACATCGAGGAAATCACCGATGTCGTCCTGTCGCGGCTCGAGGTCTACCAGAAGACGAGTTCGCGCGTGATCGCGATCGTCTTCACCTCCCCCGATCCCCGCATGGCAGCCATCGTGCCGAACCGCCTGGCGGAACTTTATATCGCACAGCAGATCGAGCAGAGGGCGGGCGTCAACAGCGACGCGACCAAGTGGCTCGCCGAACAGATCACCGAGCTGCGGGCGAAAGTGCAGGAGTCTGAAGCCGCGGTCGAAGCGTTCCGCACCAGGTCCGGCCTCTTCCTCACCAATGGCTCGACGCTGCCGCAGCAGCAGCTGACCGATCTCAACAGCCAGCTTTCGGTCGCGGAAGCCGACCGGGCCGCCGCGCAGGCGAAGCTCGGCAACGCACGCGAACTGCTCGCTTCCGGCAATGCCGTCAACTCGGCCGCCGAAGTGCTGCAGTCGCCGCTGATCCAGAACCTCCGCCAGCAGGAAGTCGCGCTGCGGGCGCAGA
Organism: Parvibaculum sp.; assembly: GCF_030694575.1. Taxonomy (GTDB): domain Bacteria; phylum Pseudomonadota; class Alphaproteobacteria; order Parvibaculales; family Parvibaculaceae; genus Parvibaculum. Next base: position 31,129 of record NZ_JAUYUS010000131.1, read on the forward strand.
TCGCACAGATGTCGGAAGCGCTTCTGCCGACGCATCCAAAGATGCAGGAAGCGCAGGCGAACCTCGCAGATCTCGGCTTCCAGATCGAAAAGGAAGTGCGCAAGATCATCGACGCGCTCGAAAACGAGGCCCGCGTGGCCGGAGCGCGCGTGAATTCGCTGCGCGCCAGCCTCACCCGTCTGCAACGCCGCATGGGCGAACTCAACCAGGATGAAGTGAAGCTGCGGGCGCTGCAGCGCGATGCGGACACGAACCGTGCTCTTCTTGAATCCTTCCTCCGCCGCTACCAGGAAGCGAATGCGCGTTCGGAAGCGGACGGTCAGGCGGCGAATGCACGCATCGTCTCGCGCGCACAGCAGCCGAGCGAGCCGACATTTCCGCGCATGAAATCCGCACTGATGCTGGCGGCGATTGCCGGGCTCATCTTCTCTTTCCTCGTCGCCTTCATGATCGAGGTCTTCTCGCGCGGCTTCCGCGCCGGAGATCAGGTCGAGCGCGCCACCGGAATGCCGTTCCTCGGCCTCGTGCCCGAACTCGAAACGCAGAAAGGCACGGCCTACCCCGCGCTCGACATCGTGCGCGACCCGGCCGGGCTTTACGCGGAAGCGATCCGCGCATTGCAGGGCAATGTGCTGCTCGCCCGCGTCGGCGACCGCCGCGCGCGCACCGTACTCGTCACTTCCGCCATCGCAGGCGAAGGCAAGACCTCGACGGCGGCAAGCCTCGCCCGCGTCTTCGCCATGGGCGGCTACCGCACCATCATCATCGACGCCGACCTGCGCGATCCCTCGCTCCATGAGGCGCTCGGGGCACGGCGCCTGCCGGGCCTTTCGGACCTGCTGGTCGGACGCGCCGCCTTCCAGCATGTGATCCGTCAGGACAATGCAAGCTACGCCCATGTTATCCAGGCCGGAACGCCGGTACCCAATCCGACGGCCGCGCTCGCGTCTTCGCAAATGCTCTGGGTACTGAATGCGCTTCAGCAGACCTACGACTACGTCATCATCGATTCACCCGCCGCCATGGCCGCTGCCGACGCGCAGGTGCTGGCGAAGATCGCGGATGTGACCGTGCTCGTGGTGAAATGGTCGGGAACCAACCGCCGCATCGTGGCGCGCGCACTGAAGCTGCTCTCGGCGGCAAGCAGCCGCCGTGTCGGCATCCTGCTGACGCGGGTAAACCTCAAGCGTTACCGCCGTTACGGCGTCGAGGGGCTCAACGAATATCCGCCCCACACGGCCCGGCCCGCCATTGCGGCGCGATAGGCCGGCGGATCAACCCGCCGCCGGCGCGGCCTTGCGGCCGAAAAAGATCGCCAACGCCTTCCGCCGGTCGCCGACGAGCCGCTTCACCGCATCGTAAGCCGGACGAAGAATATCGTAAGCGGCGACCTTCACATCCTCCCAGGTCTCGTGCGTACCGGCATCCTGCTGCGGCCAGCCGAACTTCCTCAGAACCGCATTGACATAGGAGAGCTTCACGAGGCGCTCCGTTTCTTCCGTGTGCCATGTGATCGAGAAGGAAATCGACACGGCATCGCCGTTCTGCACCCAGTGCGGATCGAAGATCGGCACGAAGATGCCTTCGCCCGGCGATATGTGCTGATGCGTCGCCTTTGCCTCGAAGCCGTCCTCGTAAGGCAGGTTGCGATGCTTGCCGGGAAAGAGCTCGGTGTTTTCCGCGCTGACGACGTCGCGGTCGCGATGATCGAAGAGCGACATGCGTTTGGAACCGCGCACCTGAAGCAGGAAGTTCAGTTCCGGGTCCGAATGATAAGGCGTCACATTGCCCGGCGACGTGACGAAGATGAAGGCCTGCCGCTGCCGCGCGCCGCCCATCAGGCCGCCGGTCTGCTCCGCGACCTGATCGAGACAGGCATCGAGAAGCGCCTTGTATTCCGGATCGGACTCGACGTTCTTGAGAACCATCCATGATTTCGATTGCTCGATACGGCGAACCGTTTCCTCGGGCGTGAGACCGTTCGACGGCGTAAGACCCGGATCCTGGTTCGGCGCGACGGGCCCGTTGAATTCGACCCGGTCGGCCGGCAGCGAGCCGGCGAGACGGGCGAGCCGGTCGAGCGCGAAAAGCGGATGGTCGGCGAGACGATGCGCGACGCGGAATGTCTTCAGCGGCATCGGCTCCGTAACGGTGCCTCGTTCGATCTCAATGAGCGTCGTCATGATCCATCTCCTTTCGGACCCTTGCATAGAGAACCCGCAGCTTCGAGCGCGCCGCGTCGGCGAGGCGCATGATGGCAGCGGCATAGGAAACGCATTGCGCGCTGAACGGGCCGCCCGACGAGACGAGCACGCTGCGCATGGCGCGGCGCTGCGCCCAAATGTGGTCGATCATCGGATGATTGGGGATGGCGCAGGAATCGACCCACGCCGTGCGCCCGTCGCCAAGGAAGGCACCGATGGCCTTCATCATCAAAAGCGCGCCAGGTGAATATTTCGAATAGCTTTCGTCGAATGCGATCTTGAATGTGTAGACGCCCGCGCCGGCCCTGAAACTCGCGAGCATCGCCAGCGGCTTTCCGTCGAGCGTCAGCTCGGAGCAATGAAGCTTGCCCTCCCTTGCGGCGCCGGCACAGATATTCTCGAAATAGGCGCGCTCGTTCGGCCGCACGTTCATGGCGGTGCCGCGTTTTCCCTTCCAGCCGCGCGCCTCCAGCCGAAGGAACTTGCGGACCCAGCCGTTCACATCCGCGCCGCCGTCATGCGTCTCGAACCTGAGATCGCCAGTTTCGGCAAGACGATTCCAGAGCCGGTTGTATTCCTTGCGCTTCTTCTTGCGCATATGGGCGGCGAGATAGGCGTTCTCGTCGAGATCGGACTGGAGGAAGGCGCGCTCATGGCGGTCCGTCTCGCGGCACACGCGGTGCTGCTGCTCGACGACCTCCTGAAGCGCCCTGGCGAATGCGCCTTCGGCCTCGAAATTCGGGAACTGGACGAGCGCCGCGCCGGACCTGTCTGCGAGCGCGAGAAAGCGGCGCACCGCGAGCTGCTCGTAGCCCGCGCGAAGAAGCGGTGTCGAGATATAGCTGTGAATATGCTCCCATACCCGCCAGACCGGCATGGGCAGGCCGTAAAAGCCGCGCGATACCCGGTAGGGAACGAGGCCGATGAGCACGCGCGAGCCGCCGGCGGCGGGATCGCTCCACAGAAGCGCGACACGGACCGAAGCGCCGCCCGCCAGGTTTTCCATTGCCGCCGCAAGCGTCACGCTTTCGAACTGGGTGTTCGTATCGGTGGAGGCAGCCGCCAGTGCATCGATCTGCTCGCGATAGGGCGCCAGCGCATCGGCGCTTTCAAGCACAACGACGTCCGCGCTGGGCGGGCGGCCATAGAGATAACGTGCCGCGTGGCTCAATGTCTCGACCGAAAGTTCAGTCTCCTCCGTGCCCGCGGCAACTCGCGGAAAGCGGGGTATGAACGAATGGTGGTGAAGACCGGTCATGAAGTTCCTTTCACGCGGCAGCAAGCGACGGGCGCGGCGCGCCGGCGAAAACGAAGGCGGTGATGCCGAGACGGCGGCGCACGATGACCGCGAGCCAGGCGGTCGAACCGACGATGGAGATGGCGGTGGCCGCCGCCGCCCCCATGAGCCCGAAAGCGGGCACGAGCGCGACGTTGAGAAGGACATTGCCGACGGCAGCGGCGCCGTAGGTCCACGCGACCGCGTTCTGGTTGCCCGTCATGTTGAGGAGATATTCGGTCGGCCCCGTGGAGGCGCGCGCAAGGAAGCCGAGCATCAACAGCCAGAGCAGCGGATAGCCCGCGTCGAAACCGTCGCCGAAAAGATTGAGCGCGAACTGGCCGATCAGGAGCAGGAAGACGCCTGCCGCGAGCGTCGGCCAGAATATCCACTGGATGACGCCGTGCATGAAGGTCTGGAGCTCGCCGCGCTTGCCCGCGCCGTGGAGCTCGGCGAATTTCGGTACCGCGAGCGCGGAAAGCGAGAAGCAGATGAAAGCCATAAGGTTCGCGATGCGCGTGGCCGCGAAATAGACGCCGATCTTGTCCGGGTCGACGAAATAACCGAGCAGCACGATGTCGGTGTTGACGAGAACGAGGAAGAGCCCCTCGACCAGCACCAGCGGCGCCGAAAGGACGATCCAGTGGCGGAGGTGAAAGACGGGCCGCGCGGCCGGCACGGCGCGCGCCACGCGCCGAGACAGGAACAGGCGCTGTGCGAGCATGGTGAGCAGCGTCGCGGCGAGCGCGCCGATGGTGACCTGCAGGCCGGTTGCTCCGCCGGTGAAAAACACGATGCCGCCCGCAACGACGACAATGGCAAGCGGGCGAACGATGTAGGACGGGATATAGGCGAGGTTGACCCAGCCGAAAGCACGCGCCGCGCCTTCCTGCCAGTCGGTCAATGCGAAGGCGGGAACGCAGATGAGCGCCACGACGAGCGGCAGGAAATAATAGCTCTCGACGTGATCGCGCAGGAGCCAGAGCAGCGCCACGCCGATGAGCGCGGTGGCGATGCCGAGCGCCAGCACGACGAGCGTCGAGGCGCGCAACACGCCGGCTAGCCGCCGCCAGCGTTCCTTGGTCCGGTATTCCGGCACGAAGCGCAGCACCGAGGTGCCGAAGCCCATCGGCACGACGATGCCGAGGATCACGACCCAGACCCAGACATAGGCGAAGATCCCGTATTCGAAGGCGCCCATCCAGCGCGCGAGCAGAACCTGGCTGAGGAGCGCAATGGCGGCGCCCGCCACGCGGATGCCCATGACGAACGCGGCGCCACGCACCACGCCCGCGAGATGAGCATCTCCGAGCCGTGACGAGATCGCCTCGCCGATCCGCCTCAGCGGTCGCGGCAGCGTGTCAGGTTTCATAGCAAGCGCCCTCAGGCCCGGAAGGTACGCGCGACGGAAAGACCACCCATTGCCGCGCGCAGCCGGGTAAACCAGTGCCAAAGTACCGGGGTCTGCTTGATGAATCGTTTAGCCTGGAGACCGGCGATCCGGGGCCCGAGCTCGATCCAGCCGATGAGGGTGTTGGGCTCGACCAGGTCGAAAAGCGTGATTTCAACCTCGCACCACTGCTCCTTGTAGGCTTCGTCGCCGATCGTGAAGTCGAATTCGGTGTGGCCGGCGCCCGCCGCGTGCGCCATCAGTTCCATGAGCTGCGCCATGCCGGGCCCGAAGCGCGAGGCCTCGCCGCCTTCATCGTAGCTCGCGAGCACATAGCAGTAGCGGCCGCGGAAGCTGACACCCCAATTGGCGGCCGCGATCATGTCGCCGATTGTCAGATGGCCGACATGGATGAGGCCACGCGCCTCCGGATTGACTGCCAGATCGCGGTAGAAGTCGCGGTAGCCGGGACGGTCGAAGAGGTTCGCGACGCCCATCCGCGCAAAGCTGACCGACTTCTGCGCCATCAGCACGTCGAGAGTGCGGAGCTTCTCCTCGTCTGTTTCCAGCGTGACGAAGGAAACATTGCCGAACTCTTCGAGCTTCCGGCGCTTCTGTTTGTCGCGCTTCTTGCTGCCCGACGACCGCTTTCCGGCATAGTAGGACGCCCAGTCGCCGTTGAGCTTTGTCATATGAGCCGAGGAGGCGTGGCGGCGAAGGCCGTTCAGCACCATGAAAGGATTGGCCTGCTCCCCGATCCGCTCCGGCATGCGGCTCAGCGTCACCATGTGATGGGTCGGCAGAATCTCGCGGATATCCGCCCAGAGCGCGGGAAATTGCGCCGGCGAGACGTGGCGGGAGAAAGCCCGGGAAAGAAGCGGTGCCTGATAATCGCAGAGATCGCCGCCGAGCCAGACCAGCTTGGCGCAGAGAAGGCCGGGTTCGAGCCCGAGCGGCATGATGAAAAGCGCACCGCCCTCACTGTCCCATCCGACGACAATCGCCGGCTTCACGCCCTGCTTCGTCCCAATATGGCGCTGCCAGGCGGATACCCATGCGAAGGTCTGGAACGGTGTGCAATCGCCGGACTGCTCCAGCGCCTGCCAGACTGCCTTCAGGGGCTCGATGTCATCGTGGATGGAGACCAGCACCTCCGGCTTCGGCGCCTTGGCGCGGTTGAAAAGCGCGGTGTCTTGCGCTTTTTCAGCCAGATCCGACGCCGGAAAGCCGGCAAAATCCTGGAACTTGCTCGTCAGGTGGTTCACGGTAGATGTCACGGCGGCCTCGCCTTGCACAGGGGTTCTCGTCTGAGGGCGCGCGACCGACCGGTTCCCGATTCTGGACGCCGCTTCCTCATCTGATCCCTTGGTTGCAAGGTGCGTGCAAACCGCGCCGCGCCAATCCGGGTCGCATCGCATTAACCTTTATCGGCCAAAATCCACGACGATGAACCATGAACCCAGCATTGCCGGCCGGCGCGCGGGCGCCCCGAGACCCTCCCTCATGGGACGGGCGCTGCTTGCCATGCACAAAAGCGGCGCCTACCGCCTCGCGCCGAAATCGCTGGCGGGGGTGGGCGCGATCTTCATGCTGCATCGCGTGCGGCCGGACGATGGGGCCGAATTCGCGCCGAACCGGCTGCTCGAGATCACACCCGGTTTCCTGGAGGAGACGATCGCCACCGTCCGCGAGCAGGGCTACACCTGCATGACGCTCGACGAGGCGGTATCGCGGCTCGCGGCCCGGGATTTTTCGAAACGTTTCGCCGTCTTCACGCTCGACGACGGCTATCGCGACAACCTGACGGAGGCGCTGCCGGTGTTCGAACGGCATGGCGTTCCGTTCACGGTCTACCTGACCACCGGGCTGCCGGATGGACATGCCGAAATCTGGTGGGTGGCGCTGGAGCGCATCCTATCGGCCGCCATTGCCGTCCATGTGAAACTGCCGGATGGCGAGATCGCGATGTTCACCCGCGATGCGGCGGAAAAGGCGCAAGCCTGGAACAGGATTTACTGGGCACTGCGCGCCCTGCCGGAAGAGCTGCTGCGCGCCGAAGTGCGACGCCTCGCGGCGGAACACGGCATCGACATGGCAGCACTGACACGGGAACTGGCGATGAGCTGGGACGAGGTGCGAACGCTTGCGGCCCATCCGCTGGCCAGCATCGAAGCTCACACCGCCGACCATTTCGCGCAGGCAGGGCTGCCGCCCACGGATGCGCGGCGGGATATAGAGCGCGGCGTCGAACGCATGACGGCGGAACTCGGACGCCGCCCGACGCATTTTTCCTATCCTTATGGAGATCACGGATCCGCGGGCGAGCGCGACTTCGAACTCGCGCGGTCGCTCGGCTTCCGCTCGGCGACCACAACCCGCAAGGGCCTGATCCAGCCCGCGCATGCGGACCGGCTCTGGAGCCTGCCGAGACTGTCGCTCAATGGCGAATATCAGGACCGCCGGATGCTGGAGGTGCTGCTGAGCGGCCTGCCCTTCGCGCTGGGACGGCGGCTGCCGTCGCTCGGGATCGACTAGCGCGCCTTGCCTTGCTGGCGGCGCCTTTGCCGGCGGCGGCCCCACCAGACTTCGATACGGCGGCGCATGCGCCTGACGGGATGCAGGTCCACCGAGAGGACCAGCACGCCGAGCGGCAACATCCAGAAGCCGAGAACCGGAAGAAATCCGACGGTGCCGCAGAGAATCAGCACCACGCCGACCACGATCCTGAGAATGGGCGGACCCGGAACATGGATCTTTCTGCCGCCGAAGCGCACTGCCGCCATAGACGATTACTTCTCTGTGGGAATCCGCGGTCCACGCGCATCGGAACCGGAGCGGCAGATAGGCATAAAAGGTGGCAAGAACAAGACATTTGCTCTGGCACGGGCTAAATGTCTTTGCTATATGCAGCGCTTATCGGCACGGGCCCGTGGCCCCGCCGACCTGGTCCTCGGTAGCTCAGTGGTAGAGCAATCGGCTGTTAACCGATCGGTCGCTGGTTCGAATCCGGCCCGGGGAGCCATATCCTTTCTGCGCCAAGGTGCTCTACTGCCCTTCCGCGCGCGATATCCCTCCTTCGCCTTCGCCAAGGTACATGGGCCTCCTCGAAGCGGTCGCGGGTGCACCCTGCGCCGGCGAGGCCGACCTTCCCGTCATTGCGGCATCGCTGCAAATGGAGATCGACGACCTCTTCCCGGTCGCCGAAACGCTTCAGATGCTCCGGTTCGCCGAACTGGTCGGGGGAGACATCCGGCTGCCCCCGGAAGGCAAGCGTTCG
>NZ_JAUYUS010000093.1 GCF_030694575.1 Parvibaculum sp.
ATGGCTCTGGGTCTTCTATGGCGCGATGATCGCGGCGCTTGCCGCGTCGGGCGCCGCCGCCTCCATCGGCATGTTCTTCTATCTCGGCGTCGCGCTTGCCGCCGCGCAACTCGTCTGGCAGATCGTGAAGCTCGATATCGACGATCCGGCTCTCTGCCTGAAACTCTTCCGCTCCAATCGCGATTTCGGCTTCATCGTCTTCGCCGCCATCGTCGCGGGTAAACTCTTCTAGCCGGGTTCCCGCGGCTTCACGTCGGAGAGCTTGTCGACCTTTCGCAGGTCCGGGAAGAGCCACATCCATATGCCGACGACGCCAAGCGTGCCGAGGCCGCCGATCACGACGGCTGGAACCGTTCCGAACCATGCGGCCGTAAGGCCGGATTCGAATTCGCCGAGTTCGTTCGAGGCGCCGATGAAGAGCATTTCCACCGCCGTCACGCGGCCGAGCATCGGCTGCGGCGTCGCCAGCGGAATGAGCGTCGAGCGGATGTTGACGCTCACCATGTCGGAGGCGCCCATCACGGCCAGCGCGCCGAGCGTCAGCAGGAAGTTTTCCGACAGGCCGAAGAAGATCGTCGCGACGCCGAAGAGAGCGACGCAGGCGAACATGATGTGGCCGGTGCGCGCCCGGATCGGCCGCCAGATGATGAGCAGGTTGACGACGATGGCGCCGATGGCGGGCGCGGATCGCATCAGTCCGAGACCCTCCGGCCCTACATGCAATATGTCGCGCGCGAAGATCGGCAGCAGCGCCACCGCGCCGCCGAGCAGCACCGCGAAAAGATCGAGCGAGATTGCGCCGAGCACGATGGGTGTGCGGCGCATATAGGCGATGCCCGCCGTCACGCGCTGGATAGCACCGACGGCCGAGTTGGTTGTGGCGACCGGCGGCCGCGTGCGGATGCCGAGGAAGGAAACGGCAACGCAGAGAAACAGCGCAACGCAGGTCGCGTAGACGATGACGGGTCCGAAGATATAGAGCCCGCCGCCTATGGCCGGTCCGGTGATGACCGCGATCTGGAACGAGGACGAGCTCACCGCGATGGCACGCGGAAGCTGCGTCGCCGAGACGAGCAGCGGCACGAAAGAACGGGACGCCGGCGCCATGAAGGCGCGCGCGCAGCCGAACAGCGCGAGCGCCGCGTAGAAATAAGTGACGTCGCCCGAATGCGTCAGCGTGAGCAGGATCAGCCAGCCGGCCGCCGCCGCCTCCAGCACCGCGCTCACCGCGACGATGATGCGGCGGTCGATGCGGTCGGCGATGTCGCCCGCCGGCAGGGTCAGCAGCACGATGGGCAGGAATTGCGCGAGGCCGACATAGCCGAGCGCCATCGGGCTTTCGGTGATGTCGTAGACCTGCCAGCCCACCGCCACCGACTGGATCAGCATGGCGAGCGTGCCGAGGAAGCGTCCCGAAATGTAGAGCCTGAAATCGCGCAGCCTGAAAAGGCCGGACGTCGTGTCCTCGGCGGTGTCGGCGGGGGGCGTTGAGGTCATCTGCGAGTTCCGTTTGCGGGGTTGATACCCCAAGCCGCAACCGGTGTCGCGCCCCATTCGCGCAAGCCGTTTTGCCGCAGGCCCGCCGCGTTGAACCGGCGCCGCCCGAAGTTACATACAGAGTGTCGAAACAGCTCCGAAAGGGGGCCGCTATGTTGAAGAAAAAACTGAAGGAATGGCTCCACGACGCCGCCCTCGCGGCCGAGGTTTTCACGGGCCAGCCGCACTGGTACGAGGCCGGTGAGGCCGGGTTTCGTGCGGCCAAAAAGCCTGTTCCCGCAAGGAAAACCCGCGACGATTTCCCGTCCCTGCTGCGCGCCGCCGACTGATCTCAACCTTTCGCAGGACTTGACGCCGGCCGCTGAACCATGGTTCATTTCATTGATGAACGGAGGTTCAGGTTTTGGCTTATCGGCAGACCGACAAGGTAGCGGCCCGGCTCGCGGATACACGTCGCAGCATCCTCGATGCCGCGCGCGATCTCGTGTCCGAAGGCGGTTTCGCCGCGGTGCAGATGGCCGAAGTCGCGCGGCGCGCGGGCGTCGCCACGGGCACGCTCTACCGCTATTTCTCCTCCAAGGAAGAACTTTGCCGCCAGGTGTTCCGCGAAGTCTCGGCGCATGAAATGGGCCTGTTGGCGACCATCGCGACGGGCGATGAGCGCGCGCGAACGCGGCTCGCAAAAGTCCTGCGCACATTCGCCGGCCGCGCCGTGAAGGGCCGCCGTCTTGCGTATGCGCTGCTCGCCGAACCGGTGGATGTGAATCTCGCCGAGGAACGCGCCTTCTTCCGCCGCACGCATGCCGAAATTTTCGCGCGCATTCTCGAAGACGGCATCGAGGCCGGCGAGTTTCCGAAAACCAATGTGCGGATCGCGGCCGCGTGCATCGCGGGCGCCATTCCCACCGCGCTGATCGGGCCGCTCGCGCCGCAGTCTCATGAACTCGACAGCGAGCCCGAACGCGTGGTCGAGGAAATTGTCGGCTTCTGCATGGCCGGTATCGGCGCGGCCCCGGCAGGAAAAGCAAAAGACGGAACCCAACGGAGAGCAACGGCATGAGCACGGCAGCCACCCTTCTCAATCCCGCCCAGCTTGCGCTGGTGCGAAAGCGTTCCGACATTCGCGGCACATGGGCCGTGGTTCACGCCTGGGGCGTGATCTTCGGCGCAATGGCCGTCTTTGCCGCCTTTCCCAATCCGCTGACCTACATTCTCGCGGTCATGGTCATCGGCGCACGCCAGCTCGGCCTCGCGATCCTCATGCATGACGGCGCACACGGCATCCTCACGCAGAACCCGAAGCTCAACATGTTCCTGAGCCAGTGGTTCTGCGCCTATCCGATGATGGCGGAGACGGGCGCCTACCGCCGCTATCACCTGAAGCATCATGCGAATACGCAGCAGCCGGAGGACCCGGACCTCATCCTCTCCGCGCCCTTCCCGATCACGCGCAAAAGCTTCCGCCGCAAGATGATCCGCGATCTCACCGGCCAGACCGGCTACCAGCAGCGCAAGGCACAGATACTGAACGCCATCGGCAAGGCCGAGTGGCCGCTCGAACAGCGCCTGCGCCATTTCTGGAACAAGCTCGGCCGCGCAACGGTGACGCAGCTCGTTCTCTTCTCGCTGCTCGCGGTCACGGGCTACTGGTATCTCTATTTTGCGCTCTGGCTCGTGCCGCTCCTTACCTGGCAGCAGGCGATCACGCGCATCCGCAACATCGCCGAACATGCGATGGTGCCGGACGACAACGACCCGTTCCGTCATGCGCGTACCACCAAGGCGGGATGGATCGAGCGCGCGCTCGTCGCACCCTACTGGGTGAACTATCATGTCGAGCATCACCTGATGATGTGGGTGCCCTGCTACAACCTGCCGATGGCCCGCCGCTTCCTGATCGCGAACGGTTACGGGCCCCGCATGGAAACCAAGGAGGGTTACGCCGAGGTGATCCGCATGGCGACGTCACGGCCCGACACCGACGACCGGCCCGGCAAGGTCGTCCATAATGCGCGGCGCCAGCGCGTTTCCGGCACGATGGGCGAGGGTTTCGAGGAGAGCCAGGACGCGGCCTGAAGCTTTGCGCGACGTCCATTCGCCTGCCTTTGTGACCTCCCGTCCTCGTGCTAAGTCTCTCCCAACAAGAATTGCCGTCCGGGGAGATTGAAGCATGGCCGACGCCACCAGCGCCGAGCAGGAAACCACCGCCATTCGCGAGGCGCATCGCTTCGACGTGAAGCGCCTCGAAACCTTTTGCCGCGATCGGGTCGAAGGTTTCGGCGGCGCGCTTGAGGTGCGCCAGTTCGAGGGCGGCCAGTCCAATCCCACATTCCTGCTGACGACAACCGGCGCGGGCGGCGGCAAGCGTTATGTGATGCGCAAGAAGCCGCCGGGACAACTCCTCGCCAGCGCGCATCAGGTCGACCGCGAATACCGCGTGATGAAGGCGCTCGCCGGAACCGGCGTGCCGGTGCCGCATATGTATGCACTGTGCGAGGACGACAGCGTCATCGGCACCTCCTTCTATGTGATGGAATATCTCGAAGGCCGCGTCTTCCGCGACTCGGTCATGCCGGAGGCGAACGAAGCGGAGCGCCGGGCCGTCTATGCCAACCTCGCCGAGAATCTCGCGAAGCTTCACAAGGTCGATTACGAGAAAGTGGGCCTCGCCGATTTCGGCAAGCCCGGCAACTATTTCGAACGCCAGACCGGACGCTGGATCAAGCAATATCGCGGCGCGCAGACGGCCGACATTCCGGCGATGGAAAAGCTCATCGACTATCTGCCGGCGCATATTCCCGACGAACCGTCGGTAACGATCGCCCATGGCGACTATCGCCTCGGCAACACGATGTTCCATTCCACGGAGCCGCGCATGATCGCGGTTCTCGATTGGGAGCTCTGCACCATCGGTCATCCCTTCGCCGACGTCGCCTATACCTGCATGTACGATCTTCTCGGCGTCGCGGGCGGCGCGGAGGCGATCGACCGGACGAAAACGCCCGGCGTGCCGACGGAAGAAGAATTCGTCGCCGAATATTGCCGTCATGCGGGCCGGGACGGCATTCCGCACTGGAACTTCTACCTCGCCTTCTCGATGTTCCGCCTCGCTTCCATCAGCCAGGGCGTCTACAAGCGCGGGCTCGACGGCAATGCCAGCTCGGAACGCGCGATGACGCTGGGCGATTCCTGCCGCAAGCTCGCCGAACATGCGTGGGAAATCGTGCAGCGTCCGGACCGGTAGGCTTTTCCGCCGCAAACACGGTTAGCGTTCCGTTAACGGCGTATCCCGGGCAATGGAACGTTAAACAAATCCGCCTAGCATTCCCTCCATTACGGATGCACCGGCCGCAGGACGCGACCGGCACCAAACCGTGAGTAGGGAGCATTTATGGGCCGTCCCGTCGACAAGGGACAATCGTCGCGACCGCATGGAACCTGCGCGGCGAAAGTCCGCACGGCTCCGGGCGAGTTCTATCGCGCGCTCGTCGAGAATGTCGGCGACATTCTCACCATCGTCGACCGCCACGGCGTCATCACCTATCAGAGCCCTGCCTCTCTCAAGGCGATGGGCACGTCCGAGGCGTTTCTGATCGGACAGAAAATCGCCGACCTCGTTCATCCCGACGACCGCGAGCGCCTCGTGCGCAGGATCGAGGAATGCGCGCGCGTGCCGGGATCGGAAGTGCTGGAGACGATCCGGCTGCCCCATGCGAACGGCAACTGGCGGCGCCTCGAAACGCGGGGCCGCAACCTTCTTGCCGATCCCAATGTCGCCGGCATTCTCTGCGTTTCCCGCGACGTGACGGAGACTTATCTCCTGGAGCATCAGTTGCGCGAAGCCGAGCAGCTCGCGCGCTTCGGGCATTGGCGCTGGGTGAAAGGCGAGCCTGCGCCGCAATGGTCGCGCGGCGTCGCGCGCATCCTCGGTCTCGAGGAAAGCCAGCTTCCGGCCGGCGGCGACTGGTACGAACACCTCGTTCACCCGGACGACCGCGACGAGCTTCTCTCGCAGTTCATCGACGCCTTCGAGACGCATGAACCGGTGAACTCCGTCACACGCTTTCGCAGCGGCGACGGCACCTATCGCTATTTCAAGACCTACGCCTATGCCGAGGCCGACGCGCACAGCGAAATCGGCGCTCTGGTCGGGCTCGCGGAAGACGTCCACGAGGAAGTGGAAGCGGAACTGGCGCTCAAGGCGAGTGAAGCGAAATACCGGCTGATGACCGAACAGGCATCCGACGTGGTGGCGCATTACGACGCGGAAGCCCGCGTCATTTTCATATCGCCCGCCGTCGAGCCCATGCTTGGCCGCAAGCCGGAAGAATTCATCGGGCAGCCCATTTCGGAAGACATGATCCACCCCGACGACTTCCCGCGTGCGCGCGATGCGTTCATCCAGTGCGTGGCAAAGGGAGAGCAGGTCCAGTTCGACTATCGCTTCCGCCACAGGCACGGCCATTATGTCTGGCTCGAGTCGACGATGCGGAGCGCACGCGACACGGATGGACGGCGCATCGCCGAGGTCATCGGGATCACGCGCGACGTCAGCGAACGCAAGCGGCACGAGATGGAGCTTCTCGAAGCACGCGAACGCGCGGAAACCGCGAGCCGCACCAAGTCGCGCTTCCTCGCCAATATGAGCCACGAGCTTCGCACGCCGCTCAACGCGATCATCGGCTTTTCCGAAATTCTGCGCATGCAGATGTTCGGCGCGCTCGGGCATCCCCGCTACATGGAATATGCGCAGCTCATCAACGAGAGCGGCGCGCTGCTTCTCGATCTCATCAGCGACATTCTCGACATGTCGAAGATCGAGGCGGGAAAATACGAGCTTCACCCCGAGACGGTCGACGCGCCGGCGCTCATCGAATCCTGCATGAGGCTGGTGCGCGGCCGGGCCGAGGAAAACGGCATCCATCTCGCCAGAAAGATCGACTGCGCCCCGGGCGGCGGCACGCTCGTTGCCGACGAACGCGCGCTCAAACAGATCATGCTCAATCTTCTGTCGAACTCGGCGAAGTTCACGCCGTCGGGCGGGCGCATATCGATCGCGCTGACGGAAGTCGAGGATACGATCCGCTTCACCGTCTCCGACACGGGGCGCGGCATCCCCGCGGACCAGATCGCCCGGCTGGGTCAGCCCTTCGAGCAGATCGCAAGCGACGCCGCGCTCAGCAAGGAAGGCACCGGCCTCGGCCTCGCGCTTGTGCGCTCTCTCGCCGAGCTTCACGGCGGCAACATGGTCATCGAAAGCGAGCTTGGCGCCGGCACCACGGTCACGGTGACATTGCCGAAGGTGCCTTATTGCGCGCTGCCTGCCGCGCCGGTTCCCGCCGTCGCGACGAACTGACCCGTCAGCTTTCCATCATCCGGCGCAAAGCCGCATCGAGTTCGGCCACGACTTTCGCGGCGGCGGGATGCTTCTGCACGCCCTTGTAATAGGCATGCGCCTTCGGAAAGGAGCGCAACGGATCCGCCTCGCCGAACATCGGTCCGATCTGATCGAAGAAAAAGAGGATTGGCACCAGCGCGCAATCCGCGATCGTCAGGCTCTCACCGACGGCGTAGTCCGGGCCGGCGATATAGTGATCGAGCCAGCGCAGTGCGGTAACGAGCAGGGCCATTTCGCGCGCGACCACGGTCTGGTCGCGTCCCACCGGATTGATCTGGCCGAAGAGCGTACCCATCGGCTCCATCACATAGAGGTCGCCGATACGGGCGAGAAGCCGCATCCGCGCAACCGCCGCGGCGTCGCCCGGGCGCAGCGGCGTGCCCAGCCCCCGGTCTTCGAGATATTCGCAGATGGTTTCGGATTCCGGGACAATCGTCGCGCCGTCGACAAGCAGCGGAACCTTGTGCATCGGCGCGATGCGGCTGAACTCTTCCTCCAGCTCCGGGTTCGGCATGTCGAGGAACTCGACATCGAGCTCCTTCGCATAGATCGCGAGACGGCAGCGCGCCGCGAAAGGCGAGAGCTGCGCGTTGTACATCTTCATGCCGGTGGAAATGCTCATTTACCGCTGTCCGCTGTCTGTGTTGTTTGCCGGTCACATGAAAACGGCCGGTCCCACAAGGGACCGGCCGTCATTCCGTTCGCTCACCCGAAGGCCCAAAGCCGGCGAATGGAGCGATCGCACATCACGATCATTCCGCCGCGGCGCGGACCTTGTTCATGTGCTTCTTGAATTCGAGCCGCGCGATGGTGCGGTTGTGCACCTCGTCCGGACCGTCGGCCAGACGCAGCGTGCGAATGCCCGAATACATTTTCGCGAGACCGAAATCGGTGGTCACGCCGCCGCCGCCATGCGCCTGGATGGCGTCGTCGATGACCTTGAGGGCCATGCGGGGCGCTGCCACCTTGATCATGGCGATCTCGGTGCGGGCGACCTTGTTGCCCACCGTGTCCATCATGTAGGCGGCCTTCAGCGTCAGCAGGCGGCACATCTCGATTTCGGTGCGGGCTTCCGCCACACGCTGTTCCCACACGGAGTGATCGGCGATCTTCTTGCCGAAAGCTTCGCGGGAGAGCAGGCGCTGACACATCTTTTCGAGAGCGCGTTCGGCGACGCCGATGGTGCGCATGCAGTGATGGATGCGGCCAGGTCCAAGGCGGCCCTGGCTGATTTCGAAACCGCGGCCTTCGCCGAGCAGCAGGTTTTCCGCCGGTACGCGCACATTGTCGAGAATGACTTCCGCGTGGCCGTGCGGCGCGTCGTCATAGCCGAACACCGGCAGCATGCGCACGATCTTCACGCCCTTGGCGTCGAGCGGCATCAGGATCTGCGACTGCTGACGATAGGTATCGGCCTTCGGATCGGTCTTGCCCATGACGATCGCGATTTTGCAGCGCGGATCGCCGACGCCCGACGACCACCACTTGCGGCCATTGATGACGTATTCGTCGCCGTCGCGTTCGATGCGCGTGGCGATGTTGGTGGCGTCGGAGGAAGCGACGTCCGGCTCGGTCATCAGGAACGCCGAGCGGATCTTGCCCTGCAGCAGCGGCTCCAGATATTCTTTCTTGTGGCGTTCGTTGCCGTAACGCTCCAGCACTTCCATGTTGCCGGTGTCGGGCGCGGAGCAGTTGAAGACTTCCGATGCCCAGCCGACCCGGCCCATGATTTCGCAGGCCGACGAATATTCGAGGTTGCTCAGCCCGCCGCCACGCTCGGATTCCGGCAGAAACAGATTCCACAGGCCTTCTTCCTGCGCCTTCGGCTTCAGGTCTTCGAGGATCTGCGGCACCTGCCAGGGATTGCCCGCCTCGCGGAAGGCCTTCATCTGGTCGTCGTAGGTCTTTTCGTTCGGATAGATGTACTTGTCCATGAACCGCTCCAGCCGGGCGAGCAGTTCCTTGACCTTGTCCGTGTGTTCGAAATTCATGAGGTCTCCCCTTCGTATTTCTTGTGGGTTGGAGGCTTTGGGCCTCCTTCTCAAATGACGAATGGCGGCACTCTAACGGGTTGGCGCGTGCAAATCACGCGGAAAGCCGCAAGAGCCGCTGCGACCTTTCAGTCTCGCCGCGCCGCAAAAAACGCCCGCAAAAGCGACGCTGCCTGCGTTTCGCCGATCCCGCCATAAACCTCCGGCCGGTGATGACAGGTGACTTGCGCGAAAATCCGCGGCCCGTGATCCACCCCGCCGCCCTTCTCGTCCGCCGCCCCGTAATAAAGCCTGCGGATGCGCGCAAAGGAGATCGCCGCCGCGCACATGGCGCAGGGCTCCAGCGTTACATAGAGGTCGCAGCCGATAAGCCGCTCCGAGCCGAGCGCCGCACAGGCCGCCCGGATGGCGAGCAATTCGGCGTGGGCGGTCGGGTCCTTCAGTTCGAGCGTCCGGTTGCCGGCCCGGGCGACGATCCGGCCCTCGCCATCCACCACCACCGCCCCCACCGGCACCTCGCCGCGCGCGGCCGCTGCCTCGGCCTCGGCAAAGGCGATATCCATGGGACGATCTGAGGGTTCCTGGGCGCTCATGGCGGGGACCGTGCCTTCCCTTCTCGCCATCCGTCAAGCACGGCTTCCTGTCCGGCGGGGCTCCTGATAAAGAGAGGCCATGAAACCGAGCCCCCCGACCGCATCCGACACCCCCGCAGGCGACCGCATCGCGAAAGTGATTGCGCGCGCGGGCATCTGCTCGCGCCGCGAAGCCGAGAAGCTTATCGAGGAAGGCCGCGTCACCGTGAACGGCAAGGTGCTGAAAAGCCCCGCCCTCAACATCACCGGCCGCGAGACCATCGTCGTGGACGGAAAGGCGCTGCCCGCGCAGGAGCCGACAAAGCTCTGGCGCTACCACAAGCCCGCCGGCCTCGTCACCACGGCGAAGGATCCGGAAGGCCGGACCACCGTGTTCGAGAAGCTGCCGGAAGACATTCCGCGTGTCGTTTCGGTCGGCCGGCTCGACATCAATACCGAGGGCCTGCTGCTTCTCACCAATGACGGCGAGCTGGCGCGGCTGCTCGAACTGCCCGCCACCGGCTGGACGCGGCGCTACCGGGTCCGCGCCTGGGGCCGCATCACCCAGGCCGATCTCGACAAGCTCAAAAACGGCATCACCGTCGAAGGCGTGCGCTACGGTCCGATCGAGGCGACGATCGACAAGGTGCAGGGATCGAATGTCTGGCTCACGCTCGGCCTCAAGGAAGGCAAGAACCGTGAAGTGAAGCGCGTCCTCGCCGAACTCGGTCTGAGCGTCAACCGGCTGATCCGGCTTTCCTTCGGCCCGTTCCAGATCGGCGATCTCGAACCCGGCGACATCAAACAGGTGCCGAACCGCGTGCTGATGGATCAGCTCGGCGTCCATGCCGAACAATTCGCGCCGGCCGAAGCCCGCCCATCCAAAGGGCCGGTGACAGGCAGCGCCGGAAAATGGGTCGGCGGCAAACCGGTCGCCGGGAAAGCCGGCGGCAAACCCTCCGCCAAACCGGACCGGACAAAGCCGGGAGGGACAAAGCCGGGCGGCACCAAGCCGAAGCTGAAAACCTTCCGTGAGAAAAAGGCCGATACGGCTGGCAAGAGAAAGGCTCCGCATGCGGATCGTCGGCGGCGTCCATAGGGGCCGCGCCATCGCGGCGCCGAAAGGCGACATCGTGCGGCCGACAAGCGACCGCACGCGCGAGGCATTGTTCAACATTCTCGCTCATGCGGATTTCGGCGAGTTCACGCTTGAAGGCGCGCGGGTGCTCGATCTTTTCGCGGGAACGGGCGCGCTCGGTCTCGAAGCCCTGTCGCGCGGCGCTTCCTTCGCGCTCTTCGTCGACGATCACGCGGAGAGCCGCGGTGCCATCCGCGAAAATCTCGAACATCTCGGCCTCAACGGAAACGCGAAGCTCTACAAGCGCGACGCGACGAAGCTCGGTCCCCGCCCCGGCAGCGTCGGTCCCGCCTTCACGCTTCTTTTCGCCGACCCGCCCTACGGCAAGGGTCTCGGCGCGGCGGCGCTTCTGTCCGCGCGCGACGGCGACTGGCTCGCGCCCGGCGCACTCTGCGTTCTGGAGGAAACCGCGCTTGCCGATTTCGTCGCGCCGGAAGGTTTCGAGGAACTCGACCGGCGCCGCTACCGCGACACCGAAATCATCTTCATGCGCGCACCCGCCTGACCGTCTCAAGGAATTTCCCGTGCCCCTTCTTCCCGGCCTCTCCGTCCTCGCCGACCGTTACGACGCGCTTCTCTGCGACGTCTGGGGCGTGCTTCACAATGGCCGCGAGGCCTATCCGGGCGTCGCCGAGGCGCTGGGAAAATTCCAGGCGAAGGGCGGCCATGTGCTGCTGCTCTCGAATGCGCCGCGGCCGTCAGACGCGCTGCCCATCATGTTCGAACGCATGGGCATTCCGCATGACGTCTATGACGGCATCCTCACCTCGGGCGACGCCACAAAAATCTACCTCGCTTCCCATGCGCGCGGCACGCGCTGCTACTACATCGGTCCCGACCGCGACCTGACGCTCTTCGACGGCACGGGCGTCGCCAGCGTCGCCGAAGCGGAGGGTGAATTCATTCTCGTCACCGGCCCGTTCGACGACGAGACGGAAGGGCCGGAAGACTACCGCGCGCAATTCACCGCGCTCGCCGCGCGCAGGTTGCCGCTCATCTGCGCCAATCCGGACATCATCGTCGAGCGCGGCGACCGCCACATCTATTGCGCCGGCGCTCTCGCGCGGCTTTACGAAGAGCTCGGCGGCGAGGTCGTCTATTTCGGCAAGCCCCACGGCCCCGTCTACGAGATCGCCCGCAAACGCCTCGCCGAACTGGCGGGCGCCGCCATTCCCGATGCCCGCATCCTTGCGGTCGGCGACGGTCCGCTGACCGACGTCAAGGGCGCGAACGACACCGGCATCGACGCCCTTTTCATCACCGGCGGCATCGCGGCGGCCGATTGCGGGCCTTCCGCCGAGGCGCCGGAGGAGGAACGTGTCGATCTGGTGCTGTCCCGGGCCGGGGTCAGAGCCGTCGGCGCCATGCCCCGGCTGGTCTGGTAAAGACGCAACGGCGGCCGGGGCCCTCAGCCCCGTACTTGACGCTGGAGAGCCGATCCGCCATGACCTTGGCCGGACCCATACCGCCCGGAGCCCAGATCCCCGCCGATGCAGATTATCCGCCATTACGAGCATGTGCCGCCCGGCCTCCGGGGCGCGGTCTATGCGCTTGGCAATTTCGACGGCGTACATCTCGGCCACCAGCAGGTGATCGGCAAGGCGGCGGAGATCGCCAACGAATTGGGCGCGCCGCTCGGCGTCCTCGTCTTCGAGCCGCATCCGCAACAGTTCTTCTTTCCCGACCGCCCGTTCTTCCGGCTGACGCCTTTCCGCGCCAAGGCCCGCCTGCTCGAAGGCATGGGCGTCGATATTCTCGCCGCCCTCCCCTTCGATCAGGCGATGTCGCAGAAGCTCGCGCCCGAATTCGTGCTCGACGTGCTGGTGAACGGTCTCCATGCCGTCCATGTCGTGGCGGGTTACGATTTCCGTTTCGGCAAGGGGCGCGGCGGCGATGCGGCGGCACTTTCCTATATGGGCGGGATGGAAGGCTACGGCGTCAGCATCGTCGAGGAAGTGCAGTCGGGCGGCGTCACCTATTCCTCGACGCGCATCCGCGAGCTTCTGGCGAACGGCGATCCGCGCGGCGCGGCGGCCCTGCTCGGCCATTGGTGGACGGTGGAGACGCATATCCAGCAAGGCGACAGGCGCGGCCGCACCATCGGGTTTCCCACCGCGAACCTGTCGCTGGAGGAACATGTCCTGCCGGCGCTCGGCGTCTATGCGGTGAAGGTCGAGATCGAGGACGGTCCCCACAAGGGCGTCTATGACGGCGTCGCGAATGTCGGGCGGCGGCCCACCTTCGACAAGCAGGACGTACTCCTCGAAGCGCATATCTTCGATTTCGAAGGCGACATCTACGGCATCCACGCCGCCGTCTCCTTCATCGAATATCTGCGCCCCGAGCGGAAGTTCGACGGCCTCGACAGCCTCAAGGCCCAGATCGCGAAAGACAGCGTCCGCGCCCGCGACGTGCTGGCGGCGCTGCCCCGCAAATGACCGCCGGGAACGTCGCCGCACGCGACCCCGCCCGCTTCATCCGCGACAACACTCTCCTCCACGAACCGCCGCTCGTACCGGAAGTGAGGCTTCATCTCGCCTCCGAGATCGTGCCGATCTGGCAGATGACGGAGGAGGAACTGGAAAAGACCGGCCTGCCGCCGCCCTTCTGGGCGTTCGCCTGGGCTGGCGGGCAGGCGCTCTCCCGCTACATCCTCGACAACCCCGGAATTGTCGCCGGCCGCCGCGTCCTCGATTTCGGCTCCGGCTCGGGGATGATCGGCATCGCCGCCATGAAGGCGGGTGCGGCCTCCGTCCTCGCCGCCGATATCGACCGCTTCGCCGTCTCGGCAATCGCGCTGAACGCGGCGGTCAACGAGGTCGCGGTCGCCGTCACCGCCGAGGACATCGTCGGCGTGGAGAACCGGGGCTGGGACGTCGTGCTGGTCGGCGACATGTGCTACGAGCGGCCGCTGGCGGAGCGCGTGGAGGCCTGGCTGCGCCGTCTCGCGGGCGAAGGGGTCACCGTGCTGATCGGCGATCCGGGCCGGACCTACCTGCCGAAAAGCGGCCTCGAGAAACTGACCTCCTATGCGGTCATGACGACGCGAGAGCTCGAGGACACGGATGTCCGCAACACCAGCGTCTGGCGCGTGCTGCCTCTCTGAGCTGTTCAATTTTCATCATCGGAGCCCCCTTCCGCGCACATCGCCTTGCGCGGTTTGGCTTTGCGTCATGGCCGTCGCGGTGCTAATTCCAAAACAGAACTTATTGCCGCAGTTGCAACAGCCGGAGGATCGACCCGATGACCGACCATGTGCTCGTGACCATCGAAGACGGTGTCCAGATCGTCACCATGAACCGCCCGGACAAGAAGAACGCGCTGACGGCGGAGATGTACAAGGTACTGGCCGACGCGATCGAGACGGCGGATGCCGATCCGAAGAT
>NZ_JAUYUS010000134.1 GCF_030694575.1 Parvibaculum sp.
TCGCGGGCGAAAAGCCTGAGGCCATCCTGGCTGGTGTAAAAAAGCTCACGGTAGGGAAGCGCCATGACGATCTCCGGGCAGCATGTGACGGGGGATCATGGCCGGGCAATGCGGCGGCAGCAAGACAGCGGTCAGCGGACGACCGTCGTCGGGCCGTGCCCGTCCCCCGCTTCGATGACAGGCGCCATTGCGGGCGAGCCCGGCGGAGCCATCGGCGCAGGGGCGTTCGATGCTGGCGTCACCAAGGGCGCGGTGATCGTGCCGACGGGTGGCGGAGCGAGGGGTACGTTCGTCAGGCGCGGAGCGGGTGCCGGTGCCGTGATCGGCGCGCCTGTATGGCGGCGCAAATCCTCGTCGATACGGACCGGCTCGACCGTGCCGCTCAAGCGGCCGCGATAAACTTCCATGTTTTCCATCACGCGCTGCACATAGTTGCGCGTTTCGGAGAATGGAATGCTCTCGATCCAGTCGATCGGATCCACGGCGGTAGAACGTGGGTCACCGTACTGGGTAACCCATTGCCGGACGCGGGATGAACCGGCGTTATAGGCGGCGATGCTCATGATGTAGGAGCCGCCGAACTCGTTCTCGACGAGATCGCCGAGATGGGCCGCGCCGAGCGTCGCGTTGTAGACGGGGTCGGTCAGCTTGCCGGGGGCATAGGGCAGACCGACCTGCTTTGCCACCATGCGGGCGGTGGTCGGCATGAGCTGCATCAGACCGCGGGCGCCCGCCGGGCTCAATGCCTGCGGGTCGAACTCGCTTTCCTGCCGCGAAAGGCCATAGACGAGCGCCTTCTCGACGGGCGGTCCGCGATGCGTCCATTGCGGCATACTCGACGTCGGATAGGCGTATCCGGGAAGTACAATGTTCCGGAGCGATGTTGCCTTGGCGATGCGCAGCGACAGCTTCTGGTCGCCGAAGCTCAATGCCATATCGGAAAGGGCCGCGAGTTCTTCCGGATCGTCGATGATATCCGCGAGGTGCAGCATGAATATCCAGCGCTGCTGCTGGCGGTCGAGGTCTTGCAGGATGTTTGCGACATGCACCAGCTCGCGCTTTGCAAACCGTGCGCGGGCATCGGCGCTGCGCGGCGGATCTTTCGGCAGATGCAGTTTGCCGTCGCCGCCCGCCCCACCCAGGGCCGCGATCGCGAGCTGACCGTAGAACGTGGTCGAATAGGCCGCCGCCGCGCGGTAATAGGCCGTGGCGTCGTCTTTCTTTCCGGCTGCGGAGGCGGCGCGACCGGACCAGTATTGCGCGCGCGATTTGCTGATCGGTGTCGACACACCGGCGTCGAGTTTTCTGAAATGGACGAGCGCCTCATCGGCTTTGTTCAGGTATTGAAGCGCGATCCAGCCGGCCATGAATTCGGCCTCTGCGAAATCGACACCTTCCGAGAGGCCGCTGCCGGCGGCGATCTGGTAGGCCTCCGAATAGAGGCCTCCGGAAAGGGCTTTGCGGGCGAGTATCTTGCGTTCCACCCACCAGCTGTCCGGCCGGACCATCTTGTGCGGTTCGGTGGGTGCGGTGAGAAGCAGCGGCAGGGCGGTGTGCTCATTGCCGCGGCGGCGTTCGTAGCGAACCTGATCGTAGAGAAGGCCGGGGTCGGCGCGGAGTGCTGCCGGAACCTGCGAGAGAGCAGCTTGAGCCTTGCTCGACCCTGAAATGAGCTGGATGCGTGCGTCGGCGAGTGCGCGAACCTCGGCGCCCATCAGGGCGGCCGTTACCTGTGCGTCGCCGGTACGCTGTTCCCACAGCAGACGCGCGAGGCGGGATTGCTGGGCTTCCCCGTTCAGATAGCTTCCGAGGGTCTTCAGAATTTCCTGTTGGCGGCGAGAAGAAAAATCATTCTCGATCCAGGCCTTGCGAATCCATTCCGCACCCTCCTTTTCGCGGCCGACATCGATCAGGGTCTTGCCATAGCGGATGCGCGCTTCGCCGGCCCGAGGCGGATTTGCACTGAACCACGCGACCACGTCGTCGTTCGACATGGGATAGGAAAGAAGCGCGTTTTCAGCCCGAAGCGCCAGCACATGCCGGCGCGGCCAGTCCGGGTTATGGTCGCGGAAGGCGACGAGTTCTGCGAATGTCGCATTGCTGCTGTCCGAGAGCAGGCGCGTCCACGTCAGGAGCTTCACCGCGGCGGGATCGGAAATCCGCGAGACATACTGGGTTGCCGCGCCCCAGTTTCCCCGGTCCATTTCGGAAAACGCCAGGCGCAAAGCGGCGAGATCGCTCGCGCCGAGCCGGGAATAAGTGCTGGCCGGCGACGCGGACGAGGCCACGGGCGGCGAGGAAACGGCGGAAAGGCCAACAGAAGGGACGCCGCCGTTGGGACGAGGCAGGGGCAACGTGGAGGCGTTGGCAACCGTGCAGGCGAGCATGCTTGCCGCCGCAGTGGCAGCTACAAGAAGCCGATAACTCAAGCCGGACAAACCGCCCACGCGCCAAACCCGAAAATCAGAGGTTCCGGACCACCTGAAGCTTTCCCCGTCATGGGGTGCCTCCGGTCCGTTATTCCCGCGCCGGACCATCGGACGCGGCAGCTCTTTTACGTCAGATTATCCACCATCAAGACTACCTATGTGCTAACAGGCGCCGCAATAGGCCGCAAGCGAGGAAACGGGCAGTTTTCTTGCTGGGGCGGTCACTTATGGTTATCTTGCGCGCCTTCGGAACCAGCCGATGGAACTTCGCCCGCGGAAACCGGGCAACGGAGCTAAAGCCATGTTCAAGGGATCGTATGTCGCGCTCATAACGCCGTTCAGGAACGGCGCGGTGGATGAGGCTGCGTTCGTGAAACTGGTGGAGTGGCAGATCGAGCAGGGCACGCATGGGCTGGTCCCGTGCGGGACGACTGGCGAGTCGCCAACCCTCAGCCATGACGAGCACAAGCGGGTGGTCGAGCTGTGCGTGAAGACCGCGAAGGGGCGGGTGCCGGTCATTGCCGGGGCCGGCTCCAACAATACGGTGGAAGCGATCGAACTGACCCGGTTTGCCAAGAAGGTCGGCGCCGATGCGGTCTTGAGCGTGACGGGCTATTACAACAAGCCGTCGCAGGAGGGCATTTATGCCCACTTCAAGGCGGTGAACGACGCGGTCGATATTCCCATCATCCTTTACAATATCCCTGGGCGTACCATCGTCGATATTTCCCTTGAAACCATGACGCGGCTTTTCGAGTTGAAGAACGTGGTCGGGGTGAAGGATGCGACGGCCAATCTCGCGCGGGTCAGCCTGCAGCGGCAGGAAATGGGCCCGGAGTTCTGCCAGTTGTCGGGTGAAGACGCGACGGCGCTCGGCTTCAACGCGCATGGCGGCGTGGGCTGCATTTCGGTGACGGCCAATGTCGCACCGGCGCTTTGTTCGGCATTTCAGGAGGCGACCCTCGACGGCGATTACCGGAAGGCGCTGGAACTCCAGGACCGGCTGATTCCGCTTCACAACGCGCTGTTCGTCGACCCGAATCCGGCGCCCGTAAAGTATGCGGCGAACCTGCTTGGGCTCTGTGCCAACGAATTGAGGCTGCCGCTTGTCCCGGCAAGTGCCGCGGCCGAGCAGAAGGTTATGGCCGCGATGCGCAGCGCCGGGCTCATCAACTGATGTGCCGGAAGGGAAATTGAGGAGCTATGTCCTCCAAGAGTGGCGGCGCCAAGAAGAAGGCCGGAGACGGCCGGAAAATCATTGCGGATAACCGCAAGGCGCGCTTCAACTACAGCATCAGCGAGACGTTCGAAGCCGGGATCGAGCTCAAGGGGAGCGAGGTCAAGTCGCTGAGAACAGGACAGGGGAGTCTCAACGAGGCTTATGCCCAGGTGACGCGTGCGGGCGAAGTGATGCTCGTCAACGCCTATATCCCGATCTATCTGCAGGCGAACCAGTTCAACCACGAGACCCGGCGGCCGCGAAAACTGCTGCTGCACAAGCGGGAAATCGAGAAGCTTGCCGCGGCGGTGCAGCGGCAGGGCATGACCGTGGTGCCGCTGCGCATGTACTTCACCGACAAGGGGCGGGTGAAGGTCGAGATCGGGCTTGCGCAGGGCAAGAAGCTTGCGGACAAGCGCGAAACGCTGAAAGAGCGGAGCTGGGAGCGCGACAAGGCACGGCTGATGCGGGAGAAGGGCTAGCGGCCCTTGCCGTCAAGATAGGCCCGGACATCGCCGAAGACGCTGCGAAACATATCCGGTGTGAGACGCCTCGTATTCGTATTGTAGCGCGAGCAGTGATAGCTGTCGAAAAGCCTTAAACCCTGCTCGAGATCGTGTTGGGCGCCATGGCCGAACGGCGCGGACGAGCGTTTCAATTCCCGCGCCGAGAGCACCGCGTCGTGGGCGATGCGTCCGAGGGCCAGAACGGCCTGGAGGTCCGGCAGGGCCTCGATGCGGGCAGACAGAAACCGAAGGCAGGTTTTGGCCTCGGCGGGCGTCGGCTTGTTCTGCGGCGGCACGCACCGTACGGCATTGGTAATCATCGCGCCGACCAGCTCGAGCCCGTCATCGGGGCGAGCGCCGTAGGTGCCGCGCGCGAAGCCGAATTCGAGCAGCGTGGCGTAGAGGAGATCGCCCGCATAGTCGCCCGTGAAAGGCCGGCCGGTACGGTTCGCCCCCTGGACGCCCGGCGCCAGGCCGACAATCAGCAGGCGAGCATCGCCGGTGCCGAAGGACGGGACAGGCGCGTTGAACCAGTCCGGGTGCGCACTGTCATTGTCTTGCCGATAGGCCACGAGACGCGGGCAGAGCGGGCAGTCGAGCGGCGCTTCGGGAGCAACGGGCGTCAATTGGGCGGGGGCGGGCATCGGCGCGCCCTCAGGCGCGCGCCGGACGCTCAAGATCGTCCTCGTCCTCGTCGTCATACTCGTAGTCGTCGTCGTTGCGGAGAGGTGCCGCCGGACGGTCCGTATGGCTGCGGCCGACCGTGTCGCGGAGCGACTCGAGTTCGACATACTGGTCCGCCTGGCGGCGTAATTCGTCCGCGATCATGGGCGGCTGGCTGCGCATGGTTGAAACGACGGTGACGCGCTTGCCCTTGCGCTGGACGGCATCGACGAGACGCCGGAAGTCCCCGTCGCCCGAGAAAAGGATGAGATGGTCGAGCTTGTCCGCAATCTCGAGCGCGTCGATCGCGAGTTCGATATCCATGTTGCCCTTGATGCGGCGACGGCCGGTCGCGTCGGTAAATTCCTTGGCGGGCTTGGTGACGACGGCATAGCCATTGTAGTCGAGCCAGTCGATCAAGGGACGAAGGGGAGAATATTCCTGATCCTCAAGGAGGGCGGTGTAGTAAAAGGCGCGGACCAGCACGCCCTTGGTGCGAAAATGGTCCAGAAGGCGTTTGTAATCGATGTCGAAGCCGAGGCCGCGCGCCGCCGAATAAAGGTTGGCGCCATCGATGAAGAGTGCAATCCGCTCATTGGGATAAAAGATCATCGTGAAAACTCCCGGGTACCAATGTGGTGACGATGAAAATTCAAATGCCGACCGCTGCAAGAGGCCGAAATCCGGCAAGAGAATTACGACCGAAGTCCATGATTCCGCAAGCATGCCGCTTCGGGGCCGGGCCTTTTCACCGGTGAATCATGGCTGGCGATAGCACATCCTCCATTCCGGGCATCCTTGTGGCGCTCGGTGGAAATATGCCGAGCGTTCATGGCGGGCCGGCGCGCACGCTGATGGCGGCGCTTGCCCTGATGCCGGCGTTCGGGATCCGGATCGTGCGTTGCGCGCCCTTCTACAAGACCCCCGCATTGTCGTCTTATATACAGCCGGAGTATGTGAATTCTGTGGCGGTAGTCGAAGCCGCTGTACCGCCGGAAGCATTGCTCGATATTTTACACCGGATTGAGGCGATTTTCGGCCGGGTCCGGCGGGAGCGATGGGCACCACGGCCTCTCGACATCGACCTGCTGGATTATCGCGGAATGATAATCCCGGCCGAGGGGAAGCGGGGCGCCGATGCCGGGGCGGGCAAGCTGCCGATTGCCCTTCCGCATCCGGGCATTGCGGCGCGCGGTTTCGTGCTGCTGCCGCTTCGGGATGTGGCGCCGCGCTGGCGCCATCCGGTGACGGGGGAGAGCGTCCAGCGGCTGATCGCATCGCTCGGCCCCGGGGGACTGGCGGGCATAGAGCGGTTAAAATCGTCACAGTTACGCTCGTAAGAGCCTGTTACTGCTTGCTTTCCTGTGTTCCAGACCCTACATACAGGGCCAAATCAGGATCCTGCCATACTGGAGTTTTGCAATGGCCCGAGTGACCGTTGAAGATTGCGTCGACAAGGTGCCGAACCGCTTCGAGCTCGTTCTGCTCGCGGGGCACCGGGCGCGCGCCATGTCGGCGGGCGCCGAACTGACCGTCGACCGCGACAACGACAAGAACCCCGTCGTGGCGTTGCGCGAAATCGCCGAGCGGACGATCATGCCGGAGGACCTTCGCGAAGACCTTATCGGCAGCATGCAGAGCCGGGTCGAGACGGAAGAGCCGGAAGTCGAGCAGATGCAGCTTCTGATGTCCGGCGAGGCCGCCGGCGAAGTGAAAGACACGTTCGGTGCGGCCGAGGGCGGCGGCGAACGGATGAGCGAGGAAGACCTGTTGCGCGCGATCCAGAGCCAGATCGACTCGCCGCAGCAGAAGTCCGCCGACGCCGACGATATGGACGGGGAAGACTGAGAGCGGGCGAGGAGGGCCGGATTTACGTCCTCAGGCCCGACGCAGACGTCAATCGGTTTGAGCGCCGCCCGGCCGAAAGGTAAGGGGCGGCGCTTTTTGTTTGAGGCGGCCAAGAGCGTTAGGAACTTCGCAAGAGAGGCCGCAGGAGACTAACAGGCATGTTGCGCCAGTATGAGCTCGTAGATCGCGTGCTCGGCTACGATCCGAAGGCGGACGAAGCCCTGATCAACCGTGCCTATGTCTACGCCATGAAGCAGCATGGCAACCAGAAGCGGGCGAGCGGCGACCCTTATTTTTCCCATCCGATCGAAGTGGCCGGCATCCTGACCGACCTCAAGCTCGACACCGCGACCATCGTGACGGCGCTGCTGCACGACACGATCGAGGATACCGGCTCGACGATGGAGGAGCTGACGAAGCTTTTCGGGCCGCAGGTGGCGGGGCTCGTCGACGGCGTGACCAAGCTGACGCGGCTCGAACTGACCTCCGAACGCTCCAAGCAGGCGGAGAATTTCCGCAAGTTCCTGCTCGCAATGTCGAACGACATCCGCGTGCTGCTGGTGAAGCTGGCCGACCGGCTGCACAACATGCGCACGCTCCACTTCATTTCCTCCGCCGACAAGCGGCAGCGCATCGCGCTGGAGACGATGGAAATCTACGCGCCGCTCGCGGGCCGCATGGGCATCCAGGAAGTGCGTGAGGAACTGGAAGACCTTGCCTTCAAGGAATTGAACCCGGAGGCCCGCGAGGCGCTGCTGAAGCGCCTGAACGAGTTTCGCGAGGCAAGCGGCAATACGGTCAAGCTGATCGCCGACGAGATCAAGGCCAAGCTCAACGAGGAAGGGCTTTCCTGCGAGGTGATCGGGCGCGAAAAACGGCCTTATTCGATGTGGCGCAAAATGGAGCGGCGGGCCATTTCGCTTGAACAACTTTCGGATATTTTCGGGTTTCGCGTGGTGGTCGACGAACTGCCGGATTGCTACCGCGCGGTCGGCATTCTCCATACCAACTGGCCGATGGTGCCGGGGCGTTTCAAGGACTACATCTCGACGCCCAAGGCGAACGGCTATCGCTCGATCCACACGACGATGATCGGGCCGCAGAAGAAACGCGCCGAAGTGCAGATACGCACACGCAAAATGCACGAGGTCGCCGAGTACGGCATCGCCGCGCACTGGCTCTACAAGGAAGGCCAGGTCAACGGCGAGGACGACGAGACTTCGGGTGATTTCGCGGGCACTTTCAGGTGGCTCCGGCAGCTTATCGAGATGCTGGAACACGGCGGTACGCCAGAGGAATTCCTGGAGCACACGAAGCTCCAGATGTTCTCGGACCAGGTCTTCTGCTTCACGCCGAACGGGCTTCTGATCACGCTGCCGCGCGGTGCGACACCGATCGATTTTGCCTATGCGGTTCATACCGAGATCGGCGACACCTGCGTCGGCTGCAAGATCAACGGCCGGCACATGCCGTTGCGTACCAGGCTCGAAAACGGCGACGAGGTCGAGATTATACGCTCGCAGGCGCAGCGTCCCTCTCCCGCGTGGGAGGCGTTCGTCGCGACAGGCAAGGCGCGTTCGGCGATCCGCCGCTCGATCCGTGCGACCAAACAGGCGGAATTCAGCCGTCTCGGCCGGCAAATCCTGAAGAATGCGTTCGAGCAAGCGGGCAAGGAGGCGACGGATACGCTTCTCGAGCGCGCGCTTGGACCGCTGCGGAGGAGCGACCTCAACGAACTTCTCGCCTCGGTCGGCGACGGAACATTGAGCGCGCCGCAGGTGTTGCAGGTCGTCTATCCCACGGAGCCTGCGCCCAAGGGCGGCCGCAGGCGCGGCGGGAAGATGAACGGCAAGGACGAGCGCGGCGGACCTGTGCGCGTTACCGGGCTTGCAGCGGGGCTTGCGACCCGATTTGCGCCGGAGATGTTTCCGCTGCCGGGGGAGCGCATCGTCGGCATCATGATGCCCGGCGAAGGCATCACCATTTATCCGATCGATACGCCCGCGCTGGAGGAATTCGACGGCGAGCCCCAGCGCTGGATCGATGCGACGTGGGACATCGATCCGGAAAATCCGCAGACATTTCCGGCGCGGCTGCGCGTAACCGCGAAAAACGAGGTCGGATCGCTTGCCAATATCTCGACGCTGATCGCGGATTACGGCAGCAACATCGCCAATCTTTCGCTGGCCCAGCGCGATACCGATTTCTACGACATCCAGATCGATCTGGAAGTTCGCGACGTCAAACATCTGACGCGGGTCATGTCCGCGCTCAACGGCTTGTCTTGTGTCAACAGTGTTGTCCGTCCGCGCCGCTGACGGTGCGTTCTCCCCCCACTTCCCGAGCGGTGAAAAAATGGATCAAGAAAAGGTTCTCAAGGAATTCGAAAAGGCGGGTGCGCTTCTGAGGGGGCATTTCATCCTCTCGTCCGGTCTGCACAGCCCGGTTTTCCTGCAGAAAGCGCTGGTTTTCATGAGCCCGGCCCGGACCGGACGGCTCTGCAAGGCGCTGGCGGCGAAAATCCTCGAAGAGGTGAAGGGGCCTGTCGATGCCATCGTTTCGCCCGCAGTGGGCGGCATTATCCCCGGCTACGAAACCGCGCGCTATATGAAGGTGCCGGCAATGTATGTCGAGCGGGAGCAGGGCGAATTCGTTCTGCGCCGAGGCTTTCCGCTGAAGAAGGGAATGCGCGTCGTGATGGTGGAGGATATCGTGACCACGGGGCTTTCGTCCCGCGAGTGCATCGAGGCGATCCGCAAGACGGGTGCGAAAGTGGTGGCCGCCGCCTGCCTGATCGACAGGTCGGGCGGCAAGGCGAAGGTCGGCACCAAGCTCATCTCGCTCGCGCAGATTTCCATTCCGGCCTATCCGGCGGACAAGCTGCCGAAGGACCTCGCGGCGCTGCCGGCGGAAAAGCCGGGCAGCCGGCATATCGCGTGAGGGAGCGCCGCATTTGTTCCGCCGCAGAGTCGAACTTCATCCGATCGAGAAACTGAAGGAGGCGTTCTGGCCGCGTTCCGGCTGGAAGCGCACGCTTCAGTACGGGTGGCGGCGCGTCTGGCGGCTGTCGGGTACACCCCATGCCGTTGCGCTCGGTTTCGCGGCGGGCGTCTTCTCGTCCTGCACGCCGTTTCTCGGCTTTCACATTCTGCTCGCCATGCTGGTCGCATGGATATTGCGCGGCAATCTGATTGCGTCCGCGATCGGTACCTTTGTCGGAAACCCGCTCACCTTTCCGGCAATCTGGTTCGTGGTCTACGAGGTCGGGCGGTACATGATGGGTTCGCCCGTTGCCGCCGATCCCAACATCGCGGAGACGCTGCAAAGCGATCGGGCCTTCGACATGATTTTGCCGCTGCTGGTGCCGCTTACGGTGGGTGCCATTCCGGTCGGGATCGTGTTCGGATGCGTGTCCTATGTGGTCGTGCGGAGCGGCGTCGAGGCCTATCAGGTGCAGAGACGAAAGCTTCTTGCCGAGCGCGTGCTGATGCGCCGCGACGGCGTGGACATTTCGCCGGGCGGGGATTTGAACGGGGGTGCGCGACATGAGTGAAAGAGCGTCCGGATATCTCCGGCTCGGGGTCAATATCGACCATGTGGCGACGATCCGTAACGCGCGGGGCGGCGATCATCCCGATCCCGTGCGCGCGGCCGAACTGGCGGCGGCCGCCGGCGCCGACGGCATCACGGCGCATCTGCGCGAGGACCGGCGTCATATCCGGGACGCCGATATCGCGCGGCTGATGGGCGAGATCGGGCTGCCGCTCAATCTGGAAATGGCGGCGACGCCGGAAATGCTCAGCATTGCGCTTCGCCATGTACCCCATGCCTGCTGCATCGTGCCGGAGCGGCGCGAGGAAGTGACGACGGAAGGCGGGCTCGATGCGGCCGGGTTGCACAATCACCTGAAGCCGATCGTCGACCGGTTGAGCGAAGCCGGCATTCGCGTTTCGCTATTCATCAACGCGGACCGGCGACAACTGGAAGCCGCGCGCTCGCTCGGCGCGCCTGTGGTCGAGCTTCATACGGGTGCCTATTGCGACGCGGCGCTGGCGCGGGAAAGCGCCAAGCGCGACGCGGAACTGGCCCGGCTCGCGACAGCCGCGCGGGAGGGGGCGGAACTCGGTCTCGAGGTTCACGCAGGCCACGGGCTGACCTTCGACACGGTAGCGCCGGTGGCGGCGATGCCGGAGCTTGCGGAGCTGAATATCGGCCATTTCCTGGTGGGCGAAGCGATCTTCATCGGTCTCGACGCGAGCATCAAACAGATGCGGCATGCCATGGACGAAGCGCGACGCGGCGCGGGCGCCGAAAACGCCGGCGCGAAGGACCGCGCATGATTATCGGCATCGGCAACGACATCATCGATATTCGGCGGGTTCAGAAGACGCTGGACCGCTTCGGCGACCGCTTCGTCGAGCGGATATTCACCGATGTCGAAAGGCAGAAATCCGAAGGACGGCGAATGCGGGCGGCGTCCTACGCCAAGCGGTTCGCGGCCAAGGAAGCCTGCTCCAAGGCGCTCGGAACCGGGATGCGGCGGGGCGTTTTCTGGAAGGACATGGGGGTCGTGAACCTGCGGGGCGGGCAGCCGACCATGGCGCTGACGGGTGGTGCGCTGGAGAGGCTGAAGGAGATGACGCCGGAGGGCATGACGCCCGTCATCCATCTGACGATTACCGACGATCACCCGCAGGCGCAGGCTTTCGTCATCATTTCGGTGGTATCGAAGCCTTGAGTCTTGAGGGGCGACGGGCCGTTTTATTGTGGTATGGTCCGCCGTTTTCGGGAGAAAGCCGCCGATGGCGGGCAGGAGCTGGAAGATGACGATGAGCGAGAACGCGAAGAAGCTGCGCGGCAGCTCCGTGGCCGAGAACGCGCGCACCATCGTTTATGCGCTGCTTATCGCCCTTTTCATTCGAGCCTTCCTGTTCCAGCCCTTTTTCATTCCGTCGAGTTCGATGGAGTCGACGCTGCTGGTGGGCGACTATCTGTTCGTCTCGAAATACAGCTATGGCTATTCCAAGCACTCGCTGCCGTTCAGCCCGCCGCTCTTCAGCGGCCGCCTGATGGGCGCGCAGCCGACGCGCGGCGACATCGCCGTGTTCAAGCAGCCGAGCGACAACCACACCGATTTCATCAAGCGTGTCATAGGGTTACCGGGCGACTCGGTGCAGATGAAAGAGGGCGTTCTCTATCTCAACGACCGGGCCGTGCCGCGCGTGCGCGTCGACGATTTCATCTATCGCGACGCGGCGGGCAATGTGCGGCGCGTGCCGCAATACAGGGAAACGCTGCCGAACGGCGTCTCCTACATCACGCTGGACATGAACAGGAACAGCGTGTGGGACAACACCGGCCTCTATATCGTGCCGCAGGGCCACTACTTCATGATGGGCGACAACCGCGATAATTCGAGCGACAGTCGCGTAGCGGATTCAGTGGGTTACGTGCCGTTCGAGAACCTGATCGGCAAGGCGCAGATCATCTTTTTCTCGGCCGACGGCAGCTCGTCGTTCTGGCAAGTGTGGAACTGGCCGTCCGCGATCCGTTGGGGCCGTATCGCCAAATGGGTCGATTGAACGCCAGGCTCCAGGCCCGTTTAGCCCATGATTTCAAGGATTTGGGGCTCATTACGCGGGCGCTGACGCATCCGAGCGCCGACGGCCCGAACTACCAGCGGTTTGAATTTCTCGGCGACCGCGTGCTCGGCCTCGTCATCGCGGACCGGCTTCTGCACGATTTTCCGCAGGCGGACGAAGGCGAATTGGCCATTCGTTTCAATGCGTTGGTGCGCAAGGAAGCATGCGCGGAGGTGGCGGAGCGGATCGGCCTCGGCGACGCGATCATCATGGGCGCGGGCGAGGAAAAGGCCGGCGGAAGGCGGAAATCCGCCATTCTTGCCGATGCCTGCGAGGCGGTGATCGCGGCGCTCTATATCGATGGCGGGATCGAGGCGGCGGCGCGTTTCATCGAGGCGGAGTGGTCCTATCTCGTTGAAAAATCTAGTATAATTCCACAGGACGCGAAGACGGCATTACAGGAATGGGCGCAGGCCCGCGGGCAAGGCGTGCCGACCTATGCGCTGATCGGCCGGAGCGGGCCGGATCACGCTCCCGAATTCACGGTCGAGGTTTCGACCGGCAAAGCCAAGCCCTTGAGGGCCAAGGGAAATTCGAAACGGCAAGCGGAACAGACGGCGGCGCGCGCAATGCTCGAGGCATTGGGCGTATGGTCCGCCGAAGAGTGAAACCAGGTGATTGTCATCGAACTGTCAAGAAAATGTCACAATGACGAATGAGACCCCGAAAGAGAACCCTCCCGAGAGCGGCGAGGATACCGGCAAGGCGGGGATAACCCGCTGCGGCTTCGTCGCGATCATCGGCGCGCCCAATGCGGGGAAATCCACGCTGCTCAACCAGCTCGTCGGATCGAAGGTCGCGATCGTCACCCACAAGGTGCAGACGACGCGGGCGCGCATCCGCGGCATCGCGATGGAGGGCAACACGCAGATCGTGTTCGTCGACACGCCCGGCATCTTCAAGCCGAAGCGGCGGCTCGACAGGGCGATGGTGGACGCGGCCTGGGGCGGGGCGGGGGACGCCGATCTCATCATCCTGATGGTCGACATGGAGAGCGGACGCGACAGCGACGTGGACCGGATCATCGACGGACTGAAGTCGCAGGGGCGGAAAGCCATCCTTGTGCTGAACAAGGTTGACGCGGCCCCGCGCGAGAAGCTGCTGAAGACGGCGGCGGCGCTGAACGAGACCGGCATCTTCACCGAGACCTTCATGATCTCGGCGCTGAAGGGCGACGGGGTGGCGGATCTGAAGAAATACCTCGCCGGGCTGATGCCGCCCGGTCCGTGGCATTACCCCGAAGACCAGGCGGCGGACGTGCCGCTGCGCTCGCTCGCGGCGGAGGTGACGCGCGAGAAGCTCTTTCTCAGGCTTCACGACGAACTGCCCTATTCGCTGACGGTGGAGACGGAAAGCTGGGAGCAGAAGAAGGACGGCTCGATCCGCATCCAGCAGGTGATCTTCGTCGAACGCGACAGCCAGAAGAAGATCGCGCTCGGCAAGGGCGGGCAGACCATCAAGACGATCGGCCAGCTTGCGCGCGAGGAACTCGAGCAGATGCTCGAATGCCGCGTTCACCTGTTCCTGTTCGTGAAGGTGCGCGAGAACTGGTCGGACGACCGGGAACGCTATCGCGAGATGGGGCTCGACTTTCCGAAGGAGTGAGGGCGCGCGGCCCGATGCATCAATTCACATCCGGTTGCGTGCTAGCGCGTCGGCGCTGCCGTTTGCCCGAGGCGCGGTTCCGTTCCCGCCAACAGCCGCCGAATGTTCGCCCGATGGCGCGCAATCACGTAAGTGGCACCTGCGATCACGAACAACCGATAGGGCAAGGGTTGCTCCATGGCGCAGACGAGGGCGATGGCGGTTAACGCCGCCAGCATCGAGCCAAGGGAAACAAACCGGAATATAGCCAGTGCGACGCCAAAGACCGCCAGCCCACCCAAACCCACGGGCCATGACATCGCCAGCAACACACCCAGCCCCGCCGCTATGGATTTCCCGCCTGTAAAATTCAGCCAGACCGACCGGCTGTGTCCCAGCAATGCGGCAAGTCCAGCCAGGCAAACCGCCCATGGCACGAAGGTTTGCAGATCGAGCGCCGGCGGTGGCGTGACGGACGGCAATTTGTAGAGCCACGGATAAAACCAGAGGGTGAAGACGATCGCCGCCGCGCCTTTCAGCACATCCGCCAGCAGCACCACCAGTGCCGGCCATTTACCCAGGGTTCGCAGCACGTTCGTTGCGCCAGTGGATCCGGAGCCGTGCTCCCGAATATCGATGCCCTTGAGCAGCTTCCCCGCCAGATAGCCTGTGGGCGTGGAACCGAGGAGATAAGCGAACGCCAATGCGAGCGCACTTGCCATCCAGAAGATCACGGGTGTCACCTCGATGCTTTTGCGCCTGAAATCTGCAGGGTTTTGGGTTTTGAAATCGGCATGACTTTCCGAAGGAGTGGGTGCGATCAGCGCAGGCGTATCAGCGCCAGCGTGCCCGCCGCCATGAGGAGTGCAGCGAGGCCGAATGCGAATTGCGGCGAGACCGCCGTCCAGAGAATACCGACGGCGGCGCTGGAGAAGAACTTCGCGGCGCCGTTGACCGTGCCGAGTGCGCCGTAGCCCGTCGCTAGCGTACGCTCTTCGACCATGCCGGCCGTGACCGTCGCTTCAAGCGCTTCCTGCACCGCGACATAGAGGCCGGCGACAAAAAAGATGCCGACCAGAAGAAGGATCTTATCGCCGTCGCCGGAGACGAAGACAAGGGCCATCAGAATTGCGGTCAGGACGCCCAACGCATAACCGACGATCAGCACCGGCCGGGCGCCAAAACGGTCGGCGAGCACGCCAACGGGCCATGACGCGACGACCTGTACGGTGTTGCGCCCGACATAGAGAAGGCCGGCGACCTGGGCCGCCTGCACGACGCCCATCGACGGCGTGAGCAGTTGCGTCGCGGCGAGGATCAGCAGAGCGTGCGAGAAATCGCCCATGCCGAAAATGCCGACAGCGGCGAGATAGCGTTTGAAACGCGCCGGCAGGCCCTTGATCGTCGAAATGAATTTCATCGCCGGATTGGGCGTGTGTTCGGGATCGCGCACCAGCGTCAGGAAAGCGAGAACCGCGAGAGCGCCCGGAATCAGGGTCAGCCAGAAGACCAGCCGGAACGGTTCGTCCGCGCTGTCCCAAGGCAGGGTTTGCGCCCAACCGAGCAGCGCGACGCCGAGAAGCGGACCGGCAATGGCGCCGAGCGTGTCCATTGCGCGGTGAAAACCGAAGGCGCGGCCGCGCGTTTCAGGCGCGATGGCTTGCACGATGATGGCATCGCGCAGGGGGCCGCGGAGGCCCCTGCCGAACCAGGATACGATGCGGCCCAGAAGAATGAGCGGCCAGCCGACGGCAAGGGCGATCATGGCCTGACCGACCGGCGTCAGTGCGTAGCCGACAATGACCAGCGTCTTGCGATGGCCGAACTTGTCGGCGATGTAGCCCGAGAACATCTTGGTGAAGCTGGCGATCGCGTCCGCTGTCCCTTCGATGAGGCCGAGCACGGCCGCCGGAATGCCGAGTACGGCAAGAAAGCCCGGCAGGATGACGGTCGTCGTCTCGTAGCAGAAGTCGCCGAGGGCGCTTGTCAGACCTGCGCCGAGGACCGTCCGGTTGAGCCAGCCACGGGTTCCGGGGTTTTCATCTTCATTCATTTCCATGCTCGCGGAACCATGCGGTTGCGGTGTCGGCGCGGCCGGAAAGGAGCTTTGCGAACTCGGTTACCCGCAGCGCCTTGTCCCGATCCTCGCCGAACCAGCGTTCGGAGACGACGAGAAGAGACCAGACGATTCTTTCACCAGACTTGCAGACGATCCGGTGTATCTCGATGTGAAAAGAAATATCGGGCCCCCAATGGACATGCCTGTCCCGCGTCCATTCGACGTTGCCGACGCGCCAGCGGTCGAGACGCTGGCCGGGGTTGCTTGCGCTATAGGCGGCACGCCATTGCCGCATGAAATTTGCACTCGAAAGCCGGCTCATGCTGTGGCGGACGATCCGTTCCCGTTTTGCGTTTGTGCCTCCTGTCCAGTCCTGGCGAAGGCCACCAAACTCATTTGCCGAAACGCTAGCACGAGTCGGCGCATGGCAGCCTCAAGCGGCGTGCTTGTGCATCAGTGCGATGCCGGGAGCCGGGAACTCGCATGACCAGCCACGCGCATCCGCAACGAAGCGCAGAGTGCTCTCGCTGTAGAAGACGACATGCGTCGGATCCTTGCGATAGTACCAGTCCGCAAACGGAACATCGCCGGTCATGAAGCCCGTCATGATTCCGAGCCAGCCGCCCGGCCGCAGCATCGCCTCCAGACGGTCGAACTCGTCTGCCGGGCGATGAAAATGTTCGGCGGCTTCGGTGCAGACGATGAAATCGTAGGTGCCCGAGAGAGGCGCGCGGCCGGGCTGGAAGAAGGGGTCGTAGAGCGCCATCTCGTGTCCCGCCTCGCGCAGCATCGCGGCCAGCGCCGGACCGGGGCCGCAGCCATAATCGAGACCCCGCGCGGGCGCCGTCAGCTTTTGCAGCAGCGGCACCGCCAGCCGAGCGAGGAAGGTCCGGTAGCGCGGGTCGCCCGGATCGTTCTCATGGCTCAGATACTGGGCGAGTTCATCCTGTCGCGCCGGATGCTGCGCCGGGTCGAGAAAGACCGCATCGCAGCGGCGGCACGACCAGTAGTCCTGCGCGCCGACGCTGACGAAGCGGTGCGGCGCCGGCTCACGGCAGACGAGACAGGATGAGGGGCCGGCCGGTGTCACGCGGATGCCTCAGAGGCCGGCACGGCCTCAGATCGACTTCTGGTTGACGCGGCGGGAAAGCTCCTCGGCGCTTTCCTTGCGCTCGCTGTAGCGCTCCACCAGATAGTCCGAGCGGTCGCGGAGGAGGAGGGTGAATTTCATCAGTTCCTCCATCACGTCGACGATGCGGTCGTAATAGGCGGAGGGCTTCATGCGGCCTTCCTCGTCGAATTCCAGAAAGGCCTTCGGCACGGAAGACTGGTTCGGGATCGTGACCAGGCGCATCCAGCGGCCGAGCACGCGGAGCTGGTTGATCGCGTTGAAGGATTGCGAGCCGCCGCTGACCTGCATGACGGCGAGGGTCTTGCCTTGCGTCGGGCGGATGGCGCCGAGGGAGAGCGGTATCCAGTCGATCATCGCCTTCATGATGCCCGTCATGGCGCCGTGGCGCTCCGGCGAGCACCAGACCATGCCTTCCGACCAGGTGACGAGATCGCGCAGCTCGCGGACTTTCGGATGGCTTTCATCCGCGTCGTCGGGGAGAGGCAGGCCGGAGGGATTGAAGGTGCGGGTTTCGGCGCCGAGGCGGCGGAGGATGCGCGCGGCTTCCTCCGTTGCGAAGCGGCTGAAGGAACGCTCGCGCACGGAGCCGTAGAGCAGCAGGATGCGCGGCTTGTGCGTCGCGCGCGGCGCCACGAAAAGGCGGGCCTCGTCCACGGGGTGCAGCAGCTCTTCGTCGATGTTCGGCAATGTGTCGAGATACTCAGACAACGCGCTTTCCTTCCTGGTCGATAATCACTTCGCCGTCTTCCTTGACGAAGGGGCCGATATGCGGGTTTTCGAGAATGTCGAGCACGGCTTCGGAGGGACGGCAGAGGCGCGTGCCCTTCGGCGCGACGACGACGGGGCGGTTCATCAGGACCGGGTGTTCGAGCATGAAGCCGATCAGGTCTTCATCCGTCCATTTCGGATCGTCGAGGCCGAGTTCGTCGTAGGGCGTGCCCTTGCGGCGCAGAAGCTCGCGCGGGGAAATGCCCATGGCGGCGATGAGGCGGCGCAGCGTTTCGCGATCCGGTGGGGTTTTCAGATATTCGATCACCTCCGGCTCCTCGCCGCTCTCTTCGAGGCTCTTGCGGATCATGGCGAGCGTGTTGCGCGAGGTGCCGCAGGCGGGGTTGTGATAGATGGTGACGGACAAGGCACTCTCCAATCAGGCGGCGCGGCGGCGCGGCTTTTCGAGGGCGGCAAGCGCGGCATCGACAATGCGGATGACGGCGGCGGGGATATCGGGATTGCGGCGATAGCGCACCCATTGGGCATCGCGCCTGTCGACGACGAGGCCGGCGGCTTTCAGGACGGCCATATGGCGCGACATGCGGGACTGGGTGGCGTCGAGAGCGGACATGAGGTCGCAGACGCAATGTTCTCCACCGCGCCAGACGATCTGCATGGCGCGCAGCCTTGTCGGCTCTGCGAGGGCGGCGAGAAGCTGCGGGACGTCGGGCATCGGCCTGTCTTCCTTTGCGCTTATGCGGTAGGGCGCATTTAATGAAGAAGGCAGGCGGTGTCAAGGCGGGGCAGGGACGGTTCGGCGCTTGTCCTCTCCAGGTCCTCTCGGGGCCTCGTCCATGCTACAAAGCGCCTCTCATGGAAGAAAGGTCGCGGGACTGTGGACTGGCGGGACGAAGGGATTGTGCTGTCGGCGAAGCCTTATGGCGAGACGGGCGCCATTCTCGAGCTTTTCACGCGGGAACAGGGACGGCATCTCGGGCTCGTGCATGGCGGCGCGGGGCGGCGGATGCGCAGCGTGCTGCAGCCGGGCAACAAGCTGGCGGCGCATTGGCGGGCGCGGCTGACCGAACATCTCGGCACCTATCAGGTGGAACTGGTGAAGCCGCTGGCGGGACTGCTGATGGACGATCCGCTGGCGCTGCTGGCACTCAGCGCGGCGAGCGCGGTATGCGGCATCGTGCCGGAGCGGGAGGCGCATCCGGCGCTTTACGACGGCTATGAGGTGCTGCTCGACACGATGCGGGACGGCGATGTGTGGCCGGCGGTGTTCGTGCGCTGGGAACTGGGGCTGCTCACGGAACTCGGCTTCGGACTCGACCTCACGCAATGCGCGGCGACGGGGAGCCGCGACGATCTGGTTTACGTGTCGCCGCGGAGCGGGAGCGCGGTGAGCCGGGCGGCGGGCGAGGCCTACAAGGAGCGGCTGTTCCGGCTGCCGGGATTTCTGGTGGGGAGCCAGGCGGGCGAGGCGAGCCTGGCGGATGTGGCGGAAGGATTGCGGATGACCGGGCATTTCCTGGAGCGGCATCTCTTCGCGGCGCATGACCGGCACCTGCCGGATGCGCGGACAAGGCTTCTGGAGAAGATAGCGGCGAGGGCGGAGTGAGGGGCGAATGCGACGGACGACCATCTACATGCCATTGTTGGACGAAGGGACTGAAGTGTGGGTACAGGTTTCCGCCGAGGCATTGGGCAACGGTCTCTACAAAGTGCTGGGGATCATGCCGCCGGAACAGAACTGGCGCTTTCAACCGGGTTCCGTGGTCGCTCTGCAAGAGAGGGCGTT
Source organism: Parvibaculum sp. (assembly GCF_030694575.1). GTDB lineage: Bacteria > Pseudomonadota > Alphaproteobacteria > Parvibaculales > Parvibaculaceae > Parvibaculum. Next base: position 19,598 of record NZ_JAUYUS010000134.1, read on the forward strand.
CAGTTCCGGTGACCGTGGTTTTGAAGCCGTCGAGGCAGAGAGCTGAGCCGTCGACGCTAGGGGTCCGAATCGCTGGTATAATGGCTGTGTATCTCGGAATTACAGGTTCGTCATTGCGAGCGAAGCGAAGCAATCCAGGGGCGGCTGTTTCGGAGTTTGCGGCTCCTGGATTGCTTCGTCGCTACGCTCCTCGCAATGACGTTGAGGGATAGGGATGAAGCGGCCGGCCGTCTACATCGTCGCGAGCGGGCGGAACGGGACGATCTATACCGGCGTGACATCGAACCTCGAACGCCGGATATACGAGCATCGCGAGGGCGTCTTGCAGGGCTTCACGAAGCGGCATGGCTGCAAGAGGCTGGTCTGGTATGAGATGCATGACGAGATGGAATTTGCGATCGCGCGCGAAAAGCAGCTCAAGGGTGGATCGAGGGAAAAGAAGCTGGCCTTGATCGAGGCCATGAATCCCCAGTGGCGGGATTTGTACGAAGAACTGAATTGAATGCGTTATTGCGCTCCTGCGTATGCGGCCCCTGGATTGCTTCGTCGCTCCGCTCCTCGCAATGACGGTGAAGATATGAAGAGTAGAGACACATGACCAAGGCCGTTACCCCGCCGGAGCCGGAACACGAGATCAATTTGCGGGAGGCGCTGGAGGAGCGGTATCTCGCTTATGCGCTCTCCACGATCATGCACCGGGCGCTGCCGGATGTGCGGGACGGGCTGAAGCCGGTGCATCGGCGGGTGCTGTTCGCGATGCGGCAGTTGAAGCTCGATCCGGGCTCGGGGTTCAAGAAGTCGGCGCGCGTGGTGGGCGACGTAATCGGCCGCTACCATCCGCATGGCGACCAGTCGGTCTACGACGCGCTGGTGCGGCTGGCGCAGAGTTTTTCGGTGCGCTATCCGCTGGTCGACGGGCAGGGCAATTTCGGCAATGTGGACGGCGATAACGCGGCGGCGATGCGCTACACGGAAGCGCGGCTCACCGAGGTCGCGGCGCAGCTGCTGAACGGGATCGACGAGGACACGGTCGATTTCCGCGAGACCTATGATGGCGAAGACAGCGAGCCGACGGTGCTGCCGGGGGCGTTTCCGCAATTGCTGGCGAACGGCGCGGCGGGGATCGCGGTCGGCATGGCGACGAGCATTCCGCCGCATAACGCGGCCGAGCTGTGCGACGCGGCGCTTTATCTCATCAAGCATCCGAATGCGAAGACGGAGAAGCTTGTCGAGTTCGTGAAGGGGCCGGATTTTCCGACGGGCGGCATCATCGTGGAGCCGCGCGCGGCGATCCTGGAGGCCTATGAGACGGGGCGCGGCGGCTTTCGCGTGAGGGCGCGGTGGGAGCAGGAAGAGCTGCCGCGCGGCGGCTACCAGATCGTCGTCACGGAAATTCCCTATCAGGTGCAGAAGTCTAAGCTGGTGGAGAAGATCGCCGAGCTGTTGCAGGCGCGCAAGCTGCCGCTGCTGGAAGATGTGCGCGACGAGAGCGCGGAGGAAATCCGCCTCGTGCTGGTGCCGAAGGCGAGAACCGTCGATCCGGCACATCTGATGGAGTCGCTGTTCCGCACGACCGAACTGGAAAACCGGTTTCCGCTCAACATGAACGTGCTGTCCGCCGGGCAGGTGCCGGGGGTGATGAGCCTGCGCGGCGCGCTGCGGGCGTGGCTCGAACATCGCAAGGTCGTGCTGGTGCGGCGCTCGAATTTCCGGCTCGACAAGATCGAGAAGCGGCTCGAGGTGCTGGAAGGCTATCTCAAGGCCTATCTCAATCTCGACGAGGTGATCCGGATCATCCGGCAGGAGGACGAGCCGAAGCCCGCGCTCATCAGGAAGTTCAAGCTGACCGACAACCAGGCGGAAGCGATCCTCAACATGCGGCTGCGGAGTTTGCGCAAGCTGGAGGAGATGGAAATCCGCGGCGAGCACAAGGAGCTGTCGGCGGAACAGAAGACGCTGAAGTCGCTGGTCAAATCCGAAGACAAGCAGTGGGCGCATGTCGCGGAAGAGATCAAGGAAGTGAAGGCGCTGTTCGGGCCGAAGACCGATCTGGGCAAGCGGCGCACGATTTTCTCCGACGCGCCGGCGATCGAGTTCCATGCGATCGAGGCGATGATCGAGAAGGAGCCCGTCACGGTCATCTGTTCGAAGAAGGGCTGGATCCGCGCGCTGAAGGGACATCTCGCCGCGGATGCCGACGTCAAATACAAGGAAGGCGACGGGCCGCGCTTCATCATCCATGCGGAGACGACGGACAAGATCCTGCTGTTCGCGACGGATGGGCGCTTCTACACGCTCAGCGCGGACAAGCTGCCGGGCGGGCGCGGGAACGGCGAGCCGGTGCGCCTCATGATCGATCTCGACGAGAGCCACGACGTGGTGGAACTCTTCGTACACCAGCCTGGGCGGAAGCTCATCGTCGCGTCGCATGAGGGCAATGGTTTCGTGGTGCCGGAAGACGAGGTGGTGGCGATGCGCCGCGCGGGCAAGCAGGTGCTCAATACGACGGGTACGGACGAGGCGGTCGCCTGCGCGGTGGTGCAGGGGAGCCATGTCGCCACGATCGGCGAGAACCGGAAGCTGCTCATTTTCCCGATCAAGGAAGTTAACGAGATGACGCGCGGCAAGGGCGTGCGCCTGCAACGCTACGCGGATGGCGGGCTTGCCGATGTGAAGACGTTCAACCTGAAAGAGGGGCTGACCGTTTACGACAAGGGCGGGCGGTCGCGGACGCATACCGACCTGAAGGACTGGGTGGGCGCGCGGGCGCAAGCCGGGCGGCTGCCGCCGAAGGGCTTCACGAGCGAGCGGAAATTCGGGGGACCGTTCGGGGCGGTGTGAAGAGAGACATCTGAGTTTGTGGCTTCATGGATTGCCGCGTCGCTTCGCTCCTCGCAATGACGAATTTCTTGAAAGGACGTTCAGTTTATCGTGACGGGTTCGCGGAGTTCGTGGGCCCAGTAGCGGATGAAGAGGATGTAGTCGCCGGGGGGCACGCGGGCGGGGTCGAGCTTTACCGTATAGTTGCCGGTCATGTTGTGTTTCGGTTCGAGCGCGCCCTTGATGGGGAGATCGACGCAGGGTTCGTCGTCGCGCTGCGATTGGACGAGATTTTTGTCCTTGTCGGTCAGGAACCAGCGGAAGATTTCGCATTGCGAGGGAAGCTCCAGAGGGAGCGCCTCTTCGGTGTTGTTCGCGAGCGTGAGGGCGACTTCGAGCTCGAGCGGAGCGGCGGCATTCCAGGTGGCGGGCTGGGTCACGCGGGCGGTGAGCTCGACGGGTTCGCTCATGTCGACGCGGCCGGTGACGACGAAGAACATGACGACGCCCACCATCGCGAGGACGACGAGCGAGAAGCGCATCATGTTGCGGCCGGCTTCGCCTGCGGCGTCGGGGGGCGGTGTCATGGACATGTGAACTCTACATTCCGCTGAAGATGAGGCGCGGCAGCCAGGTGGCGAGCGCCGGGAATACCGCGATAACGCCAAGCGCCAGGATTTGCAACATCACGAAAGGGACGGCGCCGCGGTAGATCTGCATGGTGGTGACGCTGTCGGGGGCGACGCCGCGCAGATAGAAGAGTGCGAAGCCGAAAGGCGGCGTGAGGAAGGAGGTCTGGAGGTTGACGGCCATCATGACGCCGAGCCAGACGGGATCGACGCCCATCATGAGGAGGATGGGGGCGACGATGGGCACGACGACAAAGATGATCTCGATGAAGTCGAGGAAGAAGCCCAGCGCGAACATGATGAGCATGACGGTGATGACCGCGCCCGTGGTGCCGCCCGGCATGGAGTTCAGGAACTCGTGCACGGTGTCGTCGCCGCCGAGGCCGCGGAAGACGAGGCTGAAGAGCGCGGCGCCTATCAGGATGACGAAGACCATGGAGGTGATGCGCGCGGTCGATTGCGTGACCTCGCCGAGGACGCCGTTGCGCCAGAGGCGGTGGGTGCTGGCGAGGAGGCCCCAGGCGATGCCGGCGCAAAGGAGCCATGCGAGCCAGATGCCGAGTTGGTCGCCACCGGAGATTTCGGTGCGCGCGGTCCGGAGGTCCATGAAGGAGGTGAGGAACAGAAGCGCGATCAGCGAGAGGGCGGCGGTGCGGACGGGAAGCTTCAGGCCGCCGGCACGCTCGCCCGCGAGAAGGATCGAGCCGATGGCGCCGAGGGCGGCAGCTTCGGTGGGCGTGGCGATGCCACCGAGGATCGAGCCCATGACGGCGACGATAAGGACGACGGGGGGAATGAGCGCGCGGAGCGTGCGGCGGTAGAGTTCGGCGGTGGAGACGCTGTCGTCGACCGGCATGGCGGGCGAGGACTTCGGATCAAGGACGGCGCGGACGACCTGATAGAGAATGTAGAAGCCGACCAGCATGAGGCCTGGGATGAGCGCGCCGGCGAAGAGGTCGCCGACGGAGAGCGTTTCCGGCGAGAAGATGCCCTGTTCGAGCTGCGCCTTCTGGTAGGAATTCGCCAGCGTGTCGCCGAGCAGCACGAGGACGATGGAGGGCGGGATGATCTGGCCGAGCGTGCCGGCGGCGGCGATGGAACCGGAAGCGAGCGCCGGATCGTAGCCGCGCCGCAGCATGGTGGGGAGAGCCAGAAGGCCCATGGTCACGACCGTCGCGCCGACGATGCCGGTGGAGGCGGCGAGGAGCGCGCCTACGATCGAGACGGAAATACCGAGGCCACCGCGCAGCCGGCCGAAGAGGCGGCCCATGTTTTCAAGCAGTTCCTCTGCGACCTTCGAGCGCTCCAGCATGGTGCCCATGAAGACGAAGAGCGGCACCGCAATCAGCACGTCGTTCGTCATGTTGCCGTAGATGCGCTGCGGGAGCGCGGCCATGAAGCCGAAATCGAAGACGCCGAACGCCATGCCGATCAGGCCGAAGGCGAGGGCGATGCCGGCCAGCGTGAAGGCGACGGGGAAGCCCGTCAGCAGCACGGCACAGACCGCGACAAACATCAGCACATCGAGAGATTCGCGGAGCGCCATGAACGGTCTCTCAGAGCAGGGGCGAAGCTTCCTCGACGGGCTTTTCGATCCCGGCGAGAATGCGCAGCGAATGGATGACGGTGGAAAGGCCCTGCAGCGCGAGCAGGACGACGAAGACGAGGATGACGCTTTTCAGGAGGTAGACGCCCTGGATGCCGCTGGTCTCGCGGCTGCCCTCGCGCACGCTCCACGCACTTTCGACGTAGGGAAGGCCGACATAGAAGATCAGTACACAGACCGGCCAGAGGAGAAGGACCGTGCCGCAGAGGTCGACGCATGCCTTGAAGGCGGGCGACGACGAGCGATAGAAAAGATCGACGCGGACATGGCCGTTGTGGAGGAGGGTGTAGCCCGCCGCCAGCATGAAAAGGGTGCCGTGCATGTAGACGATCGATTCCTGCGCCCAGACGGAGCCGACGCCGAAGATGTAGCGCATAAGCACGACGACGAACTGGGTCAGCACCATGAAGAGCGCGAGCCAGGCGACCGCGCGGCCGACGGCTTCGTTGACGGTATCGATCAGTCCGGCGAGGCGGGAGAGTTTGTTCATGACGGTCGACCGCGTCAGCCGCGGCGTGCCTCCACATAACCTTCGTCGCCGATCCGCGTCCATTCCTCGGAAACCGCCAGCGCCTCGCGGAAACTTTCATAGATTTTAGCGGTGGCGGCATCGCTTTTGGCGGCGTCCTCGAGGACTTCGCGCGATGCCTTCTTGAGGGCGGCGAGGACTTCGTCCGGGAATTTACGCATCTGGACGCCGTGCTGCTCGACGAGCGTCTTGAGGGCGCGACCGTTGTGATGCGTGTATTCGGCAAGGGTGTAGTCGTTTTCGGCGGAGCAGGCGGCGCGGACCACGGCCTGCTGCTGCTTCGTGAGCGACTCCCAGACGGAGAGATTGAAGCCGGCGGCGAGGCTCGATCCCGGCTCGTGGAAGCCGGGCCAGTAGTAGAACTTGGCGATGCGGTAGAAGCCGAAGGCCATGTCGTTCCACGGCGCGACCCACTCGGCGGCGTCGATGGTGCCGTTCTGGAGGGCCGGGAAAATGTCGGGGCCGGCGAGCGTGACGGCGGCGGCGCCGAGACGGCGCATGACTTCGCCGCCGAGGCCGGGCATGCGGATTTTCAGGCCCTTGAGATCGTCGAGCGAGTTGATCTCGTTGCGATACCAGCCGGCAAGCTGGACGCCGGTGTTGGCGGCCATGAAGGGTTTGATGTTGAAGCCGGCGGCGAGATCGTCCCAGAGCTCCTGCCCGCCGCCATGATAGATCCAGCCGTTGATTTCGGCGGCGGTCATGCCATAGGGCACGGCGGTGAAGAAGTTGTAGGCCTTGGACTTGCCCTGCCAGTAGTACTCAGCGCCGTGATAGATGTCGGCGGCGCCGCTCGAGACGGTGTCGAAGCATTCGAGGGCGGGCACGAGTTCGCCGGCGGCATAGACCTTGATGTCGACCTGACCGTCCGTCATTTCACCGATACGGGTCGCGAGGCGCTGGGCCGAGGTGCCGAGGCCGGGATAATTTTTCGGCCATGTGGTGACCATCTTGAGCTGACGCTTGCCCTGGGCAATTGCCGGCGCGGGCATGGTGGCGGCGGCGATGGCGGCGGTGCCAGCGCCCGTCAAGAACGAACGGCGTTTCATGGACGACTCCCCGATCTACTTCCCCGGAGCGGCCGTGCGCCGGCCAGCTCTCCCCAATTGAAGGGGTGCAATTCGCGGCCAGTATAGGCGCGCGCGCGCAAGGCGCAACGGCGGCGAAGGGATCGGCCCGTCGTCGAGCGATCAGGCGCCGGTGAGTGTGCCTCCGGTGTTTTCGGTATCGGCAGGGGTGGCCTTGAGGCGAATCCCGAGTGCCTTCATTACGCCGATCAAGGTGGTGAGCTTGGGATCGCCTTCCGGGCTCAGCGCCTTGTAGAGAGCTTCGCGGGTTACGCCTGCCTCCTTGGCGATCTGCGACATGCCGCGGGACCGGGCGACGACACCGAGCGCAGTTGCGATGTAGCTTGCATCGCCGGTTGCCAGCGCATCGGAAATGAGTGCGACGTGGTCTTCCTGCGTATCGAGGTAGAGGGCGGCGTCAAAAGGAACGGTTTCGATAGTCATGTCATACCTCCTCGGCCAGTTTCCTGGCGCGCTCAATGTCTTTCTTCTGGGTGCTCTTGTCGCCGCCACACAGAAGAAGAATGAGAACATCGCCCCGCCGCACGAAATAGACCCGGTAACCGGGGCCGGAATCGATGCGCAGCTCGCCGATGCCGTCGAAAAACTTCGCGTCGCCAAAAAGGCCGGATTCGAGCCGGACGATGCGTTGCGCGATGCGCTTGACTGCCTGACGATCCTTGAGGCCGTCCAGCCAGTCCCGGAAAATCAGTGTTTGGCGGACTTCCAGCATATTTGTTAACTGTAGTTCACAGGATCGACGGCGTCAAGCAGACGTGAACTATAGATTACAGGGCGGAGTCTCCATGCGTCGCCAGCCTTCCATTGTCAGGGCTTCGAGCGGCTGGAAGCGGGTTTTGTAGGCCATCTTGCGGCTGCCATCGACCCAGTAGCCGAGATAGACGTAAGGCAGGCCGAGCGCGCGGGCGCGCTCGATATGGTCGAGGACCATCCATGTGCCGAGGCTGCGCGAGGTCTCGGCCGGGTCGTAGAAGCTGTAGACCATGGAGAGGCCATCATCGAGCATGTCGGTGAGGGCGGTGGCGACGAGGGGGGCCGGGGCGCCGGGTTGGCGGTATTCGATCAGGCGGGTGACGATGGTCGTGTCCTCGACCATGGCGACGTAATCGAGCCTCGACATGTCGGCCATGCCGCCTTCGGCGTGGCGGGCGTCGAGATAGCGGCGCAGGAGCGTGTACTGCTCGTCGGTCGCGCGGGCGGGCTCGGCGGAAGAGCGCAGGCCGGTATTGTGCGCGAGGATGCGGCGGAAGGTACGCCGGGGACGGAACTCATCGACGATCACGCGGACGGAGACGCAGGCCTGACAATCGTCGCAGGCCGGGCGATAGGCGATGTTCTGGCTGCGGCGGAAGCCGGCCTGGGTGAGCGCGTTGTTGAGGGAGACGGGCTCGTCGCCGAGCAGATGCGTGAAGACTTTCTTCTCGTGGCGGCCGGGCAAATACGGGCACGGCTGCGGGGCCGTGATGTAGAACTGCGGAAATCTCGTGCGGGACTGGTCTGTCACTGCTTTCTCGCGCTAGCGGCCGCTCTTTCCGGTTCAGAGCCCATAGTACCAAGGCGCGAAGAAAGAATAAGCCAGCCAGAGCAAAATGACGAGAGGCGCGCCGGCGCGGACGAAATCGCGGAATTCGTAATGCCCCGGTCCCATAACCAGAAGGTTGGTCTGGTAGCCCATCGGCGTCGCGAAGGAACAGTTGGCGGCGAAGATGACGGCATAGACGAAGATCATCGGATCGATGCCGAGCTGGGTGGCCGTGCTGATGGCGATGGGCGTGAACAGCACGGCGGTGGCGTTGTTGGTCAGCACGTTGGTGGTGACGGCGATCGCGAAGAAGAAGGCCGAGAGGATGACCGGCACGCCGTAGCCGGAGAACATTGCGACAGATGTTTCCGCTATGGCGCGCGCGCCGCCCGTGGCTTCCAGCGCGGCGGCGACGCCGAGCATGGCGCCGACCATGAGAAAGATGCGCCGGTCGATGGCGCGGGCGGCCTGGCGGACGTTGAGGACGCCCGCCGCGATGATGGCGGCGGCGGCGCCGACGGCGGCGATTTCGATGGGGACGAGGCCGCTGAGCACGAAAGCGACCATGATACCGAAGATCGCGAGGGCGCGGCGTGCGAGCTTCGGGTCCGGCAGTTCGGTCGCCGACCATTCGAGGAGCAGCACGTCGCGGTTGTGGCGGAGGTCCTGCACCTGCGGACCCTTGCCGAGAATGAGGAGGACGTCGCCCGCCTCGAGGCGGATGTCGTTGAGCAGGGTGCGGATCATGCGGCTGCGGCGCTGGATGCCGAGCACGATGCAACCCGTTTGGTGGCGGAAGGCGATCTGTTCGATGGTCTGGCCGATCATGCGCGAGCCTGGCGCCACGACCGTTTCGGCGAGGATGAGTTCGCCGCCGGGTTTGGCGGGGCCATCGCTCGCCTCGAGGCCGGCCGAGAAACGTTCCTCGAGCATGCCTTCGAAAATGCGCGAGCCCGACTTCAGGGCGTCGGTGAGGGTCTGGCGCGTGGCGGCGACGATGACGACGTCGCCGGGCATGAGGGTCACGTCCTCGAAGGGCGGCAGGATCGGATGTTCGCCGCGCTGGATCATGCGGACCGTCATGTCGCGCAGCGGCGGAAAGAGACCGGCGATGGAGCTCACGCCGACAAGGGGATGGGCGGAGGTGACTTCGAGCTGGGCGATGTATTGCTTGCCGTTGCCGGCTTCCGGTCCGGACAGATCGACGGCGGCGCCACGGTCGGGAACAAGGTGCGGCACGACGAACGTGGCGTAGAGGAAGCCGATCGAGGCGAGAAAAATGCCGGGTACCACGAAGTCGAAGATGCCGATGGGCGGCAGATGCGAGGTCATGACCACGCCGGCCGCCAGCAGGTTGGTGGATGAGCCGATGAGCGTCGTCATGCCGCCGAGGATCGACACGTAGCTCAGCGTCATCATGACCTTCGGCGCGCGCTGGCCGAAGCGGCCGGCGAGCGTGGCGAGGACGGGAATGAACATCACGGCGACGGGCGTGTTGTTCAGGAAGGCGCTGATGACGGCGACCAGCAGGAAGGTGAAGAAGATGGTGAGGCCGGGCCGGGTGGAGCCGAGATCCGCGACGCGGCGGGCGGCGCCGTCGAGGGCGCCGGTCTGGAACATGCCCTGGCCGACGACGAGAAGCGCGAGGACGGCGATCAGCGCCGGGTTTGCGAAGCCCGCGAGGAGCGTGGTCGAACTGAGGAGGTTCTGGCCATCCGGGCCGACGACGGGAAACAGATAGAAGAAGAGGAGAAGAACGACGAGAATCGCGAGAGCCGATACCTCAAGCGAAAGACGCTCGATGCTGAACAGCATGACCGCGACCACGATCAGGCCATAGGTCACCCACATCTGCCAGGCAAAAGCAATTTCCATGCGCGCATCTTGTTCGGTAGCGCATGGCACGACAAGTCGGCGATGCGCCCGGTGATTGAGGGAGTGGATCAGCAGGCGTTACGCGAGGTGGCCTCGGTTCAGACGGAACGGCGGACGAAGACAGTACCGCAAAGATAGTCGTGGAGACAGCGGCGACGTTCGTTGAAAAACGGTACGAGCAGAACGAGAACCGTGCCGACGGCGACGGTCACGTAAAAGAGGACGGTCTGAAGCGCCGCCTGGAGATAGCCGGGCCTGCGCCCGTTCCAGGCGCGAAGCTCGATGCCCTGCCAGCGCATGCCCGGCGTCGCCGAGTGCCGGCCGCCCAGGGTGAGCGTGAAATAGGCAAGGGCGATGAGGGGGGTGAGCGCGGCGCCCGGCCAGAGCAGGCCAAATGTCAGGATACCGAGGACGCCAAAAACGACCGACGCCAGCACGAGCAGGACGCAAAGGACGGCCAGATCGGCGAGAAAAGCGAGGCAGCGGGCCATGACGATGCCGTCGAAGGCGCCCGCGGGCCACTGGACGCTTTCCGAAGCGGAAAGGCCAGTTGGGGCTACATGATTGCTTTCGCTCATCTTTTTCCCGTCGATGTAAAACCGGTCTGTTTCACATAAGGGGAGAAAATGGGGAAGGCAAGTGCGGTTTCGACCGGATCAGGGGCTGAATCCGGGGGGCGTGACCGAGGCTTCGCGGAGGAGAACGATGGACAGGCGCCGATTGGCGGCCATGTAGGGGTCTTCGGGGAAGAGCGGCTCGGAATCCGCCTTGCCGACGACCTGGTAGATGCGGTCGTTGGAAAGACCCGCCTTGGTGAGGATGCGGCGCGCGGCATTGGCGCGGTCGGCGGTGAGCTCCCAATTGGAATAGCCAGGCCGCCCTTCGACCGGGTTCGCGTCCGTGTGACCCGAGATGCTGACGCGGTTCGGCAGCTTGATGAGGATTTTCGAGACCTCGTCGATCAACTGGCGGGTTCGCTCGTAGGGTTCGGCATTGCCGGCGGGGAACATGGAGCGGCCATCCTGATCGACGATCTGGATACGGAGGCCTTCCGGCGTCTCGTCGACGATGACGCTGCGCGAAAGCTCGGCGAGATCGGGGTTCTCGCGCATCGCCTGACGGATGCTCTCGGCGGCGGCGCGGAAATTCCGTTCGTCGCGGGCGGACTTTTCCTGCAGGAGTTTGTCCATTTGCGCGGCGGCGGCTTTTTCTTCCGCCGTCTCGGGGCTTTTCGGCTGGGCGGGCGTCGATATGGTCATGACGACCTGCGGCTTGGTGCCCGCCATGCGCGAGCCTTCCTCGTCGAAGGCGGTGCCGCCCATGATGCCGCCCGCGCCACTTGTGGAACGGCTGACGTTGGACGGCGCGAAATAATCGGCGAGGCCCTGTTTCTGCTCCGGCGTCGTCATGCTGATGAGCCACATCAGCAGAAAGAACGCCATCATGGCGGTCACGAAATCGGCATAGGCGATCTTCCACGCGCCGCCGTGATGGCCGTGGACGACCTTCTTGACCTTCTTGAGGATGATCGGCTGCTGGTTGTTCGGCGCGGCCATGCTGTTCAATCCCTATCCGTCAAGCGGCAGGCTGCAGGGCGGCGGTGGACTGTTCCACTTCGATGAAGGTGGGACGGACTTCCGACATCAGCGCCTTGCGCGCGAATTCGATGGAGACGGCGGGCGCGTAACCCGCCATGTGGGCGAGAAGGCCCGCCTTCATCGAGAGATAATATTTCGACTCCGCTTCGTAGGTGTTGCGGAGCGACTGCGCCATCGGACCGAAGAAGCCGTAGGCGACGAAGACGCCGAGGAAGGTGCCGACAAGAGCGCCGCCGATGAGGCCGCCGAGAATAGCGGGCGGCTGATCGATGGAGCCCATGGTCTTGATGACGCCGAGCACGGCGGCGACGATGCCGAGAGCGGGCGTGCCGTCGGCAAGCGCCTGCATGGCGCTGACGATGCGCTCGCGCTCCTGATGATGGGTTTCGAGTTCTTCGTCCATCAGCGATTCGAGTTCGTGCGCGTTCTCGGTGCCGAGGGTGATCATGCGCAGGTAGTCGCACATGAATTCGATTGCGTGGTGATCGGCTGAGAATTTGGGAAACTGCGCGAAGATGGTGCTCTCGCCGGGATTTTCGACATGCGCTTCGAGCGCGAGGTTGCCCTTGCTCTTGGCGAGCTTGAAGAGGGTGTATTGCAGGCCGAGCAATTCCAGGAAGGCGGCCTTGTCGTAACGCGGACCTTTGAACAGGGTTCCGAGAATGCCGCCAACCGCCTTCAGCACCGAGGGGGGATTGGCGATGCAGAACGCGCCGAAAGCCGCGCCGAGAATGATGACGGCTTCGAAGGGCTGCCAAAGCACTTCAAGGTGGCCGCCCATTGCAGCGTAACCACCGAACACGCTCAGCAATACCAGTCCGATGCCAACAATGAGCCGCATATGCCCGAGTACTCTCTTTGTAGGTATATTCCCGCAGCAACAGCCGCGTAGCAGGCCCGCCCCGCCTCGTGCTCCATTCTTGCGGCGCGCGTCTTAACAGCGGGTTTAACCAAACGCCGGAATGGCGCGCTTCCCGGCGGTTTTGCGTGAAAACCGATGGGTTTGCGGGGATGCGAGGTTGCGCCGCCACGACCGGCTGGCTTAAACCGGCACTCTGGACGTTAACGACCCGTTGACGACAGATGACCGGCGGCGGGGGCCGGAAGACGACGGAACCCTCATCCCGATGGAGCGAAGCGTTCGATGACGACAGGCGAAAAGACGGTGGAGACCGGTGGCGAGCACGACGTGCGCAAGTTTCGCAACGCGCTCGGCTGGTTCACGACCGGCGTCGCCGTCATCACGACGCGGGTGGGCGGCGAGGCGCCGATCGGCATCACGGTCAATTCCTTCTCGTCGGTTTCGCTCGATCCGCCACTGGTGCTCTGGTGCCTCGACAAGAAGTCCGACACGCTCGATGTGTTCGAGAGGGCGACGCATTTCACGGTCAACGTGTTGCGCGAGGAACATCAGGACGTGTCGTCCCGGCTGGCCCGGAAAGGCGACCACAGCCTTGCCGGAATGGACGTGAGGGAAGGGGAGAGCGGATGCCCGGCGCTTGTCCAGGCGCTTGCCCATTTCGAGTGCGAGGTCGAGGCGCGCCACGATGCGGGCGACCATGTCATCATGGTCGGGCGTGTGGTGAAGTTCGATTATGTCGAGGAAGGGCGGCCGCTGCTCTATCATCGCGGCGCCTATCAGATACTGCCGCCCGTCATCTGACCGCGCGCTACCTGTCGCGACGGGGAGAGGTTCCGCCTTCGCGCGCGTCGAGCGCTTCCAGATTTTCGCGCATCTTATCCATCGATCTCAGCATGGCGAGGTAGTCTTCCTCGGCGATGCCGTCGACGGCTGCCTGGTGAATGGCGGCGTAGTGATTGCGCGCGATATGCTTGTTGGCGTGCAGCAGCGGCGTCAGGTAGATGCATTTTGCGCGACCGTCGGTCGGGTGCGTGCGGCGTTCGACGAGGCCCAGCGCTTCCAGTTCGCCGACATAGATGCCGATGGAGACCTTGTGAATGCTGAGGACGTGCGCAAGCTCCGTCTGGGTCTGGCCGTCCTCGTCGAGGAGCGCTATCACGATGCGGGTCTGGTTGCGCGTGAGTCCGGTGCGGCGGTCGTAGATCGTCGCGAGCATCGTACCCAGCTCGTTGATCGCCCTGACGAATCGCTCCGGCAGGAAAGGATCGTCGTCGTTCATTTCCGCGACATGCGCGGCACCGTTTTTATTTTGTGTCATGCCCCAGCCGACCTCTATTGAGTCACACGCGACGACAGAGATGCGTGCAGATTGAGGGTATCGGCGCCGCGACGCGACGCAAAAAATTCACGACGCCGGAAAAAATGATGCCTCCCCGGCAGCCGAACCGCTTGACGCGCGGGCGCGGCGGTGTTTTCGTAAAGAAAATTTACTAAAAAGACGCTTGCCGGTCCACCTGCAAAAAAGACCGTAAAAGTGCGACAAAAAAGCGTTGGGGTAGCGTAGCCGGTCGGGAGGACCAAGCTTATGCCGGAACAAAATACCGTTGACGCGGCCAGCGAGGCCGCGAACGGCGCCGTAACCAATGGTGCCGCAGGCGGCGATGCGATGAATAACGCAGCCGACATCATTGCCCAGTCGGGCGGGGGCGACACGTGGTATTCGCTGGGCTCGCTGCTCGACAAGGGCGGCCCGATCGTGGCGATCCTGCTGGTGCTGTCCATCATCTCGGCGGCGATCATCCTGCTCAAGATTTTCCAGTTCTGGTCGGCGGGGCTTTCCAAGCGGAGCTTCGTGGAGCCGGCGCTCGACAAGATCGAAGCCGGCGATCTTGCCGGATCGCTCGATGTGCTGAAAAAACAGAAAACACCACTGGCACGCGCCATGGCGGCGGGCGTGCGCGCCAAGATGCGCGGCGACCTGCGCGACGAGGATGTGGCGTCCGAAATCGTCCGTGTCGGCACGATGGAAATCGGCGCGTTGCAGCGGTATCTCCGCTGGCTCGAAGTCATCGGCAATATTTCGCCGCTGCTCGGCCTGCTCGGCACCGTGATCGGCATGATCAACGCCTTCCAGAGCCTCGAGGAGGCGGGTACGCAAGTGGACCCGGCGCTGCTTTCGGGCGGCATCTGGGTGGCGCTTCTGACGACGGCCGTCGGTCTCATCGTCGCGCTGCCGGCCATCACCGCGCTCAACCTGCTCGAAGGCAAGATCGACCAGGTGCGCCTGTCGATGCGCGATGCCTCGGCCCGTGTGATCGCGGCGCTGCATGCGCGGCAAGGACCCGTGCAGTCGAAGGCGGCACAGTAGCCTCGCAAGGGAGCCAAGCCCATGTTCGAGGAACCCGTCCGACGCAGAGGGATGGCCAGTCTGACGCCGCTTATCGACGTGGTGTTCCTGCTGCTCATCTTTTTCATGCTGACGACATCGTTCATGCAGACGCAATCGCTGTCGGTGGTGACGCCGGCACCGAGCGCGGACGAACTGCCGACGGATGCGCGCGTCGTCGAAATATGGCTGATGGGCGATGGCACGCTGAGGCTTGACGGCAAGCCCGTGGAGCGGACGGCGCTGACGGCGTCTCTCCGCGAAGCCATCGGCGAGCGCAAGGACATGACCGTGACGATCCTCGCGGAAAAGGGGTCGCGCACGCAGGCGCTGGTGGCGGCTGTCGAGGCGGCGCGGCAATCCGGTGCGAAGGCGGTCGGTACGGCGCGGGTGGAGAAAATCAAGCCATGATCGAATTCGACCAGGATCCGCCCCGGCGGCAATTCGAGACGCTGATTCCGCTCATCAACGTGGTGTTCCTGCTGCTGATCTTCTTTCTGCTGGCAGGCACCATGTCGCCGCCGGACCCCGTTGCGGTTTCGCTGCCGCAGGGCGAGCTCAACGACCGCGAGCGCGACCTGCCAGCGACGCTCGTCATGGAGGCGGACGGATTCGTATGGCTCGGCGACCGGGTGATGGATGCGAAGATTTCGGGGCACATGGTCGAAAAATATCTGAAAGAGCAGGGGACAAAGCGCGTCGCCATCAAAGCGGACCAGGATGCGCCCGCAGAGGCTCTGCTTCTCCTGATGGAGGGGCTGCGCGAAGCCGGCGTGGAGCAGGTGACGATCCTGACGGAGCGCGGGCGATGACGATGACGGCGACCATGCCACGGAGGGCGGGGGCCGAGATGGAAGGGCGCGAATTCAAGCTGCGCAACTTCCTGATCGCATCCGTGCTGCTGCATTCATTGCTCTTTCTGTCGCTGCTGCTGACCTTTGGCGGGATATTCGGCGGACCGGGACCGGGCGGCGGCGAGGCCGTGACGTTCCAGCTCGCCGCGGGATCGGCAAACGATCGCTATGCGGCGCCGCCCGAACCCGTGCAGAAGCCGGAGCCGCCAAAGCCCGAACCGGTGAAGCCGCCGGAGCCGAAGAAGGAAACGGTGGTCCGCAAGGACGCCAAGCCGATACCGCCGCCCGAAGTGATACCGGAGCCGGCGCCTGACGCGTCGCAGCCCGCGGCAAATGCCGGCGGCGGCATACCGAGCGGCACGAGCAGCGGCGCGGGAGGCGACGCGGCGGAGACCATTCTCAACAAGAAAGGCGACTCGCTGAACGCCGGACAAATCCGCACGCAGATGGTGGGCAAGACGTTTCATCTGGAGATGGGGCGGATCGAGATGGAGGGCGGCAACCGGCTCATCAACACGATCATCAAACTGCATCCGAACGGCACGACGGATATCGAGCTGATCCAGTATTTCTTCCAGACCTATCACCGTGCCAGTTCGTCCACGCGAAGCCGGCGCGGCGACGGCACCTGGTGGATCGAGGGCAACCGCTGGTGCCACAGGTCGGAGGAAATCCAGTACAACACGCGCGACTGCTACGACATGACGAAGGAAGGCAATGTCGTGCGGCTCTATTACGGGCCCTGCACGGCGGAATCCTCGCAGCTCTGCAAGACGGGCCGTATCGCCGCCGAAGGCGAGATCCGCTAGGTATTTCCCGACGTCCCTTCCGAACCGTTTCGACGGCGCCGCGTTTACAGCGTGGCGCCGCTTCTTTGCGCTTTGGCGGCCAAGCCTGTTAGATAGGCCAAACGACAAGCGCGAGGAGGCAAGCGTGAGCAAGGTCGCATTTATCGGGCTGGGCGTTATGGGATACCCGATGGCGGGTCACCTCAGAAAGGCCGGGCACGAGGTTACCGTCTACAACAGGACGGGCGCGAAAGCGGAACGCTGGGTTGCGGAACATGGCGGCGCGGCGGCGCCGACACCGGCGCTGGCGGCGGGGAGCGCGGAGATCGTGTTTGCCTGTGTCGGCAATGACGACGATCTGCGCGAGGTGACGGCGGGCGCGGACGGCGCTTTCTCGAACATGGCGCAGGGTACCATCTTCGTCGACCACACGACGGCGTCCGCCGCCGTGGCACGTGAGCTTTATGGAGAGGCGAAAGCGCGCGGCATCTCGTTCATCGATGCGCCGGTTTCCGGCGGACAGGCGGGTGCCGAGAACGGCGTGCTGACGGTGATGGCGGGCGGCGACGAAGCGGCTTTCGCGAAGGCGGAACGGGCGATTTCGGCTTATGCGCGGATGGCGAAGCTGCTTGGGCCGTCGGGCGCGGGGCAGCTCACCAAGATGGTGAACCAGATCTGCATCGCCGGTCTCGTCGAGGGGTTGGCGGAAGGGTTGCACTTCGCAAAGAAGGCGGGGCTCGACGCCGCGGCCGTCATCGAAACGATTTCCAAGGGCGCGGCGCAGAGCTGGCAGATGGAAAACCGTTACAAGACGATGATAGAGGGGAAGTTCGATTTCGGCTTCGCGGTCGACTGGATGCGCAAGGACCTTGCGATCTGCCTCGACGAGGCGCGCCGGAACGGAGCGCATCTGCCGGTGACGGCGGTTGTCGACCAGTTTTACTCGGAGGTGCAGGCGATGGGCGGAAGGCGCTGGGATACGTCGAGCCTGATTGCGCGACTGGACAAGGCATGACGAGCGCGGCGCGGCAATTGCGGTTCGCTTCGGTCGGCGACGTCATCCGCCGGCTCGATCCGTCCTATCCGGTATTCTGCATTTTCCCGGACGTGATGAAGGCGAGGACGCGGACATTCATCGACGGCTTTCCCGGCACGGTGCTTTATGCGACGAAATGCAATCCGCATCCTTTCGTCCTGAAGGCATTGTCGGAGGCGGGCGTCTCGCATTTCGATACCGCGTCGATTTCGGAAATCGCGAAGGTGACGGAGCTGCTGCCGGAAGCGCATTGCTATTTCAACCATCCGGTGAAGGGGCGTGGTGCGCTGGAGGCGGCGGCGGATGTCTATGGCATCACCGATTATGTGGTCGACCACCGGGACGAACTCGACAAGGTGATCGCGATCGCGGGTACGGACATCACGATCGAAGTGCGGATCGCGACGCCGAAGGGCAAGGCGGTCTACGACCTTTCCGCCAAGTTCGGCGCGCCGCCCGACGAGGCCGTGGCGCTGCTGAAGGAAGCGAACAGGCGCGGGTGCCGGACGGCGATCGCATTTCATGTCGGCAGCCAGTGCCTCGACCCGGACGCTTTCCGCATTGCCATGGAGATGGCGATGAAGGTGGCGGAGGAGGCGGGCGTGACGCTCGAATATCTCGACGTCGGCGGCGGCTTCCCCGCGATCTACAAGGCGAACGTGCCGCCGCTGCAGAGCTATTTCGACAAGATCGCGGAGGCGAAGGAGCGGCTCGGGATCGAGGTGCCGCTGTTCGCGGAGCCGGGGCGGGCACTGGTGGCGGAGGCCTGCTCGGTGCTGACGCAGGTGCATCTGCGGAAGGGCGAGGACCTCTACATCAATGACGGCATCTATGGCTGTCTTTCTGAAATCCGGGACGGCGACCTCGATCCGCCGGTGCGGGCGCTGACGAAGGAGGGGGAGGTCGAGGGAGAGTTGCGGCCTTTCCGCATCTTCGGGCCGACCTGCGACAGCCTCGACGTGCTGAAGCTGCCTTTCTATCTTCCGGAAAATATCCGGGAGGGGGACTGGATCGAGTTTGGCTTCATGGGGGCCTATTCCATCGGGATGCAGACCGGTTTTAACGGGTTCATCACCGATACCATCGTGCGCATCGACGGGACGCACGAGGAATTCACTTTTTAACCAAAACTACATACTCCGTTCACGGACCGTTCTCCAATTAAGCTTGACAGTGATGTTAACATCGATAACATGTAAATTATCGAGACAAAGCGGGAACGAAAATTGCGAACGCGTCTCAGAGGACAGAAAACGGCCTATCACCACGGCGACCTTCGCCGCGGGCTGATGGATGCCGCGATGACGCTGATCGACATTCGCGGGCGCCATGCGCTGACGATGCGGGAAGCGGCGCGGCGCGCGGGCGTTTCGGAGGCGGCACCCTACCGGCACTTCGCCAATCTCGACGAACTGCTGGGGGCGGTCGCGCTCGAGGGCTACGAGATGTTGATCGGCGATCTCGAAGCCGTCGGCAGCACGAAGGCGGTGAAGGAGGCCTACCTCGCCTTCGCCCGGGATTTTCCCGGCCGTTACGAGCTGATGTATGGACGGCTCGGCGACCGGAAATCGGCGACGCGGCGCAAGCGGCTGGCGGCCGAGGTGGCGGAGCTGACGGAACGGGCGGGCGGGCTTGCCGCGCTTCACGGCGAGGCATCGCTCGCGCAGGCGGGGCTTACGCCTTGAGGAGCTTCGCCGCGTCGAGCGCGAAATAGGTGAGGACGCCGTCGGCGCCGGCACGCTTGAAGGCCATGAGGCTTTCGAGGATCACGCGGTCGCGGTCGAACCAGCCGCGCTCGATGGCGCCGGCGATCATCGAATATTCGCCGGATACCTGATAGGCGAAAGTCGGCATGCCGAACTCGGCCTTCACGCGGGACACGATGTCGAGATAGGGCAGGCCCGGCTTCACCATGACCATGTCGGCACCTTCGGCAATGTCGAGAGCGACTTCGCGGAGCGCCTCGTCGCCATTTGCCGGGTCCATCTGGTAGGTGCGCTTGTCGCCCTTGAGGGCGCCTGTCGAGCCGATGGCGTCGCGGAAGGGACCGTAGAAGGCGGAGGCGTATTTCGCGGCGTAGGCCATGATCTGCGTGTTCGTGTGGCCCGCCGCTTCGAGGGCGGTGCGGATCGCGGCGACGCGGCCGTCCATCATGTCCGAAGGCGCGATGATGTCGCAGCCTGCTTCCACCTGGACGAGGGCCTGGGCGACCAGCGCTTCGAGCGTTTCGTCGTTCAGGATGACGTCGCCGGACATGAGCCCGTCATGGCCGTGGCTCGTGTAGGGATCGAGCGCGACGTCGCAGAGGACGCCGATATTCGGCACCGCCGCCTTTATGGCGCGGGTGGCGCGGCAGACGAGATTGTCCGGGTCGGTGGCGAGCGAGCCGACCGCATCGCGCTTGCCGGCGGGCGTGAAGGGGAAGAGCGCAATGACGGGAATGCCGAGCGCGGCGGCTTCCTCGGCGGCGCTGACGGCTTCGTCGACGCTCCGGCGGTGGACGCCCGGCATGGTGGACACGGGTTCGCGCACGCCCTTGCCCTCGGTCAGGAAAAGCGGCCAGAGAAGGTCGTTCACCGAAAGGGTGTTTTCCGCGACGAGGCGCCGCGACCAGTCGACCTTGCGGTTGCGGCGCATGCGGATGGCGGGGAAGGCGGGGGCGGGGTGGTTCTTTTCTGTCATTCGCAACTCATAGCGCCAAGGCAGAGCCGGTGCAATGCGGCGGGACGGCCGGGGAGCATGTGTTCCGCAGCGTAAGGCGGGCGCTTCGTTGACAGGGTCGAGGGGGGCCAGTATCACCGCTCAGAAGCCGGTTCCGAAGGTCCGGCGGCTATCCGGGAGGACAAAAACATGCGCTTCGAGCTCACCGAAGAGCAGCAGGCATTCCAGGACGTGGCGCGGAATTTTGCCGCGGACGAACTGGCGCCGCACGCGGCCGACTGGGACCGCGACGCTTTTTTTCCGGTGGAGACGATGCGCAAGGCGGCGGCGCTCGGCTTTGCCGGGATTTACGTGCGTGAGGATGTTGGCGGCTCGGCGCTGACGCGGCTCGATGCGGCGCTGATCTTCGAGGCGCTTTCGGAGGGCTGTACGTCGACGGCGGCGTTCATGTCCATCCACAATATGGCGTCATGGATGATCGATCGCTTCGGCAGCGAAGAGCAGCGGCAGAAGTGGTTGCCGCGCCTCACGCCGATGGACCTGATTGCGAGTTACTGCCTGACGGAGCCCTCCAGCGGATCGGACGCGGCGGCCTTGAAAACCAGGGCGGTGCGCGACGGCGACCATTATGTGCTGAACGGCTCCAAGGCTTTCATCTCCGGCGCGGGCACGTCCGACATCTATGTGTGCATGGTGCGGACGGGCGAGGCAGGAGCCAAGGGCGTTTCCTGCATTGTCGTCGAGAAGGGAACGCCGGGCGTTTCCTTCGGTGCGCCGGAACGCAAGATGGGCTGGAACAGCCAGCCGACGGCGCTGGTGATTTTCGAGGATGCGCGCGTGCCGGTCGCCAACCGGATCGGCGAAGAGGGCGAAGGCTTCAAGATCGCGATGATGGGGCTCGATGGCGGGCGGCTCAATATCGGCGCGTGTTCGCTCGGGACGGCGCGGGCGGCGCTGAAGCGGGCGAAAGACTATCTCGGTGAACGCGAGCAATTCGGGAAGAAGCTCGCCCAGTTTCAGGCGTTGCAGTTCAAGCTCGCCGATATGGCGACGGAGCTCGAAGCGGCGCGGCTGATGATTATGCAGGCGGCGACAAAGGTCGATGCGAAGGCGCCGGACGCGACGATGCACGCCGCGATGGCGAAGCGGTTCGCGACGGATGTGGGCTTCAACGTCATCAACGAGGCGCTGCAGATTCACGGCGGCTACGGGTATCTCAAGGATTTTCCGCTGGAGCGGCATTTGCGCGATGCGCGGGTGCATCAGATTCTCGAGGGGACGAACGAGATCATGCGCGTCATCATCGCGCGGGAACTACTGAAGAGCTGACATGAGCGAAGAACCGGAAGTCCTGTTTGAGCGGCGCGGCGCGGCGGGCATCATCACGCTCAACCGGCCGAAGGCGCTCAACGCGCTGACGCTCGGCATGGTGCGCGCGATTCATCCGAAACTCGCCGAATGGGCGGATGACGGCCATGTGCAGTGCGTCGTCATCGAGGCGGCGGGCGAGAAAGCATTCTGCGCGGGCGGCGACATTCGCGCGCTTTACGATTGGGGGCAGGCGGGGGATCCGACCGCACTCGATTTCTGGCGCGAGGAATACCGGCTCAACCGTTTCATCAAGCATTATCCGAAGCCTTACGTGGCGCTGATGGACGGGATCAACATGGGCGGCGGCGTCGGGCTTTCGGTGCATGGTTCGCACCGGGTGGCGACCGAGAGGCTTACATTCGCGATGCCGGAAACGGGGATCGGTCTCTTTCCGGATGTGGGCGGCACCTATTTTCTGCCGCGCTGTCCCGGCGAGACCGGACTCTATCTCGGCCTTACCGGCGCGCGGATCAAGGCGGCGGATGCCGTTTACGCCGGGATTGCAGATGCCTATGTGCCGTCGGCGCGACTCGACACGCTGAAGGACCGGCTGGCGGGCGGCGCGCCGGTGCGTGAGGCATTGAGCGAGGTCGCCGAGGAAGAAGGCGCGGCGCCCCTCGCCGAATTACGTGCCGAGATCGACCGGCATTTCGACAAGACGTCGGTTGCGGACATTCTGGCTTCGCTTCGCGCGGATGGCGGCGAGTGGGCTGCGAAGACGGCGGATACGATCGAGACCAAATCGCCGACGAGCACGCTTGTCGCCTTCCGGCAAATCCGAGAAGGCGCCACGCTCGACTTCGATGAATGCATGAAGCTCGAGTTCCGGCTCATCAACGGCTTCATCAAGGGACATGATTTTTACGAAGGCGTGCGGGCGGTCGTGATCGACAAGGACCAGAGCCCGAAGTGGAAGCCGGCGGCGCTTGCCGGCATGAGCGCGCGCGACGTGGATGGATATTTCGTGCCACTAGGTGCGGACGAGCTGACGTTCAACTGACGCGGCAGAGGGAGGACGACATGGCGAAGATCGGATTTATCGGGCTCGGCAATATGGGCGGGCCGATGGCGAAGAACCTCGCCAAGGCGGGGCACGCGCTGAAAGTATTCGATCTGGCGCCGGCGGCCGTTGCGGCGCTGGTCGAGGCGGGTGCGACCAGGGCGGCGAGCGCGAGCGACGCGGCGCGGGACGTGGAGTTCGTCGTCACGATGCTGCCGGCGGGCGAACATGTGCGCTCGGTCTATCTCGGCGAGGGGGGCCTTATTTCGGTAGCCGACAAGGGTACGGTTTTCATCGACAGTTCGACCATCGACATTCCCTCCGCGCGCGAGACGATCGCGGCGGTGGAAAAGGCGGGGATGATGATGGTCGATGCGCCGGTGTCGGGCGGCGTCGGCGGGGCGGAAGCGGGGACCCTCACCTTCATGGTCGGCGGGACGGCGGAGGCCTTCGGTAAGGCGAAGCCGCTGCTCGACATCATGGGCAAGAACATTTTCCACGCCGGGGCGGCGGGCAACGGTCAGGTTGCCAAAGTCTGCAACAACATGATCCTCGGCATTTCGATGATTGGCGTTTCGGAAGCCTTCGTGCTGGGCGAGAAGCTCGGGCTCGATGCGCAGACGCTGTTCGACATTTCGTCAACGGCGTCCGGCCAGTGCTGGTCGATGACATCCTATTGTCCGGTGCCGGGACCGGTGCCGACATCGCCCGCCAATCGCGACTACAAGCCCGGCTTCACTGCGGCCATGATGCTGAAAGACCTCCGTCTGGCGCAGGATGCGTCCAAAACGGCGCGAACGCCGACGCCGCTCGGCGCGCAGGCGGCGCAGCTCTATGCGCTGATGGAAGCGGCAGGTGAAGAGAACCTTGATTTCTCGGGCGTCATCAAGCTCATCCGCGGTGAAATATAGTTTTAAGCAAGTTTTCTCCGGATTGACGCCGGGGAGGGTCGTTTAAGGCCTCGTTAGGACGGCCGCGCATATGGTGAAGCCGAACGGAACAGAAGTCCCGTTGCGATTTTGTGCGAGTCCAGAGGCCAAACCCATGGGTATGACCAACGTCAAAGCCGAGCCCTTCGTCGAGGATCAGAAGGATCCGAGCCGGAAGGAAGCCTATCTTGAAACTCTCACCTATGTTGAACGTCTCCACAGGCGACTGCTCGATGTCATCAAGGATGAACTCGACCGTACGCGGTGCTCGGAGATCAACAGCGTGCAGGCGCTGCTGCTTTTCAACATCGGCGATTCCGAAATGACCGCCGGCGAGCTCAGGACGAGAGGCCATTATCTGGGCTCGAACGTGTCCTACAATCTGAAGAAGCTCGTCGAGGCCGGCTACATCCACCATCAGCGTTCGCGCTCGGACCGCCGCTCGGTCCGCGTGAAACTGACGGAGAAGGGCCGTGCGATCTGCGCGTCGATCGATGAGGTCTACAACAAGCACTGCACGATGCTTGTCGAGGTGGGCGATATCTCGTCGGAGGAACTGCGTCAGGCGAATGCGACGCTGTTCAAGCTCGAGCGCTTCTGGACCGACCAGATCCGTTACCGTCTCTAGGGTCTCCGCTTGCCGGGGCGACTAACCTTTGCGGCGTGGGGGCAAGGGAATAAAGCCGCTTGTCCGCCGAACATAGTCATCGTAGCCGGGACGGGATTTGCGCAGGCCGCGTTCCAGCAGCGCCTTGCCGGAGACGTTGACCAGGAACCAGGTCATCACGGCCGGGCCTATGGCCGTCCACCAGAGGGCGGGCGAGGAGGCGGCGATGACGAAGAGGCCCCACCAGACGACGGCGTCCCCGAAGTAATTCGGATGGCGCGTCCAAGCCCACAGCCCCTTGTCCATGACCTTGCCGCGATTGGCTGGATCTGCCTTGAAAGCGGCGAGCTGTGCGTCGCCTACCGCCTCGAAGGCGAGGCCGACAAGCACGAGAGTTGTGCCCACCGCGTCCGCGACCGTGAGGCGGGCAGGGGTCTCGGACATGATGCCGAACTGAACCGGCAGCGAGACGATGAACATGATTGCCGCCTGAAGGCCGAAGACGATGTAGAGGCTTTGCCACCAGAAGGCGGGGCCGCGCTTCGCGCGCATGGCGGCATAGCGCCTGTCCTCCGCGGCTTCCCGGCGCCAGCGGAGATAGAGGTGTCCTGCGAGGCGGAAGCCCCAGAGCGCGGTTAGGCCCGCTATCAGCGCGGCGCGCGTGGAATAGCCCGAATCAGCGATCGAGGTGACGGCGGCAATGAGGACGAAGCCGAGGCCCCAGAAGATATCGACGATGCCGGCATCCCGCAGGAGCAGGCTGAGAAGCCAGACCAGGACCATGGCAGCCAGGATGAAACCGGCGTTGAGCACGAGAGTTGCAATTTCACCACTCATAGCCGGACTCTGACCTATTCATGGGCATGCAGCCGGAAAGTTGGGCCTCTATGCGACAGAATTCATGGCAATTTGGGAGTAGGGCGATAGGTTTGCGCATCGATTGTCCCGAAATGGTAAAGCGGGCGGGTGCGTCAATACCGGCGGAGGTGCCAGTTTTGCGATGTGGGGCGGTGTAATAAACGTGTTTACGAAGCCAATCAGATTCCGGTTTTCCCTGCAGGCCCTCTTTGTATGCGGCCTGCTTGCGGGCGGGGCTTTGTCGAGCGAGACCGCCCACGCCGAGGCGACGGCCAATTATGGACAGGACCAGACGCACTGGGTCGACCCATGGCAGGCGCAGGGGGAAGGGGCCGCCACGGACGCGCTGCCGCCCATGCCGCGCTCTACGGTACCCGTCCTCAGCGAGCGGGCGCTGCTGCCGATTACCCACGCCATCGAGAAGTACCGCGAGATAGCCAATAGGGGGGGATGGGGCTATGTCGCTTCCGGCGAACGGCTGGAACTCGGCGTGCGCGACCCGCGGGTGGCGCAAGTGCGCGCGCGCCTGGCGGCGACGAACGACCTGACGGTTCCGGCCCAGGATGCCGAGCTCTACGACGCCAATGTTTACGAAGCGGTGCGCCGGTACCAGATGCGCAACGGGCTGGAGCCCGACGGCATTGTCGGACGGCGGACGATCGCGGCGATGAATGTGCGGGTGCAGACACGCATCCGCCAGCTCGAACTCAATTTGCGCCGGCTTTCGGCCACAGTGCCGAAGCTCGAGGGGCGCTATGTGTTCGTGAATATCGCCGGGCAGGAGGTGGAGGCCGTCAATAATGGCGAGGTCGAATTCCGCGAGCCAGTCATCGTGGGCAAACAGGACAGGCAGACGCCGGAAATCACCAGCCATGTGACGTCGGTTACGTTCAATCCCTATTGGTATGTGCCGAAGTCCATCGCCATGGCCGACATGCTGCCGAAGATCAGGGCGAATCCCGATTATCTGCGGCGGCAGGGCATCCGTGTGCTGCAGGGCTGGGACGCGAATATCCGCGAACTCAATCCGCAGCAGATCGACTGGTCCAACCCGCGCATCAACGAAGCCTATTATTTCCGGCAGGACCCCGGGCCGGGCAACTCGCTAGGCTCGCTGAAGATCAACTTTCCGAACGGCCAAGCGATCTTTCTGCACGACACGCCGACAAAGACGCTGTTCGGAAGACAGGAGCGGAACTTCAGTTCCGGTTGCGTCCGTGTCCAGAATGTACGTGGGCTTGTGACCTGGCTGATGCAGGGCGACAGCGCGGAGTGGGATGAAACGCGAGTGGCGAGATCGGTCGACTCGCGTCAGTACAGGAACGTGTCGCTGACGATGCCGGTGCCTATCTATCTTGTGTATCTGACCGCCTGGGTAACGCCGGAGGGTGTCGTTAACTTCCGCGACGATGTGTATGATCGCGACGGCAGCGTGAATACGAGCGCACTGGAAAACTAAGAAGACCAGGCGGGACGGGCAGGGGGCGAATGAGGCCGGCGAAATTCCCTTATCTCGAACATGACGGCCTTCTGGCCTTCGCGCATCGCGGCGGCGCAGGGGCCTGGCCGGAAAACACGATGCCCGCCTTTCAGGGGGCGGTCGATCTCGGCTATCGCTATATCGAGACGGATGTTCATGCGACGCGCGACGGGGTGCTGCTTGCATTCCACGACGACCGGCTCGACCGGGTGACGGACGGCACCGGCTGCATCGCGGATATGGACTATGACGAGGTGCGGAAGGCGCGGGTGGACGGCAAGGAGCCGATACCGCTGCTGGCCGAACTGCTGAGCGCCTGGCCCGACATCAAGGTCAACATCGATCCCAAGCGCGACAATGCAGCGGAGCCGCTGATCCGGCTGTTGAAAGACATGGATGTGGTCGACCGGGTCTGCGTCACCGCCTTTTCGGGCCGGCGGACGGCGGGTATCCGGGAGGCGGTGGGGCCGAGGCTCTGCACTGGCATGGGGCCGCTTTCAACCGTGAGGTTGCGATTCGGGAGCTGGCTGGGATCGGGCGGGTTTGTCCTCGGCGGCTTCGTCGAGGGTGCCGCTCAAATTCCGATCGAGCAATACGGCATCACGCTGGTGGACCGGCGGCTGGTGGACCGGGCCCACGAACTGGGCCTTCAGGTGCATGTCTGGACCATCGACGACGAGGCGGAAATGCGGCGATTGGTCGATCTGGGCGTGGACGGGCTCATGACGGACGTGCCTGCCCTCCTGAAAACGGTTCTCATCGAAAAAGGGTTGTGGCCGTCATAGCCGGACGGGCCAAGCCTATGTCTTTTCTGCGACAATTCGCGTCTGGCCGGGCTGCGGTCAGGGGATAAGTTGTGCTAAACATGTGAAAGCGATTTGCTCCGCCGTCACGGCGGGGGCGAGGGACGGGAAGCGGTCATGGGCTACGAAGCCATCGACTACAAGCAGAAGCTGGCCGAAGCGTTGCGCGCCGTAAAGGACGAAGGACGCTACCGTGTCTTTACCGACATCGTGCGTCATCGCGGTTCATTTCCGCGCGCGACTTTCCACACGCCCGAAGGCAAGCGCGACATCGTTGTGTGGTGCTCCAACGACTATCTCGGCATGGGGCAGCATCCCGCCGTGATCGAAGCGATGCACCGGGCGATCGACGAGGTGGGGGCGGGCTCCGGCGGTACGCGCAATATCTCGGGCACGACCCATTATCACGTCGAACTCGAACATGAGCTTGCCGACCTTCACCAGAAGGAAGCGGCGCTTCTCTTCACGTCCGGTTATGCGGCGAACGACGCGACGCTATCGACGCTGGCGCGTATCCTGGGCGACTGCGTGATTATTTCGGACGAAATGAATCACGCCTCGATGATCGAAGGCATCAAGCGGGGCCGCGGCCCGAAGCGGCTATGGCGCCACAACGATCTCGCGCATCTGGAAGAACTGCTGAGCGAACTCGATCCGGCGCAACCGAAGATCGTGGCGTTCGAGTCCGTCTATTCGATGGATGGCGACATCGCGCCCATCGAGGCAATCTGCGACCTCGCGCGTAAATACGGCGCGCTGACCTATCTGGACGAAGTGCATGCAGTCGGGCTCTACGGACCGCGCGGCGGCGGCATAGCGGAGCGCGACGGTGTTCTCGACAAGGTGGACATCATCGAAGGTACGCTTGCAAAGGGCTTCGGCGTGATGGGCGGGTACATTGCCGCGTCGGCCGATCTTGTCGATGTGGTGCGCTCCTACGCGCCCGGCTTCATCTTCTCGACTTCGCTCGCACCCGTGCTGGTGGCGGGCGTGCTGGCCGCGGTGCGGCATCTGAAATCGAGCAATGCCGAGCGCGAGCGGCATCAGGAGCGGGCGGCGACATTGCGCCGGATGCTCGCCGATGCCGGGCTGCCGGTGATGGTGTGCGAGAGCCATATCGTGCCGGTGATGGTGGGCGACCCGGTGATCTGCAAGCAGGTGAGCGACGATCTCCTCAAGGATCACTGCATCTATGTTCAGCCGATCAACTATCCCACCGTGCCGCGCGGTACGGAGCGGCTGCGCTTCACGCCTTGCCCCGTGCATACGGACGAGATGATGCGCGATCTCGTGACGGCGCTGGACCAGGTCTGGACGCGCCGCAAGATCAGACGTGCCGCCTGATCGCGGGACGGGGAGCCCCCCGGGGTCGCGGGGGGATGGCGGCGGGGAACGCCGAGAAGTCATTTTCGAATACACGCCGATCGGCGCCAGCGTCAAAGTGACGGCCGTTGATGTCGCGACTGGCCTCGAGGTTTCGGTGGTGGGGCCATCGATTGCTCCGCAAACGGAGCTGGAGCGCGTGGCGATGCGCAAGTTGCGCTACATGCTGGAAAAGCGGGGCGACATCAAAAAAGACGACGGCAAGGGCGATCCGGAGCCGCCATCGGGGGGCGGTATCGTCGTCTAGCGCGGCAGGGGCTTTTACTTATTTCTTCTTGCGTCCACGCGTCGGGGCTGTGCTGACGCGGCCGAGACCGATCTGTTTCGCGAGTTTGGAACGCTGGGCGGCGTAGTTCGGCGCGACCATCGGATAGTCGTGGGGCAGGTTCCAGCGGGCCCGGTATTCTTCCGGCGTAAGGCCGTATTGCGAGCGCAGATAGCGCTTCAGCATTTTGAGTTTTTTTCCGTCCTCGAGGCAGACGATGTAGTCGGCGGTGACGGATTTTTTGACCGGAACGGCTGGCGTCAGGTCGATTTCCTTGGTGTTCACGCCGTGGCCGAGACCGCTAAGTGTCGAATGAACCGTGCGGATCATCCCCGCGATGTCATTGGCCGCAATCGGATTGTTGCTGACATATGCTGCAACTATTTCGGTGGCGAGGCGAAGTATCTCTGTCGTGTCATCGGATGCGGAAGATTTGATCTCATTCATTACGACAACTTGCCCTGCTGGGGGTGACGCCTCGCTTGGCGGGGCTGCAAAAACGTCATCTTCTAGCGCGATATAACTCCTATAATCAAGGATATCAAGATTATCTTCTAGGTTCAGACGTGTCGAAACCTAGAGAAATTGAACTGAATCATTTCGGGTAATGCACGTTAATAATTACTCAACTTAGATTCGGAAGTAAATTGCATGTTTCTAGTCAAGCTTACATGAGGCTCACACAAACTTATCCAATTCGGCCCGATCTGAAGCCTTTGCCGCAGCCGAATACATGCCGACGAACTGGTCATTACAAGTGCACGTCGTCTACCCGACGGTTGGTGGGTGAATTGGCGACCGCAAACGATATGTGGTATCACGCCGGTAATCGAAACCGAGAACCAGCAGGCGCCGCCGCAGCGCAGGCAGGCGTTGCCGGCGAGGTTTTCGCGGGCCAGTTCGGCAGCTCGGCGCGGAACCTTCGCGTTCCATGGGCGCCCGGAGAGTACGAAATAGAGAAGGTAAGTTTATGGCTTTGAGCGATGCCGCCGCCCGGCAGGGCAGTTTTGCCGGCTTTTTCACCGATGGGTTGGCGGAAAGCGACCCCGAGATTCTGAATGCGATCGAGCGCGAACTCGAGCGCCAGCAGACCGAGATCGAGCTGATTGCGTCCGAAAATATCGTGTCCCGCGCCGTTCTGGAGGCGCAGGGCTCGATACTGACAAACAAGTATGCAGAGGGTTACCCCGGCAAGCGGTACTATGGCGGCTGCGAGTTCGTCGACATTGCCGAAGATCTGGCGATTTCCCGCGCGAAGAAACTGTTCGGTTGCACGTTCGCGAATGTACAGCCGAATTCCGGTTCGCAGGCGAACCAGGGTGTGATGATGGCGCTGCTGAAGCCCGGCGACACCATCATGGGCATGAGCCTCGCCGCAGGCGGCCACCTCACGCATGGCGCCGCGCCGAACCAGTCGGGCAAGTGGTTCAATGCCGTGCAGTACGGCGTTCGCCAACAGGATCATCTGATCGACATGGACGAGGTCGCGAGCCTCGCGAAACAGCACAAGCCGAAAATGATCATCGCGGGCGGCTCGGCCTATCCGCGCGTTATCGATTTCAAAGGGTTCCGTGAGATTGCCGACAACGTGGGCGCGCTGTTCATGGTGGACATGGCGCATTTCGCCGGCCTGGTCGCGGGCGGAGCGCATCCGAGCCCGCTCCCTTACGCCGACATCGTGACGACGACGACCCACAAGACGCTGCGGGGCCCGCGGGGCGGCATGATCCTCTCGAATAACGAGGAGATCGGAAAGAAGATCAATTCGGCTATCTTCCCCGGCATTCAGGGCGGGCCGCTGATGCATGTCATCGCCGGCAAGGCCGTTGCCTTCGGTGAGGCGCTCCGGCCCGAGTTCAAGGCTTATGCACAGTCGGTCGTCGACAACGCGCGGACGCTTGCCTCGACGCTTGCCGAGGCGGGACTCGCTATCGTTTCCGGCGGCACCGATACGCATCTGATGCTAGTGGACCTCAGGCCCAAGAAGCTCACCGGCAAGGTGGCGGAAGCGGCGCTCGAACGTGCACACATCACCTGCAACAAGAACGGCATTCCCTTCGATCCCGAGAAGCCGACGATTACCTCAGGCGTGCGTCTTGGAACGCCGGCCGGGACGACGCGCGGCTTCGGTACAGCGGAATTTGCGCAGGTCGGACGCCTCATCACCGAGGTTCTGGACGGGCTCGCGCGGAACGGCGAAGAGAAGAATGCGGATGTCGAGGCGGGCGTGCGCGGCCGCGTCGTCGAATTGTGCCGGCGGTTTCCGATCTATGGCGGACCAAAGTAAAACGACCCGAGGCGGGCTTGGTCAATTCTGAGGGGGCTGACAGCGCATGCGTTGTCCATATTGCGGTAACGAAGATACGCAGGTGAAGGACTCGCGTCCCACCGAAGACAATACGGCGATCCGGCGGCGGCGCTTCTGCACCGCGTGCGGCGGCCGGTTCACGACATTCGAACGGGTGCAGCTCCGTGAGCTGACGATCATCAAAACAAATGGCCGGAGAGTGCCGTTCGACCGCGATAAACTCATGCGTTCCGTGCAAATCGCCATGCGGAAACGCCCTGTTGAGCAGGAACGCATTGAGCGTATGGTGAGCGGCATCGTGAGGCGGCTCGAGAGCATGGGGGAGAGCGAAATCCCGTCCGCCATGATCGGGAAACTGGTCATGGAGGGGTTGAGTTCTCTCGACGCCGTCGCCTATGTCCGCTTTGCGTCCGTCTACAGGAATTTCCGTGAAGCCAAGGACTTCGAGGAGTTTCTGGGCGAACTCAGCGGACCGCTCGGCAGTTCGCTTCGCGACGAAGACGAGGACCGCTGATCCTTTCGGGCCGCCCTGAAGCGGGCCGACGGGGTTCCGCCGACAGGGATGAAGATGGTTCGGCCCTACGACACGCAGTTCATGAAAATGGCACTGGCGCTCGCCGAGCGCGGGTTGGGGCAGGTCGCTCCCAATCCAGCGGTCGGCTGCGTCATCGTGCGCGAGGATGGCGATCGTCCGCGTGTCGTCGGTCGCGGCTGGACGCAGCCAGGCGGTCGGCCGCATGCCGAGACGGAGGCGCTACGACGTGCCGGCGCGCTTGCCAAGGGTGCCACGGCCTATGTGAGTCTCGAGCCCTGCTCGCATCACGGCAAGACCGGACCTTGCGCCGAAGCATTGATCGAAGCCGGGATTCGCCGCGTCGTCGGCGCTCTTGCCGACCCGAACCCGGCTGTCGCGGGACGGGGCTTTGCGCTGCTGCAGGCGAAAGGCATCGACGTCACCGAGAATGTCTGCGCTGCCGACGCCCATTATCTCAACGAAGGATTCTTCCTCGCGATGTCGGAGAAGCGTCCGCTCGTGACGCTCAAGATCGCAAGTTCGCTCGACGGCCGCATCGCCACGCATGACGGCCATAGCCAATGGATCACAGGCGACCGCGCGCGGGAGCGGGGGCAGCTGCTTCGTGCGACCCACGACGCAATCATGGTGGGAAGCGCTACCGCCATTGTCGACGATCCGGAACTTACGTGCCGGCTACCGGGCCTCGGCGACCGCTCTCCCGTTCGCATTGTCGCCGACGGGCGGCTGCGGCTGCCGCTGACATCGAAGCTGGTGCGCGACGCGCGCAAGGTGCCGGTGTGGCTGCTGACGCTTCCCGGCAGTGAGGCGCAGCGGCGCAAGGCATTCGAGGATTGTGGCGTGACGCTGATCGAGGTGGAGGCGGGCGAGAACGGCGTCATGGACATGCGAAATGCGCTTGAGGCAATTGCCGAGCGTGGCATTACCCGACTTCTTGTCGAAGGCGGTTCGCGTCTCGCCGCCTCACTCGTTCTCGCGCGTCTGGTCGACCGCATCGAATGGTTTCGCGCGCCCAAGGTTATCGGCGGCGACGGCTATCCCGCTATCGCCGCGCTCGGTGTCAAGAACCTCGACAATGCGCCGATGTTCGACCTGCGCGAGACGGTAACGCTGGGCGAGGACTCGCTCGCCAGCTACGTGCTTCGGAGCTAGGACCTCATGTTTACCGGGATCATTACGGATGTCGGGCGCATTCGCGCTGTCGAGCGGCGGGGCGATGCGCGGTTCACCATCGGTACGGCTTACGACGCGGAGGGGATCGATCTCGGCGCGTCCATCGCCTGCGCGGGCTGTTGCCTGACGGTCGTCGACAAGGGGCACGACGAAGCGGGCAACTGGTTTGCCGTCGATGTTTCAGCGGAGTCGCTGGCCTGTACGACGCTGGGTACGTGGAGCGAAGGGACAGCGGTCAATCTGGAGCGAGCGCTCAAGGCGGGCGATGAACTGGGCGGCCATATCGTGAGCGGCCATGTGGATGGGGTCGGGCACATCGTCGATATCCGCCCGGACGGCGATTCCATGAGGTTCGCCTTCGAAGCACCGGAGGGCCTTGGCCGCTTCATTGCGCCGAAAGGCTCCGTGACGCTGAACGGCACCTCGCTTACCGTCAATGAAGTCGAAGACCCGAAACCAGGCGGAAATGCCGGCGGCACGCGGTTCGGAATCAATATCATTCCGCATACCCAGGCAGTTACGACCTGGGGGATGGCGAAAGCCGGCGATCCCGTTAATCTTGAAATCGATATGCTGGCCCGGTATGTGGCGCGGCTGGTTCAGAAGGATTGAGACCCGTGTACAAGGAATATCTCTCCCCGATCGAGGACGTCATCGAGGACGCGCGCAACGGCAAGATGTTCATTCTGGTCGACGCCGAAGACCGCGAGAACGAAGGCGATCTCGTCATTCCGGCGCAGATGTGCACGCCGGAAGCCGTGAACTTCATGGCGAAATACGGTCGCGGGCTCATCTGCCTTACGCTGACGAGCGATCGGGCCAAGCAACTCAATCTGCAGCTCATGTCGTCGACCAACCAGTCCCGGCATCAGACGGCGTTCACGGTTTCCATTGAAGCGCGCGAAGGGATTTCGACCGGTATTTCTGCGCACGACCGGGCGCATACCGTTTCAGTTGCCATAGATCCGACCAAGGGAGCGACAGACATCGTCTCTCCCGGTCATGTGTTTCCGCTCGTTGCACGCGATGGCGGCGTCCTCGTTCGCGCGGGGCATACGGAATCGGCGGTCGACATCGCTCGGCTCGCCGGGCTTTATCCGGCCGGCGTCATCTGCGAGATCATGAATGACGACGGGACGATGGCAAGGTTGCCGGACCTCGTGCAGTTCGCGCAGCTTCACGGATTGAAGATCGCGACCATTGCGGACCTGATCGCCTACCGCCGCCGCTACGACAATTTCATTCATCGTGCGATCGAAACCGAACTCGACAGCGATTTCGGCGGTGAATTCAAACTGATGGTCTATCTGAACACAGTGGAATACGCGGAGCATATTGCGCTGGTGAAGGGCGACATTTCGGGCCCCGAGCCCGTGCTGGTGCGTGTTCATGCGATCAATGTTTTCGACGACATTCTGGGGGCGACAGGGCCGCGCTCGGAGGTGCTGAAGGAGTCCATGCGCATCATCGCCGAAGAAGGGCGCGGCGTGGTCGTGCTGATCCGAGATACGACGGCGACGGTTGTTTCCGATATGCTGCTCCGCAAAGGCGAGGGCGGCGAGCAGGGTATGCCCCGGCGGCTCCGCGAATATGGCGTCGGTGCACAGATTTTGCTCGATCTCGGCGTTCATGACATGGTGCTGCTGTCCGATACGGACCGGAGCATCGTGGGGCTCGACGGATACGGACTGAGGATTACCGGGCAGCGCCCGATCACCAATGCCGGCAAGGCGAAAACTTCGCGCGCCAAGGAGACCGCTTCGTGACGACCCAAGCCCATATCCTCATTGTCGAAGCCCGCTTCTATGATGCGCTTGCAGACGAGCTGGCAACCGGTGCAGTCGCTGCCCTGGAGGCGCGCGGGGCAACGTGGCAGCGTGCGTCGGTTCCCGGTGTGTTGGAGATTCCGGCGGCGATCAAATTTGCGCTCGACGCGATGGCGCATGGCGGTTTCACGAAGGCGTTCGATGGATTTGTTGCGTTAGGATGCGTTATTCGCGGCGAGACGACGCATTACGACATCGTGTCGAACGAGTCCGCACGGGCGCTGATGGACCTGGCGGTGGACCGTTCGCTGGCGCTGGGCAACGGCATCCAGACGGTCGAGAACGAGGCGCAGGCATGGGCCCGCGCCAAGGTGAGCGAGAAGAACAAAGGTGGCGGTGCCGCCAATGCCTGTCTCGATATGATCGAACTCAAGCGCAGCTT
The DNA here is from genome assembly GCF_030694575.1 of Parvibaculum sp. Taxonomy (GTDB): domain Bacteria; phylum Pseudomonadota; class Alphaproteobacteria; order Parvibaculales; family Parvibaculaceae; genus Parvibaculum. The sequence continues at coordinate 54,772 of NZ_JAUYUS010000134.1, forward strand.
TGGCGGCTAGAGGCGATCGAGGTTCATAGAGGTAATGGTTTCAGTTCCGACACAACCGGCGGCGACGAACGGGCTCGATCCCAGAGCACGTGCAGCTGCGCGGCTTTGCGCCGTACAGGCGCTCTACCAGATGGACATGGCCGCAACGCCGCTCGATGAAGTGGTCGAGGAGTTCATAGAGTATCGCCTTGGCCAGCAAATCGAAGATGTCGATATCTTCGAAGCCGACAAGGCACACTTCGAGGACATCGTGCGCGGGGTTGTGCGGGAACAACGCGAGCTCGACAATCAGGTGAATGGCGCGCTTGCGAAAGGCTGGTCGCTTGCCCGGATCGACTCGACCTTGCGGGCGATCCTGCGGTGCGGGACTTACGAACTCCGGCGGTGCAAGGACGTGCCACTCAAGGTCGTCATCAACGAGTATGTCGAAATTGCCCACGCCTTCTTCGAGGGAGATGAACCCGGCGTGGTGAACGCGGTGCTCGACCGGCTTGGACGGGAGATCCGCGGCGGCGCGGGAGCGAGCCATGGCAGCGCCGGGCAGACCTGAGGGCAGCGACCGCCGGCCGAACGAATTTGCCCTGATCGAGGAGCTTTTCGCTCCGTTGGCGGCCGGATATCCCGGTGCGTATGCGCTGAAGGACGACGCCGCCCTTTTTTCTCCGTCTCCGGATCATGAAACGGTGCTGACTGTCGATGCGATGGTGGACGGGGTGCATTTTCTGCCGGACGACCCGCCGGAGAGCGTAGCCCGCAAGCTTCTGCGCGTGAACCTCTCCGATCTGGCGGCGAAGGGGGCCGTGCCGAGAGGCTATCTTCTGGTCACGTCCTGGCCGGCAGACACGCCCCTTGCGTGGATGCGGAGGTTTGCTGCCGGTCTCGAGAGCGATCAGCGCTTGTTCGGCGTCTCGCTCTGGGGCGGCGATACCACGTCGACGCCGGGACCGCTGACGCTGTCGCTGACGGCCATCGGCGAAGTTCCCCGGGGACAGATAATCCGGCGCGGCGGCGGGCAGCCGGGAGACGAGGTTTACGTGACCGGTACGGTCGGCGATGCGGCGCTGGGGCTTATGGTCCTGCAAGGCACGCTGGAGGGGCTCACTGCGGCACAGGAAGCCCATCTCACGCAACGCTACAGGGAACCAGAGCCGCGCATAGCGTTCGGCCCCAGACTTCGCGGTCTCGCTCATGCCGCGCTTGACGTGTCGGACGGGCTGGCGGCGGATCTCGGGCATATTTGCGAGGTTTCGGGAGTGGGGGCGCGAATCGAAATGGATCTTGTGCCGCTGTCCGATGCGGCCCGCGCGGCCCTGACGAGGGCGCCGGACCTTGTGGAGAGGATCGCCGGCGGCGGCGACGATTACGAGATCCTTTTCGCCGTCCCGCCCGAAAGGGCGGCGGAGGTCCGGGCTGTCGTAGCGGAAACCGGCATTCCCGCCACCAGAATCGGGACGCTGACGGAAAGGACCGAAGGGGTGACGATTCTTGACCGTTCGGGAAGCCCAATCCGGCTCAAACAATTGGGATATCGCCACTTTTAGCCGATGGCGGATCAGACGCCCGGTTGCTTTCCCATGCCGTATTTGGCATCTTTCCGCGCGTTTCTGCATTCGGCAGGGGGAGGACTTCCGGCATCCAAAATGCCGGAGGCTGAGTGGAAATTCCCGCCGGTTAATCCGTCAAGGAACCTAAGGACAAAACAATGAGCACTGCTTTGTGGGCTATTATCGGCTGCGGCTTGCTTGCGCTCGTCTACGGTGTCTGGGCTGTACGCTCGGTGCTGGCGATGGACGCGGGCAATGCGCGCATGCAAGAGATCGCCGCGGCGATCCAGGAAGGTGCCAGCGCCTATCTCGCGCGCCAGTACACCACCATTGCGGCTGTCGGTGCCGTCATCTTCGTCATCGTCTGGTATCTGCTGACGCTGAAGGTTGCCGTCGGCTTCCTCGTCGGCGCGACGCTGTCGGGTGCTGCCGGTTATATCGGCATGCTGGTTTCGGTTCGGGCAAACGTGCGGACGACCCAGGCTTCTAGCGTCAGCCTTGCGGCAGGCCTCGGCGTTGCGTTCAAGTCGGGTGCCGTGACGGGCATGCTCGTCGCCGGCCTCGCGCTCCTCGCGGTCTCGGTTTATTTCGCTGTGCTCACCGTTTATCTTGGCTACGAGGCGGGCTCGCGCGAAGTTGTCGACGCGCTCGTGGCGCTCGGTTTCGGCGCTTCGCTGATTTCGATCTTCGCGCGTCTCGGCGGCGGCATCTTTACCAAGGGGGCCGACGTGGGCGGCGATCTTGTGGGCAAGGTCGAAGCAGGCATTCCGGAAGACGATCCGCGCAACCCGGCGACCATCGCCGATAACGTGGGCGACAATGTCGGCGATTGCGCCGGCATGGCGGCCGACCTTTTCGAAACCTATGCCGTGACGGTCGTCGCGACCATGGTTCTCGCCTCGATCTTCTTCGTTGGCGAAGGCCTTGGCAGCATGATGCTCTATCCGCTCACGATCGGTGCGGCCTGCATCGTGACGTCGATTATCGGCACGTTCTTCGTGCGGCTCGGCAAGAGCAACAACATCATGGGCGCGCTCTACAAGGGGTTCATCGCCTCGGCCCTCCTGTCGCTTGTCGCGCTCTACTTCGTCACCGGCAGCGTGATCGGCCTCGAAACCGTTTACACCGTCAGCGGGAAAGCATTCACCGGTTTCGATCTTTACATCTGCGGCGTTGCCGGACTGATCGTTACCGGCCTCATCATCTGGATCACCGAATACTACACCGGCGTGAACTTCCGCCCGGTGAAGTCGGTGGCTGCGGCCTCGGCTACGGGGCACGGCACGAATGTCATCCAGGGCCTCGCGATCTCGATGGAAGCAACGGCTTTGCCGGCGCTTGTGATCGTTGTCGGCATTCTGGTGACCTATGGTCTCGCGGGCCTCTTCGGCATCGCGATCGCCGTCACCACGATGCTTGCGCTCGCCGGCATGGTCGTCGCGCTCGATGCCTTCGGTCCGGTAACCGACAATGCGGGCGGCATCGCGGAAATGGCCGATCTTCCGGCCGACGTCCGCAAGACCACCGACGCGCTCGATGCCGTCGGCAATACGACGAAAGCGGTCACCAAGGGCTATGCGATCGGTTCCGCGGGTCTCGGCGCGCTGGTGCTGTTCGCGGCTTATACGGAAGACCTGAAGTTCTTCGCGGCGAACTCCGATACCTATGGGTATTTCGCAGGCGTCAGCCCTGACTTCTCGCTCTCGAACCCTTATGTGGTGATCGGCCTCTTCATCGGCGGCCTGCTGCCCTACCTCTTCGGTTCGATGGGCATGACGGCGGTTGGCCGCGCGGCGGGCTCCGTCGTCGAGGAAGTCAGGCGTCAGTTCAAGGCCGATCCGGGTATCATGGCCGGCACCTCCAAGCCCGACTACGCGCGGGCGGTGGACATGCTGACCAAGGCGGCAATCAAGGAAATGATCATTCCCTCGATGCTGCCCGTACTGTCTCCCGTTGTGCTCTATTTCATCATCCTGGGCATCGCCGACAAATCGGCTGCATTCTCCGCGGTCGGTGCAATGCTCCTCGGCGTCATCGTGACGGGCCTTTTCGTCGCGATCTCCATGACGTCCGGTGGCGGCGCATGGGATAATGCGAAAAAGTACATTGAAGACGGCAACTATGGCGGCAAGGGCTCCGAAGCTCACAAGGCCGCCGTCACGGGCGACACAGTCGGCGATCCCTACAAGGATACCGCGGGCCCGGCCGTCAATCCGATGATCAAGATCACGAACATCGTGGCCCTTCTCCTGCTCGCCGTGCTCGCGCACTAAAGCCGGCAGCCGAAAAGACAAAGGCCCCGCGGAGCGATCCGCGGGGCCTTTTCATGTGGCTGCGGCAACGGGTGCATTTGACCGGGCGCCGCTTTGATTGAACACTAGCACCCAACACCGAGGGAGGGACGGACGAGGTGCCGGAAGTATCCGTTTTTTACGAGATTGCGGCGCTTCTGATGCTCGCCTCCGTTGTCGGCGTGATCGGGCTGCGACTGCGCCAGCCGATGATCGTCAGTTTCATTATTGTCGGAATGCTGGCGGGGCCGGCGGGCTTCGACATTGTTCGTTCGACCGATCATCTTCAGCTTTTGTCCGAGTTGGGCGTAACGCTGCTCCTGTTCCTGGTCGGACTCAAGCTCGACCTCAATCTGGTTCGGACGCTGGGCACCGTGGCGCTGAGTACAGGTCTCGGGCAGATCGCGTTTACATCCATCGCCGGATTCCTGATCTGCCTTGGGCTGGGCATGCCTGTGCTGATGAGCCTTTATGTCGCTGTCGCGCTGACATTCTCCAGCACGATCATCATCGTCAAGCTCCTGTCGGATAAGCGCGAGCTGGATGCGCTGCATGGCAGGATAGCGCTTGGCTTCCTGATCGTTCAGGACCTTGCCGTTGTGGTCGCGATGGCTGTGATGTCGGCGATGACCGCCGGGTCGGGCAGCGATGCGGGCATGATCCAGGCCCTGCTTGCACTCGCCGCAGGTGCTGTGCCTCTCGTGCTGCTGTGGCTATTCGTCCTGAAGATCGCCAACCCGCTTCTCCAAAGCATGGCGAAGGCGCCCGAACTTCTGATTGTTTTCGCACTCGGTCTTGCCGCAGCCTTCGCCGCTCTTGGAGACTATCTGGGTTTCAGCAAGGAACTGGGCGGTCTCATTGCGGGAGTGGCGCTCGCCAGCACACCGTTCCGCGAAGCCATTGCATCCCGCCTTGGAAGCTTGCGCGATTTTCTCCTTGTCTTTTTCTTCATATCGCTCGGTTCGCATCTGGATCTGCGGGTCGTGGGAGATGCGGTCGGCGATGCTCTCTTCCTGTCGCTGTTCGTGCTGATCGGCAACCCTCTCATCGTCATGATTATCATGGGCGCGATGGGCTACAGGAAACGCACCGGATTTCTGGCGGGTTTGACCGTGGCGCAGATCAGCGAATTTTCCCTGATTTTCGTTGCGATGGGGCTTGCGCTTGGGCATGTAACCGAAGAAGCGGTCGGGCTTGTGACGCTTGTCGGCGTGATCACCATCGGTCTGTCGACCTACATGATCCTTTACTCGCAACGGCTATATATTGCTGTGGAACGGTTTCTCGGCGTTTTTGAAAGGCGTGTGGCACATCGTGAGGAGCAGTATGCGGATGGCGACGAGACGCAACGCTACGATGTGCTTTTGCTCGGTCTGGGCCGTTATGGAAGAGCTCTGTATTCAAGGTTTTCCGAAAGCGGGCTCAACGTACTTGGCATCGATTTCGATCCCGATGTGATCCGCCAATGGAAGGACAGTGGCGCGGCGGTGATGTATGGCGATCTTCTCGATCCGGATATGTGCGACATATTGCCTATCGCCGGGGTCGACTATGTCATTCTGGCGGTGCCGCCTCATCAGATCGGCATTACGCATGAAGATCCTCGTATTACCCTGATCGAAGCGCTCCGGCACCGCGGTTATGGCGGGCATATTGCCGTGATCGCTCGGAGTGAAAGCGATATGGCTCTGCTTCGGCAAAAAGGAGCGGATATTGTGCTCAGTCCATTTGCGGACGCGGCGGAACGGGCAATGGAACGGCTGTTCCGGAAGCCGATTCCGTTCGCGATCGATTGAAATGGTTATGGCAGCGGAGACGACAATGTCGAATGAAAGCGGAAGCTATGGCCTTTCGGGGCTGAAAACCATTCTGATCGCCACCGATCTTTCCAGCCGCTCGGACAAGGCCGTCGCCCGGGGGATGGCGCTGGCTGCAGCCTATGGCGCCCATGTCCGGATCGTTCATGTGGTCGACGACGATCAGCCGAAGTCATTGGTCGAGGATGAGGCGTCCAGGGCCGCAGATATCATTGAAGAATCCGTGGCGCCCTTTGCGAAGCAGCTGGGACTTAAGCCCGACATCGACATCTGGCGGGGCCTTGCGTCTATTGCGATCAAGACGCTGGCTGACGAAACGAAGCCGGATCTTCTGGTGATGGGTGCTCACAGGCGGCAGCTTCTGCGCGACGTGTTCGTCGGTACGACAGTCGAACGCGTAATCAGGTCATGCGGGCGGCCGGTGCTGATGGTCAATCTGGACCCGGCAATTCCCTATCGCAGGGCAATGGCGGCGGTGGATTTGTCCATGCATTCGATCGACGCACTCAGGTTCGCTTCGCGCGTTTCATTTCTGGGATGCAAGGACCTGGCCGTAGTGCATGCGTTCCTGCCGCTTGCCGATGGTCTGATGCGCTATGCGGATGTCGAACAGAACAAGATCGAGGAATATGTGGTGTCGGTCGCCGATGAGGCGCATGCGGCGGTGCTCCATATGCTGGCTAACGAAGGGCTCACCGCACTGAAGCCTGAATTGCTTGTCGAGGAAGGAGCCGCCATCGATGTCATCAAGGCGAATGTCGCCAAGATGAAGCCGGAATTGATTGTGCTGGGGACGCGCGGCCAATCCGGCCTCAAGAGAGTGCTGATCGGCAGTGTTGCGAACGCTGTGCTTCGCGATGTCGAATGCGATCTTCTGGCGGTGGCCGCTCCCTGAAGGCACAAAAAAGCCCCGCGGAGCGGTCCGCGGGGCTTTCCGTTGAAAAGAGTGCGCGAGGCTCAGCGGCCGCCCCCGGGACCGCCCGCGGGGCCACCACTGGTCTGATTGTTGAAGCGTCCGAGATTGCCGAAGAGCTGGCCGAGAATGGTGAGCTCCTTGCCGCGCGTCGGGGTCTTGCGATCCACGAAGTTCACTATCTGGCCGTCTTCGAGACCATAATAGGCGACCTGCTGAACGGCTTCCGTCTTGTCGAAATAGACGGCAGCCACCGTCCGCTCGATTTCCTCGGGCCGGTAGAAGGCGACGGTTTCGAATTTGCTGGAGATGTAGTACCAAGCCTCACCGTCCACCGTGGATACTGTGGAAGGCGAGCCCATGATGGTCCGGACCTGTTCCTTGGACGCACCGGCCTGCAGCTTGTCGAGATCTTTCGCGTCGAAGATATAGCCGCGATCCACGACCACCGGCGAGCAGGCTGTCAGCGCTGGAATAGCCAGCGAAAGGCATGCCGCAGTCAGAAGCGACCGGACGGGGCGGCGCAGGCGGGACGGTGTCATGGCGCGGGTCTCCTCGGGCCTAAAATGTTCAATCGTTGACCTACCCTTGTCGCCCGCTAAATTCAATCGGCATATGCGGCAAGGGCCCAAACCTATACCGCGAGTGGGAGTGAGCGCCATGATATGGAAAAATATTTTTGGCCGGGCTCCACGGGACGAGGCGCCTTATGCGCTGTACGGGGCGCTGGTGGCGCAGGCGCGATCACCCCAATTCTACCTTCACACCGGTGTTCCCGACACTGTGGAAGGCCGATTCGAAATGGTTGCTCTCCATACCTTTCTGGTGCTGAGGCGGCTTCGGGCCGGTGGCGATGAGGGCAAGGCGCTGGGTCAGAAGGTCTTCGATATCCTGTTCGACGATATGGACCAGACACTGCGCGAGATGGGGGTCGGCGACCTTTCCGTCGGCAAGAAGATCAAGGCGCTGGCTTCATCTTTTTATGGCCGTATCAACGCGTACGAAGAGGGCCTGCGGGATGCGAATAACGGGCTTCTCGACGCCGCCATAGGACGAAACATATTTGGCGGCTCCCAGCCATCCGGGGCTCATATGGCTGCCCTGGCGGACTATGTCCGCCGCACCGACCAGACGCTGCTTGTACAGCCGTTGACGGAATTGATGGCGGGGCGGGCGGTTTTTGCGTCACCGCCGGAAGCGGCGCCCCGAATGACCGATCTGGCGGGAGGGCAATGATGGCACGGCAGATAGGCGTGGAATTCAGCCGGATAGTGACCGTCAACGATGTGCCGCCGAGTGGCATCGAGATCAAGTTCACGGCCGATGCCAAGGCATTGAAGGCTTTGGCGAGACGATACGATGTTGCCGAGGTGAAGCATTTGAGCGGTACCGGCAGGATCAGACCATACCGGAAGGCCGGGCTGACGCTCGAATGTACTTTCAAGGCGGAGGTGGTTCAGTCTTGTGTGGTGACGCTCGACCCCGTCAGCCAGTCGATCGAGACGTCGTTCACGCAGCGTTACCTGCCGGCTCACATGATCGAACCGGAAATTGGCGTGCCCGTGGCCGAAAGCGAAATCGTCATCGATGTCGAAGCCGAAGACGCACCGGAGCCGATGACCGGCAATGGAATCGATGTGGGGGAGGCTGTCGCCGAGCAACTCGCCCTCGCCATCGACCCTTATCCCCGCAAGCCGGGCATTGCCTTCGAAGCCCCGGTGGAAGATGAGGATGACGCTTCGGAAAGCCCCCCGAATCCTTTTGCCGTGCTGGAAAAACTCAAGAAGAATTATTGAGTTGGCGCGATTCGCTGCCATTTCAAGCTATTGTCTGCGGCCCCCAACCTTGTATCTTCGGGGCGCGCGTGTCGGCTGCGCGCATGATGCGCCGGATACATAGAGGGGGTCCCGGGTGACGCGAGGACTAACGATAGCGTTGGACGGAATGGGCGGCGATCACGGTCCCGAGACCGTGATCGGCGGCGTGGAGGTTGCGTCGGTGCGTCACCCTGACGTGCGCTTTCTCATTTACGGCGACGAAACGAAAATCCGGCCCCTTCTGGAGAAGCATCCGCGCGTTCTCTCGGTGAGTGAGATCGTCCATACCGACGTTGCTGTATCGATGGAGGACAAGCCGAGTCAGGCGCTGCGGCGTGGCCGGAAGACGAGCAGCATGTGGCTCGCGATTGATGCGGTGAAAGAGGGCCGGGCACAGGCAGCCGTTTCTGCGGGTAATACCGGGGCGCTGATGGCGATGGCGAAGGTCATCCTCAAGACCATGCCCAATGTGGAGCGGCCCGCCCTCGCTGCGCTCTGGCCGACGGCGCGGGGCGAGAGCGTGGCTCTCGATCTGGGCGCGACGGTTGGCGCGGACGGCTATCAGCTTGTTCAGTTCGCCGTGATGGGCGAGGCGTTTGCCCGGGTGATATTCAATCTGGAGCGGCCGACCGTCGGTCTGCTGAATATCGGCGAGGAAGAGGTCAAGGGTACCGAGGGCGTGAAGCTTGCGGCGCAGATGTTGCGCGAGGCCGACCTTCCCATGCACTTCCACGGCTTCGTCGAGGGGGACGACATCGCAAAGGGCACGGTCGATGTGATCGTAACCGATGGATATACGGGAAACATTGCGCTCAAGACGGCAGAGGGCATGGTGCGGCTGGTTGTCGATTACCTGCGCGCGGCGATGCGCAGTTCGCTGCTGTCGCGTCTCGGCTACCTGCTGGCTTACGGGGCCTTCCGGGCGTTGGCCAAGAAGCTCGATCCGCGGGCATCGAACGGAGCGGTTTTTCTCGGTCTGAACGGGCTTGTCGTAAAGAGCCACGGCGGCACGGATGCGATCGGTTTTGCCGCCGCGATCGACGTGGCGGTCGATGTCGCGTCAGCCGATCTTCTCAGCAAGATCGTTGCCGATCTCGACCGGTTGAGCGGTTTCGCCACCGCAGTGGCGAACAGAAAAGAAAATGCGGACATAGTGGAATCCGAGGCAGTCCTGTCGTGAGTGTTACCAGAACCGTTGTCGTCGGCGTGGGCAGCTATTTGCCGTCGCGCGTCATGACCAATGAAGATATTTCCAAAATCGTCGATACGACCGATGAGTGGGTCGTCGAAAGAACCGGCATTCACCGCCGGCATATCGCGGCGGAAGGAGAGCTCACGTCGCATCTCGCGCTGGCAGCGGCGCGGAAAGCAATCGAGCATGCCGGCATCGACGTGCAGGAGATCGACACGATCATCCTGGCAACGACGACGCCGGACCAAACGTTTCCCGCCACCGCCGCGACGGTTCAGGCCGAGCTCGGGCTGCACCATGGTGCAGCTTTCGATATTCAGGCGGTTTGCTCGGGATTCGTTTATGCGCTGACGATTGCGGACACTTTCATAAAGACCGGCCAATCGAAGACGGCGCTGGTTATCGGCGCAGAGACCTTTTCGCGGCTGCTGGACTGGACCGACCGGACCACCTGCGTTCTTTTCGGCGACGGTGCAGGGGCGGTGGTCGTGACGGGCGCGCCGGGCGAAGGGAACAATTCGGATCAGGGTATCCTGACCGCGCATCTTCATTCCGATGGCCGCTACCGGGACAAGCTCTATGTCGATGGCGGACCGTCGTCGACGCAGTCGACCGGACATGTGCGCATGGAGGGCCGGGAGGTGTTCCGGCATGCGGTCGTCAATATTGCGGAGGCGATCAGCGAATCGCTCGCGGCGACGGGGCTGAAAGCGGAAGATATCGACTGGTTCGTCCCGCATCAGGCGAACAAGCGTATTCTCGACGGCACGGCCAAAAGGATCGGATTGCCGCCGGAAAAGGTGGTGCTGACGGTGGCCGATCAGGGCAACACATCGGCGGCTTCCGTGCCTCTGGCGCTCGATACGGCGGTTAAGGATGGACGAATCAAGCGGGGCCAGCTTGTCTTGCTTGAGGCGATGGGCGGCGGCTTCACCTGGGGCTCCCTGCTCTTCAGGTTCTAGGCGAGCGGCCGATTTGCATCGGCGGCGGAATTAGGACAAAACCTGAATCTCTTACCTAAGGGAAAACAGCCATCCCGTTGATATTGACGGGTTTCCGGGCGGGCAATAGGCTGCAGGAGAAATTGCAGAGGTGGAGGCCATGGGGGAAACTGTCACGCGCGCGCATCTCAGCGAAGCGGTCTATCAAGAGGTCGGGCTGTCGCGCAACGAGTCGGCGGAACTTGTTGAGCTGGTGCTGGCCGAGATTGCCGACTGCTTGTCGCGAGGCGACACGGTGAAGCTGTCGTCGTTCGGGTCCTTCTCCGTTCGCAAAAAGGGCGGACGGATGGGGCGGAATCCGAAGACGGGCGAAGAGGTTCCGATCAAGCCGCGGCGGGTGCTGGTTTTCCGGCCGAGCCATGTGCTGAAGGAACGGATCAACGGTTCGGCCGCTTCGGCTGCCGCCGACTAACCGGCCGAGGCGAACATCCTTTGAGCAGGTCCGGGTTCGCAGATCGGATTGAGGAACACCAACAGGGGCCTCATTTGTCTACACAAAAGTCACCGGATGCGTTTCGGACCATCAGCGAGGTTGCGACCGAGCTGGATGTGCCGCAGCACGTGCTGCGCTTCTGGGAAAGCAAGTTCAACCAGATCAGACCGCTGAAGCGCGGTGGCGGGCGGCGCTATTACCGGCCCGAGGATGTGGACCTGCTGAGGGGCGTTCGGACGCTGCTCTACAATGACGGCTACACGATCAAGGGCGTCCAGAAAGTCTTTCGGGAACAAGGCGTTAAGTTCGTCGCGGAGACGGGCCGCGGGACCGTCGACACGTCGCTCGCCGAGCTCGCGCGCGAGGCGGTGCAGCGCGGCGAGCAGGAGGACCGGGAAGAGCCTGGAAAACCGCTTGGGTTGAGCGCGAAGAAGCGGCTGGAAGTGCTGCTGGAGGATCTGATTTCGCTGAAGGACGAGATCGACGAGACGCTTTGGGAGAGCGAGGACGAGGAAGGCTGAGACCCCGCAAAATCCTGAAAATTCATTTGAAAATGCGGGTTTGAGCCGTTGCCGCGATGAAAGGCGGCGTCTATATTCCGCGCCTCCGAAGGGGATTCTTCCGCTTCGGACACCGGCAGTCGGAGCGTAGCGCAGCCCGGTAGCGCACTTGTCTGGGGGACAAGGGGTCGTCGGTTCGAATCCGGCCGCTCCGACCATTCTTTCGTCGGCCCGAAAAGGCCATGAGGCAGCAGAGCTTAGGGATTTTTTCTCATGATTGGCCAGATCCTTCCGATCTTCATTTTCCTCCTCGCGATCCTCGCGATGAACAAGATCGTGACCGGCCGTTTCGGCTGACTGTCACCGGACTGTCATAAAAATGTCATGCAGGGAGATTCGTGTCTCACCCGCGTGAGTTCTACGCTTCGTCCGGACGGACCATCCAGGTGATGAGATATTTGGCGGGGAATGCCCAAATCACACCAGCGGTGATGTAGTAGAGAAATTGCACCAGGCCGTGTTCCGGCAGGTGCCCGCTCACCGCGATCGTCATCACCAGAAACGAATAGAGCACGAGGAAGGTCAGCAGCACGATCGTGCCGAGGAGCTTGCGGGTGCGAATGCCGAGGCGCATGGGGGGATATCTCGTGCGTGCTTCGAAGGACCGGGTTCTCATAAGCTATTCGCGCGGCTTGCGCAAAGCGCGGCGACCTGCCGCGGCGGTTTGCGGCTAGGCGCGTGTAGCGGAGGGGGGTAAGTATTTTCCATGAGCGTTCTTCCCCGCATCGATGCGATCGAAAGGACCGACGCGAACCATCGCGCAATCGCGTGGTGGCTGATCGGCGTCGCGGCGCTCGTCTTCATCATGGTGGTGGTGGGCGGCCTCACGCGGCTCACCGAAAGCGGACTCTCGATCACCGAGTGGAAACCCGTGACGGGCGCGCTGCCGCCGATGAGCGAAGAGCACTGGCAGCAGGAGTTCGATCTCTACAAGCGCATTCCCCAATACGAGATCATGAACAAGGGGATGACGCTGCACGAGTTCAAGACGATCTACTGGTGGGAGTGGAGCCACCGCTTTCTCGGCCGGCTGATCGGGCTCGCGTTTTTCGTGCCCTTCGTCTTTTTCGTCGCGACGCGGCGCGTCGAGCGGGCGCTGGTGCCGCGGCTGATCTTCCTGTTCGTGCTGGGCGGCATGCAGGGCGTGCTCGGCTGGTGGATGGTGATGAGCGGGCTGACCGACCGGACGGAGGTGAGCCAGTACCGGCTGGCCGCGCATCTCGGCCTCGCGACGCTCATCTATGGCGCCCTGATCTGGACGGCGCTCGATCTCGTCAACGGCAAGAGCACGCGGCTTCTGTCGGGGCTCGCGAAAGCGGCGGCGGCGATCCTGGCGCTGGTCTTTCTGCAGACGATCCTCGGTGCGTTCGTCGCCGGCATCCGGGCGGGGCTGATCTACAATACCTGGCCGCTGATGGCGGGGGCGTTCATTCCCGACGGGCTCCTCGCGATGACACCCGTCTGGCACAATTTCTTCGAGAGCCATCTCACTGTGCAGTTCCAGCACCGGATGACGGCTTACCTGCTTTTGCTTTGCGTGGCATGGCACTGGTGGACGGCACGGAAGACGGCAGCGGCGTCGAGCGCGGGGTGGCTTGCTGTTGCGACGTTGGCGCAGGCCTGCATCGGCATCTGGACGGTGCTGTGGGTGGTGCCGATCCCGCTCGGCGCGGCGCATCAGGCGGGTGCGATGGTGGTGTTCGGCGTGGCCGTGTGGCACGTGCACCGGCTGGCGAAGTAGGCGGGCATCTTTCTGTGACGTGAGGCCCATGGACCCCGGCTTTCGCCGGGGTGACAATGATTTTTATAAGTCGAAAGCAAAAATGTCATCCCGGCGGAAGCCGGGATCCATGGGCGGTTGCGGCAGGCGCGCGCTGCGCGTGAGTGCCGGTTATGCGCCTAGGTTCCTTGCTTACCCCTCCCCGAAATTTGCTTTGCAAATTTCGACCCTCCCACAGGGGGAGGGTGGTGGAGGAGTTAGTGTTTGCGGTTTCCGCATTGCTTCGCTTCTTTTGCAATGACGATATTTATTCCGTATACGAATTTATTCGCTAGTCCCGGTCCGGGGCGCCGAGGGGGAAGTAGGAGCGGTATTTGCGGCCTTCTTCCACGGCCCGTGCGAAGGAGGGGCGGGCGAGCAGGCGGGTGCGGTAGGCGCGCAGTTGCGGGTGGGCATCGCCGATCCGGTATATCCAGTCGCCATAGAAGAGGGACGGTGCGGCGGCGCAATCGGCGAGCGAGAAATCGTTGCCGGCGGCCCATTGGCGCCCGTCCAGCCGCTTTTCGAGCCAGGCATAGGCCGTTTCGAGCGCCCTTGCCGTGCTCTCCTTCGCCTCCTGCAGGCGGTCAGGCGTCTGGCGAAGCGCCTCGTTCACCGCCACCTGCGCGGCATTCATGACGTATTGATCGAAGAAGCGGTCGAGCAGGCGCACTTCCAATGCGGCGGCGGGATCGTCCGGCAGGAAGCGGACTTGTCCCGGATGCTGCCGGTCCAGATATTCGATGATGATGCTGGTCTCGGCGATGGTGCGGTCTCCATCGACCAGCACGGGGAACTTCGCGATCGGCCAGAGCCTGGCCAGTTCCTCGCTTGCGCCCGGCTCTTCAAGATGCCGGTAGGCGAAGGGCGTATCGTTTTCCCAAAGCGCCATGAGCACCTTCTGGCAGTAGGACGAGAAAGGGTGAGCATAGAGCGTCAGCGGCATGGTTGTTCATTTGCTCCCGAGTTTCGCGATGTGAAGGGCGAGTTTGTCCAGCGTCTGGCCGCCATATTCGACGGCGCCGAAGCCGATCTTCTCGTTGCGTTGCGCTTTGGAGGGATGCATCTGCCGGAGCGTGATGACGGTCTTGCCGTTGCTCTGTTCATCGAAGGTGACGAGCATTCTGAATTTGCCGGGATCGTCGTCCTGATCCGAACCGTGCTCGACCTCGATGAGGGCGGGTGCTTCCATGCGGAGGAAAATCATCCGGTTGCTGTAGCGCGTGCCATCGGGCGTGACCATGTCGAAGCGCCAGACGCCGCCCGGATTGAGGCCGATCTCCCGGGTTTCGATCACCATGCCGTCGGGCCCGAACCATGCCTGTATCTGCTCGGGGTCCGTCCAGGCGGCGTAGACGATATTTCGGGGCGCGTCGACGACGCGCGCCAGAACGATTTCACGATCGAGCGGCCAGTCCCGCCAGGCCGAATTCTTCAATGGGTCGCTCATACTCACTTCTTTCTCATCATGCGTTCGATATGCGCTTCCATGCGATCGAGGCGTTTCTGCCAGCCGGAAATGTGCTGGTGCAGCCATGCTTCTGTCGCCTGAAGGGCGCGCGGCTCGATCGTGCAGGTTCGAACGCGCCCGATTTTCTCGGATCTGACGAGGCCGCTCTGCTCGAGAACCCGCACATGCTTGAGCAGCGAGGGCAGCGCGATCTCGAACGGCTCGGCAAGCTCGCTGACCGATCTCGGTCCGTCGCACAAGCGGCTGACGATGGCGCGCCGGGTCGGGTCCGCGAGTGCGGAGAAAGTTCTGTCGAGGTCGGTTGAAAACTTAGCCATGTGGGAAAGTATTGGAGCGGCGCGCGGCGGCGTCAAGAGAAACTTTCAGAGTTGGCTAAGTTTTGGCGGGGGGCGGGTTATGCGCCGAGGTTCCAAGCTTACCCCTCCCCAAACGGCTTGCAGCCGTTTGACCCTCCCTCAGGGGGAGGGTGGTTCGCGGGCGCATTATTTGTGGCGCCCCCTCACCCTTCCGCGGCCTTACGGCCGCTCCCTCCCTCTCCCCGAGGGGAGAGGGAGTAGAGGCGTCGCTTGCCTTTTGTGCCCGCTATGCCTTCAGTGCCTTGTCGAGGTCGGCGATGATGTCGTCGGCGTCCTCGATGCCGACGGAGAGGCGGACGACGTCGGGGCCGGCGCCGGCTGCCTTTTGCTGTTCTTCCGTAAGCTGACGATGGGTGGTCGAGGCCGGGTGGATGATGAGGCTGCGCGTGTCGCCGACATTGGCGAGGTGGCTGAGGAGCTCGACGGCGCTGACGAGTTTCACGCCGGCGTCATGCCCGTCCTTGAGGCCGAAGGTGAAGACGGCGCCCGCGCCCTTCGGCGAATATTTCTTCATCAGCGCGTGGCTCGGATCGGTTTCGAGGCCGGCATAGGAGACCCATGAGACTTTTGGATGGGTCTTCAGGAATTTCGCGACCTTCAGCGCGTTGTCGCAATGGCGCTGCATGCGGAGCGGCAGCGTTTCGATGCCGGTCAGGATCATGAAGGCGTTGAAAGGCGAGATGGCCGGGCCGAGGTCGCGCAGGCCGAGTACGCGGCAAGCGATGGCGAAGGCGATGGGGCCGAAGATCTCGTGGATTTTCAACCCGTGATAGGAGGCGCAGGGTTCGGAGAGCGTCGGATAGTTGCCGGATTTCGACCAGTCGAACTTGCCGCCGTCGACGATGACGCCGCCCATGGAATTGCCGTGGCCGCCGAGGAACTTGGTCGCGGAATGGACGACGATGTCGGCGCCATGTTCGAGCGGACGGCAGAGGTAGGGCGAGGCGAGCGTGTTGTCGACGATGAGGGGAATGCCCGCGTCATGCGCGACTTTCGCGATGGCGGCGATGTCGAGGACGAGGCCGCCCGGATTGGCGATGCTTTCGATGAAGACGGCTTTCGTCTTCGGGCCGATGGCGGATTTGATGCTTGCCGGATCGGTACCGTCGGCCCAATCGACTTCCCAGCCGAACTTCTTGAACGAGTGGCCGAACTGGTTGATCGAGCCGCCGTAGAGCTGGCGGACGGCGACGAAGCGGTCGCCGGGTTCGAGCATGGTGTGGAAGATCAGCATCTGCGCGGCGTGGCCGGAGGCGACGGCGAGCGCGGCGGTGCCGCCTTCCAGCGCCGCGACGCGCTCTTCGAGCACGGCGGTCGTCGGGTTCGTTATGCGGGTGTAGATGTTGCCGAAGGCTTGGAGGCCGAAGAGAGCGGCTGCGTGGTCGACATCCTCGAAGACGAAGGAGGTGGTCTGGTAGATCGGCGTCGTGCGCGCGCCCGTGGTCGGGTCGGGCTGGGCGCCGGCGTGGACGGCGAGGGTGTCGAATTTACGGTCGGTCATTTTTTGCCTCTTTGTGTTTTGGTCGGCTTGTTTTTCTTGTTGCGTCATTGCGAGGAGCGAAGCGACGAAGCAATCCAGGAGTGGCTGGTTCCGTGCTCGTCGCCCTGGATTGCTTCGTCGCGCGTTCCGCGCTCCTCGCAATGACGGAGAAAGAAGATACTCCCTGCTTCTCGCTTACCCCTCCCCAAACCGCTTTCAGCGGTTTGACCCTCCCACAGGGGGAGGGTGGAAGAAGGGGGGTGCTCTTTTCGCTTCCCTACATCACCAATCTCGGGATTTCGATTTTCGGGCAGCGGTTCATGACGACTTTCAGGCCGGCGGCGCGGGCGCGGGCGGCGGCTTCGTTGTGGACGACGCCCAGTTGCATCCAGACATATTTCGCACCGATCTCCACGGCCTCGCCGGTGACGGGGCCCGCCGCTTCGGAATTGCGGAAAACGTCGACCATGTCGATCTTTTCGGGAATGTCGCGAAGCGTCGCATGGACTTTCTCGCCGTTCAGCTCCTTGCCGGCGAGGCCCGGATTGACGGGGATGACGCGGTAGCCCTTGCCTTGCAGGTAGCGCATGACCTCGTGGCTGTCGCGGGCAGGGTTCGCGCTCGCGCCGACAAGGGCGATGGTCTTCGTGTTCTTCAGGATGTGTTCGATGTCGCCGGGCTCTACCTCGGGCATCATCTGTCCTCCCATTTCGGATCGCGTTTCTCGATGAAGGCGCCGATGCCTTCCTCGGCGTCACGGGCGAGCATGTTCGTCACCATCACTTCGCTGGCGTAGTCATAGGCTTCGGCGAGCGGCTTTTCGAGCTGGTCGTAGAAGGCCTTCTTGCCGATGGAGACGGTGAGGGCGGATTTCGTCGCGATGGTATCGGCAAAATGCGCGACGGCGGCATCGAGTTCCGAGGCGGGCACGGCGCGGTTGACGAGGCCCATCTCGCAGGCGCGATCGGCGCCGATCATCTCGCCGGTCAGCAGCATTTCCATCGCGTGCTTGCGCGTCACGTTGCGCGAGAGGGCGACCATCGGCGTCGAGCAGAAGAGGCCGATATTGACGCCGGGCGTCGCGAATTTCGCGGTGTCGGCGGCGACGGCGAGATCGCAGCTTGCGACGAGCTGGCAGCCGGCCGCCGTCGCGATGCCGTGGACGCGGGCGATGACGGGCTTCGGGCAATTGACGATCGCCTGCATGAGCGCGCTGCATTGCTTCATCGTTTTGGCAAAGAAGGCGCGGCCGCGATCCGGCTGGTTGCGGGCGGCGGTGAGTTCCTTCAGGTCGTGGCCGGCGCAGAAGGCGGGACCGGCGCCCGCGAGCACGACGGCGCGGACGGATCTGTCGTTCGCGATACGGGCGAATTCGGCGGCAAGCTCCTCCATGAGGCTCATGGAGAGGGAGTTGCGGCTCGCCGGCCGGTTGAGCGTCAGGCGGGCGACGCCGTTCGCGTCCTCGCGGAGGAGGAGGGGTTCGGCGGGCTTTTCGGCGGGCTGGCTCATGGGGTCGTCTCCCGGTTCTGCTTTTCCCGGCAGCATAGCGGGGCGGGGCGGGAGAGTCAGGTGTTGGGGGAGGGGAGCGGCATGGGGTAAAAGTGGCGCAAGGATCATGGATGGAAGCGGGGAGCGGGCATGGCCGATCTGGTGCCGGTGATGAGCGTGGCGGAGCTCGAGGCGTTCATGGAGCGCGAGTTTCCGCAGATGCGGATGGGGGCGGATACGACGCGGATCGAGGCGGTGGGGCCGGGGAGGGCGGTGCTCAGGCTCGGCTTTTCGGAGCGGAACCTCCGGCCGGGCGGCACGATTTCGGGGCCGGCCATGATGGCGCTCGCCGATTATGCGATGTATGCGGCGGTGCTGGCGCATATCGGGCCGGTGGGGCTGGCCGTCACGACGAGCTTCACCATCAATTTCATGCGCAAGCCCGCGCAGGCCGACATTCTGGCGGAGGCGCGGCTGATGAAGCTCGGCCGGGCGCTCGCGGTCGGCGACATCACGATGAGCCAGGAGGGGGCGGGCGGGCCGGTGGCGCATGCGACCTGCACCTATTCGATCCCGCCGCGGTAAAATATGGGGTACTCTGTTACCCCATCGATAAAAGACCGGTATTGCAGGGCTTTTTCGCGGGGCGCGGCGTTCAATGACATTGACAGGGGCCCAAGGCTCGCCTAAAAGCAGCGCCGAACCGGGGGCCCGAGCGTGGCCCCTCTCTATTTGCAGTTTCGCCAGGATTTTTCGCATGAAGACCTATTCCGCGAAAGCCGCCGAAATCGAGAAGAAGTGGATCGTGATCGATGCCGAAGGCATCGTGGTCGGCCGTCTCGCGTCCTATGTCGCCAATATCCTGCGCGGCAAGCACAAGACGACCTATACGCCCCATCTCGATTGCGGCGACAACGTCATCATCGTGAACGCCGCCAAGGTCGCGTTCACGGGCGCGAAGTACGACGACAAGCGCTACTACCGCCACACGGGCCACCCGGGCGGCATCAAGGAAACGAGCCCGAAGCGCATTCTCGAAGGCCGTTTCCCCGAGCGCGTGCTCGAACTCGCGGTGAAGCGGATGATCCCGCGCGGGCCGCTTGGCCGCCGGCAGATGGGCAATTTGCACATCTATGGCGGCGCCGAGCATCCGCATGAGGCGCAGCAGCCGAAGAAGATCGACTTCGCCGCCTTGAACCGCAAGAACGTCAGGATCGCATAGTCATGTCCGAAACAACCACACTCGAAGACCTGAAGGGTGCGATGGAAGGCACGAGCGCGCCGGACGCGAACGCCGTTCCCGCCGTGCAGAAGCTCGACAAGTTCGGCCGCGCCTATGCGACCGGCAAGCGCAAGAACGCGGTCGCCCGCGTCTGGATCAAACCGGGTTCGGGGCGCATCAGCATCAACGGCCGCACGCTCGAAGTCTACTTCGCGCGCCCGGTGCTGCGCATGATCCTCAACCAGCCGCTGGTGACGGCGGCCCGCGAGAAGCAGTACGACATCACCGCGACGGTGGTGGGCGGCGGTCTCTCCGGCCAGGCGGGCGCCATCCGTCACGGCATCTCGCGCGCGCTGACCTATTTCGAGCCGTCGCTTCGCGGCGTGCTCAAGAAGGAAGGCTTCCTCACGCGCGACAGCCGTGTGGTCGAACGCAAGAAGTACGGCAAGGCGAAGGCCCGCCGCAGCTTCCAGTTCTCGAAGCGCTGATCCCTTTCACGGGTTCTCGAAGAAGGCGCTTCGTTTCGCACGAGGCGCCTTTTTTGTTTTTTGTGCTCTTCCGTTGTCATGCCCGGACCCTCCTTCGAGTTTCAAGGTGGCCGGGCATCCAGGAGCCGCAGGCTCGGAATTCGCCGCCCTGGATTGCCGGGTCAAGCCCGGCAATGACGAGTGAGTTGGTATTGGAGATTGGCCAATGACGACCAGGATATTCATCGACGGCGAAGTGGGTACGACGGGGTTGCAGATCCGGGCGCGGCTCGATCAGCGCAAGGATCTCGATTTCATTTCGCTGGGCGAGGAGAAGCGCAAGGATGCGGGTGCGCGGCGCGATGCACTCAATGCGGCCGATATCGTGATCCTGTGCCTGCCGGACGAGGCGGCGAAGGAGGCGGTGTCGCTCATCGACAACAAGACCACGCGGGTCATCGACGCCTCGACGGCGCACCGGGTTTCGCCGGGCTGGGTTTACGGCTTTCCGGAAATGTCGGCGGAGCAACGGCAGGCGATTTCGGGCGCGGCGCGGGTGACCAACCCCGGCTGCTATCCGACGGGCGCGATCGCGCTGGTGAAGCCGCTGGTGGATGCCGGGCTGGTGCCGAAGGGCTGGCCGCTCACCGTCAACGCGGTGTCGGGCTATTCGGGCGGCGGCAAGCAGATGATCGCGGAGTTCGAGGACGAGGCGTCGCCGAACTACACGTTCGAGGCGTTCCGCGCCTATGCGCTCGGGCTCGCGCACAAGCATGTGCCGGAGATGCAGGCGAATATGGGGCTCGACCATCCGCCGCTGTTCGCGCCGGCGGTCGGGCGCTATGCGCAGGGCATGATCGTGGAAGTGCCGCTGCAGCTCTGGGCGCTGCCGGGAAAGCCTTCCGTGGCGCGGGTGCATGAGGTGCTGGCGGCGGCTTACGAGGGGGCGCGGTTCGTGTCCGTCGTGCCGCTTGGCGAGAGCGCGGCGATGACGAAGCTGGAGCCGGAAGGGCTCAACGGCACCAATGCGATGAAGCTCTTCACCTTCGGCAACGAGACGACGGGGCAGGTCATGCTGACGGCGCTGCTCGACAATCTCGGCAAGGGCGCGTCGGGGCAGGCGGTGCAGTGCCTCAACATCATGATCGGCGCGGACGAGGGGCTGGCGGTGGACCTTTAGGGGACTCACGCGGAGGCACGGAGGCACGGAGAAGAAGGAGTGTTGCGCCTTCGGCGCGAAGATTTTGAATTGTGGTTTTCGCTTAACCCACAGATGTCATCCCGGCGAAAGCCGGGACCCACTCGCGGTGCCGATAGCCGCAGCAACGAAGAGTCCTTCAAAGCGCAAAAAGCCGCTGCCCTAAACCCTTGCTGAGGGAACCAATGGGTCCCGGCTTTCGCCGGGATGACACTTCTATTTTTACTTTGCTCCGTATCCTGATCGCCAAATCAAGTCACACCTTCAGCAATATGACGCCCGCTGCAACCACGCAGGCGGCGGCGACGGCGCGCCAGCCGAGGCCTTCTTTCAGGAGGAGGCCGGAGATGAGGGCGGCGAAGACGACGCTGGTTTCGCGCAAGGCCGCGACGGGCCCCAAGGGCGCGAGCGTCATGGCCCAGATGACCAGCCAGTAGGCGATGACGGACATGACGCCGCCCGCGAAGCCATAGGCCATGGCGCGCTGGGGCTTGAGGAAGGCGCGGCCGCGCCGCCAGAGTACGATCAGGAAGAAGATCAGCCCGTCGCCGGCGAAGAGCCAGATGACGTAGATGTGCGGGCTTTCGGCGATGCGGCCGCCGAGGCCGTCGTTGAGCGTATAGGCGGCGATGAAGAGCGAGGTACCGAAGGCATAGCCAAGGGCGCGCGGATCGTTGGGGAGGCCGGCGCCATTGGTGCGGCGGAAGGCGAGGCTGACGATGCCGAGCGCGATCAGCGCGACGCCGGCAAAGGCGGCGGTGGGGAGGATTTCGCCGAGCCAGACGGCACCGACCACCGTGACGATGGCGGGGGCTACCCCTCGCGACAGCGGATAGACCTGGCCGAAATCGCCGTGTTCGTAGCCTTTCACGAGGAAGAGCTTGTAGCCGACGTGAAGCGCGAAGGAGAGGGCGAGTATCTTCGCGACGTCCCAGCCAGGGAGCGGAATGAAGGGCAGGAAGGGCAGCGCGACGAGGCCCGTCGCCGCCGCGATATAGCCCATCATCATGAGACGGTCGGCGCCGGTCTTGACGAGTGCGTTCCAGCTTGCGTGGAGCAGCGCGGAGGCGAGGACGGCGAGGGTGACTGTGAAGGTCAAGGCGGGGCTTCCGGCAGGGACCGCAGGATGGCGGCGGTAGGGAGGCTAGCCGTTTATGCGAGGGAAGCCGAGAGGGTGTTTTGGCGAAGGGGTTTGCGCTCTGCCACCCTCCCCCTGTGGGAGGGTCAAACGGCTGTAAGCCGTTTGGGGAGGGGGGCCGCTATCGATGAATGACGCTTGATTGATTTTGCGCCGGGGGTCCTCGCTTACCGCTCCCCGACAACGTCCCGCTACGCGCGAAGTTTTCGACCCTCCCACAGGGGGAGGGTGGGAAGAGTGAGGAGCGGCCGATGCGTTCTTCACCTCCCCCTCGTGGGGAGGTCGAAGGGCAAAGCCCTTCGGGTGGGGGGCGCTGAGGTGAATAGTTGGCGTGGAATGTGCCGATGCGCCGTTACCCCCACCCGAGAAATCCGCGTACCGCGAATTTCTCGACCTCCCCGCAAGGGGGAGGTGTCGTCACATTGCCCGCTATACGTTGCTCTTGAGTTTGTGCATAAATTCTGTGGGCGGAATTTATGGGGGATGTACTTCAATCCTCGCTCTTCACCAGCACATATGATCCCGGCGCATCCTCCAGCACCTTGAGTTTGCCGCTGCCGGGTTTGCGGGCGGCGACCATGGGGCCGGATTTTTCGGCGAGCCAGTTTTCCCAGTCGGGCCACCAGGAGCCCTTGTGGTCGGTGGCGCCGGCGAACCATTCGTCGGGGGTCGGCGGCAGGTCGTCGTTCAGCCAGTGGTTGTATTTGCCGGCGGCGGGCGGGTTGATGACGCCGGCGATGTGGCCGGAGCCGGCGCAGATGAAGCGCACCGGGCCGCCGAAGAGTTTCGTTGCCTTGTAGACGGAGTTATAGGGCGAGATGTGATCCTCGCGGCTCGACTGGAGGTAGACGGGGACTTTCACCTTGTCGAGGTGGATCTCCTCGCCGCCGAGCACCATGCGGCCTTCGGCGAGCTTGTTTTCGAGATAGCATTCGCGCAGGTAGAAGACGTGCATCGCCGAGGGGAGGCGCGTCGCGTCCGCGTTCCAGAACAGGATGTCGAAGGGCATGGGCTCGCGGCCCAGGAGGTAGTTGTTGACGACGTAGTTCCAGATGAGGTCGTTGGAGCGGAGCATGTTGAAGGTGGAGGCCATGGTCGACCCCTTCAGGTAACCGCCCTTCTCGTGCATCTGCTTTTCGATGTCGGAAATCTGTTCCTCGTCGATGAAGACCTTCAGCTCACCTGCTTCCGTGAAATCGACCTGCGTCACGAGGAAGGTTGCCGACTTGATGCGGGTATCCTTGCGCGCGGCCATATGGGCGAGGGAGCAGGCGAGCAGCGTGCCGCCGATGCAGTAGCCGACCGCATTCACTTCGGTTTCGCCGGTCGCCTGTTCGACCGCGTCGAGCGCCGCGTAGACGCCTTCGAACATGTAGTCCTCGAAGGTTTTCAGCGCGAGGCGCGCGTCCGGGTTCACCCAGCTTGCGACGAAGACCGTGTAGCCCTTGTCGAGGCACCATTTGATGAGCGACTTATCGGGCGTGAGATCGAGGATGTAATATTTGTTGATCCAGGGCGGGAAGATGACGAGCGGGCGCTTGTGGACTTTCTCCGTGGCCGGCTCGTACTGGATCAGCTGCATCAGATCGTTCTGGAAGACGACCTTGCCCGGCGTCGTCGCGACATTCTCGCCGAGGCGGAAGGCGGACATGTCGGTCTGCTGGATCTGGATGTGGCCGTGGCCGCGCTCGATATCCTCCAGCAGATGCTCCATGCCGGCGACGAGGTTCTCGCCGTTCGAGGCGAGCGTCGCGCGCAGGATTTCCGGGTTGGTGAAGAGGAAGTTCGAGGGCGACATCGCGTTCGCCATCTGGCGGATATAGAAGTCGGCCTTCTGGCGCGTGTGCGGATCGACGCCCTCGGCCTGTTTCACCTGTTCGGTGAGCCATTTGCTGGTGAGCAGGTAGGATTGCTTCATCAGGTCGAAGACGATGTTTTCCTGCCAGTCGGGATCGCGGAAGCGCTTGTCGCTGCGGCTCGGGCTTGCGACGGGAGGCACGTCCTCGCCGAAGAGGAAGCGGCGCGTCATGGAGCCGGCGAGGCTGAGATAGCCTTCCCAGAGGGCGGCCTGAGCCTCGAAGATTTTCGCCGGGTTGCGGAGATAGCTGCCGGCGACGTCGACCAGGGTGCGGCCGATGCGCTGGAAGTCGTGAAGGGCGCTGTCCGCGTCCGACGAATCGTCGTTCTTGACGAGAAGCCGCGCGGCCTTTTGTCCCAAGGTCGCGGCATGGAGAAGGTTGACGGCAAGCGCACCGAAATCCGGCATTACATAATCCCGCGCGGGCGCGGCCTTGGGATCGGGCGCGAATTTGGCGGCGATTCCCTCTGTTGGTTGGGCCGTCGGCTGGATTTCCACCAGCTTCGCGGCCTTGGGCGCGGATTTTTTGCGCGGTGCGCGAGGTTTTTTCGGCGCGGCGGGCTTCGTTGCGGGGGTTCCGGCGGCAGCGGGCTCGGGCATGTCTTTCAGGCTCATCGAACGTCTCGTCTTTCCTGGGGCCTGTGGCGGGCTTTCAGCTCTTGCGGCGGCTCAACCGGCGACAAAATGTTTCGCCCTGCAAGCGTATACTATACGCTCCACCATGTCCGCCGGATGACGGACACAAGGGGCGGAAAGCAGCGCCGAAGGCGCGAAATCAGGAGTGAATTCATGTCGGATGTGGCATCGGGCCTCAGGGTGAACAGCGTGTGGAAGGTCTGCGGGGCGGCGCTGCTGGCGGCGACGCTCGCGACCGGATGCTCGGCGATCTCCGACGATGCAAAGCCCGATGCCGTTTATGGCGGCACGCCCGCGCCGGCGCCCGCGGATGCCGCCTTCCCCGACCTGCGCGACGTACCGACCGAGCGGCCGGCGGCGACGCCGCTGGACGAGCGCAAGGACCTGGCGAAAGAGCTTGCCGCCGACCGCGAGAAGGCACAGCACAGCGACCAGGTGCTGCGCGGCGGCACCGAGGCGCCCGCGCCCGCGCCGGTCATCAGCAAGCCGGCACCCGTGCCCGCGATCGGCGACGTGCCGAGCGACCCGAAGAGCGACAAACAGTCGCTTTACCAGAGCGCGCCCGTGCTGCCGCTGCCGGAGCGCGGCGGCCACCGGGACTATTCGGCGGTGCTGAAGACGCAGACGGCGGCCGTGGAGACGGCGGAGGCCGAGGTCGTGACCGAGGACGGCGCGGCGGCGGCATCCGAACCGGCGGCGGACACGGGCCCGGAAGTGACGCCCGCGCCGACCAAGCGCATCACCGTGAAGCCGGCGGCCGGCCAGCCCTGAGCAGCCGGGAGAGCGCCGTTTCCCGCCTAAATCCATCGTGGCGGGGGTGGGCCTAAAGGGGTTATAAGACGCCCTGAGACCGTCCCCGCTCGCGCTTTTCCAGCATTTTCATCCGGGGACATCACGATCCGGCGTCTTCAGGAATTGGCCATGAGCGAAGAGTTTCATCGCATAAAGCGTCTGCCCCCTTACGTCTTCGAGAGCGTCAACAAGCTCAAGGCCAAGGCGCGAGCGGAAGGCAAGGACATCATCGATTTCGGGATGGGCAATCCCGACATGCCGACGCCGCCCCATATCGTGGAAAAGATGATCGAGGCGGTGCGCGATCCGAAGACGCATCGTTATTCGTCGTCGCGCGGCATTCCGGGGCTCCGGCGCGCGCAGGCGGCCTATTACGAACGGCGCTTCGGCGTGACGCTCAACCCGGAAACGGAAGTGATCGCGACGCTCGGCTCGAAGGAGGGGCTGGCGAACCTCGCACAGGCGATCACGGCGCCGGGCGACGTCATCCTCTGTCCGAACCCGAGCTATCCGATCCATGCGTTCGGCTTCATCATTTCCGGCGCCGTCATTCGCTCGGTGCCGTTCGAGAGCCCCGAGGGCTTTTTCGAGATGCTGGAGCGCGGCGTGCGCCACAGCGTGCCGAAGCCGGTGGCGCTTGTCGTTTCCTATCCGTCGAACCCGACGGCGCAGGTGGCCGATCTCGACTTCTACCGCGAGGTGATCGCGTTCGCGGCGAAGCACGACATTTACGTGATTTCGGACCTCGCCTATTCGGAAATCTATTTCGACGGCAATCCGCCGCCCTCGATCCTGCAGGTGCCGGGCGCGAAGGAGCGGACGGTCGAGTTCACCTCGCTCTCCAAGACCTTTTCCATGCCGGGATGGCGGATGGGCTTCGCGGTGGGCAACGAGCGGCTCATCAATGCGCTTGGCCGGGTGAAATCCTATCTCGATTACGGCGCGTTCACGCCGATCCAGGTGGCGGCGACGGCGGCGCTCAACGGGCCGCAGGATTGCGTGGCGGAAATCCGCGCGACCTACAAGCATCGCCGCGACGTGCTGGTGGACAGCATGGCACGCGCGGGATGGGATATTCCCAGTCCGCCGGCGAGCATGTTCGCGTGGTCGCCGATCCCGGAGAAGTTCCGGCATATCGGTTCGCTCGGCTTCGCGACCATTCTGCTCGAACAGGCGGATGTGGCGGTCGCGCCGGGCATCGGCTTCGGCGAGTACGGCGACGGGCATGTGCGCATCGGCCTCGTGGAGAACGAGCAGCGCATCCGGCAGGCGGCGCGCAACGTGAAGCGCATGATGAGCAACGCCGACCAGATCCTCGCGGAATACGAGGAGCGCGTGGGCATCAAGTCGAGCGTGGTTCCGCATCCCACCGTAACGAGGGCGGGGCGGACGTGAGCAAACCTCTCAGGATAGGCATTGCCGGCCTCGGTACCGTCGGGGCGGGCGTGGTCAAGATTTTGGCCGCGCGCGGCGACTATCTGGCCGCGGCGTGCGGACGGGCGATCGAACTCGTCGCGGTGTCGGCGCGGAACACGAACAAGGATCGCGGCATCGACCTTTCCGGCGTGCGCTGGGAGAGCGATCCGATGGCGCTGGCGCGGGCGGACGACATCGACCTCGTGGCGGAGCTGATCGGCGGGTCGGAAGGCGTCGCGCGCGAGCTGGTGGAAGCGGCGCTCAAGGCGGGCAAGCATGTCGTGACCGCGAACAAGGCACTGCTCGCGCATCACGGCACGGCGCTGGCGCGGATCGCGGAGGAGAAGGGTGTCGCGCTGAATTACGAGGCGGCGGTGGCCGGCGGCATTCCGATCGTCAAGACGATGCGCGAGAGCCTGGCGGGCAACGAGATCCGCAGCATCCACGGCATCCTGAACGGTACCTGCAACTACATCCTGACCGAGATGGAGACGACGGGGCGCGACTTCGCCGATGTGCTGAAGGACGCGCAGGCGCTCGGCTATGCGGAGGCCGATCCGACATTCGACGTGGGCGGCATCGACGCCGCGCACAAGCTCGCCATTCTCGCGAGCCTCGCCTTCGGCACGGAGGTCGATTTCGCCAATGTGCATATCGAGGGCATCGAGAAGATCAGCGCGACCGACATCGCCTTTGCGCGCGAGTTCGGCTTCAAGGTGAAGCTGCTCGCGATCGCGGAGAAGGCGAATGGCGGTGTCGTGCAGCGGGTGCATCCGGCGCTGGTGCCGGAGGGAACGCCGCTGGCGGCCGTGTCGGGCGTCTACAACGCGGTCGCGGTCGATGGCGACCGGGTGGGGCATCTCGTGCTCGAAGGACGCGGCGCGGGCGAGGGGCCGACGGCCTCCGCCGTGCTCTCCGACCTCGCCGATATCGCGCGCGGGCTGATTGTGCCGCCCTTCATCCTGCCGGCCAAAAAGCTCAAGGCGCCCGCGAAGGCCGCGATGGATACGCACAAGAGTTCGTTCTACCTGCGGTTCCTCGCGGTGGACCGGGCGGGGAGTATGGCCGAAATCACCCGCGCGCTGGCGCAGGCATCGGTCTCCATCGAACGGATCGTGCAGCGCGGCGCCCCCGTCGGCAAGGGCGGCGACGGCAGGCTGCCGGTGGTTTTCATCACCCATGAGACGGATGAGGGTACAATGGCCCGCGTGCGGGCATTGTTGGCGGACCATGAAGACGTGGCGGGCACACCGCTGGTGATAAGGATCGAGGACGGCGAACTTCGCTGAGACTGCGGAGGGCCGCGCGGCGCCGCGGGCGCGAGCGAAGGGGGATGCGATGGCTCCGAAGGTTGCAGGCTTGAACCGCATGCTGGCGCTCGAGATGGGGCGCGTGACGGAACGTGCGGCGGTTTGTTCGTCGTTGTGGGTGGGACGCGGCGACGAGAAGTCCGCCGACCAGGCGGCAGTCGACGCCATGCGCAAGGAACTCAACGTGCTCGACATCGACGGCACGGTGGTGATCGGTGAGGGCGAGCGCGACGAGGCGCCGATGCTCTACATCGGCGAGAGCGTCGGCACCGGCAAGGGCCCCAAGGTCGACATCGCGCTCGATCCGCTGGAAGGCACGACGCTGACGGCGAAGGCGATGCCGAACGCCATGGCCGTTCTCGCGGCGGCGCAGGGCGGCACGCTGCTCAACGCGCCCGACACCTATATGGACAAGATCGCCATCGGCGGCGGCTATCCCGAAGGGCTGATCGATCTCGACGCGAGCCCGGTGGAGAACCTCAAGGCGCTGGCGAAGGCGAAGAAGGTCGATATTTCCGCGATCACCGCGTGCATTCTCGACCGGCCGCGCCATGCCGACCTCATCCGCGCGGTGCGCGAAAGCGGCGCGCGGGTGACGCTCATCACGGATGGCGACATTGCCGGCGTGATCGCGACGACGGATCCCGATACCGGCGTCGATATCTATATGGGTGTCGGCGGCGCGCCGGAAGGCGTGCTTGCGGCGGCGGCGCTTCGCTGCATCGGCGGCCAGATGCAGGGCCGGCTGGTGACGAGCGTCGAGGAACAGAAGGCACGCGCCGCGAAGATGGGCGTGAAGGACTTCAACAAGAAGTTCAGCCATACGGAAATGGCGTCGGGCGATGTGATCTTCGCGGCGACCGGCGTTACCGACGGATGGCTGCTCGACGGCGTGCACCATGTGCGGGGCGGCGTGACGACGCATACGATCGTGATGCGTTCCGCGACGGGCACGGTGCGGCGGCTGAAGTCGTTCCACTCGCATGTCGACAAGTTCGAATAGACCCAGGGTCTTTCAGGAGGCGGATTGCTGACGGCATCCACAAGGGCTTTTCTCGGCGTTGACCGGTCGGCGACCGGGCGCGCATGGGTGAGCCGCCTCGCGGACGACCGGCTGGCACTTGCCATCGCGCAACGCGAGGGACTGCCGGAGATTGTGGCGCGGGTGCTTGCCGGGCGCGGTGTGGCGCCGGAGGACTGCGCGGCCTATCTCGCACCGTCGATCAAGACGCTGATGCCGGACCCGCGCGTCGTCACCGACATGGAGAAGGCGGCAACCCGCGTAGCGCAAGCGATCATGGCGGGGGAGAAGATCGCGGTCTTCGGCGATTACGACGTGGACGGAGCAACGTCGAGTGCTCTGCTGCAGCGGTTTTTTCGCGCGGCGGGGAGCGAGCTTCGCATCTACATCCCCGACCGTATCCGCGAGGGGTACGGCCCGAATGCGCCGGCGCTGCTGAGGCTGAAGCAGGAGGGTATAGGCCTCGTCATCACGGTGGATTGCGGGACGATGGCGCACAAGGCGCTGGGGCTCGCCGCCGATGCGGGGCTGCCCTCCATCGTGGTCGACCACCACCAGGCGGAACCGGCTCTGCCGCCGGCCTATGCGCTCGTCAATCCGAACCGGCTGGACGACGACAGCGGGCTCGGCCAGCTTGCCGCGGTGGGCGTCGCGTTCCTTTTCGTCGTCGCCACCAACCGGGCGCTTCGCGAGGCGGGCTGGTATGCGACGCGGCCGGAACCCGACCTGATGCAGTGGCTCGATCTCGTGGCGCTCGGCACGATATGCGATGTGGTGCCGCTGGCCGGCCTCAACCGCGCCTTCGTGGTGCAGGGCCTGCGCGTGATGGCGCGGCGGCAGAATATCGGCCTCGCGGCGCTGAGCGATGTGGCGCGGATGAACGGCGCGCCGGTGCCCTATCATTGCGGCTTTCTGCTGGGACCGCGCGTGAACGCGGGCGGGCGCGTGGGCAAGGCCGATCTCGGCGCGCGGCTGCTGACGACGGAGAACGCCGAGGAGGCGCGCGCGATTGCCGAAGAGCTCAACGTCATGAACGCCGAGCGGCAGGCCATCGAAGCACAGGTGCTGGAGGAGGCTCTGGCGCAGGTCGATGCACGGCTTGCGGCGGCGCGGGCGAACGCCTTGCCGCCGATCATCGTGGCGAGCGGGCGCGGCTGGCATCCGGGTGTCATAGGCATCGTGGCGAGCCGGCTGAAGGATAAATATGAGCGACCGAGCCTTGTGCTCGCCTTCGACGAGAAGGGCGAGGGGAAGGGCTCCGGGCGGTCGCTGACAGGGGTCGATCTCGGCCGCGCGGTTACGGCGGCGCTCGAGGCGGGGCTGCTGGTGAATGGCGGCGGCCACGCCATGGCGGCGGGTCTGACGCTGCGGGAGGACAAGCTCGACGCGCTGGAGGATTTTCTGGCCAAGCGGCTGGCCGATGACGTGGCCGTGGCATCGGAAGCACGGGCGCTGAAACTCGACGGCGCGCTTTCGGCGCGGGGCGCGACGCGGGAGCTGTACGAGCTTTTGCAGCAGGCGGGCCCTTATGGCGCGGGCAACGCCGAGCCGCGCTTCGCGATGCCTTCGGTGCGGGTGGTGAAGGCGGATGTCGTGGGCAAGGACCATGTGCGCTGCATCCTCACGGGGGAGGATGGCGGGCGGATCAAGGCGATTGCCTTCCGCGCCGCGACGACGCCGCTGGGCGCCGTTCTGATGGACCGGGGGAGCGGACTTCTGCATGTGGCGGGGCGGCTCAGCGCCGACGACTGGCAGAACCGGCGGGATGTGCAACTCACCATCGAGGACGCCGTGCCGACCCGGGATGCGGCGCCGTGAAAGCCGCGGGATTTCCCGCCTTTCGGGCCCATGTGAGGGGTTGCCAGAGTCGCTCCGGCCCCTTATAAGGCGCGCTCGTGGCCGGGTTTTCCGGTGGGCCTTCGACGGCCGTACGCGCCCTTCGTCTATCGGTTAGGACGCCAGATTTTCATTCTGGAAAGAGGGGTTCGACTCCCCTAGGGCGTACCACTTCATCTTCCCCCTGAACCCCTTCTTCCGCGCCATTCCGGTAGGCATCCAGTGCCCGGCGGTCGGTTACGTCGTGGAACCAGCCGATGGCGCCGACGATGCCGTTCTTCTTCGACACGATGGGCGTGGCGGAGGCGCGGATGTGGACGGCTTCGCCCGTCAGGCCGTTGCGCACGACCATGGGCTGGTTGATGACGGTCTGGCCCTTCAGAGCGCGGGGCAGGATGCGGTCCGGGCCCTCCAGAGGGGTGACGCCGTCCTCGCGAAAGAAGCCGGCGGCGGAAGGCCAGTCGGCTATGTCCACCTCCCGCAACAGATCGCCGATATGCTTGCGGGTGAAATCGTTGAGGAAGCGGATGCGGCCGTCCATGTCGACAATGATGATGCTGCCCTCGATGCCGTTTATGGCGCGGAGCAGGATGCGCATGTGTTCCTCGAGCTGCTTCAGCCGATAGTCGCGGCTTAGTTCCCGCGTGACCGGGCGCAGGGTGACGATCCAGGCCGCATCACCCCGATGGACCGCGAGGTCGAAGACCTCGCCGGCGATGGTGGTGTTCCGGGCGGGGAGGGGCTCGTCCTGCAGGACGGCATGGGCGACGAGCTCGCCGAGGAACATGTTGGCGGGGCCGCAGAACTCAGGGAGGAGAACTTCGCCGGTCCGAAAGGCGGGACGGCCAAAGAGGTGCAAGGCGGCCTCATTGGCGTGCAGGACGCGGAGGGCGCCATCCGCCATCAGGACCGGGTTCGGGCAACTGGCCAGAAGGTCCGCGAGAAGGGCCTTGTCGTCCGGCTTGCGCCCGTTATTCAGCCCCGCGAGAGCCGCACGTACTGACATAGAATATCCCCACATATTCTCTGTTGTGTCCAAGATTTACTTCGGTAAATCCCTGAGCCGTCCAACGGGAATACAGGAATACGGGTTAACGCCGGCCTATCCGCAGGGGGAAATACTTCTGCGGGCTGGGAAAATTTTAAAGAATACTCACACACGAGCAGACACCGCGCCGCCGGGATGGACGGCGGATGAGCGCGAGATGCGGTGGAAGCCGCGTGTCAGGCGGCTACCAGTGCCCCTCATTCTGCATCGAGGCCCAAGGCTCCTTCGGCGGCAGGGGCGTGCCGGCCTGCAGCAATTCGATGGAGATGTTGTCGGGGGAGCGGACAAATGCCATGCGGCCATCGCGCGGGGGACGGTTGATGGTGACGCCCTTCTTCAGCAGGCGGTCGCAGGTTTCGTAGATGTCGTCGACCTCGTAGGCGAGGTGGCCGAAGTTACGGCCTTCGCCGAGGGGTTCCGGATCCCAGTTCCAGGTCAGTTCGACCTGGGCTTCCTTCTGGCCGGGGGCGGCGAGGAAGACGAGGCTGAAGCGGCCCGCCTCGATGTCGAAGCGGCCGAGATTTTCGAGGCCGAGCTTGTCGCAATAGAAGTCGAGCGCCTTGTCGAGGTCGCCGACGCGCACCATGGTGTGGAGATATTTCATCCTGGGTCCTTGATCGATGCCGGAATTGCCGCATGATTCAACATTGCAGGGGCAAGGTCAAAGGTTGGGCATGTCGAGAGAATTGAAGCGAGCCATCGAGGACGCTTATCGCGTGGTGATATTCACCGGCGCCGGGATCAGCACGGAATCGGGCATTCCGGATTTCCGCAGCCCCGGGGGCCTGTGGACGAAAATGGCGCCGATCGACTTTCAGGATTTTCTGCGTTCGCCGGAAATCCGCGCGGAGGCATGGCGGCGGAAATTCGAGATCGACAAGACGATCGTGAGCGCCGAGCCGAACAAGGGGCACATGGCGATTGCGAAGCTGATCGACGAGGGCAAGGCGAGCCATGTCATCACGCAGAATATCGACAATCTGCATCAGAATTCCGGCATACCGGCGGAGAAGGTGATCGAGCTGCATGGCAACGGCACCTATGCGAAGTGCCTCGACTGCGGCGAGCGGCACGAACTTTCATGGGTGCGCGAGATGTATGATGCGTCGGGCGCGGCGCCCGATTGCCGGAGCTGTGGCGGGATCGTGAAATCGGCGACGATCTCCTTCGGGCAGGCGATGCCGGAAGAAGAGATGAACAGGGCGCATGAGGCAACGCTCGGCTGCGATCTGTTCATCGCCATCGGTTCTTCGCTGCAGGTCTATCCGGCGGCGGGCTTTCCCGTTCTCGCGAAACGGAACGGCGCGATGCTCGCGATCCTCAATCGCGAGCCGACGGAGCTCGACCAGATTGCCGATCTCGTGATCCATGACGAAATCGGACCGACGCTGGCACCGATTGCGATGCTCAACTAAAGGGGGTGAACTAGCGCGCCGTTGCCCAGCCGCCGGCGACGGGGATCAACTGGCCGGTGATGAAATCCGATGTCGGGCCGGCGAGGAAGGCGACGATGGCGGCGGCCTCCTCCGGCTTGCCGAGACGGCCGAGGGGAATGTTCGACAATATCTTGTCGCGCGATTTCGGATTTTCCAGAAGCGATGCCGGGAAGTAGTCCGGGCTCTCGATGAAGTTGAAGGCGAGGGCATTCACCTGGATGTTCGCGGGCGCCAGTTCCTTCGCCAGTGTCAGCGCGAGC
Source organism: Parvibaculum sp. (assembly GCF_030694575.1). GTDB lineage: Bacteria > Pseudomonadota > Alphaproteobacteria > Parvibaculales > Parvibaculaceae > Parvibaculum. Next base: position 88,532 of record NZ_JAUYUS010000134.1, read on the forward strand.
GAGTTGGCGCCGCCGCGCGCGGCGGCATAGATGCTGTAATTCGGGATGCCGTTCAGCGGGGCAGCGGAGGTGAGGAAGTGGATTTTTCCGGCGCGCTGCTTTTTCAGTTGCGGCACGGCGGCGCGCGTCATGGCGAAGGATTTGAAGACCAGCGCCTCGAAGGTTTCGTGCAGATCCTTGTCGGTTGCTTCGTCCACGGGACCGCGCACCGCAGGCC
>NZ_JAUYUS010000005.1 GCF_030694575.1 Parvibaculum sp.
GATCGACAGCGAGACAGGCAAGCGTGATGGCCTCGATGCCGAAGCCGGTATCGAAATCGTCTCCTATCTGAGCAAGCTTCTCGCGAAAGAGCCGTGAGAGATGAGAAGCATCATGCGAAGCAATACCGGTGCCCGCCTGCATTCGCGTCACTTCGCCGTCGACACGGAAAAGCTGCAACTCCAGCCGTCTCGCCCCCTGACGTTCCCGCTCAAGTACCTCGCAAAGATCCGCGGCGATCCGCTTTAAGGCCTCCTCGATATGCGCACTGCGCGTCAGTCCCTCGGAAAAAGCAAGAGAGGCGCGATAAGGCACATGCGGCAGGTCAGGCGATATCGGTTCCGGCTCAAATCCCAGCGCTTCGTCGAGACGCCGCGCAACGCCAGGCCCGAAGCGCGCAGTAATCGGCGCGCGTGGCTTCCCATAGAGATCTCCGGCTTTCTTGAGGCCGAGACGAATGAGGCCGTTGACAGCCGCATCGTCCAGCCGGAGCGCGGCAACGGGCAGAGAGCGAAGCGCGTCCGCCTCCTCGCCTGCCGGCAGGACGAGAAGGGGCCGCTCACCGAACCGCGCAAGCGCCCATGCCGCCCCGGTCGTCGAAGACACGGCAGCGCGCGCCGTAAGACCAAAGCCCTGCAACCGTCTCCGCAATTCCGCGATGAGCGCCATCTCTCCGCCGAAAAGATGGTCGCACCCCGTGATGTCGAGCAGGATGCCGTCCGGCTCCTCTCCAATGCCGTCAGGATCGGCCGTCGTCCAGGGCGTGTAGCGCCCGCACCAGCTTGCCAGCCGGTCCAGCCCCTTGCGGTCGCCTTCGCTGTCCGCCGCATGCAACTCAAGTCCCGGACATAGCGCCGTGGCATCGGAAACCAGTTGTCCCGGATGAATTCCTGCCGCCTGTGCCAGCCGGTTGCGCGCGGTGATACGCATACCGCCCGGCCCCGGCCTGGCAAGTACTCGCGGCTTTTCCGGCACCCGCAAAGGCCTCGCTTGCCGTTCGAGATCGCGGCCGAGCCGCTCGATGGGCCAATGAGGCAACCAGAGCGCAACGATCCTTCGTTTGCCTTCCATACATGGACCTGAAGGCTTGAGATTGGAACAAAAAGAGAACATGCTCTCTTTCCCGGCGCAAAGGCAAGTTAATTTGAATTGCCCTCTTCTTGCCTGAAACAGGACTAGGATTAAGTCTTGAGAACCTGCCGATCGAGGCACCAAGGAGATGCAGCATGCGGAAGCACATTCGAGCGAGACACCTGGCTCTGGGACTCATGATGGTGGCGCCGCTGACGCTTGCCGCATGCGGCGATCCCGCAGCTGAAAAAGCACGGCTCGATGCTCTCGATCACCAGAATTGCCTAGAATTGGGGTTCAAGCCCGATACGGAGGCTTATGGCAATTGCCGCCTCAAGATGAAGGAAATCCGGGCCAGGGAAGAAGGCAACCGTTCCCCCAATATTGGCTTCGGCGTAGGCGTCGGCGTTACCAAGGGCTTCTGACGCAGAGGGAGATGTAAATGCGTATCGTGCGGTCGGGCTTGGCCATTGCATTGCTGCTCGCGGTTGCAGCCTGCGCAAGCCCACAAGAGCGGGTGGCACGTGAAGCCGCGCAGAAACAATCCGATGAAGCCGAATGCAGGAGCATCGGCTTCACGGCGGGTTCGGAAGCTTTTGCCAATTGCATGCTGAAGCTCAGGGAAATCCGGGCCCAGGAAGAAAACACCCGCGAATTGCGACGCGCGCAAACGCCTTCTCCCTGGTGGGGCGGTCCTTATCCCGGCTATTACCCTTATCCTTACCCCTATCGCTATCCCTATCGTTACTGGTGAATACGGCGATCAGGCCATGAGCATTCGCCTGAACGGCACGAAGGCTTCGGCCGTACCGGGCTTCATATGGCGAGATACCGGCGTCACCACGGAAAAAATGCCCGTTGCGCCGTTCCACTCCACCAGCCAGTTACCCGGCTGGCCGCCCCGGGAACGCACAAGTGCAATCTTCCAGCGCGGAGTCCCGGGCAGCATTTCCGTTTCATTCGCATAGGGAACATGTGCGCTTGGTGCGGCCGATACATGCCAGCGGCTGACGGCGACGCTCGCTCCCGCGCCTTCTTTTGCACAGCCCGTGAAAAGTAAGACAGGCGTTTCCGCTTCCTCCGCCGCAAGTTGCAGCCGCCGCGTTGCCGTGAGGCCGAGACAGGCTGAAGAACTGTCCACCTCTCCCACCACAGCCGCGAAAGCCCGGCTACGAAGCGCTTCCTCCATCACCCAAAGGCAATCGGTGTCGCGCGCCGGCGTGACCAGAACAAGCCTTGCCGGATCGAGGCCGAAGGCGGCAATTCCCGAGCCGTAGAGCCCGCCTATATCGAAGGGCGAACGCCCCGTCTCACACCAGAGTATCGGTGCAGACGACCTCTTCATGGCGCAAACGGCAAGTCCGGCGAGAAAACCCGTTGCGGCCCCCATGTCGTGATAGGTGGCAGCGGCAATCTCATGCAGGGCACCGGATCGGAGACCGCTATCGGGCAACATATGGTCGATTTCCGCCGCGCCGAGCGAAATGACCGCACGACGGCCAGCACCCATGGATGCCGGACCTGCCAGCCGGGATTTAAGATCAGCAATAAGGGCGGCCTTGGCAGTCTGCGACACGGAAAAGAACCTTTGTTCTCTTTTTGTTCTATTTTCCTCGTGTCCTCAAGTCAAGTGTCCCGCAGTCAGGCCTGTGCCACGCCCCAGTAATTGAAACCTGCGAACCGCGGTGTCGATGGCAGATACATGGTCTGAAGATCGGCGATCCGGAAACCGCCCTGCTCGACCAGCGAGGGTATCTTCCGGTTCAGATTGCAGCCCCCGAACAACACCTTCCAGACCGGATTGATCCGGTTCTGCCACTTGAGCACACCGGCATCGGGCGCCGCGCCATGTTCGCAGAAAACGAGCTTGCCGCCCGGCTTCAGCACGCGCCGCATGCCCTCGAGCGCCTTCACGGGATCCGGAATCGTGCAGAGACTGAAAGTGCAAAGCACCGTATCCACGCTCTTGTCGTCGAGCGGAATCTGCTCGCCCGGCAAGCCGATGAACTCAACCGGAAACGGCAGTCCCTTTGCGCGCTCGCCTGCGAGACGCCAGGATTCTTCCGATGGATCGAGACCTATAAGGCGCGTGACTTTCGACGCATCGTAATAAGGAAGATTGAAACCCGTGCCGATGCCGATTTCCAGCACCGTACCTTCGGCCATTGGCACGACTTTCTTGCGCTGATAACGGATCGGCTTTGTGCCGCACGCACAATTGATGATGTGAGGAACGACACGCCGTTCGTAAAAGCCCATCTTCCAGCCTCCCAAGGTCAAAAATCGCCGTCAGTATGGCGCTGCATGCCCGCTAGCGCCACTCCGAAACACCGAAGCGCAACAGCCTGTCCCCATCGATCGGCCCGATCGTCCGGCCCCGTCCCTTCAGTCCCAGCGCGGCGGCACGCAACAATTTTTTCTCGCGGAGTGCCGTTCCGCGCCTGACGGACAAGGATAATGCCTCCCAGACCAGCTCCGGTTCGACGAACCCGGGAGCGGCGTTGACGACACGGCCCCGCCATCCAAGTGCCATCAGCTTGTCCCGGGGCATGTGCCCGGGAGACCCCGTTGCCGCCAATGCTGCATCGGCAAGTGCGGCGGCCGCCAATCCGGCCAGCGCCGCACTTTTCGATTGTGCCGCAACAATATCGAGCACCCCGCATGTCGGAATGCCGGATCTGATGCCGCCGATTGCGGCACCACCCTGAACCCCGTTACCCAGCACGCCCATGAACTCCCCGAGCACCGCAGGTACATCCATATCCTGCGGGGCGGTCGTCCCCGGTTCCATATGGATCGTGGCTGCATCCCCGAGCGAGACAACGGAAAACTCGACATCGCCTGCCCCATCCGCCGCGTTGCGCATCGCGGCGAGCACTACGTCGCAAACCGAGCCAGGCAGTGCTGCAAGCACCGGCGGCAGCATATCCCCTGAAATCGCATCGCGAAAAACATGCATCGCCTCCAGAGCGAGCCGCGCCGCCTTGCCTCGCGGAAGCACATTGCCTCTGCCGTTGGAAAGCAGTTCCGCATCGGTAAGCAACGAGAGGGAAACCTCTCTCACCGCGTCCATGCCAGCATCGATGGCGTCGCGCGCGCCCTTGCCCCTTGCCGCCAGAGCGAGCCGGCCCGGCCATATTTCGAAGCTTTTTTCGACGAGCGAAGAAACGGCAAACATTGGAAAAGACTACTCCATCACACGCACGGACACCTCGGTATGAAAAACCGATTGCTGAGCAAAGAGGTCGCGATAGATGGATTTCACCTCGGCGACGGAGGCTTCGGCCTCTGCCGTCGCCGGGTGAACGACGATGAGAATCTTTGTCGTCTCCCGCACGATCGGCGCATTCGCAACCGCGGTGTCGCGCCACTGTCCATAAGCATCAACGACGGTGAAGCCGTCCGGAAATCGCGGTGTGACAACATTCGTGAGAAAATCCGACCATTCTTCGTCGCTGACCTTGCCGCCATCGCCAAGAGCCATGCCGAAATAGAGCGTGGTCTCGATCGCCGCCGCCGGCTCCGCATACGACTTGCCGGGCGTGAAAAGGATAAACGCCAAAATGACGATAAAGGAAAATCTCTGCACCGCCGTCCTCCGTCGCCCATTCTTGACAGGTTGGGACGGGAGTTGTCCAGCGGCGACCGTCAGGCCGCTTTGCGGATCGCGATGTCGGAGAGGCGGAGGCGCAAGCCGTCGAGCTTCTGGCTCATGAGGAGCTGGCAGGAAAGCCGGGACCACTCACCGCCATAATTCCCGTCGAGCATATCGAGCTCGTCTTCTCTGGGCTCATGAAGCTTCGCAGCCCATTCGGGATCGACTTCGACCTGACAGGTACCGCAGGCGCAGGCACCGCCGCACTCCGCAACGATCGGAAAGCCGTAGTCGCGGATGATTTCCATCACCCGCCAACCTTCCATGGCTTCGAGTTCGTGCTCGACGCCTTCAGCGTCGACAAGAATGATACGCATGACGGACCTCGGTACGCTTACGCGACGCCCAGCTTCTTCTGCAGGCTCGTCGAGGAGGTGGTGTACTGGAAGGTGACCTTCGCGTCCGGGTAGGCGTATTTGAATGCCGCCTGCGCCATCAGCGCCGCTTCGTGGAAGCCCGACAGGATGAGCTTCAGTTTGCCCGGATAGGTATTGATATCGCCGATGGCGAAGATACCCGGCACGCTGGTCTGGAATTTCTCGGTGTCGACGGGGATCAGGTTCTCATGGAGATTGATACCCCAGTTCGCGACCGGCCCGAGCTTCATCGTGAGACCGAAGAACGGCAGCAGCGTATCGCATTCGAGCTGATAGTCGGCGCCGTCATTCCCCTTCACGGTCACGCCCTCGAGCTGACCGTTGTCGCCATGCAGTGCCGTGATCTGGCCGAGATGGAACTGCATTTTCTTTTCTTCGACGAGCGCATGCATCTTGTTGACGCTGTCGGGCGCCGCACGGAAGCCGTCGCGCCGGTGAACGAGCTGCATGGATTGCACGATCGGCTGAAGATTGATCGTCCAGTCGAGCGCACTGTCGCCGCCGCCGGAGATCAGAACGTTCTTGTTGCGGAAAGCCTCCATGCGCTTAACGGCATAGAAAACGGACTTGCCTTCATAGGCTTCGATACCGGGGATCGGCGGCTTCTTGGGCTGGAAGCTGCCCCCGCCCGCCGCGATGACGATGACCTTGGCTTCGAAGACAAGGCCGCCATCGGTCTTCACCCGCCAGTTGCCGTTGTCGAGTTTTTCGACTTCCTCGACCATCTCGTTGTAATGGTACTGAGGATTGAAAGGCGCGGCCTGTTCCATCAGGCGCTCGGTCAGTTCGTGACCGCTTACGACCGGCAAGCCGGGAATGTCGTAGATCGGCTTCTCCGGATAAAGCTCGGCGCACTGCCCGCCGGGCTTGTCCAGAATATCGACCAGGTGGCACTTCATATCGAGAAGGCCGAGCTCAAACACTGCGAAGAGGCCGCAAGGCCCCGCCCCGACGATGACCACGTCCGTCGTGATCGTTTCCTGAGTCATCTCAGCCACCTGTCGTTCCGGCCACCATGGGCCATACAAATAACTTGCAGATTCTGTGGTTATTTATATTTCACAACCATTGACGCCTATATAGGTCGCCAGCCCCGCAACGCCAAGCAAAAAATCGCCGGATTTAGCCGTGACAATCCGGCGCTCATGCCTATCTTACGCGGCGAATGCGGCGCTGTGGCATGACGCCGTGCCGCACCCCTGCTCCCGGAGAGAACGATGGTCAAGTGCAACACGATGCCGGAAGTCAGGAACGAGATCGACCGAATCGACCGCGAACTGGTCCGGCTGCTCGCCGAGCGGCAGACCTATATCGAGCAGGCCGGCGAGATCAAGGGCGAGCGGACGGCCGTGCGCGACGAGGCGCGGATCGAGGAAGTGGTGGCGAAGGTCCTGACGGAAGCCGACCGTGCCGGCCTCAGCCGCGCCATCGCCGAACCGCTCTGGCGGCTCCTGATCGAAAAATCGATCGAGCATGAATACACGGTCTTCGACGCGAACCGCCGCAGCGTCAGTTCCGGCTCATAAGCGCCATCTCGTCCTTCAAGGCCCGCGCGACTCCCGGCCGCGCCGACATCCGCGCGTAATAGGCGTCGAGCTCCGGCCACCGGCTCCGGTCGATGCCGGCAAAGCCGCAAAGCGTGAGCACGAAGACGGCATAGGCATCGGCAACCGTAAAACCGTCACCCACGAGATAGTCGCGGCCCTCCAACGCTTTCGCCAGCGCCTCGAACTTGACCGGCGCGACCGCGTCCCGCGCGAAATCCTTCGCTTCCTTCGGCGCTCTCGGATTGAAGATCACCGCCAGCACCTGCTTGTGCAGTTCGGTCCCGATGAAGTTCAACCACTCCTGCAGCCGGTAGCGCTCCATCGTGCCATTGGCGGGCGCCAGACGAGAGGCAGGATTGGCATCGGCGACATATTGCAGGACAGCCGCGCCTTCGGTGAGCAGCTGCCCGTCATCGAGCCTGAGCGTCGGCACCTGCCCTTTCGGGTTGATTGCATAGAAATCGGAACCGTCGGCGAGCGTCTTCGTCGACAGCGTGACCTGATGGAAAGACGCCTCGTCGCCCTTTCCCGCTTCGTAAAGCGCGATGCGCGTGGCAATCGAACAGGCCATTGGCGAGAAATAGAGATCCATGGTTTTCCCTCGGAAATTGAGTTTTTGTACCGTTCCGAATAATAATAAGAGCGCCGCACATGCCGGCGTCAATCATTTTTTGCGAAACGGTACAAAATGACGGAAAAACCCCGCGGACGGCCGCGCTCCTACGACCCGGACACCGCGCTCTGGCAGGCGCTGGAAACCTTCTGGGGAGGCAGCTTCACAGGCACATCGCTCGATGCGCTGGCCGCCGCGACCGGCATGAACCGCCCAAGTCTCTATGCGGCCTTTGGCGACAAGAAGTCGCTCTACCTGAAATCCTTCGACCTCGTTGCCGGTCTGATGAAGGCAGCACTCCGGCGGACGGTGGAAGCGGAGAAGCCGCTCGAGGCGGCGCTCGGCGACTTCTACAACGAGGCGATCGCCATCTACCGGTCGGGACCGGACGGCGCGCGCGGCTGCTTCATCCTCTGCACGGCACCGGCGGAAGCAGCGACCGACAGCGACATTCGCGCGGCGCTCGTGACGACGCTGAAGGAGATCGATGGCGGGCTCGCGATGCTGTTCGAAAAGGGAAAGGCGGCAGGCGATCTTTCACCGGCCGCCGACACGACGGCACGGGCACAAATCGCGGCATCCGTTCTGCACAGCCTCGCGATCCGCGCGCGGGCGGGCGCATCGAAAAAGGAACTGGACGCGCTGGCTCAGCACACGGTGCAGATGCTCTGCCGGGACATGTAGGAAAAAGCGGTGCTCAGAACTGCTTCTCGGGCAGGTTCACCACGAGGCCGTCGAGCTCGTCCGTCACCTTGATCTGGCACGACAGACGCGAGTTCTCGCGCACGTCGAAGGCGAAATCGAGCATGTCTTCTTCCATGCTCTCCGCCGGGCCGACTTTTTCCTTCCAGCCTTCCGCGATATAGACATGGCAGGTCGCGCAGGCACAGGCGCCGCCGCAATCCGCATCGATACCCGGAATGGAATTCTTGATGGCGCCTTCCATCACGGTCATGCCGTTCTCGACATCGATCGCGTGTTCCGTGCCGTTGTGCTCGATATAGGTGATCTTCGCCATCTTGGTTTTCTTGTCGGAGGTGGAACGGGCCGGACGCCGCCGGATGGAAAAGCCCCTCTCGCGAGGCCGGCACATACATGACGCAGCCGGTTTTTCTTTTCAACCCCTCATTCGGGGCATGGCGCCGCACCTGCCCGGAAAGGCCCCTGAAACGCTGCGGAAATGCCGTGTGAGACCCGTTGTCGCCCCGTCACGAAGGCCGCATAGTCTTCCGCAAAGGTAAACGGGAGGCGGCACATGGCGGACCAGCTCGACATTCTTTTCATCACGGCGGACCAGTGGCGCGGCGAGTGCCTCTCCGCCCGCGGCCACCCGATGGTGAAGACGCCGAACCTCGACGCGCTGGCGGCCGAAGGCGTGCTCTTCCGCAAACATTTCGCGAACGCCGTTCCCTGCGGCCCCTCCCGCGCCTCGCTCCATACCGGCATGTATCTCCAGAACCACCGCTCCGGCACCAACGGCACGCCGCTCGACGCGCGCCATACCAACTGGGCGAAGGAGGCCGCGCGCATCGGCTACGACCCGGTTCTCTTCGGCTACACGGATACGAGCCAGGACCCGCGCGAGGAAGACCCGGAAAGCCCGTGGCTCATGACTTATGAGGGCCCGCTCCCCGGCATCCGCCCCGTCTGCATGATGGGCACCTGGCCGACGCCCTGGACGAACTGGCTGACGGAGCAAGGCTACGAGGTGCCGGACGACATCCGCTTCGCCTATGGCATACGCGCTCCGGGTACGGAATATGAGGATGGCGGCGCCCATCCCCGCCCGCTCATCTACCCGCAGGAGGCGAACGACACGAGCTACCTCACCGACCGGCTGATGGACTATATCGCGGAGACGAAGGGGCGCTTCGTCGCGCATCTCTCGCTGCTGCGCCCTCACCCGCCCTTCGTCGCCTCGGAACCCTGGAACGCGATGTACGATCCGGAAGAGGTGCCGGGCTTCACGCGCAAGGAGAAGCCGGACGCGGAAGCCGCCCAGCATCCCTGGCTCGAACACCAGCTTGGCCGCAAACTTTTCCGCGCGCCCGCGAACGAAAAGAAACTGCGGCGCATGAAGGCCGTCTATTACGGGCTGATGTCGGAAGTGGATGCAGCACTCGGCCGCGTCTTCGCTTTCCTGAAGGAGACCGGACGCTGGGACAACACGCTTATTGTCTTCACGTCGGATCACGGCGAACAGATGGGCGACCACTGGCTGCTCGGCAAATGCGGCTATTTCGATGCGTCGTATCACATTCCGCTGATCGTCCGCGATCCGAGAAAGGCAGCGGACGGCGCGCGCGGAAGCGTGGTCGACCGGTTCACGGAGAATGTCGACATCATGCCGACCATGCTAGACCTGATCGGCGCGGAGATACCCGTGCAATGCGACGGCGCGTCGCTGCGGCCCTTCCTCGAGGCGCGCGAGCCCGCGACATGGCGGCGCGAGGCGCATTGGGAATTCGATTTCCGCGACCCCGCCGACGACAGCGCCGAGAAGCGGCTCGGGCTCACGCTGCATCAATGCACGATGAACATCATTCGCGACGAGAAATACAAATATGTCCACTTCACGAAACTGCCGCCGCTCTTCTTCGATCTCGAAAAGGACCCGGACGAATTCGTGAACCGCGCGACCGATCCCGACTACCTGCCGCTGGTGCTGGAATACGCCCAGAAGCTTCTCTCCTGGCGCATGAACCACGACGAGCAGACGCTCACCCATATCGCGCTGACCGACGACGGCCCGGTCACGCGCCGCGCCGCGCGTTATTGATCCGTATACGGATTCGGAGGGCGCGCGAAAACCGGGGATTATTTATTTTCGGGTTCCAAAGCGGGGATAAGGATGGCGGCTGTCATCGAACTGTCACCATACTGTCACAAAGCGTTTTGGGGCGTTTGCGAGAGGACCCATCCCCTCCCCGGTGAGCGCTTCGCGGAGCGGATTCATGTGCTCGCGCAGGTGCCGAATCCGGTGCGGCGATCTTCCGCCTTCGCAACCGCATGAGGGGATATGTTGCGGCGCAGGACGCCAAGCGAGTTATGCCCGGGTAGAGATTTCCCAAAATAAATAATCCCCGCTTTTGCTAGCGCAGCGCGGCCCGTGGATCCCGGCTTCCGCCGGGATGACACTTCTATATTGGGGGGCCTCCGCACATTGATGTCGTGGCCCCCAAGCATCACCCGCCGCCCCTTGCCACCCTCCCCTTTCTCCGGCACTGCTTCTGACATGACCTGAGGGAGAGACCATTTGGCGGCGGATGCGGATATCGATGCGGTGGTGATCGGCGCGGGTGCCGTGGGGCTCGCTTGCGCGCGGGCGCTGTCGCGGGCCGGGCACGAGACCATCGTGCTGGAGCGGCATGGCGCCATCGGCACCGAAGTCTCGGCGCGGAACAGCGAGGTGATCCATGCCGGCCTCTATTATCCGGAAGGGAGCCTGAAGGCGCGGCTCTGCGTCATGGGACGCGGGATGCTTTACCGCTATCTCGACGCGCATGGCCTGCCCTACCGGCGGACGGGCAAGCTGATCGTCGCGACGGAGGAGGCACAGCTTGGCGTGCTGGGCGGCGTCGCGGAACGGGCGCGGGCGAACGGGGTTTCCGACATTCGGGAGATGACGGCAGCGGAAGCGCGCGCGATGGAACCGGCGCTCCGCTGCGTGGCGGCGCTGCACTCACCCTCGACCGGCATTCTGGATGCCCATGCCTATATGCTGAGCCTCCGCGGCGAGCTCGAGGATGCAGGCGGCGCGATCGCCTTCGGCTCCAATGTGGCGCGGATCGAGGCGGCGGGCGGCGGCTTCATCGTTCATGTCGAAGGCGACGAGCCGATGAGGCTCCGTACACGGATCGTCGTCAACGCGGGCGGGCTCTGGGCCCCTGCCCTGGCGGCGAGGACCGACGGGCTCGACGCGGCGCATGTGCCCACGGCCTTCTTCGCCAAGGGAAATTATTTCACGCTGGCCGGCCGCGCGCCTTTCTCGCGGCTGATCTATCCGGTGCCGGAGGCGGCGGGGCTCGGCGTGCATCTGACGCTCGACATGGGCGGTCAGGCGCGCTTCGGCCCGGATGTCGAATGGATCGAGGTGGAAGACGAAACGCCCGACTATGCGGTGAACCCGGCGCGGGGCGATGCTTTCTATGCCGAGGTCAGGCGCTACTGGCCGGGGCTGAAGGACGGCGCGCTGCAGCCGGCCTATGCGGGCGTGCGGCCGAAGATCAACGCGGCGGGCGAACCGGCGGCGGATTTCGTCATCTCGGGGCCGGAGACGCACGGGCTCGCGGGACTGGTCAATTTGTTCGGGATCGAGAGCCCGGGGCTGACGGCATCGCTCGCGATTGCCGAGGAGGTTCTGGGGATGGTGCGGGGGTGAAACTCTCTATACGGATAAATGTATAGATGTCATCCCGGCGAAAGCCGGGACCCAATCCACTTCGCCATAAAACAAAAAGCCGATGGGTCCCGGGAATAAATCCCGGGATGACACTTCTGTTTTCGATGAAAGCAGAACCCGACAGCATTTGCTGGGGGAACCAATGGGTCCCGGCTTTCGCCGGGATGACAATTGTTTTTACGCTTCTGCTTTTACCCTTCCGCCACGCTGTCGATGAAGGCGTTGACGGCGGCGATGGCGTCGGCGATGCGGGCCATGATGGCGGGGCGGGTTTCGGCGGCGGCGGGAAGCCTTTCGGCCTCCTCCGCGAGTTCGGCGAGCGCCCAGGCGCCGAGGCCGCGCGCGGAGCCCTTGAGGCTGTGGGCGGCGTTCTTCCATTCGATATCGTCGGACGCATCCGCGAGGCGCGCGAGATAGACGCCGGCCTGCGTGCGGAAGAGACCGAGCAGCTCGTTCTCGAGCGTGCGATTGCCGAGCGTGTATTTGGAAAGATGGACGAGATCGATCGGGCGGCGAGGCGCGGGATGGGATGAAAGCCCCGAGGGAGGAATGCCTCCGCCGCCGAGGACTGCTGTCGAGGTTTTCATAGCCGCGCTCCGTTACGCCTGAACCGGTGGAGAAGCTTACCCGCGGAGGCGGTACCGATTCGTTAAGGCGCGGAATTCAGCCGGAATTCGTGCCCGTTGCGGCCGGCCGTTGTAATTATGGTTAACTGTCTTTAAGTTGTCGCACACGAGGAATTGCCAAGAGCCCCGCAAGAGCCAACCGCGATCCTTCGAAATGCCCCTCTTTTCGTCCCCGGCATGCCCCCCGTGCGCGGGGACTTTCTTTATGGTGCCCGCACGGGCACGCGCGAGGTTGACGGCCATCATGGCATCCGACAACTTGGGAAGGCCGCATACGGGCCTGAGGCCGGGAAAGCTCATGAAAAACAGGGATATGGCGCCGAACGAAACGCCTTCGGACGCAGCCGCGGAAGCGGAAACCGCATTGCCGGTCCGCGCCGCCAACGAAGACAGCCCGACCGGCGGCGCGCTCTACCGCATGATCGCGCGGCGCCCGAGCAAACGCATCGTCGGCGCGGCGGCGCTGGCGACCCTATTCTGCGTCGGCGCGGAGGCGGCCTATCTGTGGGGGCTTTACGGGCTCGACGGATTGCAGAACCTGACGCCGCTCGAACAGGGGCTGGTCGCGGCTGTCGTGCTCGCCCCGCTCACACTTATCTGGATGCTCGCATGGACCGCCTGGCGCGGCGCGGAAATGCGGCTGATGTCGGAAGCGCTGGCGCGGACGGCGATCCGCCTGTCGGACCCGGAGGATTTCGCGACCGACCAGATCGCCACGATTTCGGAAGCCGTGCGCCGCGAACTGGCCGACATGCGCGCCGGTCTCGACGCGGCGCTGAAGCAGGCGAACGAATTGAAGGAGATTGTCGGGCGCGAGGTCGAGGAAATCGACCGCGGCACCGGCCGCGCGGAATTCCGTACGCGGACGATGGAAGAACTTCTGAACCGCCACAAGGACGGTCTCCAGGAAATCGCCCGGACGCTGGGCACCGAAAGCGACACGATCTCGCGCGCGATCCGCGAACAGGTGGATGCGGTGCGCGGCGTCGCCGGCAAGGCGGAAGGCGACCTCGACGCGGCAGGCAAACGCCTCGCCGAACAGGCCGAAGCCCTGTCGCGGATGAGCGAAGCGGCGCGCGCGGGCGCGGACCAGACGGCGACGATGCTCGACCGGCAATCCTCGCGGCTCGAAGTGGTGGCGAACGACGCCCTGTCGAAGGCCGAGGAGATCGGCCAGCGCTACGAGCGCCAGCGCGAGACGATCGCGGAGGCGGCGGGACGGCTGGAGCATGAACATGCGCGGCTGCAGGCCGTGTTCGAGGCGCATCGCGACGGGATGGACGCGGCCGACAAGTCGCTCGCCCATCACACGGCGGAAATCTCCCGCGCGGTGGCAGGCCTCAGCGCCGGGCTCGACGTGACCTTCGAGGCGGCGGCGGCGCGCGCGGCGGCCTTGCGCGAAAGCATCGCGGAACAGATCCGGCTCGGCGCGAGCGAGGCGGCGGACGCCTCGACATCGGTCAGCCGCTCGGCGGGCGCGGCGACGCGCGCCATCGGCGCGACGGTGGACGAATTGAAGGCGGCGACGGGCGCCCTCTCCAACGATGTCAGCCGCGCCGCGACCGAGGCCATCGAAACGACGACGGGCAAGCTCACCGCCGCGACGGCCGCGATGAACCACGAGGTAACGCGCGTGACGACCACGCTCGCCGAGGAAATCGGCCAGCGGACGGAGGAACTGCGCAAGCTCGCGGAAACGGCGGCCGCCGACGGCGAGACCGCATCCGAACGCTTCAACGCCGCGATGATCCGCCTCGGCGGCACCGCGCGCGAGGCAGGCCGCGCCATGCACGAAGCGACGGACGAACTGGCGAAGCGCATCGACGACCTGCCGGGCGAAGCGGCGGCAAGCGCGGAAGCGCTGAAGGACGTGCTGGAGGAACAGATCGGCGCGCTGGCAACCATCGCCGAAATCGTGGTGCGCCACGCGCGCACGCTCGACCGCTCTACCCCGCCCGTCCAGCCGCGCGAAACGGTGTTTCCGCCGCGCATGGCGCCGCAGCCGGAAGCGCCGCGCCAGCGGCGCTGGGGCATGTCGGAACTGCTGGCCGCCGCCGAACGCAAGAGCGCGCACGGCGCCCACGACCTCGTGCATGGCAGCGATCAGGATTTCCAGCGCGCGTCTCTCCACGTCATCGAAACGCTGCAGGCGCTGGCGATCGATCTCGACCGTGCGCTGGAGCAGAGCCCGCCGCCGGAACTCTGGCAGCGCTACCAGGCGGGCGAGCGCAACGTCTTCACGCGGCGGCTCTACAATCTCGCGGGCCGCGAACTCTACGACCGGATCGCCGCGAAATACCGCAAGGAGAGCGAATTCCGCGCCCATGTGGACCGCTTCGTGACGAGCTTCGAGGAACTGCTCGGCGCCGCCTCGACGCGCGACCGCGACAACATCCTGGTCGACACCTATCTCACCTCGGACACGGGCAAGGTCTACCTGATGCTCGGACAGGCGATCGGGAAGCTCAGCTAGAAGGCGCGGCCTCGCGCGGCAGCGCCGTGAGCGACTGTTCGAACGTCCAGACGGCGATTTCGCTCAATACCGTATCGAGCGCGGCATCGTAGCCACCGACGATGCCCTCCATGCCGATGCCGGTGGACTGCGCCTCGGCCGAGAATTCCCGCGCCGCCACGATAGATCTGTCGCGCACATTGACCAGCCGCACGAAAAGCACGACGCGCACTTTCGCCACCCCCTCGCCGAAGCCGGCGCTTTCGGGCTTGTAGGCGGCGAAGGTGCGGATGTCGCCGACAAGCGCGAGGTCGGCGCGCACGCGATTGCCCGGGCCGATGACGGCGGGGAAGCGGCCGGTGTCGGTCAGCGTTTCGACGAGCAGCGAGGCAATCATGCTCGGCGCCCGGTCGCTCCAGCGCGCGCCCGCGTAATATTTGATTTCGTTCGGCGACGGCTGGAAGACGATCCGGCCCGTGTCGATGGCGGCGGGTGCGGAGAATTCCTCGACGACGAGCTGCGCCTGCGTCGCCCGAGCGGTGGCCGGGAGTTCGACCGCGGGCGCGGTGAGCACGTAGAGCGACGGCGCGGGACCGCTTGCGACATCGGCAAGCGCACAGGCACCGAGCGGCGCAAACGCGGCCGAGAGAAGCGCAAACCGCGCCAGTTTTCCGATCGTGGCTTTCATCCCCCGTCCCCTCTCCTTGCCGTTTACCCGGCCCTTCATTACGGCCGCACTTCCGGCACGCTGTTGCCGACGAAGAAACGCGCCGGATCGTCCTGCGCGCGCGACGCGATGCGGTCGAGCGAAGTGACGAGCGCCCGCGTCTCCGCAACGAGCTGCGGCAATTGCGACAAGCCGCTGCCGATGCCCGGCCCGCTCTGCTTCAGGATCGCGTCGAGTTCGACCGCCACGTCGCGATAGGACCGCGCCGCCTCGCGCGCATCGGCAATGAATTCCTTGACGTCTTCCTTCATCAGCCCGTCGGCGCTGCGGCTGATGCTGTTCAGGTGCCGCGAGGCTTCCGAGAGCTGGGTAAGCGCGGTCGTTATGTTCTCGGAATTGTCGGCGAGCGCCTTCGACATGGTGTTGAGATTGGCGAGCGCCTCGGAGACCGACCGCTGGTTCGACGCGACAAGATTGTTGAGTTCCTTGATGAGCTCGTTGGCGTTCTGCAATGTCTCGGGGCCGCTCTTCAGCAAGTCCTGCAGCGATGACGGCGCGGCGCGGATGATCGGGTAGTCCTGGCCGGGTTTCGCATGCAGCTCCGCCGATTCCGGGCTGCCGCCCGTGAGCTGGATGAAGGCGACGCCGGTGAGGCCCGACAGTTCCAGTTGCGCGACCGAGTCTTCCTTCACCGGCGTGCGCGCATCGACCTCGATGATCGCGATCACCTTGTTGGGATTGCGCTCCATCAGATAGAGGTCGGTCACCTTGCCGACGGGCAGACCGTTGTACTGGACGGGGCCGGACACCGAGAGCCCGGAGACGGACCCGTCGAAGATGATCTTGTAATTGGCGAACTGCCGGTTGAACTGCACCCCGCTCACCCAGAGCAGGAACAGGAACAGGGCGATGACGGCAACAAGCGTGACACCGCCGATCAGGACATTGTTGGATTTGATTTCCATGACCGCTACTTGCCCGCAAATGCCGCGCGTGCGCGCGGTCCGTGAAAATATTCGTGAATCCAAGGATGGCTGCTACGCAACATGTCGTCGATCGTGCCCACGAGAATAACATGCTTCTCGGCGAGAACCGCTATCCGGTCGCAGGTCGCATAAAGCGTATCGAGATCGTGGGTGACGAGGAAAACGGTGAGGCCGAGCGTATCCGTGAGGTCGTTGATGAGGTCGTCGAAGGCGGCGGCGCCGATCGGGTCGAGGCCGGCCGTCGGTTCGTCGAGGAACAGGATTTCCGGGTCGAGCGCCAGCGCCCGTGCCAGCCCCGCCCGCTTCCTCATGCCGCCCGAAAGTTCCGAGGGATAGAGCGCGCCTGCCGTCGGCCTGAGACCGACCATCGCGATCTTGATCGCCGCCAGTTCCTCCATCAGGTCCTTCGAGAGATGGAGATGCTCGCGGTATGGCACCTGGATGTTTTCGGCGACGGTAAGCGCGGAGAACAGCGCACCGTCCTGGAAGAGCACGCCCCAGCGCCGCTCGTGGAGACGCCGTTCGCTTTCCGGGAGCGCCGCCAGGTTGAGACCGAAGACGCGGATGGTGCCCGCGTCGGGCTTCTTGAGGCCGAGAATGGTGCGAAGCAGGACGGACTTGCCGGTGCCCGAGCCGCCGACGATGCCGATCACCTCGCCCCTCATCACCGTGAGGTCGAGATTTTCGTGGATGACGTTGTCCCCGAAGCGCGTGTCGAGGCCCCGGACCTCGATGATGGGTTCGCCCTTCTTCGCCATCGTCAGATCCCTACCGCCGTGAAGAACATGGCGAAGAGCGCATCGAGGATGATGACGAGAAAGATCGACCGCACGACCGAGCGCGTCGTCATGGCGCCGACCGATTCCGCGCTGCCGGTGACGGAGAAGCCAGCGCGGCAACCGACCAGCGCGATCACCGCCGCCATGAACGGAGCTTTCACCAGGCCGACGCCGAAGGTCCAGAAACCGACGGCTTCCTGCACGCGGGCGATATAGACGGCCGGCGACATGTTGAGCATGATCTGGACGACGATGCCGCCGCCGATCAGGCCCATGATGTCGGCGACGAAGGTGAGAAGCGGCAGCGTGACCATGAGCGCAAGGACGCGCGGCAGCACGAGCATGTCCATCGGATCGAGGCCGAGCGTGCGCATGGCGTCGATCTCCTCGCGCATCTTCATGGAGCCGATCTCGGCGGTGAAGGCGCTGCCCGAACGGCCCGCGACGATGATGGCCGTGAGGAGCAGCCCGACTTCGCGCAGGAAGATGATGGCGATGAGATTGACCGTGAAGACTTCCGCGCCGAACTGGCGGAGCTGAACCGCCCCCTGCTGCGCGACGACCGCGCCGATGAGAAACGTCAGCAGGCAGACGAGCGGCAAGGCATCGAAACCGGCTTTCTCCATGTGGTGGACGAAGGGGATGAGCCTGAAGCGGCCCGGATGACGGATGGTGCGCCCGGCGGTCACCATCACGGCGCCGATGAAGCCGAGCATGCCCCGCCCTTCTTCCCCGATGGCGCGGGTTGTTTCTCCGATCTTGCCGAGTATCTGGAGACGGAGAGGCTGCGCCGGCGGATGGGCGGGCTCCGGCGGGCCGCAGGCATCGATCTTGTCGAAGAGCTTGTTCTGCGCCTCGCTCACATTTTTATATTCGACGTCGACGCCGCGCCGCTTGAGAACCTCGGCGGTGCGCTCGATGACGGCCGCGGCCGCCGTGTCGAAGCGCGTGATGCCCTTGAGGTCGATGACAATGTGCTGCGCGGCACCCGGATCCACCGTAAGCGCGCGCAATTGCCGGTCGACGGGATCCAGATGGACGATCGACCAGTCGCCGGCGGCCTCGATGCGCAGATGACGTCCGTCCGCTTCCATCCGGCAGGAAGCAGGCCCGCCTGTCTCTCCGCTCCGCCCGCTTGAAGTGCTGACTTCGGCCAATCTGCCCCCGGTCTTCGCCAATGCCGCCGTGCCGCCGCCACAATATGCCTTCGCCGCGCCAGCTTGTCACATGGCCTTCCGTTTACAGCGAAATAGGGTAGGTTCCGTTCCATCCGGCCCGGTTATCCGCCGGAAAATTGTTTTTTGTCGAGGAGATCACCATGCGCGGCCTGTTTCACGGATTTGGGGCGATCGTCATCGCCATGACACTTTCAGGCGCCGCGCTGGCCGACGGACCCGACCTCGCCAAGGGAAAGAAAATCTTCGCTCGCTGCAAGGCCTGCCACACGGTCGAAGAAGGCGGCAAGGACGGCATCGGCCCGAACCTTCACGGCGTCTTCGGCCGCACCGCCGGCACGAAAGAAGGCGTGAAATACTCCAAGGCCATGCAGGAGAAGGGCGCCGAAGGACTTGTCTGGTCCGAGGAGACGCTGATGACCTATCTCGAAAAGCCCGCCGCCATGGTGCCCGGCACGAACATGGCTTTCCCGGGTCTCAAGAAGGAAGAGGAACGGGCAGACCTGATCGCCTACCTCAAGAGCGAGACCGGCGCGGAGTAACCCTCCGCCACCCCCACCCCGCTTCCCATAATTGTCCCGCTCCGGCGCGATTCCGCGCTGGAACGGAAGCTGCAGCGGAGGAACCGGAGGCAGTATTCGACGTTCCATAACGGGACATCGATGGGCCTGAAGGTTCAATATGGGGCATCCCCCACGCCTGTATCCGGCGCTGGGGCAGCAGTGAGACATGAATCCTACACCTGCGTTCCGCAGACTATCGGCGATCCTGCCCGGCCTCGTGCTGGTGCTGAGCATCCTCGTGTCGATCTACGACCCGCAGGGCACGGGAACATTTCTGCAGAACCGGGTCTTCGATCTCTATCAGCGCATCCTGCCCCGCGAGGCCGGTCCGAACGGCCCCCGCACCGTCTATGTCGACATCGACGCCGAAACCGCCAAGCGCTACGGCGCCTGGCCCTGGCCGCGCAAGCGCCTCGACACGCTGGTCGAAAAGGTGCGCGACGCCGGGGCGAGCGCCATCGTGATCGACATGGCGCTGGCCGACCCCGACCCGACCGCGACGGCGGAATTGCTGCGGCTGTGGTCGCCCCTGCCCGCAGGCGAGGAGATGAACGGCCTCGGCCGGGCACTGACCCGCCTGCCGAACCACGAGCGCGAACTCGCTGCGCTGCTCGCCTCGACGAAATCCGTGGTCTCCTTCGTGCCGGGCAAGACCTCTTTCGACGGCAGGAACGCACCTGCGCGGCCCGCCGCCATCGTGCCGCGGGGCAGCGACCCCCGGCACTACATCGACGAATACGACACCTGGCGCTCCACCCTGCCCCTCTTCGAGGCGGCGGCCAGCGGCAATGGCGCGGCGCTGCCCGAGCGGGCGCCCGGCTCGACCGTGCGCGGACTGCCCATGCTGGTCAATCTGGACGGCATCCTTTACCCCTCCAACGTGCTCGAAGCGCTCCGCGTCGCGGAGGGCGGCACGGGCTACCGCGCCATGGTGACGATGCCGGAAAACGGCTTCTCCTTCGAAATCGAACCGGGCATCGAGCGCGTCGAGATCGACGGCACCGGGCTTGCGGCGCAGACGCTGAAGGACGGCCGCCTGCGGCTCTATTTCGGCGGCAAGGAGACGCGGCGCTCGATGCCGGCCGGCGAGATTCTCTCCGGCGGCACGGACCTCGCACCGCTCGCGGGCCGCATCGCCATCATCGGCGTCTCGGCCAACGGCGCCCAGCATTTGCACGACACGCCGCTCGGCATTCCGCTCGCCTCCGGCGCCATCGCGGCCAATGCCATCGACCAGATCGCGGACGAGAGCTTCCTCGCGCGGCCGGGCTGGGCTTCGGTTGCCGAACAGCTTTTCGTTCTCATCGGCGGCGTCATCGTCATTCTCGTCGTGCGGCGCTTCCGCTTCCGCTGGGGCGCGCTGCTGACGCTGCTGCTGATCGGCGGCGCGGCCTACGGCTCCTGGTGGGCATTCGAAAACCACCGCTGGCTGATCGACCCGGCGCTTGGCGGCGTGACGCTCGTCTTCGCGGCGCTGACCTGCACGCTGATGACGCGGCTGCACACGGAAGACGAAATCCGCTTCGTCGAAACGCAGTTCGGCCGCCGCCTCTCTTCGTCGGGCCTCGCCCGCATGAAGGCGAACCCGCACATCATCCGGGCGGAAGGCTCCCTGCGCGACGTGACCTCCGTGGTCGTCGGCCTGCGCGGCTTCAACATCATCGCCGACCGCTACCTGGAAGACCCGACGGCCTATGCCGACATTCTGAACCGCTTCTTCTCGCCGATGACCAAGATCGTGCAGGACCGGAACGGCATGGTGGATCGCGCCGTGGGCGACGCTCTCTATGCGGTCTGGAACGCACCGCTCGACGTGACCGATCACGCCTCGAAGGGCTGCGACGCGGCGCTGCGGATGGTCGAAAACCTCGAAGCTCTCAATGAGTTCCTTGAAGAGGACGCTCGCCGCCAGCACCTGAGCCATGTGCCGCTGAGCCTGTCGATCGGCATCGATACCGGCACGGCCATCACCGGCAACATGGGCGCCGTCCAGCGCTTCGACTACGGCGTGCTGGGCGAGCCCGTGAGCTTCGCCGCCTATCTGCAGAAGAACGCGCGGCACTACGGCCCGGCCATCATCGTCGGCGAAGGCACGCAGCGCGCCGTGGGCGGCCGCTACGCGCTGCTCGAAATCGACCTCGTGTCGACGCCCCGCCACCCGGAAGGCCGCCGCGTCTTCGCCCTGCTCGGCGACCCGATCATGCGCGCCAACCCGAAGTTCCGGGCGCTGCAGGAAGCCCATGCGCTGATCTTCTCCGCCTATCGCAGCCAGCGCTGGGCCGAGGCGCGCGCGGCCATAGCCGAATGCCGCAAGCTGAACGGCGCGATCCCGACGCTTTACGATTTCTACGACGCCCGGATATCCGCCTATGAAGCGAATCCGCCCGGCGACCACTGGAACGGGGCCTTCTTCGCCGGCCGCATCTGAGCGGCCGGCGGTCCATCCCGGATCGATAAGGTTCGATTTGGACTTGGAGCAGGCGCACACAAAAGCCATCATCGCACGCGAAGCTCCCGGCCCACGCCGGATGTCCCATCATTGGCCGAGCCCGTTCATGCGCGAGATTACCGTCGAAGCACAGTCATGGCCCATTGCGGGGGCCTTCACGATCTCGCGCGGCTCGAAAACCGAAGCGCGCGTCGTCGTGGCGACCGTGACGGAGATGGGCCTGACCGGCCAGGGCGAATGCGTGCCCTATGCCCGCTACGGCGAAACCGAGAAAGACGTGATCGCCGCCATCAAGGCGCAGGCCCATGCCATCGCCGAAGGCATGAGCCGCGAACAGTTGCAGCGCGCCATGCCGCGCGGCGCGGCGCGCAACGCGCTCGACTGCGCCATGTGGGACCTCGAAGCGAAACTCGCCGGGAAGCAGGTCTGGGAACTGGCCGGGCTCGACGCACCCCGCGCCATCACCACGGCCTATACGCTAAGCCTCGGCACACCGGACGAGATGCGCGAGGCGGCGGGGCGCGCCGCACATCGCACGCTGCTGAAACTGAAGCTCGGCGGCGGCGGCGACGAGGACATCGCCCGCGTGGAAGCGGTGCGCGCGGGTGCGCCCAATGCGGCGCTCATCGTGGACGCCAACGAGGGCTGGAAGCCCGAACAGGTTCTGCCGATGGCGCATGAACTGGCGCGGCTCGGCGTCTCGCTGATCGAGCAGCCGGTGCCGGCGGCGGAAGACGAAGTGCTGCGCGGCATCGAAAGCCCGGTGCCGCTCTGCGCGGATGAAAGCGCGCATGGGCTGGAGGGCATGCGGCGGCTGGTCGGGCTCTACGATTTCATCAATGTGAAGCTCGACAAGACCGGCGGCCTCACCGAAGCGCTGTCGGTCGTGCGCTGCGCCAAACGACGGAACCTGCGCGTGATGGTGGGTTGCATGGTGTCGACCTCGCTCGCCATGGCGCCCGCCACGCTGATAGCCCAGCATTCGGATTACGTCGATCTCGACGGGCCGCTGCTGCTGGCCCAGGACCGCGACCCGGCGCTGCGCTACGAAGGCAGCCTCGTCTATCCGCCGGCGCGGGAGCTTTGGGGATAGCGAGTCCCGAAAGCGGTTCCGTCATTGCGAGGAGCGCAGCGACGAAGCAATCCAGAAACCGCAAACACCGTATATGCCGCTACTGGATTGCTTCGCTACGCTCGCAATGACGATTTTTTACATGCCAGTTATCCCATCCCTCTCAACGCCGCGAGCTGCTCTTCCCACCAGCCGCCCTGCATGGTGAGGAAAGCGCGGTCGCCGAGGCCGTGGCGCGCGGGGTGATCGGGCGGCAGGGTTTCCCAGCCGCGATGTTCGAGCACGACGCGAGTGCCGGCTTCCACCGGTTTGAAGCGGATGTCGACTTCGGTCACCTGCTCGTCGCGGAAATTCGGGCCGCGCCATTCGAAGACGAGGCGGACGCCCGGCTCCCAGACAAGAATGCGCCCCACCTCATAAAGATCGCCTTTGGCCTCGTCGTAGATTTCGATGAGACGGCCGCCCTCGCCCGGCTCGAACTTCATGATGCCGTTGGCCTTCGGGCGGAAACGGAATTTCACGCCGCGCTGCCACCAGAGATCGACCTCTTCGGTGAAGAGCCGAAAGGCCTCCTCCGGCTCGACCTCGAGCGTGATGCCGACCATGACATTCGCGCTCATTTCCTTTTGGCTCCCTTGCCCTTGCGCGATTTTCCTTCCGCATGCTTCTTGAAAGCGGAGAGCTGCGCGGTCCAGAAGGCGGCGACCTCCTCCAGCCAGGCCTGCAGATCGGCGAAAGGCGCGGCGCGGAGGCGGTAGACGCGGAGGCGCCGGTCGTCGCCCTCTTCCTCCTCCTCGATCAGCGCATTCTCGCGCAGCACACGCAAATGACGGCTGACGGCCGGGCCGCTGATGTCGAAGGCGGCGGCAAGCTCGCCCGCGCGCATCGGCCCGTCGCGCAACATGTCGACCATGCGGCGGCGCGTCGGATCGGCGAGCGCGGCGAGAATGCGGTCGATGTCTTCCGGACCGGCAGGCGCGGCGCTCATCCCTTGCCTTCGACCTTGAGACCGGGGCTCGCCTTTTCCATTTCGTCATTGGAGAGGACGCGCATCGTCTGGCCGAAGGTCCAGAAATGGCCTTCGGGATCGAAGACGCGGTAGATCTTGTCGCCGTAGAACTGATCTTCCGGCTCGGCGGCGATGTTGGCGCCGGCTTCCTTCGCGCGCTTGAAATGCGCCATGACGTCCTTCACCTGGACATGGACGCATTGCGTGTTCTTGCCGCCGATGGCCTTGGGGCTCGACGGCCAATCCGCCCAGTTCATGCCGCCCAGCATGATGCGGCCATTGCCATATTCCATCTCGGCGTGCTGGATGACGCCGTCATCGCCCGTGAGGCGGAGACAGGTTTCGAACCCGAACGCCTTTTCGAGCCAGTCGAGGGCGGCGTTCGGGTCCTGATAGAAAAGCGCGGGCACGACCTGCGCCGCGGCGCTGCCGGTTTTGTCAGCCATGATGTCCTCCTCCTTCTACGACCGGAGGATATTTAACCTAAAAGCTAATATTTAATCAAGACGTTATATATCCAGCACGATCTTGCCGAAATGCGATGCGCCCTGCATGAGCCGGAAGGCATCCTGCGCATCGGCAAGGGGGAAGCGCTTGTCGATGACCGGATGGATGCCGTTCTGCTCGATGGCGCGCGACATATCCTCGAAATGCGCGCGGCTGCCGACGGTGATGCCGCTGATCTTGAGATTCTGCGAGAAGATAGCCGCGACGTTCACATCCTTCGTCATGCCCGACAGAAGACCGATGACGGCGACGTGACCACCGACGCGTGACGCCATGATCGACTGTGGAAACGTATCTGCGCCGCCGACCTCGACCACATGATCGACGCCGCGCCCGCCGGTGAGCTTGCGCGCCTCGCCCGCCCAGTTCGGCGTCGCCTTGTAGTTAATGAAATCGTCCGCGCCGAGCTTCTTCGCGCGCTCGAGCTTTTCATCCGAGGATGAAGTGACGATGACGCGCGCGCCCATTGCCTTGGCAAATTGCAGAGCGAAAATAGAGACGCCGCCTGTGCCCTGCACCAGCACCGTGTCGCCCGCCTTGATGTTGCCCTCGACGACAAGCGCGCGCCAGGCGGTGAGCCCGGCACAGGGGAGACAGGCGACTTCCTCGTCGGAGAGATTGGCGGGCGCCTTCGACATGCCCTCGGCGGAGAGGCACATATATTCCTGCGCGCAACCGTCGATGGGGCCACCCAGCGCCGTGACCCCGAGGACCTCCGGGCGCGGCCCGCCCGAATGCCAGCCCTGAAAGAAACTCGGCGCCACGCGGTCGCCAACCTTCAGGCGCGTGACGCCCTCGCCCGCCTCGACGACTTCACCGCAGCCATCCGACAGCGGCACGAGAGGCAGCAGCTTCGGATTGCCGCCCATGCCCATCACGGTCGCGAGATCGCGGTAGTTGAGCGAGGCGGCTTTCATTTTCAGGACCACCTGCCCCGGCCCTGCCTTGGGCACGGGCCTGTCGAGCGGCTTGAGATTGCCGATCCCGAACTCGCCTTGAATGGCCATCGCACGCATGTCGTTTCCTCCGGTTATTGAATGCTTGTTGGTGCAATAACTGGAGCATGAGCGTGCAATGTCAAACGCTGCCGGACTGACGCAGCGTTTGCGGATGTTCAGCGGGGGGTGTCGCCCTTGATCTGCGTGCGGTGCATGACACGGCGCTCGCGCCCGTCGAAGCCGTCGCGGCGATGAATGGCCGAACGGTTGTCCCAGACGAGCAGGTCGCCGACCGCCCATTTATGCGTCCATGAAAATTCCGGTTTCGCGCAATGCGCCCAGAGCCGGTCGAGAAGCTCTTCGCTTTCGGCGACGGAATAGCCTTCGAGATAACCGTTGAGGCGGCGGCCGAGATAGAGCGCCTTGCCGCCCGTGGCCGGATGCGTGCGGATGGCCGGATGCTTGGCGCCCGGCGCGGTACGCACGTCGAGAACGGCATCCGCACCCGCGCGCAATTCGCCGACGCTCGTGGTGCTCGCATCGTGATTGCAGGTGCGGCCCTCGATGGCGGCGCGGAGATCGGCCGGGAGTTCCTCAAGCGCGCGGTACATGTTGGCGAAGCTCGTATCGCCGCCCTTCGACGGAATTTCCAGCGAATAGAGCACGCTCGCCATGGGCGGCTGCGGGACATAGGACATGTCGGTATGCCACTCGGCTTCCTTGTCGCCGAGCGCGCCGATGGGCTTTCCGTTTTCGACGACGTTCGAAATGATCCAGATCTCCGGCCGCGACTTTTCCTGCCCACCCGCCATGTCGGTGGCGCTGGCCGGCGCGATGTCGAGCTCGCCGAAATGCCGCGAGAAGCGGATGAGATCGTCGTCGGAGATTGTCTGACCGCGGAAGAGCAGGACGGTGTGATCGTACCAGGCTTGCTGCACGGCTTCGAAATCGTCGGCACTGAGCGGCTTCGACAAATCGAGACCGCGAACCTCCGCGCCGAGCGCCGCACCTGTCGGGATGACTTCAATCGTCATTTTTCTTCTTCCTGTTCTTCTTCCGGAACCAGCAGGCCGCCCTGCCAGCGCATTCCTACAAATACCGCGCCTGCAAGGGCGACAAACCCCGCTCCAGCCATCACAAAATAGGCATGCGCGCCGAGAATTTCATAGATAGGCCCGATACCGATGGTCACAAGCCCCATGATAACGCCGGATGCCATGGCTGCGTAGAGGCTCTGCGCAGTGGCGGCAAGCCGTGGCGGCGCGGCCTGCGCGACGAACTGCACGGCGCCGAGATGCGCCGCGCCGAAGGTGAAGGCGTGGAGCGCCTGCATGACGAAGAGGATCGCGAGCGGCGGGCTGAGGGCGGTGACGGTCCAGCGCAGGATCGCCGCCCCGCCCGCCAGCATCAAAAGGCGGACCGCGCCGAGCCGCGCCATCAACGGCCCGGAAATGTAAAAAAGGACGATCTCGGCAATGACACCGGTCGCCCAGAGAAGACCGATCACCCAATCCGCATAGCCTTGCCGCTGCCAGGCAAGGGAACCAAAGGCGTAATAAACGGCGTGCGTCGCCTGAACGAGGCTCGCCGTCAGCACGAAGAGAATGAAGACCGGATTGCGGCCGATGCGGAGCGCGCCCGCGAACTGGTGGCGATGCGTGACGGGTTTGCGCGGCGGCGGCGTCTCGCGCGGCAGCAGCCAGACGCCGGCGACATTGAGCGCGAGCGCGCCGACAAGGCAGAGCGCGATGATGGCGGGCGGATTCCAGTCGAGCAGCCAGCCCGCGCCCGCGCTGGCCCCGACGAAGGTGACGGAACCCCACATGCGGACGCGCCCGTAATTCATGCCCTCGTCGATCCGCGCGCGCATGGCCACGGTTTCGATAAGCGGCCCGATGGACGGGAAGATCGCGTTGAGGACGAGCGCGACGAGGAGAATGGGGCCGAAGCCCTCGACCACCAGGAGAAGCGCGCAGACGGCGAGCGAGGACCATGCGAGCCAGATGATGACGCGCCGCCTGTCGCCCAGCCTGTCCGCGACGAAGGCGAAGAACGGACTCACCACGATGCGAAGGAACAGCGAGAGC
Organism: Parvibaculum sp.; assembly: GCF_030694575.1. Classification (GTDB taxonomy): domain Bacteria; phylum Pseudomonadota; class Alphaproteobacteria; order Parvibaculales; family Parvibaculaceae; genus Parvibaculum. Next base: position 26,974 of record NZ_JAUYUS010000005.1, read on the forward strand.
GCGACGACGAGCGAAATCTCGGTCGCGTCGAGGCCGCGCGATTTCAGCCATACCGGAAAGAACGGCAGATAGACGCCCGTGAACAGGAACATCGTGCCGTAGACGGTCGCAAGGCGGATGGCGAGAGACATGGACAGGGAGCCCCGGGGCGTGCGCATGAGTGATAGCGCGGCGCCCCGGCCGGGGGAAGCCCCTACCCGCCCCCTACCCGAATGACGGCAAGGGCAGCTTCCGCCGTTCCGTCGAGGCCACGAGCCAGTCCCAGATGCGGGCTTCGAGCCCCGCCGCCCAGGAGGCTTTCGAGGTCTCGGCATGTTCCTGCAGCTCGATCAGCAGGCCGGCAAGCGCGGCATTGCCTTCGTTGAGCGTCCTGACGCGGAGCGAGCCGTCCGTCGTGGCGGCTGCGGCAGCGAGTTTCGCCTTCAGCGCGGCATCCTCGACGATCCCGGCCGCATGAGCGAAGAGCGCGCGCATCTCGTTGTTCTCAGCCACGCGGATATCGGCCGCGCGGTCGTATTCTTCCGACGCCATGAACAGCATCAGTCCCATGATGCTGACATTGCCGACCGAATATTCCGCGTTGAGGTGCGGGGCGATATCCATGAGCAACGTGCCGAGGAACCCCTGCATGACGATATCGACATCGGGTTTCATGTGCGTGCCTCCTTCGATATCTCGGCGAGCCGCCGGGCGAGCACGCGGTTGTGAACGTCAGTGCAGTACCAGCTTGAAAATCCGAGCACGGGATCGCGGTTGGCGCCCTCCTGGTATTCCTTGCCCGCCGAAATCCAGATGGCGAGCCCCTTCAGCGAATTGAAAATCTCCCACCAGCGCAGACGCACGGGATCGATTTTCAGACCGCTCGCCTCCTCCCAGATGCGGAAGGCCTCGTCGCGGTGGATCATGCCGCCCGGCCGGTCGAGCTGCTCATAGGCCCAGAGCGGATCGGCTGCCCACGCGACATCTTCCAGCGGATCGCCCAGATGGCACATTTCCCAATCGAGAATGGCGCGAATATTTCCCTCGCCGTCGAAGAGAAAATTGCCGGTGCGGTAGTCGCCATGCACGACGGAAATTTTCGGCGATGGCGGCGGCGGATTGCGGCGAAGCCAGCGGATGGCCGCGCGCGCGACCGGCTGCGGCGTCAACTCGTCCTCGTCGATCACCTGTTCCCACTTGTCGAGTTCCCGCTTCCAGCAGACCTCCGGCGCAACCGGCTCCATGTTGGCCGAGAAGCCGATCTTGTCCGGATCGGCGGCGGCGATGTGGCCCAGATGCGACCAGAACTGGTGGCCGATCTTCTGCGCATGCGCCCCGTAGGGCTCGGCGTTGAAGGCGGAACCCGCCTGACAATTCTCGATCTGCTCCATCACGAAGAAGGGCCGGTCGAGCCAGGAAAGATCGGTCTCGAGATAGAGCGGCTCCGGCACCGGCAGGCCCGTCGGATGGAAGGCGCGATAGGCGTTGTATTCGAGATCGCGCTCCGTCTCGATCAGGCTCGCGACGGGATCGCGGCGCAGGATGAGCGCGCGCGAGACGGGCTTGCCGCCTTCCTGCCAGCTCGCGCGGAGCCGGAAGGTTTCGCGGCTGGCGCCGCCGTGAATGCGCGAGACGCCGCTCACTTCGATGTTTGAGGCAGCGGGCATTCGTTGCGCGAGATAGGCCGCAATGCGGGGGGCAAGTTCTTCCATGTTCGCCCCCCTTATTTCGCAGGATCGAGAATGTCTTTGAAACCGGACGGCGCATGCGGCCCGATAATCATCTGTTCGAGGATGCCGCAGCCCTGCCGCGTCGAACCGTCGGGCAACGTCATGACGGCGTCGCTGAACGCCTGAATGTGGAGGTGGGGCGGCGCGAAGCTTTTGATGTCGGCGAGCTTGAACTCTTCATAGCCGAGCGCATTGTCGCCCTTGTGCGCGCCATGCGCCCATTCGGGGTGCCCATAGCCGAGACCGAGCATGTAGAAATGGAACTTCGACGTTAGGTCGATGCGTGTCTTTTCGCCTTTGCGGTTTTCGAAGAAGAGCGAAGCCGATTTAACGTGGCGCGAACCGGAGATATAGCGGAGCTCGTGATGCACGCGGTCCATCTCCTCCGCTTTCGCATCGCGGCCGAGCGGACAGACAACGCCGGAGAGGTTCCACGGATCGCCATGCTCGTCGTCGTTCACATGGAACAGCGTGATGCGGTCGTCGAAATTGAGCGGCGCCCAGAGCCAATAGAACTGGAACGGGACCGGCGGCACGGCGGGCTGCGCATCGGCGGCGCCGATGGGCCGCACGCCCCATGAGCGGTCGCGCGTGCCGAGATACTTGTCCTTGCCGACTTCGATGCGCTTGCCCTTGATCTCGATCCAGCCTTCCCAGACGCCGTTCTGCGTCAGGCGCGTGAGATCCATCATGGTGCGCGGACCATTGCGGCGCGTGAAGCGCGGCTCTTTCAGGGCAGGCGCGCGGCCGTGAAAGGTGAGGTCGGCGGTGATGCCGTATTCATTGCCGGAAACGCAAACGCGGAGCGACTGCAGCGGCTCGACGACGTCGATCGAGACGGGGCCGACATGCGTGTCCATCCGCTCCATGTTGAGAAAGCGCGAGGCGTGGATGTTCCGCTGCACGCCATCGACAATGACGCAGAAGGCGGCGTCCATGATGTTGATATGCGGATAGACGCCAAGCGCGGCGGCGAAGAAGACATCGCCCTCGAGCGTGTAGCCGTTGAAGAAATAGCGGTCGTAGAAATTGCGGTCCGTGCCCGAAAAGGCGATCGGTTCAGGGGTCTGGTGAATCGGAAAATCGTCGGCCTTGGTGAGCATGTGCCGTCCTCCCTGCCCCGGCTTGTTGCCGCCGGGTGCTGCTTTTGTCTTGATTTTGACGGCAACAATGACGGCCCTCGTGCAGTGGGTCAACTTTACCCACCGCACCGGCAACCGGGCGCGGATGACGCTACGGCATGGCGCGCGATTTAAATTTCGATCATCTCGAAATCGCTATTCGGCGCTCCGCAGACCGGGCAAACCCAGTCATCCGCAACCTCCGCCCAGCGAGTGCCGGGAGGAAGGCCCTCCTCGGGCAGGCCCTCGGCCTCGTCGTAGATGAAACCGCACGTCGCGCATTGCCAGGTCTTGTAGCCACCGCTTTCGTCCCCGCCCGCCATGGCACCCCCCTCCCAGATGCGCCTCCAAAAACCATATTTATTTTATGGTTATAAAAACGATAACTCAAGGACAAGGAATTGGCGCCGCTGCGCCAAGCAGACCGGGATGACCAATTTCAAAGGCAGTTTGTCCAACTTTGCGGTCGATTACGCCTAATTCCTGCAAGCGGCAATGGCTTCCGCCAATGCTTTTTGTCCGTCCGCGGACAGATGGATACCATCCCTGTAATATGCATCGGATCGGATAAATTGGGATTCGTCGATGATTTTGGCACCGTCGGCAGCCCGCCTAATTGCGGCGTACCCAGCGCCCCTTACACCGGTCTGATATTCGTTTCGCGTTGGGTGCAAAATAAAGCAGGTAGGAATCGGCTGCTTCGCCAAAGCCGTCACGGCTTCCAATGCGCGTGAGTCGCTTTTGTCGTTTTCGAGTGGATCCTCATCGGATGTGTCTGCGTCAAAAATGGGTAAGTATCGGGGCAGGTACCTTGTCGCAAGCTCTGCCAAAGCCAGCACGGGCGCTTTTGTTGGATGCGTATTCTGGTTGAGCGGCTTATATGTTGGAACGTCGGCAGCATCATGGCTGGAGAGGACAACAACGAGTAGATCAGAGTCGAAAAGCCCGAATTTGTCGATGTAGGCTTCCATGTTCTGTGGCCCCCAGCTTCCGGCCGAGGCATTGAGAACCCGAACCCCATTGTTTGACAGAAGTGTCGTGGCAAGTTCTTCGTGATCGGTAAGACTTCCGCCATTCAGAATGGAATCCCCTATGGCCAATATGCGGAATTCGTTTTCTGGCTTTTTGTCGGGAACTCCTTCGCTCCGCATACCAAATTCATTGAATATCTGATGGTTTCCGAAACGATACACGTCTTGGTTTGGTGCAAACATATACTCGATGGTCGCATCGGTTATCGATAAGGGTGGCGTTCCAAGCCCGAGCCCCCACCGGGCTAATGCTTCCAGCAACACTACACCGACAATAGCTGCCGCCCCGATTCCCGCTAATAACCGACTACTCAGCACGATCCGCCTCCTATCAAGTAACTGACAGTAGTTCGCGTACTTGGCGTGCCACCCGCAACAGCAGAGCTTTCCGACTCTCTCAAGCTACTCATTGATACTTGACCTAACCAAGAATGGCGCGAATCTGTCGCACGCCGATCATTACGCGCAAGATGAGATTGGCTCGGGTCGGTAGTAGGTGCTGAAGGCGCCCCCTCGCATTGCTTCTTCCCCAACTTTATCCGATGCTTCCGCCACAGGGCAGGAGAAAACGAAATGCGGATATGGCTCACCATCGGCGCATTGAGCGGCCTGTTCTCGGTCGCGCTCGGCGCTTTCGCGGCGCATGGATTGCAGAGCCGCGTCGGCCCCGCCGAACTCGCGGTCTTCGAGACGGGCGCGCGCTACCAGATGTACCACGCGCTTGCCTTGCT
>NZ_JAUYUS010000017.1 GCF_030694575.1 Parvibaculum sp.
ATGGCGAAGAAAATCCGGGTGGGGATCGGCGGCTGGGTGTTCGAGCCGTGGCGCGGCACCTTCTATCCCGACGGGCTGACGCAGAAGCGCGAACTCGAATATGCGAGCAGCAAACTCTCGACCATCGAGATCAACGGCACCTATTACGGCTCGCAGAAGCCCGACAGCTTTCGCAAGTGGCACGACGAGACGCCGGACGGTTTCGTCTTCGCATTGAAAGGCCCGCGCTTCGCCACCAACCGCCGCGTACTGTCGGAGGCCGGGTCTTCCATTGAGCGGTTTCTGGAAAGCGGCCTGACGGAGCTGAAAGAGAAGCTTGGACCCATCAACTGGCAGTTCGCGCAGACGAAGAAATTCGATCCGGAAGATTTCGAAGGGTTCCTGAAGCTGCTGCCGAAGAGTCTGGGCGGGCGCGACCTCCGCCACGCCGTCGAAGTACGTCACGAAAGTTTCAAGTCGCCGGACTTCATCGCGCTGGCGAGGGAATATGGCGTCGCCGTGGTGACCGCCGCCGATGCCGAATATCCGCAGATCGGCGATGCCACGGCATCTTTCATCTATGTGCGCGCCATGGGAACGAGCGAGGACGAGAAGCTCGGCTATCCGAAGAAGGCGCTCGACGCCTGGGCGAAACGCGCGAAGGAATGGGCCGCGGGCGACGCGCCGAAAGACGTCGAGACCGTGAGCAGGCACAAGCCGCTCAAATCCGGCCGCGACGTCTTTCTCTATGTCATCAGCGGCGCCAAGGTGCGCAACCCCGCCGCCGCCATGGCGATTGCCGAGCGGCTTTAGAGCCCGTCCACGGGGAAGCGCGAAGTGAGTGCGCGCGTGCGGGCGGCGAGGGCCGTCTCCGTTGCGGCGTCTCCTTTCGCGTTGAGCGCGGCGGCGATGATTTCGGCTATCTCCGTCATTTCCTTGTTCCCCATGCCGCGCGCCGTCGCCGCCGGCGTGCCGAGGCGAAGGCCGGAGGGGCGCATCGGCGGGTTGGGATCGTCGGGGATCACCTGCTTGTTGGTGGTGAGGCCGACGCGGTCGAGTGCCTCTTGCGCCACGGCACCGTCGATGCCGAAACTCGCGACCGTGTCGATGACGAGAAGGTGATTGTCGGTGCCGCCGGTGACGAGCTTCACCTGACGTTCCGTGAGCGCCGCGGCGAGGGCCTTCGCGTTTGTGAGAACCTGTTTCGCGTAGTCGCGGAAGGCGGGCATGGCGGCGAGGCGGAAGGTGACGGCGGCCGCCGCCACCTGGTTCATATGTGGGCCGCCCTGAAGGCCGGGGAACACCGAAGCGTCGATCTTCTTCGCGAACTCCGCCTTGCAGAGAATGAGCCCGCCGCGCGGGCCGCGCAGCGACTTGTGCGTCGTCGTCGTCATGACGTCGAAGCCCGCATCCATCGGGTTGCGCATGACGTTGGCCGCGATGAGCCCGCCGATATGGGAAACATCCGCCATGGTGAGCGCGCCCACTTCATCGGCGACGCGCTTGAAATCCGCATAGTCGTAGTCGCGCGGGTAAGAAGAGTAGCCGCAGACGACGAGCTTCGGCTTGGTCTCGCGTGCGACGGCACGGAGATGGTCGAAGTCGATGGCGCCGTTCGTGGGGTCCGTCTTGTAGCGCACGAAATTGAAGAGGCGGCCCATATGGCTGACCGGCGCGCCATGCGTGAGATGCCCGCCATGGCTGAGGTCCATGGCGAGGATGGTGTCGCCGGGCTCGAGGAGGCCGAGATAAACCGCCTGGTTCATCGGCGAGCCGGACAGCGGCTGCACATTCGCGTGTTCCGCGCGGAAGAGCGCCTTGGCCCGGTCGCGCGCCAGCGTCTCGATGCGGTCGGTATATTCCTGCCCGCCGTAATAGCGCCGGCCCGGATAGCCTTCCGAATATTTGTTGGTGAAGGCGGAGCCGAGCAGGGTCAGCACTTCGGGGAAGGCGTAGTTTTCCGACGGAATCAGTTCGAGGCCCGCGCGTTGCCGCGCTTCCTCGCCCTTGAGCGCGAGAAAGATTTCATTGTCGGTCTGGGCGAGCCTGGCTCGTTCCTGTGAGGTCGTCATGGGGCGGTCTCCTTCGATGCCTGAAAACAAAAACGCCCGGCCAGCATGTAGAAGTGCTGCCCAGGCGATCGGCTCGAAAGACCAGTCTCCGCGCTCCCCGATGGTGACCCATCTGATTTCGCCAGTCGCGCGGAGGATATGTGCGACCGGAAGTGA
>NZ_JAUYUS010000030.1 GCF_030694575.1 Parvibaculum sp.
CTGTTCGACGCCTTCATGAGCGGGCGGATGCAGCATGCCTGGCTGCTGACGGGCCCGAAAGGCATCGGCAAGGCGACGCTGGCCTACCGGATGGCGAAGTTCGCGCTGCATTACGGAACACCGGAAGCGGCACGGGCCGCGGGCGCGCGCGACCTGTCGGTGCCGGAAAGCGCGGCCGCCTTTCACCAGGTGGCGGCGAACAGCCACCCGAACCTCCTCGCCGTGCGGCGGCCCCATGACGACAAGACGAAGAAGCTCAAGACCGTCATTCCCGTGGACGAGGTTCGCCGCATCGGACACTTCTTCGGGCTGACGGCGACCGAGCGCGGCGCCTGGCGCGTGGTCATCATCGACAGCGCCGACGAGATGAACGTCAATTCCGCCAATGCGCTTCTGAAGGCGCTGGAGGAGCCGCCGCCGAACGGGCTTTTCCTGGTGCTGAGCCACCAGCCCGGTCAGCTTCTGCCGACGATCCGTTCGCGCTGCCGGATGCTGCGGCTGACGCCGCTGGCGGAGCGGGACATCGTGGCCATGATGGAACCCGCCGAAAGATATGCAGAGGTGCGCGGGAAGGAGGCGAGGCGGAAATTCGCGGCAACGCCGGCGGCGGAGCGGGCGCCGATCGCGCAGCTTGCCGAGGGGAGCGCGGGCAGGGCGCTTTCGATCGCGGCGGGCGGCGGGCTCGGGCTCTACAAGGAACTGGCGGGCCTGCTTGTGGGGCTGCCGCGGCTTGACGTGGCGGGGGTTCATGCCTTTGCCGACAAGGCGGGCCGCAAGGGCGCGGACGACGCCTACGAGACCATGATCGAGCTGCTGACGCACTGGCTGCAGCGGCTGGTGCGGAGGGGCGCGGGGCTCGATCCCGGCCCCGACATCGTGGCGGGAGAGGGCGCCGCCATGGCGCGGCTCGCGGCCGGGGGCAGCCTTGATCGGTGGGTCGAGGTATGGGAAAAGATCAGCCAATTCACCGCCCGCGGCGAGGCGCTCAACACGGATCGCAAGCTCGTGATCCTGAACGTCTTTTCGATGCTCGAAGCCGCCGCGAGCGAACGCGCCGGTGCGTGAGGGCAGATCGCCGGGCGACGACAAATCCGCTAACGTCCGTTACCGGATTCCCTCCGCAACCCCTCCCCAAACGGCTTGCGCCGTTTGACCCTCCCACGGGGGGAGGGTGGAGAAGGCCAGACCGACATCGAGTAACCAGGTTTAAAAGCAGAATGAACGAGTCCAAGGCCTTCTACATCACGACGCCGATCTATTACGTCAACGACGTGCCGCATATCGGCCACGCCTACACGACGCTTGCCTGCGATGTGCTGGCGCGGTTCAAGCGGCTGGACGGGTTCGACGTGAAGTTCCTGACGGGCACGGACGAGCACGGGCAGAAGGTCGAGAAGGCGGCGGCACTGGCCGGGATCACGCCGAAGGAATTCACCGACCGCGTTTCGAAGAACTTCTTCGATCTGTGCGAGACGATGAACTATTCCAACGACGACTTCATCCGCACCACCGAGCCGCGCCATGCCGCCGCCTGCCAGGCGCTGTGGAAGGCGATGGAGGAGAAGGGGCATATCTATCTCGGCTCCTATGCCGGCTGGTATGCCGTGCGCGACGAGGCGTTCTACGACGAGGACGAGCTGACCGTTGGCCCGAACGGCAAGAAGATCGCGCCGTCGGGCGCGGAATGCGAATGGGTGGAAGAGCCGTCCTATTTCTTCCGGCTGTCGGCCTGGGCGGAGCCGCTGCTGAAATTCTACGAGGAACATCCCGACTTCATCGCGCCGGCGAGCCGCCGCAACGAGGTGACGAGCTTCGTCAAAGGCGGATTGCGCGATCTCTCGATCAGCCGCACCACGTTCGATTGGGGCGTGCCGGTGCCGGGCGACGAAAAGCACATCATGTATGTGTGGCTCGACGCGCTGACGAACTACATCACAGCGGTGGGTTATCCCGATACGGAGACCGCGCAATACAAGCGGTACTGGCCGGCCGACCTGCATGTGATCGGCAAGGACATCCTGCGTTTCCACACGGTCTATTGGCCGGCCTTTCTGCTGGCGGCGGACCTGCCGACACCGAAGCGCGTGTTCGCGCATGGCTGGTGGACGATCGAGGGGCAGAAGATGTCGAAGTCGCTCGGCAATGTGGTGGCGCCGGGCGACCTCGTCTCGACCTATGGGCTCGATGCGTCGCGCTATTTCCTGCTGCGCGAAGTGCCGTTCGGCAATGACGGCGACTTCTCGCACAAGTCGATCGTGCACCGGACGAATGGCGACCTCGCCAACGATCTCGGCAATCTGGTACAGCGGGTGCTGAGCATGATCGCCAAGAATTGCGGCGGCGCGGTTCCGGTGCCGGGTCCGTTCGGCGAGGCCGACAAGGCGCTGCTGGCGACGGCGCATGGGCTCATCGGCCGGGTGCGGGCGGAATTCGACGTGCAGGCGTTCCACAAGGGGCTCGAGGCGATCTGGGGGCTGTGCGGGGACGCCAACCGCTATGTCGACGAGCAGGCGCCCTGGACCTTGCGCAAGACCGATCCGGCGCGGATGGCGACGGTGCTTTACGTGCTGGCGGAGGCGATCCGCCATATCGGCATCCTGATCCAGCCGGTGATGCCGGAAGCGGCGGCGAAGATCCTCGACCAGCTTGCGCTGGCGGAGGATGCGCGCGGCTTCGGGACGCTCGGGCCGGAGCACGCGCTTGCGGCCGGGACCGCGCTGCCGGCGCCCGCAGGTGTGTTCCCGCGCTATGTGGAGCCGGAGGCCGCCTCGTCGTGACGCTGCCCGTTCTCATCGACAGCCATTGCCATCTCGACTTTCCGGATTTCGGGACAGAGGTCGAGGAGGTGGTGGCGCGCGCGCACGCGGCGGGCGTGGGGCTGATGGTGACGATCTCGACCAAGGTGAGCGAGTTCGACCGGGTGAGGGCGGTGGCGGAACGGTTCAGCCATGTCTATTGCACGGTCGGCATCCATCCGCATGAGGCCGCGAGCGAGCCGGAGACGGATACGGCGACGCTAATCGAGATGGCGAAGCATCCGAAGGTCGTCGGCATCGGCGAGACGGGGCTCGACTATTATTACGAGCACAGCCCCCGCGAGGCGCAGAAGCGGAATTTCCGGTCGCATATCGCGGCGGCGCGCGAGACAAGGCTGCCGCTTATCGTGCATACGCGCGACGCGGATGAGGACATGGCTCAGATACTGGATGAGGAGACGGGGAAGGGGGCTTTTCCAGGACTGCTGCATTGCTTCAGCTCAAGCCCGCAACTCGCTGAAAAGGCTCTGTTTCTCGGGCTTTACATATCGCTTTCCGGCATCGTGACGTTCAAGAGCGCCGAGGAGCTGCGCGCGACGGCGGCGGCGGTGCCAATGGACCGGCTGCTGGTGGAGACGGACGCGCCTTACCTGGCGCCGGTGCCGAAGCGCGGCAAGCGCAATGAGCCCGCCTTCGTGGTGCATACGGCGGCGAAGGTGGCGGAGATCAAGGGTGTGCCGCTGGAAGAGCTGGCGGCGACGACCACGGCCAATTTCCTGCGGCTATTCTCGCGCGTGCCGCCCGAAGCGGTGTTGCGCGGATGAAGATGCGGGCGACGATACTCGGCTCCGGTTCGTCCGGCGGCGTGCCCCGGATCGGCGCGGGCGGCGGCTTCTGGGGCGCCTGCGATCCGAACGAGCCGAAGAACCGGCGGCGGCGCTGCTCGCTGCTGATCGAGCAATGGGACCGCGACCCGACGGCGAAGACCGTGGTGCTGGTCGACACGTCGCCGGACCTGCGCGACCAGCTCATCGATGCGGATACGGGCTGGGTGGACGCGGTGCTGTTCACCCATGACCATGCCGACCAGACCCACGGCATCGACGACCTGCGGATGGTGGCGATCAACAAGCGGCGGCGCGTCGACTGCTGGATGGACCAGCCGACGCATGACACGCTGCTCGGCCGGTTCGGTTATTGCTTCCGCGAGCAGCCGGGCTCCGGCTATCCGGCCATTCTCAACGATCACCTGGTGGTGCCGGGACAGGAAATCGTGGTCGACGGGCCGGGCGGAGAGGTGAGGGCGCTGCCGTTCGATCAGGACCATGGCAGCATCCGCTCGCTCGGTTTCCGTTTCGGGCCGCTGGCCTATTCGGCCGACGCCGTTGGCATACCGGATGAGAGTTTTGCGCTACTGGATGGAATAGATTGCTGGATCGTCGATGCGCTGCGCTACGCGCCGCATCCGACGCATGCGCATGTCGAAATGTCGCTCGGATGGCTGAAGCGCTCGACCGCCGGGCGCGGCGTGCTGACGAACCTTCACGTCGATCTCGATTACGCCACGCTAAAGGCGGAATTGCCACCCGGCGTGGAGCCCGCTTATGACGGGATGCGGATCGAATTCGAGTTCTGAAGACGAGCACAGGGGGAGCGCCTGCACGCTCCCCGGCAGCCGTGGCCTCGCGAACAGGCGTCAGTTCTTGGACGGCTTGTTGAGCGTCCGGCTCGAAGTTTCCCTCACAACATCGCCCGTCCACCGGTCCATCACGACAGTTACCGGGTGCCCCCATCTATTGGCGGCCTTGAAAGCCATCTGGCTTTCAAGCGCAACGCCGGGGGTCTGCCTGAGGTCGGAATAGCCCTTGGCCTTCAGATGCGCGATCGGATCCACAATCATGGCGCGGCCGCCCGTAGTGGTTGTCGTGGTGACGACCGTCGTGGTGGAGCCAGTCCGATCCACCGGGGTTGCATAGACGGTACCGCCGGTGTTCGTGATGACCGTGGTGGTCGACTGCGCGAGCGCGGCCCCGGGCACAGCCATGAGGGCAATGCCCGCCGCGCCAGCAAGAAACGTTTTCCTGAACAGTGTCATGTTTTTCGATCTTCCTTGTTCGTCCGCCCGCCAAAGCCTTTTGAATAGAACTCTCTCGCCGCGCTTTGGCTCCCGTAACGGGACAGGAATTATGAAAAATCCGGAGGAGGGCGACGGCGCATCATTCGTAGACAGAAAGCGGCGCAAAACGCCTCGCGTCTTGCGCCGCAATTCCGTTTCCAATCAGCAGCTTAGGCCGCAGACCGGAGATTCGACTTACGGGTTGTCCTTCGACGGCGTGTCCACCGTTGTGCTCCCGGTCTCGCGGACGACCGCGCCGGTGCGCGTATCGACCACAACTTCGACAGGCTCGCCGGAGGCATTGGTCGCCGTGTAGGACGTTTCGCCTTCGGCCGTGCCCGACGCGGAGGTGGAGGGCTCGATGTTCGTGTGGCCCATCTCCGTCAGGCGGCTTGTCGGATCCATTTCGGGAGCCGTGCCCGTGGCGCCTGCCGCCGCGCCGGCGGAGCCAGCGGTGCTGCCTGCGCCTTCGTCACCCAC
>NZ_JAUYUS010000032.1 GCF_030694575.1 Parvibaculum sp.
TCGGGTGCGAGAAATCGCCCCTTGGCTTCGACGGCAACGCGGGGATACCGGCGGCGTTCTTCTTCCTGGTCGGGCTGCATCGGCTATGGCCTGTACATTGTCGAAAGCGCGAAAGCGCCGAATCTCCGGGCCAGAATACCCGCGTCACGGTTAATGATTTTTTACTGCGATGGTCTCGGCGTATCGAATATTTTCCCAATATGGACAAGCCTTTGGCTTATCCGCTTTGTGAAATTGACGCTTGCGTCAGCTTCCGCGATTCCCGACAATCGGCGAAATTCCGATCACTCAGGCAAATTGGCAGGGAATCGGGCAGGGAGCCGGCCATAAATGGAGCCGTGCGCCGCCGTCGCCACGCAGGCACCGGCCGCCACGTTTCCGGCGGCATCGCGAATGGCCAAACAACAAAGACCGGAAACAAAGCTTATGAGCGATTTCGACTACATCATCATCGGGGCGGGCAGCGCGGGCTGTGTATTGGCGAACCGTCTCTCCGAGAACCCGGCGAACAAGGTGCTGCTGCTCGAGGCAGGATCCAAGGACTCCAATTTCATGATCCATATGCCGGCGGGCGTCGGCAAGCTGATCGGAACGGACCTTGCCAACTGGTGTTACGACACCGAAGGCCAGCCGCATCTCAACAACCGCAAGCTCTACTGGCCGCGCGGGAAGGTGCTGGGCGGTTCGTCCTCCATCAACGGCATGATCTATATCCGCGGCCATGCGCGCGATTACGATATGTGGCGGCAGCTTGGCCTTGAAGGCTGGGGTTTTGCCGACGTTCTCCCCTATTTCCGCCGCTCGGAGGGCAACGAGAACGGCAACAGCGCCTTCCATGGCGGCGAAGGCCCGCTCGGCGTCAGCAACCCGCGCAAGACCAATGTGCTTTTCGAAGCCTTCGTCGAAGCGGGCAAGCAGGCCGGCCATCCCTATACGGAAGATTTCAACGGCCCGCAGCAGGAAGGCGTCGGTCCTTACCAGCTCACCATCAAGAATGGCCAGCGCTGCAGCGCCGCCAAAGGCTATCTCGTCCCCGCGCTCTCGCGTCCGAACCTGAAGGTCGAAGTCGAGGCGCTGACCTCGCGGGTGATCTTCGAGGGCAAGAAGGCGGTTGGCGTCGAATATACGCAGAAAGGCGAGACGAAAGTCGCCCGCGCGGCGAAGGAAATCGTCGTCTCCGGCGGCGCGGTCAATACGCCGCAAATTCTCATGCTGTCGGGCATCGGCAAGGGCGAGTATCTGCGCAAGTTCGGCCTCGATGTGGTGGCGGACCTGCCGGGTGTCGGCCAGAATCTGCAGGATCATCTCGACTGCGTCGTCATCAACGAATGCACGCAGCCGATCACGTTGCACAGCACGGTCAGCAATCCGCTCAAGCAGATCGTGAGCGGCATGCAATATACCTTCTTCAAGACGGGGCTTGCGACGTCGAACGGTCTCGAATCCGGCGGCTTCCTGAAGACGCGCCCGGAACTCGAAGTGCCGGACATACAACTTCACTTCGTCGCCGCCATGATGCGCGACCACGCGCGCATCAAGTCCGACCGTCACGGCTTCACCGTGCATATCTGCCAGCTCCGGCCGGAGAGCCGCGGTTATATCGGCCTCAAGTCGACCAACCCGTCCGACTATGCGCTGATCCAGCCGAACTATCTGGCGGCGGAATATGACCGCAAGGTGATGCGCGACGGTGTGCGCATCGTCCGCGATATCCTTTCGCAGCGCGCGATGGACCCTTATCGCGGACCGGAATTCTGGCCGGGTGCGGGCAAGCAGTCCGATGCGGAAATCGACGCCTGGGTGCGCGAGACGTCCGAGACGATCTACCATCCGGTCGGCACGGCGAAGATGGGCACGGATCCGATGGCGGTGGTCGATGCGAAGTGCCGCGTTCACGGGCTCCAGGGCCTGCGCGTGGTCGATGCCTCCGTGATGCCGACACTGGTCGGAGGCAACACCAACGCGCCGACGATCATGATCGCGGAGAAGATTTCCGACGACATGCTCGGCAAGGCGCCGCTGCCGGCTGAAAACGTCACGATTGCGGAAGACAGGATCGGCAACGCGGCCTGACGGACGTTTGCTTAAAAGACAAAAGCCGGTGTCGAAGGACACCGGCTTTTTTGCTGTTGGATTTTGGGCAAGAAGAGCAGGTTTAACCGTGTTCCTCGTTTCCGCCCAGCGCACCTTTCACGAGCCTGAGATATGAGCGCTCGCTCCGGAGCGGCGGCGTGCGGCCGGCGTGGCTTGCGATGCTCGAGATCGCGACGGGCGGTTTTTCAGCGAGGATACGGCGGGCGACCGTTGCGGCGGTTGGCGCGCGCTTCGGCATCCGTTCGGGGTCGAGGCGGCGCAGGCGGTCGATCCACTGGCGGGCGAGCAGCCGGTCACCGATCCAGGGAAACTGGTCGATCGGAACGGCGGCGCCCAGCACGCGGGACACCGAGCCGTCTTCATGTGCCAGCGGCAGCAGGATCATCTCGAAGGTTGCTTCACGCTTGTCGTTGGTGGCGGCGGTATATTCGACGACGCTGATGGTGGCGTTGGCGGTCACGTCCTCGAGCGCCTGTTTCAGATTTTCGACACAGTCGTCCTGCCACATGGAGAGCATGTTGTGGCCGCGAAATTCCATGCCGTAGACGCTGCAAAGGCCGGTGCCGGCAAGACGGAAGCGGTAATCGTTCCGGTCCTTCCGCTCCAGAATGAACACATAAGGCAGGATGCGGCGGATGTCGCCGGGTTCGATCTCGGCGCGGCGCGGCGCCGGGCGGCCTGCGCGGATGGCATTCCAGTAATCGAACAGCGCCTGGTTGGTCTTGTGCTTCATACCCGTCATCCCCTGCCGCACTTGACCCGTTCGGCGGGGGAAACCCCCGATTGCCCCAGAACGGGATACTAACTCATTCCTCGCGGATCGTCCCGTTTCGGGTCTCTCCGTCTTCCGCTGGTGCGCTTCCCGGTTCTCGTGTCGATCCGGTACGGCTTTCCTGGCGGACGAGGGGGTGGGAGCAGAAAGCGTGCCAGACGTTAACGGCTGGGACGCGACGAGGTGGGGCGAGGGCGGGAGAAGGTTGTTTTCACATGGAAATCAATGCCTTGCGGCGGGGATGACCGCGAAGGCGGGGAGGATCGTCAATTTTTGGGGCGGGGCTTGTGCCGGAAGGGTTCGGACGGCGGTGGTTTTCCGGTGCGGCATGGCTTCTGCATTCTTCCCGGCAGAACTCTCAACGACGCAGGCCAACGTGCCCTTTCGGGCCGGGAGTGTCAGGAATGAAAAAGATGAATGTCCCCCTTTCCAGCCGTGGGCTGGTCATGAGCTCGATGGCGGTCGGTGCCGCCCTGTTCCTTTATGCGCTGGCGGGTGCGAGCCCGGCCGCGGCCTGCGGCGGCGGCTGCACGCCTCCTCCGCCTCCCCCGAGCCACGATTGCGGCTGCGACGATGGCGGCGGCAAGGGCGGCAGCAAGAACTACAATTTCAACAAGAACTACAACTACAACAAGAACTACAACTACAATCACAACGAAAACACGAACATCAACAAGAACGTCAACAACAACCACAACGAGAACAACATCAACGTCGAAGTGAACGTCAACGCGAACTCCAACGCGAACGCTTCCGCGACGGCGACGGCCATCGCCAATGCCAATGCGGCGGCGGACAGCGCTTCGTCCGCTCTCGACCGCACAAGTTCGGTGGCCGTCGGTAACGGCAGCGGCGGCGGTTATGGCGGCGGCGGCTCGAGCTTCTACATCTCCGCGCCCCAGGCGGCGCCGATGGGTGCGCTCAATGTCATCGTCCGCACCGAGAAGGTCATGAAGCCGGTCAAGGCGATCTGCGTCAGTGCCAAGGGGCTCGAAGAGGCCGCGCGCATGAGCTCCAAGGTGACGGAGGTCAATCCGGACGACGACGTCGAGCTTTTCCACTGCGTCGCCGGCGACATGCTGGTCGCAACGCTCGGCCGCATGGCCGGCAAGGGCGAGGATGCACGTGCCGATTACACCGGCGGCTACGTCATCGAATGCCGCGCCGGCGAAGCGCTGCGCCACGGCTCGAACGGCATGCTCGCCTGCGTGCCGCAGCAGAAATACGGCTACAGCGAGATACCGGCCGCCACGCGCATGGCCTATGCGGAAGTCTTCATCCGCAAGAACGAGCGCGGCGAGGAAGCGGTCGCAACCGGCGGCGCCTTCTTCTCGGGCGGCGTGGGCTACTAATACGGTCAACCGGGGTGGGGACTACCGGGGCACGAGGAGCGGGGAGAGCGAAAGCTCTCCCCATTTTCTTTTCGTCTACTCGACCCGTTCCCAGGTCTGGGAGCGGCTCATTATTCCTTTCGAGCCGGTCACCTCGAGCTTCCGACCGCCGTCGAGGAGTTTCGCGCTCGCATTCGCCGTCTTGCCGTTGGCGGGGCGCAGGATCGTGCCGCCCGACCATTCGCCGCCCTTCGGCTTCACGTCCCACAGGATGACCATGCCGACAAGCGGCTGGTTCCTGCGGTCGCCGTCGCATTGCGAGCAGACCGTTTCGCCGTCGTCCAGCAATTCGACGATCTTGCCTTCGAGTGCGCCGTTCGTCTCGGCGATCTCGACGATTGTCTTCGCGGCGCCGGTATCGGGGTCGAATGTCCGCCATTTGCCGGCGGGAGAAGATGTGTCCGCCGCCGCAGGCATCGCAAACGCCGCCGTGAGCAGCAGCGTCGCCGTCAAACCTCTCAATGTCATGATTATCTCCTCCCGGCTATTTATTGGCAGTTACAGTGCCAATATAACGCGAGGTGGGCCCGATGCCAAGAGGATTGTGCCCGGTCCGTTGGGCGGGTCGCGCATACGGATTATTTCTTGTACGGTGTCGACCAGTCACGATTTCTGCGGGAGGAAAGGTGACGGTTCTTTCGGCACTCGACATTCGATTCGGGCGCGCTGGAGCGATGCTCCAGCGGCGGTATCTCGCTGAACGCGGCTGCCTGACGGCGCGTACGAACTTCGCCGAAAACGGCGCCGTCCCCTATGAAATTCCGAAATCGGCCGCTGCGAGGATGATGCGTTACTTCGTGCGCGAAAATGCAAGGCAGTTTCGTGCCGACGATTGTGCCGATGGATTTACTTCATCGGATCTTCCGGAAAAAACGGTCCGCAGGCTGAATGCGGAAAACACCTACTACGGCGTGCCGGATGAATCGGTTCAGGCAGCGCTGGAAGACTATCTGAAGCTGATCTCGGGAGCGGTGGCGGAGGAGCTTCTCGGTCATTTCAGCGTGGTGAATATCCGCGCCTGGGAAATGAAGCCAGGAGCGGCATTCGGTCCGAGCGCGTGGCATGTCGACGGATCATCGCCGTTTCTGACCAAAATAATGATCTATCCGAACGGAGCGAGTCCGGCGAAGGGATCGTTCGAGTTCTTCGACAGAAACGGTGTCCGGCGTCTTCTGGATTCCGACCAGCCGTTGGCGGTTCTGTTCGACAGCGCAGTATTGCTGCACCGGGGCGTGTCATCGCCGACGGAACGGCGGCCCGCTATTGAAGTTACACTGGCGCCCGACTTTGACACGACATCGTTCTTGGCGTTTGCTGGACAGAACGCGCGCTTTCCACATGCACATCTCCGGAAGCTGGAGGAGGGTCTGGAAGCCGCTTCCGGCGAGGTTCCTTCCAGGGTGCCGCCGGGAGGCGGTGCGGGCGGGGTATCGGGAATCAAATGTCAGCCGGTGGAAATATCTGAAATGTCGATGGTACAGTCTCATTCGCCCGATATGGATGCAGCCGCGTTCAACACGTCCGGCAAGGTCAATATTGGCGGCGGCCCGAACTTCCAACACGAAGGCTGGCTGAATTTCGACGAGTTTCCCGGTGCGGCCGAACAATCAGTCAAGCTGTCGGAGGAGACCGTGCTGCCGGTGCCTTCCGGCACCGTAGACATCGTCTATTCATCCCATTGTTTTGAGCATCTCCCCGAAGGCGCCATCGAGCGGTGTCTCGACGAGGCGTTGCGCATTTTGCGCCGGGACGGGCTCCTGCTGGTGAAGTTGCCGAGCTACGAGGCGATTCTCGAAGCTTACCGGAACGGCGATGCGGCCTTCTTCGATCTGTGGAATATCGGGGGCATTGCGTCGACGTGGGGAGCGCGACAGATCGAGGACAATCTTGCTAACCGCGCCTCGATGATATTCTGCGGTTTCTGGAACAGTGCCTATGGGCATGAGTTCGGCGGAATGCGGAAGCTGAAGAAGAAGTCTTTCCGCCGGTCGATCGTGCCGTTCTTTCGCGACGTGTTCGCGCGGATCACGGCCGCTTTCAGTGGAAAGAAGACGGGCACGCTCGCCGATGCCGAAGGCGCATCGGTGGGGCAGGCCGCGTATCACGGGCCGGCAGCGCTGCCCCTGCATGTCGTCGAAGACATATTGTCTCTCGATTCGCCGCGGGAAATCGCCCGGACCCTCCGGGCGCACGTCATCGCGACCGAGCCCGACCGCACCTTCAACCACCAATGCGCCTTCAGCGTTGCCGAATTCTCCGATCTGTTGAGCCAGCGCGGATTTGAATTGCTCACCACCGACAAGGCGCGCATTTGCAGCGGCTATGCAGATGTGCCGGGCATCCGGGAAATGTACGAGATCAGTTCATATTATCTGGCGAAGCCGAAAGGCTAGCGGATACTGCCGCCGTCCGGCTTCCTCGTTCACTCCACCCGCTCCCAGACTTGCGTGCGTCCGAGCATCGAGAAGCCGATATAACCACGGACGTTCAGCTTCTCGCCTCCATCCTGCAGTTTCACCGTCGCGTCGTAGGTGTCGCCGGATTTCGGATCGAGAATGGTCCCGCCGGTCCATTCGCCGCCTTCCGGTGCGAGACCCCACAGAACGGTCATACCCTTGATGGGCTGACCTTTCCGGTCGCCGGGACATTCGTCGCAGGTCGGGTTCGGATCCTGGCCTTCGCGGTCGAGCAGCTTCACGACCTTGCCCCGCAATTCGCCATCGGTTTCCGTAATCTCCACGATGCTCTTCGGGCGACCGGTTTCGTCGTCGATGGTACGCCAGTAGCCGGCGGGTGAGGTTTCGGACGTTGCAGCGAGAGCAGAGAGTGCCGTGTGCGAGGCAAGGGCCGTCAGCGTAGCGGCGGCGAGGACGATTACTGTATCGGTAGCAGACATGGTTCCCTCCATCGCTTCCCCGCCCTGAAAACGTCATGAAGGCCTTCAAGTTCCAGCCCTGTCTGCTATATATCGCGAGATCAGGGACGACCCTGTGTGGCGGAGCTTCGCTCCGTCATCCCATTCGCGGGGACGGCCTCGCTTCTTCCGACAGGAGAGGCGGCATGGCCTGGATTTATCTTCTCATCGCAAGCGCGGCGGAAATCGTCTGGGCCTTCACGTTGAAGGCGAGCGAAGGCTTTACGCGACCTTCCATGATTGCGTTGAACATCGCGGCGCTGCTTGTGGCGGTCTGGTTTCTCGTGCAGGCGATGCGCACCCTGCCGCTCGGTACGGCCTATGCGGTCTGGACAGGGATCGGCGTCGTCGGTGCGGCCATTCTCGGCGTCGTTCTTCTGGGAGAAAGCGCCTCGCCCGCGCGGCTTACCGCGATCGGCATGATCGTTGCCGGCGTCACGCTGCTCAAGGCGGTGGAGGGGTGAGGGCGGGGCGTTGAAAAAAGGGGGAGGGCAAAGCCCTCCCCAAGTGGTCTTCCGGAACGCGAGACGGAAACTCAAAGATCCCGTTCCGGTTGGCGGGCAAAGCTCCGCCGTAGCTCTCAAGGTTCGGCCGGAGGCCGCCGGGCCGAACAGGCTTGAGGGGTGGAGTCGGCTATGGGTGCCGGCAATTGCTGTGACTCAGGAGTTTCAGTAGGCGCCGCCGCGAAGGCCGCTGTCTTCGAAGACGGGCTCGTTGTAGTAGGCGTAGGGTTCGCTTTCGGCGGGCTTTGCAGCCATGCGCTGGGCGGGCTTCGCCGTCGCGGACGGATTGGCCTGGCGATAGTCGATCTCGCCCATCGGATCCTTGTTGCCGGGGAAGCGGGCGCAATCGGCGGGCTTCACGCCGTAGAGCGGAACAAGGAGCTTCAGGACCGCACGTTCGACGACGGCGCGCACCGCGAGCTGGATCGGCTCCTGGGCGCTGGAGCCAACGCCCAGCGAGAACAGGTTGCCGCCGAAGAAGTCGAACACGCCGGCCTTTATCTCGCGGCCGACGATCTGCTTCTGGTAGGACACATAGTCGACGACTTCGAGCGTGCGGCTGTTCACGAGGCGCAAGTCGAGGCCGATATTCATGACGTAGGTCGCAGCCGAAGCATTCGCCGCGGCGCCCATGTCGCCGCCTTCGGCGTAGGAGCCATTGATGCCGCCGGACTGGATGTTGAAATTCAATTCGGTGATGCCGCCGACGAGGTAGTAGTCGCTGCCGCGGATCTCGCCCGCATAGATCTTGCGGTATTCGCCGTCGACCGCGTCGCCGATGAGCTTGTTGTTGGTGTACTTCATTTCGAGTTCGGAGATCGACGTGTCGTAACGCTCGACCAGCGGCACGCCAGCCTTGCCGAGCGCCGACATCGCCATCAGCGAGGCGCCCTGCGTGACCTTCATGCCGGTGCCGTCGGCTTCGGCCTTGCCCGTGTAGTCGCGGATGTTGCCGACCGCGATGCGCGTCGTGTTGGCCGCCGACGGCACATGGCCGGCCAGGCAGCGCAGCGCGCTGGAATAGGGCGTCTCGTTGTTGATGACGGGAGCGTTGCCGATCGGAGCCACATAACGGCCGTCCGAACCCGCATTGGCGCTGACGCAGCCGGTGAGGGCGAATGCCATGGCGAGGGCTCCCAGCGTGCGCTTGGGCGTTCCCTTCTTCTTCGCGATCGACAGAACCGTTGTAAACACTTTGGCCTCCTGGTGGTCATCGGTCGAAGGTGAGCGCTGGCGATCATTTTTTCGATCTGCTCGGCGCGCCGCCGACCGTTCGGTTGCAGGGTGGATTGCAACCGGCATGCCAGCGCTTACCTTTTGTTAAGAACCGCAGAAAGCCTTGCTTTTTTCGGGTCGAACGGCGAAGGCGGGGAGCGGCTGAGCGAGCGCGCAACCGCTTCATTGCGAATCTGGCACGGCTTCCCCGTCCCGCTTCGATACGCGATGGGATCGTTGGACCGGGGCAGTACCGGAAGTTAAGGCGAATGCGTGTGGCGGGGTTGCAGGTGCAACGCGCGCGGGCGACACTCCGCGAAACGGAAATCGCATAATGTGAAGTGGACGGAAGCCTTGGCGACGCTCGAATTTTTCTTCGACTGCTCCAGCCCGTGGACCTATCTCGCCTTTGCCCGCGTCGAAGCGCTGGCGGAGCGGACGGGGGCGACGATCGAATGGCGGCCCATCCTGGTGGGAGGCGTCTTCAACGCGGTTAACGAAAGCGTTTACGAAGCGCGCGCCAACCCGCATCCGGTCAAAGGCCGCTACTACGTCAAGGACCTGCGGGACTGGGCGCGTTACTGCGGTGTCGAGATCGGCCAGCCGCCGGTCTTTCCGGTGCGTTCCGTGGATGCGATGCGCGCGGCCATCGTGGCGCAGGACGAGGGCAAGCTGCCGGCCTTCGCCTGGGCGACCTTCCGCAGTTATTGGGGCGACCTCAAGGACATCAGCCAGCCGGACGTGCTGGAGGAAATCTGCAATACGGCCGGGCTCGACTGGGCCGTCGTCGGCCAGCGCATCAAGGACGAGGATGTGAAGGCGCGGCTGCGGGCCAATACGGAAGAAGTGATCGCGCGGGGCGGCTTCGGCTCGCCGACCATGTTCGTCAACAAGACCGACATGTACTTCGGCAACGACCGGCTGCCGCTGGTCGAGGCGGCGCTTGCGAATGGTTGAGCCGGTGCAGAGGGAGATGGAGCGGGGCGAACCACCGGCATTCAATGTGCCCTGGCCCGTCGGCCTGCTGCTTGTGCTTATCGCCGGCGTTTTTCTGGCAATGAGCTTCTTGCCGCCGGAGGTGGCGGAGCAGGCGATATTGCTGTTCGCGCTTTTTCCCGCGCGCTATGCGCCGGAGACCGCCGCTCTCTACGGGGACCTGCCGGGCGGCCTCGCGGCAGCGATATGGAGCCCGGTCAGCTACACGTTCCTGCATGGCGGGCTGGAGCACCTGGTCGTCAACAGCGTATGGCTTCTTGCGTTCGGAACGCCGCTGGCGAGACGCTTCGGCGCATCGCGCTTCTTCATCTTCTATTTTGCGTGCGGCGCGGCGGGGGCCTTTCTTCACGTCCTTCTTTATCCGGGTTCGCCGATACCGGTGGTCGGCGCATCCGCCGCCATTTCGGGCCTGATGGGCGGCGCGGCGCGGTTCGTGTTCCTCGCGGGCGGGCCGCTTGGCGGGCTTGGCGGCCGCAGGGAGGTTTCGACGCGGCGCAGCGGAATTCTGGCGGCGCTGGGCGACAGGCGGACGCTGATCTTTGTCGGTATCTGGATCGGGCTCAACTTTCTCTTCGGTGCGACGCCGCTCAGCGGCGTGCTGGGCGTGACCGCGCAGGTTGCGTGGGAAGCGCATCTGGGCGGGTTTATTTTCGGTCTTCTGGCGTTCGGGCTGTTCGATCCGCTGCGCTTGTCGCCGTCGGGCGGGCCGGGCAATGTCGGTTACGGCGAATGGCTGGGCGACAACCGGCAGGACGAAAGCCGTCATTGAATCGGGGCCTGGCCGAACCACATATGGAAAAGGCCCTTTATCCGGGGGCTTTATTCAGGAGGAGGTCCAATGAGCGACACATCCGCATATCCGGGCGCAGAGCAGCCGGAGGGTCCGCGATCCGCCTACGACGAAACCGCTCCCGCCGGGCGCAGAGAATTGTGGATTCGCTTTCTCTACATGATCGCGTTCTGGTTTCTCGGCAACATCGCCTTTTCCATTGCGATCTTTCTCGGCGCCGTCCAGTTCGTCGTGATCCTCGTCAACGGCAACAAGAACGAGGAATTGCGGACGTTCAGCCGCAATCTCATTCAATATGTCTGGGAGTGCCTGGCGTTCGTCATCTTCGCGCGCGAGGAAAAGCCGTTTCCGCTCGGCAAGTTTCCGTCGGTCACCGGGCCTTTGTGATCGCGTCGAATTTCTTCAGGCCTTTCGGCGTCAGCAGGCCGCGCAGGACCGCTTCAGCCGTCACATGGAAGCGTTTCTCCGCGGCTGCGGCGCTGGCGTGAAAGCCGGCCAGCTCGAGGCTGCTCAGTCCGTGCACGGCGGCCCAGAGAGCGTCCGCCAGTATTTCGGACTCGATGTCGGCGGGGAAACTTCCCTCCGCGACGCAGGCTTCCACCGCATCCAGCAATGTCCGGTATGAGGGGTGGCGCGTGATGCTTCGCGCCGCCGGTTCGCCGCCGTCGGGAACGGCGTGGCGCAACGAGGCGGGCACGGGCAGGGTCGCGCTGATCATCAGCGCGTAATAGGACGGGTTCTTCAGGGCGAAGCTGCGATAGGCGCGCGCGAGATCGGCGAGCCAGAGCAAGGGCTCGGCGTTGCGCGGCACCGCCTGTTCGAGCGCGGCGAGACGGTCGAAGGCTTCCTCGAAGAGCGCGGTGACGAGCCCCTCCTTGCCGCCGAAGGCGGTATAGACGGCCATGGTCGATGTGCCGACCTTTGCCGCGAGCTTGCGCAGGGAGATGGCGTCGGGGCCGCCATGGACGAGCATTTCGCTGGCGGCATCGAGGAGGGCTTCACGCTGGGCCGTGCGACGGTTGCCGGCGGGCGATGTATGCGGCTCGATACTCATGCGCTCTCTATCGAACAGGCTTGACCTCAAGTCCAGCCCTAACTATAACGGAACCATAACACTGTTATAGGCCCTGCGCCATGCGCGCGGCAGAGGGGGAGGAGAGCAATCATGTCGAAGCCTTATCCGAACAATCCGTTTCTTCAGGCCAATTTCGCGCCGGTGCAGGCCGAGTGCGATGCGCCCGATCTCGTGGTCGTCGAAGGCGAATTGCCGCGCGAGCTGGCGGGCACGCTTTACCGCAACGGACCGAACCCGATGTTCCCGCCGCTCGGCAACCAGCATCACTGGTTTCTCGGCGAAGGCATGATCCATGCGATCAGCGTGGAAGACGGCAAGGCGAGCTACCGGAACAGATGGGTGCACACGGAGCAATACGAAGCGCAGCGGAAGGCGGGCCGGCGCCTGCTGCCGACGGGCTTCGGCGAAGCGCCGGTGGCGGGCGCGGAGACCGTGAAGCGCAATGTCGCCAACACCAACGTCGTCTGGCATGCGGGCAAGCTGCTGGCGCTGGACGAGGGAAGCTCGCCGGTGGCGATGGACGGCGACACGCTGGAGACGGCGGGGCCGTGGACCTTCGAGGGAAAATACCAGGGGCCGATGACGGCGCATCCGAAGTTCGATCCGAAGACGGGCGAGATGCTGTTCTTCGGTTACATGGCGGCAGGGCCGGGGACGCCGGACATTTCGTACCAGGTGGTGGACCGCAACGGCGCGCTCGTTCGCAGCGACATGTTCAAGGCGCCTTATGCGAGCATGGTTCACGACTTCATCGTGACCGACGAGCACGTGATCTTTCCGATCTTTCCGGCGACGATCGACGTCGAGCGGATCATGAAGGGCGGACCGACGATCGCATGGGACCCCGATGCCGGCACGCATATCGGCATCATGGCGCGCGATGCGAGCGTCGACACGATCCGCTGGTTCAAGGGCGATCCCTGTTATGTCTATCATCCGATGAACGCATGGACGTCGCATGAGGGCGGACGCACGCGCGTGATCGCGGACATGATGAAATACAGCCGCGTGCCGCTGTTTCCGAGCGCGGACGGCAGCAAGCCGCCGGCCGACCTTGCCGACGAGCAGAGCATACTGGTGCGCTGGACGTTCGATCTCGACAGCAATTCGGATTCGTACACGGAAGAAGTTCTGACCGATCTCGGCGGCGAGTTTCCGCGCTTCGATGAGCGGTTTGCGGGGCACAAGAACCGGCACGGCTATTACGCCGCGATGAAGAGGCCGAAAGAGGCGCCGGGCTCGTCCTACGACACGCTGGTGCATATCGATCTGGAAAGCGGCAAGCGGCGCGAATGGGAACCGGGCGTGGGAAAGTACCTGCACGAACCGGTTTTCGTGCCGCGAAAGGAAGGCGCGGCGGAGGGCGACGGGTTTATCGTTTCGCTCGCCTACGACACGGCGCGGAACATAAGCGACTTCGTTGTGATGGATACGGACGATATTTCGAGGGGTCCGGTGGCGCGTGTCCAACTGCCGATGCGGGTGCCTTTCGGCTTCCACGGCAACTGGCGAAACCGGGCATAAAGCGGGGTTATCCCCGCGACTGTCATCGAACTGTCACCTAACTGTCATGTGGGGTGCGCAGGCGACTTATCCCCGGCGGCGCGGATGTGCCGGTCGCCGGAAGGTACATTCGCCTGACCGACCGGCGGAGCATCCTTGCGCTCATGTCATGAAAAACGTGCGCGGGGATGTACGCGGCGGTGTCCTCAGAAAAGCGGTTCCTCGTAGACCGGCTCGCCGTCGAGGCGGAGGCCTTTGATCGCAGCTTCGCCGTCGCTGCCGAGGGCGACATCGACGGTGAGAGAACCGGCGTTACGCTGGTCTTCCAACTCGCGGCCTTCGCCCTCGGGTACGAAGTAGCTTTCGATGCCGTAGGCGACGGTTGCCGAGTTGCAATCGATGCAGGGCGCCTCTTCTCCATCCGCAGGCGCCGTGACGGGGCGTCCTTCGATCACCCAGGAAACGCGGCCGCGAATGATTTCGTTACCCGGCGACGGGTTGCGGCGTTCGCGCCATGCGGCGACGGGTTGCCAGATGGCTCCCGCGGGCGTCAGCTCGACATAGATCGTGTCGCCCTGCGCGAAACCGTCGTCGCCTTCGAGGGTATCGAGAGACAGCCGCGATATTTCATAGTTGAGGATGACGTAGTCGCCGCGAAAGATGTCGCGCGGGTCGATGGGTTCGGTCTTGAGGGTGACGACATGGTCCGAGCGGAGAAGCGTCACGCGATCCTGGATCATGGCGGCAAGGAAGAGCGACTGGCCGATGACGAGCGCGAGGCCGAAGCGGGAGGTCATGCCTGGCCTCCATCGGTTGCCGTTTTCACGAGGCGGCGGCGCATCCGCTCCATGACGAAACTGCCGACGATGAGAAGGATGCCGCCAAGCGCGAAGAAGAGGGCGGTGTCGAGAAGGTCGCCGAGGGTTTCAAAATAGAGGTAGAGGACTTCCGCCGCGAAGGCGACGAAGCCGAAATTGACGGCGAAGCGGCTGCCGCGCCCGGTGCCGTAGGAGACGAGCCAGGCGGCGAGCGCGAGGAAGGCGGCGGCGTAGAGCCACGGGATCGTTTCCTCCGCGCCGGATTTCAGAACAGGGAACAGGAGGGCGAGGAGAGCCAGCGCCCCGATGCCGGCGAGGTGGCGCGCTTCCAGCTTTCGTCCGGCAACGCAGAGCAAGGCGAGGCCCGCCACCAATGCCGCGGAGAGCGCCATTGCCGTGGGACCGATGGCCGTCGAGGCCTGCTCATTGTCGGTGGGCGCGGTCTGGAAGATCCAGAAGAGAACGAAGGCGAGCGCGACGGCATAGCTCTCCGCGATGGCGGCGAAGCGCGGGCCGCGCTCCGACAGGAGGACCGCCGCAAGCCAGACCGCCAGCATTTCCATGAGAAAGACGATGGCGAGTTGGGTTTCCGCCAAGCCGTATGTCTCGACGATCGCCTCGGCGTTCATCGCCTGCCAGATGAAGCCGGCGATCAGCGAGAGATGCAGGCCGGGCGCCCATGAAAGCCGCAGCGAGAGGAGGATGGCCGCCGCCCAGGGCAGCCAGAAGGCCCAGTGCGGGGAGGCGGTGCCGCCCATCTGCGCGACGAACCAGGTCCAGACGACGGCGAGCAGGATGCCGAGCGCGAGGGCAGGGCGCGAGGGAAGGAGCCATGCGGTGGCGAGAGCGGCGATGCACCAGGCGAGCACGCCTGCCGGATCGTCGGTGACGATGTGATAAATCTGCGCGACGAGCATGATGCCCGCGCCGAAGAGGCCGAGCCCGATCAGCACGGCGGCCTGCGCGAAGGCCGGATGATCGCGCTTCTGGAGGATGAAGGCGGCGACATAGGCCGCCCACATGGCGCCGAAGATCATGACGAGTTTCGCGAGCTTCGAAATCTCCGCCCAGTTGGCGGCGACGAAACTCATGACAGCGAAGCCGATAAGGACCGCGCCGAGAATGGCGAGGACGCCCGGCATGCGGCGCGCCGTTGCGGGCTCGCTCGCGGATTGCAGGATGGCTTCGGCATTGCCGGCGGTGACCCAGCCCCGCTCGATCCACAGATCGAGATCGCGCTTCAGCCGCTGCAGATAGACGCGCTGCCACATGGGAAGGCTGTTTCCTTTTTTACCGGAACGGGAGAGCGGGTCTGCGGGGGGACTCAGTCGGGCACGCGCCGATTATCGGGCGGGGAGGCAGGAAGTCAAAGGGGCCGGTTGACGTCGGGGGAACAAGGGCGGAATCGCGCCATTTATGTGCTTGCGCTTGCCCGCTGCGGCGGAATGCCGCATCATTTCCCCAGAGGCGGTTGCCGGTGCGGCTGGGGGGCTGCGACGGCGGGGGCCGATCTCGCCGGTACAAACCGAACGGCCCAACTGGGAGGAGACGCCATGAATGTTGCCGCGATTTTGAAGGCCAAGGGCTCCGATGTCGTGACGGTGAGTCCCACCGCGACATTGGGCGAGATTGCGGTCCTGCTCAGCGAGCGCCGCATCGGCGCGGTCGTGGTGATGCAGGACCGAAAGGTTCTGGGCATCGTGTCCGAACGCGACGTGGTGAAAGCCATCGCGCGGAACGGCGCGCAATCGCTCAATGCGCCGGTGCGCGACGTGATGACGGCCCGCGTCGTCACATGCGGCCTCAACGATTCCATCGACGAGCTGATGGATTCGATGACGATGGGCCGCTTCCGGCATCTGCCCGTGATCGAGGGCGGCGAGCTGGCGGGCATCGTGTCCATCGGCGACGTGGTGAAGCACCGGATCGCCGAGACGGTGATGGAGACGGAAGCGCTGCGGCTCTATATCGCCAACGGCTGACGCTCTACTGCATGATCTCGATGGTTTCGAGGATCTGAGGGATCGCCTCTTCAGCGGCCTCTTCGCCGAGCCGTATCAATTCGTCGGCACGGTCGAAATCGAGCAGGCTCAGGTGGCCGACGCGCGGCGCGATCATGATGTCGGGCGGGTCGCCCGCCATGCGCATGCGGGCCAGCCTGTCCTGCACGATGTTGAGCGAGGCGAGCATGACGCTGGCGATGCCCGGGCCGCGCCGATTGCCGCCGATGACACGGCGCATCAGCTCGCGTTCCGGGTTGCGCTTCCAGGTGAAGTTTTTCAGGCTCTGCCTGATCCGGTCGGCGACGGCGGGTGTCGTTTCCGCGGCGTCCTTCACAAGCTCGGCGGCACCTTCCGAGGCGTCTTCTTCTTCCTGCTCCGCATCTTCCTGCAGGTTCAGTTCCTCCTCGATCCTGTCCTCGATGTCGTGGAACAGATCGTCGTCGGGCAAGGGTGGCGGCGAGGAACGGATATAGCCGGGATGGACCGCCTCATGCGCGCGGCGGCGCGCGGCGGGGTCGAAGGGATCGGTGTTGAGATTGACGGCGATGACGACGCGGGCGCCGAGCGCGCGGGCGACGGAAACGGGGACCGGGTTCACCAGCGCACCGTCGATCAGCCAGCGGCCATCGACCGCGACGGGCGCGAAGACGCCGGGGAGCGCATAGGAAGCGCGGATCGCCTGAATGAGGTTTCCCTTGTGCAGCCAGAGTTCGTGGCCGGTGGTGAGCTCGGTCGCGACGCCGACGAAGGTCCGCGTCAGGTTTTCGATGTCGATGTCGGAAAGCTGTTCGCGCATCAGTTCGGCGAGCTTGGAATCGCCGATGAGCCCGGAGGAGCGGAAACGGAAATCGAGCAGGCTCAACATGCGGCGGCGCGTCAGCGAGCGCGCGAAGTCCTCAAGCGGCTCGAGCCTGTCCGCGACGAGACAGCCGCCGACAAGCGCACCGATGGAGGTGCCGGAGACGATGTCGGGCTCGATGCCGGCGCGCTTCAACGCTTTCAGGACGCCGATATGCGTCCAGCCGCGCGCTACGCCGGCGCCGAGAGCTATGCCGATTTTGGGGCGGGGCATGCGGAACTGCTTCATGGTCAAGAGGACTTGCGACAAACAATATAGCGGACCGCCCGAGCGGCGGTTTCGTTTTATATGGGTGGCAATTGTGACGAAATTCGAGCGCGGAGGGCGAGGCGTTCGGCAGTAACAATCAAAAACATCAATCGTCATGCCCGGGCTTGACCCGGGCATCCAGGGCGAGGAGGTGAGGCGCAAGAGTCTTGTGAAGAGAGACGCCGCTTTGCGGCTACTGGATTGCCGGGTCAAGCCCGGCAATGACAAGTATTAGGTTGAGTGAAGAGTATCGGGTTTAACCGCCAGTGTTGAGCTTAGTGGTCGTGGCTGTGCAGCTTCGTCGCGCCTGTGGCTTCGAGTTTCGCGGGCTCGCCTTTCGGGACGCGGCGGTAGAAGCAGGAGCGGTAGCCGACGTGGCAGCAGCCGCCATCGCCCGCGACATCGACCTTGAGCCAGACGGTGTCCTGATCGCAGTCGGTGCGGAGTTCGACGACGGTTTGCACCTGGCCCGAGGTGTCGCCCTTGTGCCAGAGCTCGTTGCGCGAGCGGCTCCAGTACCAGGCTTCGCCGGTTTCGACGGTGCGGGCCAGCGCCTCGGCGTTCATCCATGCGACCATGAGGAGCTCGCCCGTCTTCGCGTCGGTCGTGACGGCCGTGATGAGGCCGTCGCGGTCGAATTTGGGTGAGAAGGTTGTGCCTTCCTCAATTTCCTGCGCGGTGCCGCGCGGGGCGAAGGGGGATGTGCCAGTCATGTCTCTCGTTTCCAATTGAAAAAGGCCCCGCCATTCAGATGAAGGCGGGGCCTCTTGTCAAAGCCGGATGGCTTTTGAAGGTCAGTATCCGCGGATCATCTGCATGAACCGGGCTTCCATGCGGGGATCATCGCGGAAGACGCCGGTGAACTGCGTGGTGATGGTGGCGACATCCGGCTTCTTGATGCCGCGCGTCGTCATGCATTGATGCTTCGCCTCGATGAGGATGGCGACGCCCTGGGGCTGCAGCGCGCGGTTGATCGTATCGGCGATCTGCGCCGTCATCGTCTCCTGCGTCTGGAGGCGGCGGGCGTAGATCTCGATCACGCGGGCAAGCTTCGAAATGCCCACCACCTTTTTGGTCGGCACATAGGCGATATGCGCGCGGCCGAGGATGGCGACCATGTGATGCTCGCAATGCGACTCGATGTTGATGTCGCGGAGCATGACCATGTCGTCATAGCCCTCGACTTCCTCGAAAGTGCGGGTCAGTTCCTTGTAGGGGTCTACGTTGTAGCCCTCGAAGAACTCTTCATAGGCGCGCACGACACGGCCGGGCGTGTCGATCAGGCCTTCGCGGTCCGGATTGTCGCCGGCCCAGGCGATGAGAGTGCGGACGGCGGCTTCGGCCGCCTCGCGGGAGGGCTTTTCGACGTGCGTCAGGCGCTCGTCCTCCGTCGGGGCCCGAAGCCCATCAACTGCAGCATTCATGTCCATTCGACCAATCTCGTTTAGGGGTTTCCCGGCCATACAGCCCTTCTTCGGGGCCGTTTGTCCGGTTCAAGTCACAGGCGGTTCCGTTGCCGGGACCGCCCATTTTGCCCATCAAGCACGGGGTCTTATGCCATGCTGAAGCTGATGTGACATCGTCTCAACCATGCATATAGCCTTGCGGAAAGGGGCTATCAAGGGTGCGTGAAACGCAAGGTTGCGCAAAATGGGGGTTCGGTCCGGGGCGTAATTTCCGGTCTTTGGACGCAGAAAAGCGGCTGCCGGTTCTCTTTCGCGGCGTTTTTGGTTAATTCTTAAACCTTGCCGGGCAGCATCGGCTCGGCTAACAGAGTGGCAGACGGTCCACAGGATTTGATGGTCATGACGCGCCGGACGACATGTTGTCGAACTTCGCTCCACCCCTCCTTCGTTTTTTGGGGCGGATGCGCGGACTGCTGCGCAGGCACCCGCACCGCCGACTGAGGGCCCGTGAGGAAGGCGGGCCGCCAGGGAAGCCCACGCCGAACCACATCAAGGCCTGACCGATGAATACCCAGCCCAACAAGTTGAAGCTCTCGCTCTACAACACGCTGACGCGGCAGAAGGAAATCTTCGAGCCGGCGGAGCCCGACCGCGTGACGATGTATGTCTGCGGGCCGACGGTCTACAACCGCTCGCATATCGGCAACGCGCGGCCGGCCGTCGTGTTCGACGTGCTGGCGCGGCTGCTCCGGCGGCTTTACCGGCATGTCGTCTATGCGCGGAACATCACCGACATCGAGGACAAGATCATCGCCGCCGCGAAAGAGGCGGGCGTCGATATTTCGGTCATCACCGAGAAATACGCGCGGATATACCGCGAGGACATGGGCGCGCTCGGCGTGCTGGCGCCGGATATCGAGCCGAAGGCGACGGAGAGCATCGCCGAGATGATCTCGATGATGGAGCGGCTGATCGCGAGCGGGAACGCCTATGCGGCGGAGGGGCATGTACTCTTCAACGTGCCGAGCTTTGCGGAATACGGGCGGCTTTCGGGGCGGGACCGCGACGACATGATCGCGGGCGCGCGCGTCGAAGTGGCGCCCTACAAGAAGGACCCGGCGGATTTCGTGCTGTGGAAGCCGTCGACGCCGGAGCAGCCGGGCTGGGACAGCCCGTGGGGACGCGGGCGGCCGGGCTGGCATATCGAATGCTCGGCGATGATCGAGAAGCATCTGGGCGAGACCATCGACATTCACGGCGGCGGCATCGACCTGCAGTTCCCGCATCACGAGAACGAACTGGCGCAATCGTCCTGCGCGCATGGGCGGGCGCCGCTCGCGCGGTTCTGGCTGCATAACGGCTTCGTGAACATGGGTGCCGAGAAGATGTCGAAGTCGCTCGGCAATGTGCTGCTGGTGCATGAGCTGATCGCGCAGGCGCCGGGCGAGGCGGTGCGGCTTGCGCTGCTCAACGCGCATTACCGGCAGCCGCTGGACTGGTCGGACGAGGGGCTGGCGCAGGCGAAGCGGATGCTCGACCGGCTTTACGGCGCGCTGCGGGGGCTTTCGGACGTGAAGGCGGAACCGACAAGCGATGCGGCGCCTGATGCCTTCATGGAGGCGCTGGCCGACGACCTCAACACGCCGAAGGCGCTGGCGGTGCTGTTCGACCTCGCCAAGCGGGCCAATACGGAGACGGACCCGGGCACGAGGGCGCAGCTGAAGGCGGCGCTGATCGGGGCGGGGCGGCTTCTGGGCGTGCTCGAAATGGACCCCGAAGCCTGGTTTGCAGGGGCGGGGGCGGCTTCCCATATAGACGGGGACGAAGTGGAGCGGCTGATCGCGGCGCGCAATGCCGCGCGCAAGGCGAAGGATTTCGCCGAGGCCGACCGCATCCGCGGCGCGCTTGCCGAGATGGGCGTGGCGATCGAAGATGGGCCGCAAGGCACAAGCTGGAGAGTGGCGAGCTAGATGCTCAACGAGATCTACAACAAGCGCATTCTCGAACTCGCATCGGATATTCCGCATGGCGAGCGGCTTGCCGCGCCCGACGCCTCGGCGACGGCGGTGTCGAAGCTGTGCGGTTCGAAGGTGACGGTCGATGTGAAGCTCGACGGCGACCGGGTTGTGGATTACGGCGCGGATGTGAAGGCATGCGCGCTGGGGCAGGCGTCGTCCTCCATCATGGCGCGGCATGTGATCGGTGCGAGTGCCGCCGAGCTGCACGAGGTCGGCGCCGCGATGCGGGCGATGCTGAAGCAGGGTGGCGAGCCGCCGCGCGAAATCTATGGCGGCAAGTGGAAAGACCTCGAGGTGCTCGAGCCGGTGCGCGAATACAAGGCCCGGCACGCCTCGACGCTGCTGGTATTCGACGCGGTGGAGGAGGCGGTGGAAGCCGCGCTTGCCGAAAAAGGGAGTGGTACTGCGCCGCAGACCGGGACCCTCACTAGCACCGGCCCGGCCGCTTAGGCGCCGGGCCCGACCGCTCCCGCGCGACATGCGCCCGGGCGGCTTTTCCCAGACGAATCAGACGGATAGGCCGAAAGGCGCCGACGGCGCCTGCAAGTTGTGCCGATTCCGATTAAAAGCTAACAAGTGCGTGTAACCGGAGCGGGATCGCTCTTCTTCGAATCGCAATCCCGCTCCAGTCCTTTTGTTTGTCGCGCAATTTATGGGCGAACTGCTGCGCATTTCGCCCGATTGCGCTTAGGGGACTTCCGATCCCATGCGGCGCGATCCTTTGTCGCTCATCATGCGCGGGCTGATCCGGTTCTATCAGTGGTTCATATCGCCGCTGATCGGGCCGAAATGCCGGCATTTGCCGACCTGCTCGGACTATACGATGCAGGCGATCGAGCGCTTCGGGGCATGGCGTGGCGGATGGCTGGGGCTGGCGCGGATCGCGCGGTGCCACCCATGGGGAAGCCACGGCTTCGACCCGGTGCCGGAGCGGCTGGCGGACCAGCCTTTCTGGGCGCCGTGGCGATATGGAAGCTGGCGGATGGAAGAACAACGCGACTGCACGCACGGAACGCATTGAGAGAGACACATGATAAAGCTGAAACTTCCAGACGGTTCCGTTCGCGAGCATGAGGCGCCGCTTGACGGGCTCGCCTTTGCCGAGAGCATCGCAAAGTCGCTGGCGAAAAAGGCGGTCGCGATCAAGATCGACGGCCAGATGAAGGACCTCTCGACGGTGATCGACCGCGACGCCGCGGTGGAGATCGTCACGCGCGAGACGCCGGACGGCGTCGACCTGCTGCGGCACGATGCCTCGCATGTGATGGCCGAAGCCGTGCAGGAGCTTTTTCCGGGCACGCAGGTGACGATCGGGCCGGTGATCGAGAACGGCTTCTATTACGACTTCGCGCGGGCCGAACCCTTCAAGGCGGAAGACCTCGAGAAGATCGAACAGCGGATGCGCGAGATCGTGGACCGCGACGAGACGATCACGCGCGAAGTGTGGGACCGCGATGAGGCGGTCGCGTATTTCCGAAAGATCGGCGAGCATTACAAGGCGGAGATCATCGCTTCCATTCCGGGCGGTGAGCCGGTTTCGATCTACCGGCAGGGCAACTGGCTCGACCTGTGCCGGGGGCCGCATCTGCCGTCGACGGGCAAGCTCGGCAAGGCGTTCAAGCTGACGAAGCTCGCCGGCGCCTATTGGCGCGGCGACAGCCGCAACGAGATGCTTCAGCGCATCTACGGGACGTGCTGGGCGAACGACAACGACCTCAAGGCCTATCTGACGATGGTGGAGGAGGCGGAGCGCCGCGACCATCGCAAGATCGGCCGCGAGATGGATCTGTTCCATCTGCAGGAAGAGGCGCAAGGGTCGGTCTTCTGGCATCCGAAGGGCTGGCGCATCTGGCAGGCGCTGGAGCAATATGTCCGCAGGCGGATCGATGCGGCGGGCTATGTGGAAGTGAGGACGCCGCAGCTTCTCGACTCGAAGTTCTGGGAGCAATCCGGCCATTGGGGCAAGTATCGCGAGAACATGTTCGTGGTGCCGGACGAGGTGCCGTCGACGGATGAGGACGCGCCTGTCCTCTCCGGCAAGGCGAAGCTCATGGCGATCAAGCCGATGAACTGCCCCGCGCATATCCAGATCTTCAAGCAGGGCGTGAAATCCTACCGCGACCTGCCGCTGCGCATGGCGGAGTTCGGCTGCTGCCACCGCAACGAGCCGCATGGCGCGCTGCACGGTCTCATGCGCGTGCGCCAGATGACGCAGGACGACGCGCATATCTTCTGCACGGAAGACCAGATCAAGGAAGAGACGGAAGCCTTCGTGGCGCTGCTCGAAAGCGTCTATGAGGATATGGGCTTCACGGGCACGAAGCTCAGGCTTGCGACGCGGCCCGATGTGCGGGCCGGTACGGACGAGACGTGGGACAAGGCGGAGAAGGCGCTGGAGGAAGCGTTGCGCGCGCTGGGCAAGGAGTTCGACTTCGCGCCCGGCGAGGGCGCGTTCTACGGGCCGAAGCTCGAATTCCACCTGCGCGACGCCATCGGCCGTTCGTGGCAGCTCGGCACGCTGCAGCTCGACTTCGTGCTGCCGGAACGTCTCGATGCCTCTTATATCGGCGAGGACGGCAACAAGCATCGCCCGGTGATGCTCCATCGCGCGATCTTGGGGTCGCTCGAACGCTTCATCGGCATCCTGATCGAAAACTATGAGGGACGCTTCCCGCTCTGGCTGGCGCCGGTGCAGGCGGTGGTGACGACGATCACGTCGGATGCCGATCCCTATGCCGAAGAGATGCTGCAGAAGCTGCGCGATGCGGGTATCCGGGCGGAGCTCGATCTTCGGAACGAGAAGATCAACTACAAGGTGCGCGAGCATTCGGTAGCGAAGGTGCCGGCGATCTTCGTGGCCGGCAAGCGCGAGGCGGAGGAGGGGACGGTTTCGATCCGCCGTCTCGGCTCGCAGCAGCAGCAGACGATGAAGCTCGACGAGGCGATCAAGGCGCTGGCCGAAGAGGCGACGCCGCCGGATTTGCGATAGCGTTCTGCCTGAGTGATGTGAGTGGCCCGTCCTCCTTTGCAATAAAGGTGGGCGGGCTTTTTTATGGAGAGGCACGGAGCGAGCCGCTCCTGGATTGCCGGGTCAAGCCCGGCAAAGACATTGTTTTTAACTGGCGGTTCTCATGGCAGGGTTCGGTTGTTCTCCGGCGGTCTATTTCCTGTAGCGCGCGCTGTACTCGCCCTCGATGCCCTCGAAGGCTTCCCAGAAAGGCGTTCTGGGGTTGCCCTCCAGCTGCTCGGTGAGCATCCGCAGATGGGTGTGCCAGCCGCCCGAGAAATTGATCGCGTCGGAGATGCCGGAGACGCGGCGATGGGTGAGAACGAGGCGGACCTTGTCACCTTCCTCCGTCAGTTCGATCTCAACGACCGAACCCTTGGGGTCCATGTCGTCGTCCCAGGTGAAACCAAGGCGGCGGGGCGGCTCGTAGATCGTGACGACATGCTTGCTGTCGAAGGGGCCGCCATATTTCCTGAAGCGTTCGGGCGGCGCGGAGGGGCGCGGTCCGAGATTCGAATTGTCGAAGACGATGTCCATCTTGCCGCCGACGCGGGATTCCATCGGGCCGGCGGCGAACCAGAGCCCGCGCAATTCGGCATCCGTCAGATATTTCCAGACGCGCTCGATGGGGCCGGGGAGAAGCCGCTCGAAGCGGACCGTGTGGTCGTCGACCAGGGTGCCGTATTCACTCATCGGGTTACCTCGCGAGTTGGTTCGTGTTTACCGCTTCCTGTCCCGCTCCGCCGCCGCGAGAAGTTCGCGCTCCAGTGCGTCGAGCTTCGGCGTCCAGAACTTGCGGATATTCGCAAGCCAGCGGTCGAGCTCGCCGAGCCCCTGCGGATCGAGGGAATAGATGCGGCGCTGGGCATCGACGCGGACGCGGACGAGATGCGCGGCCTTCAATGCCTTCAGATGCTGGGAGACCGCGGGCGCGCTCATCGAGAAGCGCCGCGCGATGTCGCCCGCCGGGAGCTCGCCCGAGGCGAGCATTTCGACGATCCGGCGCCGGGTGGGGTCTGCGAGGGCGGTGAAACTTTCCATGCGTATATATTTTCTGTTTCACTTAATTAAGTCAACACAGAAATATGGATCAGGGCATGGTTCCCCCGATACGCCGCGCAAAACCTCGCGATTCCGGTTAAGTTGAGACAAGACGAAGCTGGGAGAGGGCGATCATGGCGGCGCGTTTGCTGAGGCGGTCGGGGGTGCTTGCCGCCGTGCTCGGGTTCATGGCGGTGGCGGCATGGGCCGAGACGCCTTCCACGGCGACGATGACGCCGGTGGCGAGCGGGGGCGAGGTGCTGGACCCCGCGCATTACCAGACGCCCGAAGGTTTTCGCTGGCGCATCACCAAAACCGCGTGGACGGAAAGCGACGAGCGCGCCTTCGGCGAATTCGTGACCGCGATCGGCGAGAGCGATTGCCGGACTTTCGACGAATGCCTGAAGGGGCCGTGGAACATCTACCGCGCGAGCGATCCGAAGGGCATGTTCTTCTATGCCGATTGCGCGGACCTGCCCTATGCGCTCAGGGCCTATTTCGCGTGGAAGACGGGTTTGCCCTTTTCCTATGCGAGCGGCGTGGCGGCGGTCGGGCAGTCGCGGGATTTGCGCTATTCGCGCTATGGCAACTACGTCTACAAGCGGAGCGACGTGGTTCCTTCCGTGGAAGGCGCCTTTCCGAACGGGCGGAGCGTGCTCAATGCGATCAACAATGTCGTTTCAAGCGCCATGTACCGCTTTGCGCCGGAACAGACGCGGGGCGAGACGTTCGACTTCTACCCGGTGAAGATCGCGAAGGGATCCATTCGTTCGGGTACGGTGATTTACGATCCGAACGGGCATGTGGCGGTCGTCTACAGCGTGGACGACGAGGGCCGCATTCGCTTCATCGACGCGCATCCCGACAATTCGCTGACGCGCGGCACATATGGCAAGCGGTTCGTGCGGGCTTCCGCGCCGATGGGGGCGGGGTTCAAGAACTGGCGGCCGATGAAGCTCGCAGGTGCAAGGCAGGGCGCGGACGGCACCTGGCATGGCGGGCGCGTGGTTCTCGCCGCGGATCACGAGATCGCCGATTGGTCCGACGAGCAATTTTACGGGAACGGCGCGCCTGGTGCGAAGCAGTGGGGATCGGCGGTCTTCATCCATGACGGGCAAAGGCTCGATTATTACGATTATGTGCGGCAGGCGGTGGCCGCCGGCAACGTGACCTACAATCCGGTCATGGAAACGAAGCTGATGGTGCGGGAGCTTTGCGACGACCTGCATTACCGCGCGCAATCGGTCGATGTGGCGGTCATGGCAGGGCTTCAGCGGCAACCCCAACCGTCGCGTCTGCCGGACAATATCTACGGCACGACGGGCGACTGGGAGACCTATTCGACGCCGTCGCGCGATGCGCGGCTCAAGACGTCGTTCGTGGAATTGCGCGAGCAGATCGTGCGGTTCATCGAGATGGCGCGGACGGGCGACCCGAAGCTCGACTATGCCGGGACGAACCTGCCGGCGGACCTGCAGGCCGCCTATACCGAGGAGGCGGAGGCCTGCGAGGTCGTCTACACCGCAAGCGACGGCACGGCGCGGTCGTTGAGCTTTGAAGAGGCGCGGATGCGTGCGTTCGATTTCTCCTTCGATCCCTATCATTGTCCCGAACTTCGCTGGGGCGCGCGCTCGGCAGCGGAGCTTGCCACCTGCCCGGACGGCGAATTGAAGCGCGCGTGGTACGACGCGCAGCAGCGGTTGCGGAACCAGGTGGAGCGCACTTACGACGCGCGGATGGGATTCACGCTCAGTGATTTGCAGATGCGGGTGGCCGGAAGCGGCGCCGACGCGCCGCCGGATACCGATGCGCTCGCGGCGCTGCGGAAGCATCTGTCGCAAGCGGGCGCCGACGAACTCCGGGCCGCATCGTCCGAACCCTGAGTCAGAAGCGATACCAGAGAGCGAACCGGGCGACCGTCTCGTCGACGGTGCTGCGCCCGATGATGGTGCGTTCGATGCCTGCCTCCGCCGACCAGCCGGGCGCCAGATGGTCCGGGAGGGCGTAAACGGCGGAGAAGGCGAGTTTGCCGGACTGGTAGCTTTCGCCGTTCGAGGCCGGTTTCAAGGCGACGGTGTTGAGGCTTTTCACGAGGAGCATGATGCGCGGCCAGGGCTTGATGCCCAATGTCACGTCCGCGCGGACCTCGTCCGGCCGGTTCCGGTCGCGATAGCGGTAGCCGACTTCCTGAACGGAGAAGATGTCGAGGCCGGAGAGCGTTTCGTTCCGTGCCATGACGAGCGCCAGTTCGGCGTCGATGTCGCCGCTCGCCGTCGCCGCGGGATCGTCGCCAGTCCGCATGAGGTGGAGCGTCATCAAGGGCTGCAACGAGAACAGGGTATCCTTCCAGCTGCCGAGCGCGAGGCGCGCGCCTGCCTTGAGACGCGAGATATCCGTGTTGCTGTGTTCTTCGCCGTAGTAGTCGGTCTTTTCGGCGGTATAGGCGGCTTCGCCTATGAGGGTCAGGTTCCGGGTCAGGCCGTATTCGGCATAGGGGGCTATCTCGAATTTGGTATAGCGGCTCGTCGCGCGTTTGCTGCCGTCCGCCTCGTATCTCTCATCGGCGGAGAGCCACGTGAAACTCGCGATTATCTCGCCGGTTCCTGGCGCCAAAGGCCAGCCGCCCGCCTTCGCCTGCGTGGCGGAAAGCGACGCAGCGAAGGCGCAGATCAGGAAAATGCCGTTGCGCGGTAAAGATCGCCGCACCCAAAGCCCCCCATGGCGACAGGGCCATGGTGACGGCCGGACTTGTCTAAGTAAAGCGGCGGGCCTAAGTAAACCGCCGGGAGAGGCCCACTCACCGTCACCGGACAGAGGATTTCTTTTGCCCCGATCTCAGGAAACCATCGACCTTCTACTGACGCGCCGGTCTGCGAAAGCGCTGACCATGGTGGAGCCGGGGCCGGGGGACGCGGAACTCGAAATCATTCTGCGGGCGGGCGCGCGCGTGCCGGATCACGGCAAGCTGGCGCCGTGGCGCTTCATCGTCTTCAAGGGAGAGGCGCGCCGGCAGTTCGGCGAAGTGCTCAGCCGCGCCTGTGCCGCGACGCAGCCGGGGGCGACAAGCGATCAGGTGGCCTTCGAGGCCAACAGGCTGACGCGGGCCCCGGTCGTCGTCGCCGTGATCTCGCGGGTGACGCCGGGCATAAAGATACCCGAGTGGGAGCAGCTTCTGTCGGCCGGTGCGGTCTGCCAGAACATGCTGATCGCCGCTACCGCGCTCGGATATGGCGCACAATGGCTGACCGAGTGGTATGCGTTCGATGCCGGGGTCAACGAGGCGCTCGGGCTGGCGGAGAACGAGAAGGTTGCGGGATATCTCTATTTCGGCAGCGAAAGCGTGCCGAAGGACGAACGTCCGCGGCCGGAGCTTTCCGAGATCACGTCCGAATGGACGCCGAAAGACTGAGGCCTAGCCGTTCTTGTAGTTGGGCGTGCCCCGCACTTCGCCTTCGGCGAAGCGGGTGAGGGCCGCACCCTGGGCAATGGCGACGCCCGCCTTGCCGCCGGGAACCGGCTTGCGGGAGCCGCCGCCGAAAATCGCGCTACGGTTGTCGAAGACGAATGACACGAACACCAGTCCCATGAGCAGCCCGACGCCGGTTGCCCCACCGCCGCTCTGAAGATAGATCAAGCCCGTCACGCCGACGCAGAAGGCGGCGATGAGCAAGGCGAGGATGATCTTGAAAGTCCTCATGACGGCATCCCTCCGGCTTCCGATAGCTGGTCCCGGGTGACACTATAGATCGGAATTGTGTCGAAACGGAACAGAGACGGTGGCGATGGGCGGCGAAGTGCGGGGGAAGGTTCGGGGTATCCTGTTCGACAAGGACGGAACGCTTTTCGACTATCACGGAACCTGGGCCCCGATCCTCGTCGAGGCGGCGGAGATTGCCGCGCGGGGCAGGCGCGAAATCGTGCCGGAAATGCTGGCGGCCATCGGCTACGACGTGAAGACCGCGCGGGTGACGGCGGGGAGCATCGCGGCGGCGGGCGACACGTTCGGCCTCGCCGATGCGTGGCTTTCGATCGCCGGCGGCTGGGACAGGCGGGCGCTGATCGAGGAAATGGACGGGCTCTTCGTGCGGCTGGCGCCGGAGCGGTCGCTGCCGGTGACAGACCTGCCGGCATTTTTCAACGGGCTGCGGAACAGGAGCATCCGGACGGGGATCGCGACCAACGATGCCGGCGCATCGGCGTGGGCGACGATCCTGCGGTTCGGGCTCGAGAGCTATATCGAGTTCGCGGCGGGATATGACAGCGGACACGGGCAGAAGCCGGGCCCGGGCATGGCGCTCGCTTTCTGCGCGGCGACGGGGCTGGCGCCGGGCGAGATCGCGGTGGTGGGCGACAACAGCCACGATCTGGAGATGGGCCGGAGCGCGGGCGCGGCGCTGAAGATCGGCGTGCTGACCGGCACCAGCAGCCGCGACGAATTGCTGCCGCTTGCGGATCATGTCATAGGCAGCATCGTGGAACTGCCCGCGCTGCTCGACAGGCTGGCGCTTAAGCGAGATCCCAGATCGACTTGAAGTCGCGGGACTCTCCGAGGAGGCGCTGGGCGGGCGTCTTCTTGTCGATATGGCCGATCAGGTTCATGTAGGTGCCGAAGCCGCAGAGTTCCTGCAGGCGCGGCTCGAAAGTCTTCACGAGGTCGAGCGGCAGGCCGAGCTGCTGGTTCTCCTGCTGGCGGATGTAGCCGGCGCAGTAGTTCATGGCGATGCCGACGCGGCGCTTATCGGACCGGTTGGCGCCGCCGCCATGCCAGAGACTGCCATGCCAGACAAGGACCGAGCCTTTGGGCATTTCGGCCGGGATGCTGTCGTAATGCGTTCCGTATTCGGGGGAACGATCCCATTTATGCGTGCCGGGGATAATGCGCGTGGCGCCGTTTTTCTCGGTGAAATCCGTCAGCGCCCACATCGAATTGCAGACGAAGGGCACATGGGGCTTTGCCACCGGCATGACCTGGTCGTCGGCGTGGATGGGCTGGCTCCTCTCGCCCGGGTCGATGGAGATGGAGGAGAGCGAGGAGATCAGGCAGCCCTTGTCCAGCACGCCTTCGACGATGGGCAGGACGGATGTATGGACGGGGATGCGCTGGAAGACGGCGCCGAAGGCGAGCAGGTTGTAGATGCGGACGGTGTGGTGACCCTCGAAACTGTTTTTCGCGGGCACGATATTCATGTCGCGCTCGAGCTTCAGCAGGGTCTCGTTCAACTCATCGACGAGAGCGGGCTCGATGGCGTTTTCGACGATGGTGTAGCCGTCCGCTTCGACCGCGGCGAGATGGCGGGCTGTTTCTTCA
The DNA here is from genome assembly GCF_030694575.1 of Parvibaculum sp. Lineage (GTDB taxonomy): Bacteria > Pseudomonadota > Alphaproteobacteria > Parvibaculales > Parvibaculaceae > Parvibaculum. The sequence goes on from NZ_JAUYUS010000032.1 coordinate 29,963, forward strand.
GGTGTCATTTTGTCCTCCCCGACAGCCGCATGATACGCGCAGCGGCGGTTTCGTCCATATCGCCGGGCCGGTTCACCGCCAGCTTGTCGGCTTCACGTCGAAAGCGAGGCTGATGCGCTGCACGTCGCCCGAGAAGGGCAGGGTGCGGTGGAAGAGGTAGGAGGGGAAGAACAGCGCGTCGCCCTCGCGGGGTTCGTAGGCAATCGTCTTCGGCTCGAATTTCGCGTCGAATTCCGGCGGCGGATGGCCGAACTCGATCCAGCCGTCATGACCGTCTTCGCCCTTGCCGAGAGCGGGGGGCAGGGCGACGTAGTAGACGCCGCTCATCCAGCCGCCGACATGGATATGCGAATGCTGGTGGCCGCCTTCGGAGAGAAGCGTGCCCCACAGGTCGAGATGGTAAGTCTTCGGGATCTGGCTGCGAAAGGGGTGGCGGGGTTCGCGCTCGATGCCGTCGAAATGGGCGTCGATGGCGCGGCGAAGCGCCTTTTCGAAGGAGATGAAGGGTTCGCGCGGCGCATCGAGGAGGAGGCCCGTCTGGCCGCCCTTGCGCGTCGCCTTGCCGAGCGGTTCCCAGGTGACCGTCGGGTCTTCGGCGAGGGCGGCGGCAAGTGCCTTGTTGAGATCGGCGAGGCTCGCATATCCGTCCGGGGGCGTCAGTGTCGTGCGGCCGATGAGTTTGCCGAGTTCGGCACGGTAGCCGGCGGGCATGTCGCCGAATTCCTGCGCGCGGGCGAAGGGCAACCATGCCGCCGCGCGCCGTTCCGGACCGTGGACGGCGAGCGTGCGCTCGAAAATCTCCGCTGCTTCGCGCGCCGCGCCGAGCTTCAGCCGCGCCATGCCGAAGCTGACATAGGAGAGCGTGTCCCTGGGGTTGAGCGCGACCGCTTTTTCGTAAGCGGCGGCGGCGGCCTCGATGTTGCCGCGCTTCTGCTCGGCATTGCCGAGATTGCCGTAGGCAGCGGCGAGTTTCGGGTTGAGCGCGATGGCGGTCTGGAGCGCCTCGATCGCTTCATCCGTGCGGTCCTGCCGGAGCAGGACCATGCCGAGCTGCATGTAATAGGTGGGCAAAGGCTTGTGTTCCAGCGCGCGGCGGTACTCCGCTTCCGCATCGGCGAAACGGCTCGCCCGCTGATAAAGCTGCCCCAGCGTCGCGGCGATGCCCGGATGGGCCGGGAAGAGGTTGGCGGCGTGGCGGTAATGTTCGAGCGCCTCGCCCCAGCGGCCGGTTTGCTGGAGCAGGCGCCCGAGGTTGATCCAGGGCGTCGGCTCCGTCGGCATTAGCTTCAACGAGTGCCGCAGCAATCCCTCGGCTTCCTCGAACTGGCCGTTCTCCACGATGATGGAAGCGAGCAGCGCCATGGCGTCGCCGTCGGTGGGCGTCTCCGCGAGCAGTTCGCGGCTGCGCTCCTCGGCGATGCGCTTGCGGCCCTCCTTCATCAAGGCGAGAACTTCGCGGTAGCGGTCGGGAAGGGCGGGCTCGGCGGCGTTTTCGGTGCTCAAATTCTTATCCATTTATCGGCAAAACGAGGTTTGGCCGGGCTCAACCTGCACAGGGCCGCCTTGCCCGTCAATGCCGTGGCGACGGCTGCATGTATCACAATCGGGTGCCATATTGGCGGTTCAGGGGAGATTCGCTACCGGAAGGCTGGATTGGATGACCGAACTGCGCACCGTTTCGTTTGGGGAGGCTTTCCGGGTCTGGGCGAAGATCGGTTTTCTGAGCTTTGGCGGCCCGGCGGGGCAGATCGCGCTGATGCACCGCATTCTGGTGGATGAGAAAAAGTGGCTCACCGAGCCGCAATTCCTCCATGCGCTCAATTTCTGCATGCTGCTGCCGGGGCCGGAGGCGCAGCAGCTTGCGACCTATGCGGGCTGGCTGCTGCATGGCGTGAAGGGCGGGCTGGCGGCGGGCCTCATGTTCATCCTGCCGGGCGTGGCCGTGATGCTCGGCCTCAGCATGCTTTATGCGGCCTATGCCGATCTCGGGCCGGTGGAGGCCGTGTTTTTCGGGATCAAGGCGGCGGTCTTCGCGATCGTGATCGAGGCGCTGATCCGCATTTCGAAGCGGGTGATGAAGTCGGGTGCCCTTTATGCCGTGGCGGCAGCCGCGTTTGCCGCGATCTTCTTTTTCGATGTGCCGTTTCCGCTGGTCATCGCGGGTGCGGCGCTTTTCGGTTTTGCCGCGGCGAGGCGTGCGCCGGGGATATTCGGCGATGCATTGAAAGTACCGGAGGACGAAGAGCCGGGGATAAACGGTGGCGATCACACGCGGGCGTCGGCGGGGCGCGCGCTTGTCACGGCGGTCGCGGGACTGGCGCTGTGGCTCGGGCCGGTGGTGGCGCTGATCCTTGTCTTCGGCATGGGGCATGTGTTCGCGCAAGAGGCGGTTTTCTTCAGCAAGATGGCGGTCGTCACCTTCGGCGGCGCCTATGCGGTGCTGGCCTATGTGGCGCAGGAGGCGGTGCAGAATTACGGCTGGCTCAATCCCGGCGAGATGCTGGACGGGCTGGGGCTCGCCGAGACGACGCCGGGGCCGCTGATCCTGGTTTTGCAGTTCGTGGGATATCTGGCGGCGCATCGGGCGGAGACGGGGATCAGTCCTGCTCTTGCGGGCACCATCGGTGCGCTGGTGACGATTTGGGTCACCTTCGCGCCGTGCTTCCTGTGGATTTTTCTCGGCGCGCCTTATGTGGAGCGGTTGCGGAAAGTCGAGACCCTCAATGCGGCTTTTACGGCGATCACGGCGGCGGTTGTCGGCGTGGTCCTCAATCTCGCGATCTGGTTCGGACTGCACGTGTTGTTCGGCGAGGTGGAGGAAGTGCGAACGGGGATATTGCGGCTGTGGGTGCCAGACCCGGCCACGCTCGATCCGTGGGCTCTCGCCCTGAGCGTGGCCGCGCTGGTCGCGGTCTTGCGCTTTCACGCGGGCATGCTGCCGGTGCTCGGTATGGCAGCGGCGGCAGGCGTTGCGATCAGCTTTCTTTGACGATCAGTCCGCCGCCTGAACGGACGGGGCCTGACGCTGCGGGCCACGGATGAGGCGGCCCGGCATTTCGCCCGTCGCCTCGCCGTTCTCGAACGTCACCGCACCGTTGACGATGGTGGCGCGGTAGCCCTCGGCGCGCTGGATCATGCGGCGGCCCTCGGCGGGAAGGTCGAAGACCATTTCCGGCGCGAGGATGCGGAGCTTGTCGAGGTCGATCACGTTGAGATCGGCCTTCATGCCGGGCGCGACGACGCCGCGATCGTTGAGGCCGTAGAGGCGGGCTGTATCGTGCGTCTGCATGCGCACGACTTCCTCAAGCGGCAGACGCTCACCGCGCGAACGGTCGCGCACCCAGTGCGTCAGCATGTAGGTCGGGAAGCTCGCGTCGCAGATGACGCCGCAATGCGCGCCGCCGTCGGACAGGCTCAGCACCGTTGCCGGGTGGCGCATCATATCGCGGATATGGTCGAAGTTGAAGAGCGAGTAGTTGAGGAGCGGCAGGTAGACATATCCCCGGCCGTCCTTCTCCATCAGCATGTCGTAGACGATCCCGGCGGGGTTTGCGCCGGTGCGCTCCGCGAGGGCGGCGACGCTGTCTTCCGCGCGGGGCTCATATTCGAGGCTGCCTGCATTCTCCAACCGGAACATGCGGTCGAAGCCCTTGGTCAGGATGCTGCCGAGGGGGCCGAATTCGCGCGGCTTGTCGGCGACGATGCGGGCGCGGACTTCCGGGTCCTTCAGTTTTTCGAGCCGCTGGGCGAAGGGAAGCGCGGCGATCTCGTGATAGGCGGGATGCGCGATGAAGGGATGCACCGTGCTCTGCCAGCCGAGCACCATGCCGGTGGGGCGGCAGGCGATCTGCGCGGTCACGTTCGCGCCCTGCTTGCGGGCTTCGTCGGTGAGGCGAAGCATGTCGCGCCACTTTTCCGGCTCGACCGGCGATTGCAGGAGGGCATAAGTGACGGGGAGCCCCGTTTCGGCGGAGAGTTCCTTCATCCAGTTGAATTCTTCTTCCGCAGGCGTCATGTCGGAGGCCATTTCGAAGACGCCGTGGCCGGCTTTCCCAAGCGCGCGGCCGATGCCCATCAGCTCCGCCTTGTTGGCGAAGGTGCCGGGAACGGGCTCGCCGTCTTTCGAGAGATGCAGCATGGTGCGCGAGGTCGAGAAGCCGAGCGCGCCGGCGGCAATGCCTTCCTCGACGATCTTCGCCATGGCGGCGATGTCCTCGTCGGTCGCGGCTTCGTTGCGTGCGCCGCGTTCGCCCATCACATAGGCGCGGACGGAGCCGTGCGGCACCTGCGTTGCGACATCGAGCACGCGCTTCTGCCTGTCGAGGCTGTCCATATATTCGGGGAAGGTTTCCCAGTTCCACTCGATGCCTTCGGCGAGCGCGGCACCGGGGATATCCTCGACGCCTTCCATGAGGCTGATGAGCCAGTCGTGCTTGTCGGGACGGGCGGGCGCGAAGCCGACGCCGCAATTGCCCATCACGACCGTGGTGACGCCATGCCAGCAGGAGGGAGAGATGAGCGGGTCCCATGTGACCTGGCCGTCGTAATGCGTGTGGATGTCGACCCAGCCGGGCGTGACGACGAGGCCCGTGGCGTCGATCTCGCGCTTGGCGGTGCCCGTGACGGTGCCGACTTCGGTGACGATGCCGTTGTCGATCGCGACATCGGCGACACGCGCGGGCGCGCCTGTGCCGTCGACCAATGTGCCGCCGCGAATGATGAGATCGTGCATGACCGGGTTCCTCCTCCGAGTGCTGTTGGAGAAACCGTAGGGCGATATTTCAGGAGACGCCAGAGAAAAATAGACCTAGGTCTATTTTTGTGCGGTGCGGCTGAAATCAGCCGGGCAGGACCGGGTTCGGAAGGGGCTTGCCTGCGAAAAACGCATTGAGATTGGCGATCACGGTATCGCCCATTGCAACGATCGCTTCCGACGTTCCGCCGCCCACATGCGGGGTCACCACCACGTTGGGCAGGCTGACGAGATCGGGACGGGGATCGGGCTCGTTCTCGAAAACATCGAGGCCCGCGCCCGCGATGGTGCCGGATTTGAGGGCGGCGATCAGTGCGCCCTCGTCGATGGCGGAGCCGCGCGAGATGTTGACGACATGGCCTTCGGGGCCAAGTGCGTTCAGCACGGCGGCATTCACCAGATGGCGGTTCGTCTCGCCGGCGCGGTGGGCGAGGATCAGCGTATCCGCCCATGTGGCGAGGTCGAGCGCGGAGCGGAAATAGCGGTACGGCACGCCGGGCTTTTCACTGCGGCCGGTATAGCCAATCTCCGTTTCGAAACCTTCGAGGCGGTTGGCGATCTTGAGGCCGATGGCACCGAGGCCGACTATGCCGATCTTGCGGCCCGTGAGCCCACGCAGGAAGAGAAGCGATGCCGGATTGTCGCCGCGCCACTTGCCCGCGCGGGTGAGCCGGTCCGCTTCCGCGACCTTGCGGATGGAGGCGAGGAGAAGTGCCACGGCGAGATCGGCGACGGTGGCGGCATTGGCGCCCACCGTATTCGCGACCTTGATGCCGCGCGCTTCGGCCGCCGCAACATCGACGCCTTCATGGCCGGAGCCGAAGCAACAGATGAGTTTCAGCTTCGGCATTTCGTCCATGAAAGCCGCGTTCGTCTCCATCGCGCCGATGGTGACAAGGGCTTCGGCCTCGTTGCGCCGGTCGGGATCGGCGATGACGGTGAAGCGTTCGGCGAGTTTGCGCTCGAAGGGCTTGCCGAGCGGCAGGGTGAGAAAGACTGCAGGTTTCATCGGCTCACTTTTACTCAACGCCGGCGCGGGCGAGGAGCGCCCTTGCCTGTTTCAGATGGGGCATGTCCAGCATGACGCCGTCGAGCGCGACGACACCGACGTCACCCGCTTGCTCGAAAGCCGCGACAACAGCGCGGGCATGGGCGAGGTCGCTTTCGCCCGGCGTGAAGACGTCGTTGATGACCGCGACCTGGGCCGGATGGATCGCCATCTTGCCGGTGAAGCCGTCGCGCGCGGCGGCGCGGGCTTCGGCTTCGAGGCCTTTCTCGTCGCGGAAATCCTTCCAGATGCTGTCGATGGGGGCGACGCCTGCGGCAACGGCGCCGAGCAGCGTGAGCGTGCGGGCGAGCTGGTAGGGGCCGGTGTAATTCCCCTGCTCATCCTTGTTGTCGCGCGCGCCGAGCGCGGCGGAGAGGTCTTCGGCGCCCCAGGTGAGGAAGGCGAGGCGGGGATGCGCGCCTCCATAGGTCCCGAGGGTGAAGAGGGAGGCGGCGGTTTCGGTCGCGACGCAGCCGATGCCGATGTTGCCGCCGCCGAGGCGGTCGATCCGCTCGCCGACTTTTTTCACGCAGGCGCCCGACAGGGTTTTCGGAATGACGATCATGTCGGGCTTGGCGGGTATAACGGCTTCGAGGTCGGCCTCCCAGAACGGCGTGTCGAGCGCATTGATGCGGAGCACGAGTTTGGGGCCCGAACGGTCGGCGCCTTTCAGGTAGTCCGCTGCGGATTTGCGCGCGGCTTCCTTGTTCGAAAGCGCGACGGAATCTTCCAGATCGAGGATAAGTGCGTCGGCGCCGGAGCCGAAGCCCTTGGCGAGTTTCTTTTCGCTGTCGGCGGGGACGAAGAGCAAGGACCTCATGGCTCAGGCCTCTTCGACGCTTTTGGCGTGCATGAAAGCCTGGCGCGTGCAGGAGGCGACTTCGTCTCCATGCTGGTTGTAGGCCTTGTGCTCGAAGGTGACGATGCCGGCGAGCGGGCGCGATTTCGAGCGGCGCTTCGAAAGCACCTTCGTTTCGATGCGCAGCGTGTCGCCCTGGAAGACCGGTTTCGGAAAGACGACGTCGTTCATGCCGAGATTGGCGATGGTGGTGCCGAGCGTGGTGTCGTTGACGGAGATGCCGATCATCAGGCCGAGGGTGAAGAGGCTGTTCACCAGCGGCTTGCCGAATTCGGTTTCATTGGCCGCGTAGTGGTGGTCGAGGTGGAGGGCGGCGGGGTTCATGGTCATGGTCGAGAAGAGGACGTTGTCCGTCTCGGTGACGGTGCGCCTGATCGGGTGCCTGAAGAGCTGACCCTCGCTGAATTCCTCGAAATAAAGTCCCGGCATATCGACCCCTGTTTTTCTCGCAGGCTGTCTCGCCGCCCGCATCCCGGCTAGGTTATAGCCTCGCGCGGCAGAACGCGAAAAGACGCCGGGGAGGCTATATGGATTTCAGGTTCAGCGAGGATCAGCAGGCGATCAGGGATGCCGTCGCGCGGATCTGCGCGAAGTATGACGATGCCTTCTGGCTAAAACACGACAGGGAAGGCGGTTTCCCGGAGGATTTCGTGGGCGATATCGCGAGCGGCGGCTGGCTCGGGATCGCGATGCCGGAGGCCTATGGCGGTTCGGGGCTTGGCGTGACGGAGGCCGCCATCGTGGCGCAGACGATTGCCGAATCGGGGGCGTGTCTGTCGGGTGCGTCGGCCATTCACATCAATCTGTTCGGGCCGATGCCCGTGGTCGTGTTCGGCACCGAGGAGCAGAAGCAGAAGAACCTGCCGCCGCTCATCAAGGGCGAGGATCGCTGTTGCTTCGGCGTGACGGAGCCGGATGCGGGGCTCAATACCACGGCGATCTCCACGAAGGCGGAGTGGGACGGGAAGGCCTATGTGGTGCATGGGCGGAAGATGTGGACCTCGACGGCGCAGACGGCGAACAAGATATTGCTGCTGGCGCGGACGACGCCGAAGGAGAAATGCGCCAAGGCGACCGAAGGATTGTCACTCTTCTATACGAACCTCGATCGCGGCGGGGCCACCGAGGTCCGCGAGATCGAGAAGATGGGGCGGAAGGCGGTCGACTCGAACGCGGTGTTCTTCGACGGGTTGCGGGTGCCGAAGGAGGATCTGATCGGCGAGGAGGGAAAGGGATTCCACTATCTGCTGCATGGGCTTAACCCGGAGCGGGTGCTGATCGGCGCGGAGGCGGTGGGTGTCGGCCGCATCGCGCTGAAGAAGGCGACGGATTATGCGCGGGAGCGGGAAGTGTTCGGACGGAAGATCGGGCAGAACCAGGCGATCCAGCATCCGCTGGCGAGGTGCTGGGCGGAACTGGAAGCGGCGAACCTGATGGTGTTCAAGGCGGCGGCGCTTTACGACGCGGGCGAGAATTGCGGGGCGGAGGCCAATGCGGGGAAATATCTGGCGGCGGAGGCGGGCTTCCGGGCCTGCGAGACGGCGATCATGACGCATGGGGGCATGGGCTATGCCAAGGAATTCCACGTGGAGCGCTATATGCGCGAGGTGATGATCGCGCGGATCGCGCCGGTGAGCCGCGAGCTGATCCTGAGTTTCATCGCCGAGCGGGTGCTCGGTCTGCCGAAGTCGTATTGAGGTCATTCATGGCGTTCACCCTTCACGAGCGGCTTGCCGCCGATACGTTGCTGGTGGCGGACCTGCCGCTGTGCCGGGTGCTGCTGATGAACGACCGACGGTTTCCCTGGCTGATCCTGGTGCCGCGGCGCGAGGGATTGCGGGATTTCGACGATGTGGCGGCGGCGGAGAAGACGAAATTCCATGCGGAGATCGACCTTGCCTCGGATGTGCTGAGGGAGGCGGCGAAGGCGCACAAGATGAACGTGGCGGCGCTCGGCAACATGGTGCCGCAGCTTCATGTGCATGTGATCGCCCGGTTTCCCGAGGATGCGGCATGGCCGGCACCCGTCTGGGGCGTGGGGACGGCCGAACCTTACGGCGAGGAAGAAGGACGTGCACTCATCGAAAGGCTGGCGCGGGGCTTTCACGGCTGAAGGCGGCACGGTTAACGATTGGTTTAAGACTCGGAGCCCAATATCCGGCTGAGGACGGGGTGATTCACCCGCATTCCGGAGCCGGGACCTTGAACACAGCGCTTGTTGCCGATCCATCGCCTGCCGCGCGCCGCGCCGCGAGCCATCTGCTCGAACGGCTCGGCTTTCGGGTGGCGTGCGCTTCCGGCAGCGAGGAGGCGCTGGCGCTGATCGCGGGGACGATGCCCGATCTGCTTCTGGTCGATGGCCGCCTCGAGGCGCCGAACGGCGGCTTGCTGGCCGAGGCCATACGGCGGTTGCCGGGCGGGCCGGGCTTCTGTCTTTTCCATGTGACGGGCGATGCCGCGCCCGCGTCGGTGCGGCGCGCGATGGAGGCGGGGGCCGACGATTATCTCGTGAAGCCGTTCGACGAGGCGCTGCTGGGTTTCAAGCTCGCGCAGGCGCGGACGCGCGGCCGGCTCGATGGCAGGAGGTCCCATCTTCGGCTGGTGCAGGATAATTCGGCCGCGGGCGCCACGGCATGGCGCTTCGGGCTGTTTGGCAAGGCTGTCTGATATCCATACTGTGGATATGTATCCAACCTCCTGAAATCACCTATATATAGACGATCTCCTGATATTTAGGGTTAAGTAGCCTGTGGATATCCATATTTTGAGATTCTGAATCCGGTTGCGGGTTCAATCTCTTGTTTCTGTTGTCATTTTTCGTTCTGTGCGCTCCAGCGCTTCAGGTAGTCGAGGCTCTGGAGATAAGGCCTCAGGCCGAGGAAACCGGCCGTGATGGCGAGGGTTAGAACGACGGCCGGAACGATGGCCAGCGAGTAGCGCAGCATCGCTTCGTCGCCATAGACATAGTCCGTCACCAGCGCGATCGAGGTGGGCCCGAGGCCGAGGCCGATGATCGTGACCACGAAGATCAGGATGGCGGAAGCGAAGCCGCGCATCTGGTTCGGCATCAGTTCCTGCAGGGCGGAGGGGCCGGCGCCGGTGGTGAAAGTGGCGAAAAAGGTCGAGGGGCAGAGGAGCAGCAGCGCGATCCACGGATCGTCGATCAGCGGATAGGCGACGGTGAAGGGGAAGGCGACGAGGCCGGTGAAGGCGCAGACCATCATGCGGCCGTTGCGGATACCCTTGCCTGTGAGGAAATCGCCCGTCCAGCCGCCGGCCATGACGCCGGTGGTGCCGAAAACGACGATGACCAGCCCGTACCAGAAACCGGCCTCCGGATAGGACCAGCCGTGGGTGCGTACGAAGAGGGTTGGGATCCAGGCAGCGACGCCATAGGCCATCATGGCCGAAAGCGCATAGCAGAGATTGAGCGGGACCATGGTGCGCCAGTTTTTGCCCATGTATCCAAAGACTTCGGAGACGGGCACCTCGACGCGGCGGCTGACGCCGTCGGTGCCGGTTTCCCGGCGGATATGGCCGCGGCGCTCCGGCTCGCGGAGCGTCCAGACCCAGAGCGCGACGAGGATGCCGGGCAGGCCGACGATGAAGAAGGTGATCTGCCAGGCGTAGATTTCGCCGATGAGGGGCAGGGTGGTGCTGCCGCCTTCGGAGACCAGCGCGATGACGGCGGCGCCGATGATGAGGGCGAGGCCGGCGCCGATATAGACGCCCATGCCATAGACGCCGAGCGCGAAACCCAAGCGTTTCGGCGGGAAATAGTCGGCGATGATGGAATAGGCGGCCGGCGAGAGGGCGGCCTCGCCGACGCCGACGCCGGCACGGAAAATGAACAATTGCAGGAACGAGCGGGCGGTGCCGCACAGCGCCGTCATGACCGACCAGACGAAGACGCCGAGCGCAATGATGTTGACGCGGTGGTGGCGGTCGACGAGCCGTCCGATGGGCAGGCCCGCAATGCAATAAAACGCAGCAAAAGCAAAGCCTTGCAGCAGACTCATTTGCGTGTCGGAGATGCCGAGATCGCGTTTGATGGGGCCGACGAGCAGGCTCAGAATCTGCCGGTCGATGAAGGAGAAGGTAAAGGCGAGAACGAGGACCGCGACGACATACCAGCCGTAAGTGGCTTTGGGATAAGGCTTTTCGACGACATCCCGTTTCGGATGATGGAGTTCCCCTTCGACTTCCGCCGCGACGTCGACCTCGGCCATCCGCATCTCCTCCCTCTGTCAGGTTGCACGGTTTTCCCGTGCTTTTGACGAAGCTTAACGCGGCTGCATGGAAATGCTCATGAAAAACAACGGCTTTCCGCCGTGTGGAATGGCACAGGGCTTGCGACGTCTTCTCGCGAAGAGAAGGAAATGGCCCTATGAGCCTTGTCGAAAACATTGCCGTACAGCCCACGATCGCGACCGCGCTGAAAGCCGCGAGCGAGCGCACGGGGACGGATTTCGACTATCTGCTGAAGACGGCGATGCGCGAGTCGAGCCTGAATTGTGAAGCGCAATCAACGACTTCCAGCGCATGCGGGTTGTTCCAGTTCACCGAACAGAGCTGGCTCGGCACGCTGAAAAAGCATGGGGCGGAATTGGGGCTCGGCGACTATTCGGCGGCGATTTCGCGCAATGCCAATGGCCGCTATGTCGTGGAAAATGCTGCCGAAAGGCAGGAAATTCTTGCCCTGCGGAACGATGCGCATGCCTCGGCGCTGATGGCGGGGGCTTATACGCAGGACAGCGCCGCGATGCTGGAGGACCGGCTGGGCCGCGCGCCGAACGAGGGCGAACTCTATATCGCGCATTTCCTTGGCGCGGGCGGCGCCTCGAAGCTGATCGGCGCGGCGGAAGACACGCCAAATGCCCGTGCGGACGCGCTTTTTCCGGCGGCAGCGGGGGCCAACAAGTCGATCTTCTATGACGGCGAGGGGCGCGCGCGGAGCGCATCCGAGGTCTACCGGAACCTGGTTGCCAAGCACGAGAACACGGACGCGGCACCGATCGCAAAAACGGCGGAAAACCGTTCGCTGTCATCGAACCGCAATCAAACTGTCACAAACAGGAATCCTGACCTTGCCGACGCCTCCGGCGAGAGTGCAAGGCGGAGTTATGCAACACGCGGCGCGGCGGCCTTATCCCCGGTTTCGGGTAGCGGCTCCTCCTTCGCCATGACCGGGGCGGGGACAAGTGTCACCAGGGCCCCGCTGCAACTTACCCCCGGTATCGTCGAACTGCTCGCGACGCTCGATCCTCTACCCGAAGGCAGCGAGAGCTTGCGGAGCGAGGACAAGACCGATGCGCGCAACGATGCACGCAACGAGGCGCGCGAGCGCGCGCGGCTGCTGCCGCGTTCGGGCTTCGCCTATAGCTGAAGCCCACTTCCCGCCGGAACCAAGTTCCACCCCTCCCGTTGGTAGAGAAGGGCAGCTTCGATCTGCCTGCATACCGATTGGAGGCCCTTGTGGAGACCGAATTCACGAACGCATTCTGGACCGGCGGCTATCTCTGGCTTTTCGTGGTCGGTGGCGGCGCCGCGGTGCTGGGCGGTGCGTTGATCTATGCAACGACGCAATGGCGCGCGGCGCGAAAGGAAGAGACGCCCGCACAGAAGGTGGAGCGCGAGGTCGTAACGCGCGAAAACTTCGGCAAGACCGAGCCGGGCAAGCACTGATCCGTCTCAGCCCGCGAGAGCGAGCAGGCGGCGGAGCGGCTTCGGCCGGGCGACGAGATCGGCCAGCGTCGCCTCGTCCAGCACGGCGAGCCAGGCATCGAGCGCCTCCTTCAGCAGGTGTTTGAGGCGGCAGGCAGGGCCGATGCGGCAGCGGTTCGTCTCCGCCGCGAAACATTCCACGATGCAGAAATCCTCTTCCATCGCGCGGACGACATCGCCGATGACGATTTCCTCCGGCATGCGCGAGAGGCGCAGGCCGCCGCCGCGCCCGCGCAGCGTTTCGACGAAGCCGGCGCGTCCAAGTTCATGCGCGACCTTCATCAAATGATTGCGGGAGATGCCGTAGCTCTCCGCCACGTCGGAGATGGTGACGATCTCGCCGGGCTTCAGCGCCAGACAGGTGAGGAGGCGGAGCGCGTAGTCGGTGTGGAGCGTGAGGCGCATGGGGCCCTTCATGAACCGGCGAAATGCCGCAGGCGGAGAGCTTGCATCCGGCATCGCGAGGCGCGATTTTAAAGATGTATCTTATATGCATGTTAAAGGAGCGGGCGATGCCGGGCAACGATAAAGGCGGCAACAACGGCACGGACGGAAATGTCCGCTGGTGCATCGACGAGGATGCGAAGCGCCGCGTGACCGACGAGGCGGAAATCGAGCGGCTGGTGCGTGCCTTCTATGTGAAGGTGCGGAGCGACGCGGTGCTGGGGCCGATCTTCAACGGCATAATCGGCGAGGACTGGGAGCCGCATCTGAAAAAGATGTTCGACTTCTGGTCGAGCGTGATGCTGACCACCGGTCGCTACAAGGGCCAGCCGATGCGGGCGCACATGAAACTGAAGCAAGTGCGGCCGGAACATTTCGACCGCTGGCTGGCGCTGTTCCGCGAGACGGCGGACGAAATCTGCGCGCCGGAGGTGGCGGACCTCTTCACGGAAAAGGCGGCGCGGATCGCGGAGAGTTTGCAGCTCGGCATGTTCTTCAAACCGGCGCTGCACGATCCGGAGCGGAAGAGCGGGTGTTG
>NZ_JAUYUS010000039.1 GCF_030694575.1 Parvibaculum sp.
CGGCGCGACAAGGGATCGACGCCCGTGGTGGGTTCGTCGAGCACGAGCAGATCGGGATCGTGGATCAGCGCGCAGCAGAGGCCGAGCTTCTGCTTCATGCCGCCGGAAAGTTTCTGCGCCGGGCGGTCCGCGAAAGGTGCAAGGCCCGTGCTTTCGAGAAGCGCCGCGATGCGGCGTTCGCGCTGCGCACGGCCGTGACCGAAGAGACGCCCGAAGAAATCGATATTCTCGAAGACGGAAAGCGTGGGATAGAGGTTCTTGCCGAGGCCCTGCGGCATGTAGGCGATGCGCGGGCCGATGGCGCTGCGATGGCCGGGCTTGCGCATGTCACCGCCGAAGACCTCGAGGCTCCCCTGCTGCAGCGCGCGGGCGCCGGCAACGAGCGAGAGAAGGCTCGATTTGCCGACACCGTCCGGGCCGATCAGCCCGACCATCCCGCCCTCGGGAATATCGAGCGTTACGTTCCGCAGCGCGTATTGCTTGCCATATTGCAACGTCACATCGCGAAGCCGCGCGACGGCCGGAGGCGCCGTCATTGGGGCAGCTTGACCTGCAACTCGGCCGGCCATTCCACGCGCGGATCGAGGCGCACATAGGCCATGCCGGGCAGTCCCGTCTTCACGTTACGGATATATTTGCGGAGAAGGTCCGGGTCGATGGTGGCCTTGACGCGGAACATGAGCTTCTCGCGCTCTTCCAGCGTCTCCACCGTCTTCGGCGTGAACTGCGCGACATCGGCGACGAACGTCGCTTTCGCGGGAATGACATATTGGGGCGCGGCGTCGAGCACGAGATGGACTTCCGCGCCGAGCGCGACGCGGCCCGCCGCATCGGTCGGCAGGAAGAACGTCATGTAGACGTCGCTGACGTCGATCATGTTGAGCACCTTGCCGCCCGCCGCCACGATTTCGCCCGGCTGCGCCACCCGGTACTGGATGCGCCCGTCGCGCGGCGCGAGCAGCGTACCGTCTTCTATGTCGGCGTCGAGACGCTCGATCGTGGCGCGCCCGGCATCCACCGCCGCCTCGGCGCCGACGACCTGCGACTTCGCGGTGGCGATGGCCGCATCCGACGCGGCGAGCTGCGCTTCGGCGGCGCTGACCGCCGCCTTTGCCGCCTGGAAACGCGCGCGATCGTCGTCCAGCGCCTGGCGCGAGGCCGTGCCCTTGGCGGCGAGCTGCTCGGTGCGGCCGAGCCGGCTCTGCGCGGCATCGAACTCGGCGCGGCGCTGCGCGACGACCGCCACGGCCGCGGCTTTTTCAGCCTCCCGCTGCTTCACCTGGCTCTTCGCGCTCTCGACGCCAATCACCGCCTGGTTCAACTGCGCCTCGGCCTGACGAAGCTGCGCTTCGAGCGAGGCGGTATCGAGCTTGACCAGGATCTGGCCGGCGGTAACGAAATCGCCCTCGTCCACGAACATTTCCTGAACCCGGCCAGCCGTCTTCGCGGCGATGTCGATTTCGACAGCCTCGATGCGCCCATTGCCGCTGGCGAAACCTTCGGCGAGCCCATCATCGTTGAGGGATTGCCAAGTGAAATAGGCGGCCACCGCTATCGCAAGCGCCACCCCTGCCCTCAGCAATGTGGTCCGGTTCAGATACTGCATGTGCGAAGGATACGCGCTTTACGGAGAAAAACCACTGCGACACGAAGGCCTTGATGTCCGGTCACGGCGAAGGGAATGTTCCCGCAGGCAACTTGCTCTCCTCGAGCCATGCGACGCTCTCCGGCCTTTGGCCATCCGTCTCGATGAAGTCCCGCACGGCCTCCCATGCCTGCTCCCAAGGAATGAACAGGCCGACGGGCAGCAGCGTGTCGTGCAAGCTGCGGACATGCTCACCGAGGCGCAAGAGATCGCCCCTGGAGTGGTACGTCTCCTTGTGTCCTCCACCCCACTTCCGCCATGTGAGCTGTACACCGAGTTCGGGATGCGCCCATATATCGAGATGGACGGCGACGCGGCCAGCGCCGTCACCGTCTTCCGCGGTCAGACCCGCGCTGTCGTTCCCGGTCTCGAAAAACCATCGCTCGCCCAGCGGCGCCAGAAACAATGGCGCGATCTCCTCCGGTTCCGGCCAGCCATCGCGAAAACGGGAAATAAAATAGCTGCGTTTTTCCATGTGCTGCCCAGCCGCTCCGACAGAACGAAAATGAGAAGGCTCGCAGGGTCGGCTCCGCGAGACGCGACTATATTTGCCGAACCAGTCACCCGCTGGCGTCAGCGTCACCCGTCTCGACCCTTCGAAAGCTACATTTGAAAACGCGCCTGCAAACGAATTTTTCTCCCGACTAATCCCCGCTCTTTTACATGGCCACATAATTCCCTCCTGGCGATCGCATGGATTTGCGTCCAACTGGGAGGATTCTGTGGCGGCACAACATCCTTATACCGAACATCTCGACATACGTCATTCTCTGGCGTGGTTTCGCCTGAAGCAGGCTCTCCTACGGCTCAAACGAGCACTCGATGTCAAAGAGCCCTTCGACTTCGTCACATACGTCGGGAAAGCGCCGATCCTTTTAATCGGCGAAGGAAACCTGAGCTTCAGCGCATCGCTTCTGCGTCGATCCGGACATTCTGGCAGGCAGATTATAGCTACAACGTTCGAACCTGAAACAACGTGGACAAGGCCAACCGTCGACAATGCCAGGCACCTCCGACGACAAGGCGCGCTCGTGAGGGGCGCGGTTGATGCTACGAGGCTGAAGGAGCATGTCAGAGGAAAGACATTCGAACTTATTGTCTTCCAATTTCCGAATGTAGGCAGCCGAGTTCCGCGATACGGGCGCAACCCCAATCACATCTTGGTTCGACATTTTTTGCGGAGCGCTGGACAACACCTTGAGGAAACGGGTCAAATCGTTATTACGACGGTCAACAGTTCCTACTATGATGGTGCTTTTGATATGGACGGAGCAGCCGAAGCGTCCGGGTTTGAAAAGCCCGTCGCGCATCCCTTCCATTTCCCCGAGTATCCGGGCTATGCCCATGTCAACACTCTAAACGACGAGAGTGCCGTCGACGGAGAGACGGAGTTCGTAACACTCGTGTTCAAACCTAAACGCCATTACAAATAGAAATCGCGGAATGACGATCAAATCCACCCTACCCCCCGGCGCGATCCTGCTGCCGGGCTTTGTCACGGTGGCGGAGGAGGAGGCCTTGCTGCGGGCGCTCGATGGCGGCGCATGGAGCAGCGAGTTGAAGCGGCGCGTCCAGCATTTCGGCTATCGCTACGACTATCGGGCACGGGCGGTGACGGCGGATGCCTGGCTGGGCTATCTGCCGGACTGGCTCATGCCTCTGTGCCGGCGCCTCGAGACGGAGACACCCTTTCGCCGGATGCCGGATCAGGCGATTGCGAACGAATATATGCCGGGCCAAGGCATCGCCGCGCATGTCGATTGCGTGCCATGCTTCTCGGACCGCGTCGCCTCGCTCAGTCTCGGCTCAGCCTGCGAGATGATTTTCCGGCACCGGGAAACAGGCGAGCGGCTTCTCGTCCGCCTCGACCAGAACGCACTGATCGTGCTGACGGGCGCGGCGCGCTACGACTGGACACATGAAATTCCGGCGCGGAAATCAGATGTCGTGAATGGCGAGCGCGTGCAGCGCGCACGACGGGTTTCGCTGACGTTCCGCAATGTCGTCATCTAGATGGACAGCGGCGGCGTCAAGCAGGGCGCTTGAAGATCAGCGAGGTGTTGACGCCGCCGAAGGCGAAGTTGTTGGACATGGCGAATTCGGCGTCGATGTCGCGGAAGCCGCCGACAATGTAGTCGAGCTCGCCGCATTTCTCGTCGACGTTGCGCAGGTTCACATTGGGCGCGAAGCTCTTCTCGCGCATCATTTCGATGGTGAGCCAGGCCTCGATGGCGCCGCAGGCGCCGAGCGAATGGCCGAAATAACCTTTCAGCGAATGGATCGGCACCGTGGGGCCGAGAACGCGCGAGGTGGCGAGCGTTTCCGCGATGTCGCCCTGCAATGTCGCCGTGCCGTGGCCGCTGACGAAACCGATGGCCTCCGCCGGGAGCCCCGCATCGCCGAGCGCGAGCTGAAGCGCGCCGCCCATGGTTTCCGTTCTCGGATCGGTGACGTGCGAGCCGTCCATGTTGGTGCCGAAGCCCGCGATCTCCGCATAGATGGTCGCGCCGCGCGCGAGAGCATGCTCGCGCTCTTCGAGAATGAGCGAGGCGGCGCCTTCGCCGATGACGAGCCCGTCGCGGTCGCGGTCGTAGGGACAGGGCGCGGTTTGCGGCGCGTCGTTGCGGCAGCTTGTGGCGAAGAGCGTGTCGAAGACGATGGCCATGGTGGGGCAAAGCTCTTCCGCGCCGCCCGCGATCATCACATCCGCATGGCCGTATTTGATGGCCTCATAGGAGTAGCCGACGGCCTGGGAGCCGGACGTGCAGGCGGACGATGTCGTGATGACGCGGCCCTGCAGGCCGAAGAAGATGCCGATATTGATGGCGGCCGTGTGGCTCATCATCTTGATGTAGCTCATGGCGCTGAGGCCGGTCGCCTCGCCCGTGTCCATGAAATGGACGAAGCCCTTGGTCGGCTCGGTGGAGCCGTAGGAGGAGCCGAAGGCGACGCCTGTGCGGCCCGAGGCGAGGACGGGATCATCCTTGAGCCCCGCCTGGGCCAGCGCATCCTCCGCCGAGCGCACCGCGAGCGCGGCGACGCGGCCCATGGAGCGCATCTGCTTGCGCGGGTATGCCTTCTCATGCTCGAAATGCCGGGCAGGCGCGCCGAGCCGCGTTCTCATGTCGCCGAGACTGTCCCAGGCGTCGATGTAGCGTACGCCCGTGCGGCCATCCGCCATCGCGGCGCGGATGCCGCTCCAATCGCTGCCGAGCGGCGTCACCCCGGCCATCCCCGTTACAACGACGCGCCGCATCAGCACATGCCCCCGTTTACCGATATGACCTGCCGCGTCATGTAGCTCGCCTCGTCCGAAAGGATGAAGGCGACGATGCCGGCGATCTCATCGGGTTTCCCCAGACGCTGCATCGGGATCATTTTCAGGATTTCCTCGACCGGCGCCGCCTCGATCATAGCGGTTTCTATCACGCCGGGCGCCACGCAATTGACGGTGATCCTGCGCGTTGCGAGTTCCACCGCCAGCGCCTTGGTTGCACCGATGATGCCGGCCTTGGCGGCGCTGTAGTTCACTTGGCCGCGATTGCCCGTGATGCCCGAGACCGACGAGATGGTGACGATGCGGCCGCCGTCGCGCCGCCTTATCATGGGCATGACGAGCGGATGGACGACATTGAAGAAGCCGCCGAGATTGGTGTCGACGACGCCGTCCCAGTCCTCGCCGGAGAGGGCGGGAAACGCATTGTCCCGCGCGATGCCTGCGTTGAGCACGACGCCCCAGTAAGCGCCATGGGCGGCGATGTCGGCTTCCAGTGCGGCGAGCGCCGCGGCCCGGTCCGAGACGTCGAAGCCGAGAACGCGCGCGGCGCCGCCCGCCGCTTCGATGGCGCGGCATGTCTCATCGGCGCCCGCCTTGTCGGAGCCGTAATGCACTGTGACAGGGAAACCATCCCGCGCAATGCGAAGCGCGATGGCGCGGCCGATGCCCTTGCTCGCCCCGGTGACGAGGATGCCGCGTTTCGTCTTGTCGGTCATGTCGTTTCTCCCGGCATGTCGAACGAACCGTCTTCAGGCCGGTAGACATTGATGGTGGCGGCAACGCATTCCTCGCCGCCGATGCGGATGGTGCCATCGAAGGCGGCCATGCCGTTCTCGTTGAAAGTCATGTCGACGCGGACACGAAGCGTTTCGCCTCTCGCGAAATGGCCGCGCGACGAGTTGTAGCGCCGCGTGCCGAGAAGGAAGCCGATGGCAGGCGGCGTGCCGCTTTCGGCCCGGAGCGCGCCGTCATAGGCGGCGATGGTCTGCGCCATGTATTCGAGGCCGACATAGGCGGGCACGCCGGCACCCTCGCGGTAGAAGCTCGAGCTTTCGGAAATCTCCACTTCCGAGACGGCATGTGTCGCGGAGGCTTCGACGAGCCGGTCGATCAGCAGCATGGTGCCGCTGTGGCGCACAAGCGCTTCGACGGGGGGAAGCGACCGCGCCATCAGTCGCGGGCCAGAATAAGGACGAGGTTGTTTCCGCCGAAGGCATAGGAACAACTCATCATATAGCGCCCGTCGGCACGTTCGCCGATGCGGTCGGCGAGATGGAGCGGCGGCAGATCCGGGTCCGCCTCGCCGTCCCAGAGATGCGGCGGCACCTCGCCACGCGCGAGCGCCATGGCGACGAAGGCGGCCTCGCAGGAACCGGCCGCGCCGAGCATGTGACCCGTCAGCGCTTTCGTGGAACTGCAGGGAAGATCGGAACCGAATATCCGGTGCGTGACCTGCGCCTCCATCGCGTCGTTGAGCCGCGTCGCCGTGCCGTGAAGATTGAGATAGGCAATGTCGCCGGCTTCGATCCCCGCATGGGCGAGAGCCTGTTCGATGGCGAGTTCGGCGCCGCCGCCTTCGGGATCGGGCGCGCTCAGGTGATGCGCATCGGAACTCTCGCCCCAGCCGGCGATGCGGATGCCTGCCTCCCGGCGCGTGAGCAGGAAGAGCGCGCCGCCATCGCCGATATTGATGCCATCGCGATTTACGCTGAAGGGATTGCAGCGCATGGCGGAAATGGAATCGAGGACCGAAAAGCCGTTGAGCGTGAGGCCGCACAGCGTATCGACACCGCCCGTGACGACCGCGTCGCACAGACCCGCTTGCAGGAGGCGCGCCGCGCTGACCATTGCCTTGCCGCCGGAGGTGCAGGCGGTGGAGACGCCGTAGCAGGGACCGCTCGCGCCGGTGACGGCCTGGACGAAAGCCGCGGGATCGCCGAGTTCGTGGCGGGGAAAACGGAAATCGTTCGGCCAGACATCGCCCGCGATATGCCGGGACAGCGCCCCCTCCCAGCTTTCGATGCCCGATGTGCTGGTGCCGATGACAATGCCGACGCGCGATGCGCCGAATTCCGAAATGGCTTGCCCGATGGCGGGAAGAAGCGGCAACAGACAATGATAGACGAGGCGATTGTTGCGGCTTTCCCATTCGGCCAGTTCCGGCGGCAGATCGGCAACCGCAAACCGCAACCTTCCAACCGGCGGTGTGCGTCCGTCGGTAAGCGTTTCCGTCTGAGCGAGGCCTGCCGGGTCGCCCGCAAACAGCGCATCCGCGACCTCCGCCCAATCCGCGCCGAGCGCGTTGGCGATCGAGGAAGCCGCGATGTAGACAGGCTCGTTCATTCCGGCGCTATCCAGTGACTGTCGATGACGAGGTCGTAATCATAGGCGAAATTCCGCAGCCGCGCCGGTCCCTCCCAGGGATTTTCGGTCGGCCGCCGCACCTCGACAAGCAGTTCGCGGTTGCGGAAAATCCGCCGCGTGCCGCCGCCAGATACGACGAAAATGCCGCCGGAAAGCGCAGCAC
This sequence comes from Parvibaculum sp., assembly GCF_030694575.1. Lineage (GTDB taxonomy): Bacteria > Pseudomonadota > Alphaproteobacteria > Parvibaculales > Parvibaculaceae > Parvibaculum. Next base: position 7,450 of record NZ_JAUYUS010000039.1, read on the forward strand.
GCAATGCCTCGTCCGGCGCGTAGACCAGCATGAAATCGGCGAGAAGGCGCGCCACCGGCACACTTTCCGGCGCGAGGCCGCGCCGGACGGCGATGGCGCCCTCCTGCCATTCGATCGTCATGAGATGCGGACCGGAGGGAACCGTCATGGCTAACGCGAAGCGCGAGGGCGATGTTTCGATGGTCGCCTGAAAGCGGTCGTTCCTGCCGCCATGGCTTGCGCGCACGAGCTGGACCGCTTGCGCTTCGGCACCGAAGGGAGGCGTGGCGGGCAGGGTGAGCGAGACGCCCGGCGCTATCTCTTGCCGCGCAGGCAGGCCAGGCGTATCGGCCGCGCATCCCGCGAGGAAAAGCAGCGCCGGAAAAGCGAACCGCGCTAGCCGCACAACTCTTCCACCATCTTGAGATATTTACCCGGTTCACGAACGAAGGGATTCTCCTCGTCCCACGCATAGCCGGCGAGAACGGATGTAATCATCGCCTTGACCTGATTCGCGTTCCGCGGCTGGCTGAAGATGATCTTCTGCAGCGAGCCGTCATACCAGCCGCTCACATAGGCGCGGAAGGTTTCGACACCGCGGCTGAGCGGGCGCGCGAATTCCGCATCCCAGTCCGGCACCTCGCCATTGAGCTGCCTGATAAGCGCATGCGTGGCAAGCGACGCCGATTTGAGTGCGATGGTGACGCCGGAGGAAAAGACAGGATCGAGGAACTCACCCGCATTGCCAAGGAGTGCATAGCCGGGGCCCGTCAGGCTGCTGACGCGGGCCGCATAGCCCGATATTTCGCCGACGTCGCGCACCCGGCGCGCATTGGCCAGAAGGTCCGCCATGAGGCCCGATTCGGCGACGAGCGCGGCAAGCTGCTCCTCGCGCGTGACGCCATAGGGTGCGAGATCTTCGGGCTTGCCGACGACGCCCATCGAGCAGAGACCGTCCGCCAGCGGGATCATCCAGTACCAGATTTCGCTGTTCGACGGATTGACCGTGATGAGGATCTTGTTCCGGTCGTAGGCTTGCGGCGGAATATTGTCTTCGACATGGGTGAAGATCGACATCCGGTTCGGAAAGCTTGTCGGCGATTCGAGATCGAGGAGGCGCGCGAGCACGCGGCCGAAGCCGCTCGCGTCGAGAACGAAGCGCGCCGCGATGTCGCGCTCATTGCCTTCCTCGTCGCGCACGGTGAGGCTCGGCGCGACGGGATCGGGCCGCATCGCGATCACCGTCTGCCCGAAGCTCACCTTCGCGCCCTTACGCACCGCGCCGCGCGCGAGCAGATCGTCGAACTTGTCGCGGCGAACCTGGAACGTGGTGCCCCAGCCATTCGCGCTCTTCACGCGGAAGTCGAAGCTTTCCTCCCTGTCGCCGCAGCGGAAGATGGCGCCGTTCTTGTGCTGGAACCCTGCCTCCACGACATCGCGCAGCAGGTCCGCCTCGGCGAGCCATTCCATCGCCTGAGGCAACAGGCTTTCGCCGATCGAGAAGCGCGGGAAATGAACCCGCTCCAGAACCTCGACCGAAAACCCCGCATCGGCAAGCATGGCGGCTGCGACGGACCCCGCCGGGCCCGCGCCGATAATCACAACGTCAGGATTCAATTTCTTCCCCATCCGAAACGCCGGGACCTCGCCCCCTTGCGAGAGGCGACAGCGCCAGCGACACGAAAATGCCCACTGCCACGGTGACGCCGAAACTCTTCACGGGCAAGACCGAACTTAAGCCGAGAAGCCCGACCGAGATGCAGGTCATCAGCGCCGCGAGGACGATGCCAACCCGTGTCCATTTACCATCTTCGCCCGGGTGCTCCCGCTGAAAAATCGCATAATCGACACCCGCGCCGACCACCAGAAAGAGGCCCATGGCCGAAAAGAAGGAAAACGGCAGCCCCAGCAGCATGACGATGGCGGGGGTGGCGAGGACGGCGAGAAGCGCGGGAAGAAGAACGCGCAAGGCCGATAGCCGGCGGTAAATGGAGAGCAACATGAGCGCCGTGGCGAGACAGGCGGCGGCGACGCCGAAAACGGCGAGACGGCGATATTCGGCGAAAAGGCCGGAATAGAGACCCACCGGTTCGACGAACTGCCACACCCCCTCCCCACCCGCCGGCAGGGCAAACGCGCGCGAAACCGGCAGGATGGACCAATGGCTGCCCGATGTTTCGCCCCGAAGCGAGGCGGCGATCGGCGGAAGCGGCGCTTCCTCCGCGCCCGGTTCCGCGTAAGGCGCGGAGCCGGTGGCACCGAGATCCGCGATGAGCGAGGGCAAGTAGGGTTCGATGAGGCGCTCCCGGAGAAGCGCCGCATCGTGTTCTCTCGCCGCGGGCGAGGGATCGATCCGGCTCGCCGCCAGCACGACAGATTCCGCATCCCCGGGAGAGAGCGCCGCGAGCAATTCTTCCTCGCGGGCAGCAGCCTCGCCGGACGAGCCGCCGCGCACCAGAATGAAAGCGGTGGAGGGAGCGAAGCCGGTCAACTCGCGAAGCCGCGCCTCTTCCGCGGCGAGGCTCGGCGACGGCGCCTGCAGGCGGCGCACATCGTCGAGAACATCGCCAAAGCGCCAGCCGGCGGCGAGAAGAAGGACGGCCGCGGTGGCCGCCACCCAGTGCCAACGCAGGCGCGGCGTGCGGGCGAGCCAGGTGCCGGCGTGGCGCGCGGTCCAGGCCGCGCCCGGCCCGGTCGCCATGCGGCCGCCCTCAATGAGCGGCACCAGCCAGAGCGTGCCCGCCCATGCCGCGACAAGCCCCGACATGCCGAAGAACGCAACCTGCCGGAAGGCCGGCACGGGGAACGCAAGCAGCGCCGCGAAAGCGCCGATGGAGGTGAGCATGCCGAGCGTCAGCGGCTTGAAGAGGCGCGCGCGGCGCTCGGCGCGCGAGCCGGGTGCCTCGCCGATGCCGGTGACGAGATAATAAGTCGTGTAGTCGACCACCATGCCGATCAACGCCGCGCCGAAGACGAGCGCCATGACATGGATGCCGCCGAAGACGAGAAGCGTGACCGCGAGGCCGGTGACGAGCGAGTAGACGGCCATCGACAGCGCCAGCACCGGCGCACGGAACGACCGGAACATCAGCCAGTAGAGCAGAAGGATCGCGACAAAGGTGACGCCTCCGATAATCGACACTTCCATGCGCGCCTGCGCTGCGCCGTAAGCGGCGTGAAAGACGGCGCCCGCGCGCGACAGCGTGAGCCCTTGCGGCTCCCACTCCGCCCGCCAGTTGAGAACGGCGCGCGCGATCTCGTCCTGCACATCGAGACGAAAGACGGAGGCATCGATGCTGCCCGAGAGAATATCCGCGGAGCCCGGCAGGAACGAGCGCGGCAGAAGACAGCCGAGGAGGCGGTTGGTGAGCAGAAGGGGATCGCTTTTCAGCAACCCGCCAGCGCCCGTGCTGCCCGGCGCATACCACTGGCGCAAGGCTTGGTTTGCGATCGCTTCGCCCTCGCCGGCTTCGAGCCGGGCACGGTCCGCCGGACAGAGGAGCGAAGCACGATGCACGAAGAACCAGCGCCAGAGCGCTTCACCATCGACATCGGCAGCGCGAAAATATCCCGTTGCGGCAAGAGCATCCGACAGATCGGCGAGCGCCGCACCGCGCGCGCCCGCCGTGCCGCCTTCGACGGCGAAGACGACGCGGTTCGATGCAACATCGTTCGCCTGCGCGACGGCGGCGGCCAGCACGGGATCGTGCATGTCCGCCGGGAGAAGCGAAATGATGTCCGTGTCGATGGCACCGTCGATGCGGATGGCGGAAAAGAGAAGGGCAGCGACGAAACCAAGCGCCATCAGCGCCGCCGGCCACCGCGCCGGCTTCATGACGCGTCGTCCGCCGGCACAAACTCGATCACCTGCCGGTCGCCACCCGCGCCGCCGATCTCGACCCGCGCGACATCCTCGCAGCCGCGCACCGATATGCTGCCGATGGCGGATTTCATGCGCGCCTGAAGCGGCGTCAGCAGAATTTCCCAATCGCCATTTTCGAGGATGACGGGCGAGGAGGCGTTGAAGATGGTTTCGAGTTCCGTCCATTGGCCGCGCATCAGGGCTGCGGCGGAACGTGCGATGCCCGCGCCCATATCGGCAGGCCCCGCGCTCACCGGTTGAGGCGCGCCGCCGTCGACGGCCTCGGTGATGCCGGACGCGGTGATGACCGTTTCGACATCGAAAGGCTTCAACATGTGCCAGACGATGCGGCCCTCTTCCGCATGCAGCACGCCCGCCGATTTGAGCGGCCGCGACATGCCTTCGATATGGCGTTCCTGCGTGAAGCCCCGCGTCACCTTCTCTTCGCGAATCTCTTCGGGCATCGGACAGCTTGCGGCGCGCGCGGGCGCCGTAAACGAAAGAAGCGTGAGGAAGAGAACGGCGAATCTTTTCATTCGAGCCACGGCGAAAGCTTCTCGCGCAGCACGGGCGGCGTTTCCCATTGCATTTCCTTCGACGCGATATCGAGCGCCACATGGATCGTGTGGCCACGCGTGATCTTCCGTCCCGATTGAGGGTCGCGGATCAGATAGTCGATTTTAAGGCGGTTCTCCCATTCGACGACGCCGGCCACGACTTCCGCGCGCTGCCCGAGTTCGAGAGGCCGGTAGTAGCGGATGTGCATGTCGATCACAGGCCAGGCAAAGCCGGATGCTTTCATGGCGGTGTAGCCATAGCCGATCTTCGTGAAGAGCGCGGCACGGCCGAATTCGAAATACTTCGCGTAATTTCCGTGCCAGACGATGTTCATCGGATCGAGGTCGTGGAAATGAACGTCGACAGGCGCGGAGGCTGTAACGATGGCCTTCATAGTCCAACCCCTGCCCGCTCGAACGGCCAGTCGAGCGTCCACGCCCCGCGATCGATGCCCGCGCAGAGATCGCGCAGCAGACGGTCGAGGGGGCGGTCTTCCTCGATGAACGGGATGGCGGCTTCCAGGTCGCCGACAAAGCCGGCAAGCGGCCCTTCGAGATCGGACATCGCAATCTCGCCGGTACGAAGGCGAAGTCTTATTGCCTGCCGGCAGGCGATGGCCAGCGCCGCCGCAACCTGCTCGGTGAGTTCGAGCACACGCAGCGCATCGCGCGCGGCGATCGTGCCCATCGAAACCTTGTCCTGATTGTGGCACTCCGTCGAACGCGAGAAAACGCTGGCCGGCATGGTGAGCTTCAAGGCTTCCGCGGTCCAGGCGGAAGCGGCGATCTGAAGCGCCTTCAACCCGTGATTGATCGCCGCGCGCGGACCCTCGACACCGGAGAGGTTCGCCGGAAGCCCGTTGTTGAAGCGCGTATCGACCAGCAGCGCCATCTGCCGGTCCATCAGGTCGGCGATATTCGCGACGAGGTTTTTCAGGCTGTCCATCGTGAAGGCGACATGGCCGCCGTAAAAGTGACCTCCATGCAGGATGTCGCCGCTAGCGGGATCGATCAACGGATTGTCGTTGGCGCTGTTGATTTCCGTTTCGAGAATGGTCCGGAAGGAGGGCAGCATGTCTTCCAGCACGCCGACGACGTGCGGCGCGCAGCGGATCGAATACCGGTCCTGAAGGCGCGACGGCTCATGCCCGCGCGCGAAGGCGGCAAGGTCGGCGCGGATACGCGCGGCGACGCGCATCTGGCCGGGATGCGGCTTCGCGCTGTGGAGCCGCGCGTCGAAATGCGCCGGATTGCCCATCAGGCCCATGCAGGCGAGCGACGTGAGGCGCGTCGAAAGTGCGGCGAGATAGATGGCCTTTGAAAACGCGATGGCGCCGAGGCCGGACATGACGGCCGTGCCGTTCATCACCGCCAACGCCTCCTTCGGGCGCAGCACGATGGGCGCGAGACCTTCCTCGCGAAAGGCATCCGCCGACAGCATCTCGCGTCCACCGAAGCGGACCATGCGTTCGCCGGCAAGCGCGCCCGCGATATAGCTCAGAGGCGTGAGGTCGCCGCTCGCACCCACAGAGCCTTCGGCCGGGATCACCGGCAGGATGTCGCGCTTCAGCATTTCGGCAAGCAACTCGACAAGCCCGGGACTGACGCCGGACCAGCCGTGAACGAGCGACGCGAGCCGCACGGCCATGACGGCGCGCGTTTCCTCGTTC
>NZ_JAUYUS010000041.1 GCF_030694575.1 Parvibaculum sp.
CGCTCGTCGACAAAGCGGCGGACGGAGGAGATGAGCTGGTCGCGTGTTTCGGCGTCGAGGGCCATGGGTTTTCCCGCATTGAGTTCAAAGGCAGCGGGAATTTAGGGCAAGGGCCGACGGGGGTCAAAACAGGCCGAATCGCGGCCTTCAGCGCTGCGGCAGCGGTTCGGACACAGCAGCGCCGAGGATACGGTCGGTACGGTTACCGTCGAGCGAAAGCGGGAGGTAGACCCCCTCCACCGTCACGAAGCCACGGGCGACATATTCCATTGTGCCGGCAATGCCGTAGGGGCGCCGGGCCTCGGCGACGAATTTGTAGAAATTGAAGAGGACCTGGTTGAAGTGGCCGGTGTGGGAGGTGCTTTCGATGACGCGGCGGCCGCGAAAATTGGCGCCATGCGCGTTCACCACATCGCCGCCGAGAAGCCGGTAGGTGAGATCGAAGGGCTCCCAGTTCACCTGAACCATGAGGAGGTTCGGCATGTGACGGGCGAACTTCACGGGGTCGATCTCATCGGGACGAGGCATCGCGCGGTCGCCGCGCACTTCGTTCCAGTAGGCCAGCATGTCGCGGCAAAGCGGGTCCTGAAGTTCCTTCAGACGCCGAAAGTCGATGCCATGCGCATCGGCTTCGGCGATCACGTCGGCATACTCATCCGTCCGGTATTTTTCCGCTAGTTGCGTCATCACCCACGCCCTGTACGCACTCGGCCTGCCAGCCGCCACCCGCAGCAACAGTGAGCCGATTTTCCTAACGTAGTGTGAATCGGATCACTAGGAATTGAAGCGTTTTTCAATTTTGTCGTTGCGGAAACGCCCGATAACCCGAGGTCCGCCCGTCATGGTTCGCGTCCCAAATGGCACCCGGCAATCATACAACGAAGAGGCCTGTGACGATGTCGCCGCCCATTGCCGTCAGACCGTATTCTTCTCGAACTTGTAAACGGCGGCGCCCATGATGTGGCCGATGGTTCCGTCGGCTACAGCGAGCGGCAGATAGACCGCCTCGAACCTGCAGAAACCGCGATCGACAAAGCTCATCTCTCCACATGCCGCTTGCGGCTTTGCACGCCGAAGGATCAGTGCATAAAAATCGTGCATGGAAGTGCCGTAGCCCGGCCAGATATTGTCGAGGTCGCGGACGTTCCAGCCGGTGAAGTTGCGGCCATGCGCCTGGACATTGTCGTCGCCGATGAGGCTGTAGGTGAAGGTCAGAGGGTCGGGGCCGACACGAAGCATGAAAATCCGGGGCATCAGGCGCACGAAATCTGCCGGGTTCATGTCGCTGCGCAGGGGCGTCTTCCGCCCCGCCCGCTTCGTTTCCCAGTATTGCGCCATTTCCACGAGCGGGGCCTCGGACAGCTCCTCGATCGCGATCAGGCGCGCACTCTCCTCGACACGTCCATTTTTGTTTTTGGCGGCGTTCATATCCGCTATTACCCGTCTATCGGCGGAACTGGCGACCGGGGCAGTCTGCCTCGTCAAGATAACCAATAGCTTAAGCTCCACGCCGGCCGGGAGGGGCTTTGGGACATGGCGGCTTCCTGCTAAAAGCTCGGCAACCGCCATCGACACAACAGGTTCCGCACATGAATACGAGTTTGAGCGGCCGGCTTGCCGGCTACCAGAGCTGGACCGGTCACGACCCCTTCGAGGATCATGCCGGGCCTTTCTTTTTCCGCCAGCATGAGGACGGGCACGTTACCTGCGCCTTCGAGGCGAAGGCCTTTCACTGCAACGGCGGCGGGTTCCTCCACGGCGGCATGCTGATGAGCTTCGCGGATTATTCGCTCTTCGCCATCGGCCGGGACGTGCTGCAAGGCCCATCCGTGACGGTGTCGCTGACGGGCGAGTTCACGGCGGCGGCGGGCGCCGGCGAGTTCATCGAATCGCGGGGTGAAATCGTGCGGAATACCGGCAGCATGGTGTTCCTGCGCGGCCAGGTTTTTACCGGCCAGGGCGAGGCGGAGCGCATCCTGCTCAACTTTTCGGGCATCGTGAAGCGCGTGAAGAAGAGGCCTCTCGAAAAGTAAGGGACGAGGCCACATATCGGACGGAACCGCAGCCCAGGAAAGCCGGAGCCCCATGGTCACATTGAGCGTTCTCGACCAGTCACCGATCC
>NZ_JAUYUS010000049.1 GCF_030694575.1 Parvibaculum sp.
CTACTTCTTGCCCCGCGTCGTCGGCATCAGCCAGGCTTTGGAGTGGACCTACTCAGGCCGCGTCTTCGGCGCCGAGGAAGCATTGAAAGGCGGCCTCGTCCGTTCGCTCCACAAACCCGAAGACCTCCTCCCCGCCGCCCGTGAACTCGCGAGGGAAATCGTCGACAACACCGCCCAGGTCTCCGTCGCCCTCACCCGCCAGATGCTCTGGCGCATGCTCGGTGCCGACCATCCGATGGAAGCCCACAAGATCGACAGCCGCGCCATCTACGCGCGCGGCGCGAGCGCGGATGCGAAGGAGGGCGTCATGTCCTTCCTCGAGAAGCGTCCCGCGACTTATCCCTGCACCGTCTCGAAAGATATGCCCTCCTTCTTCCCGTGGTGGGAAGAACGGAAATACGAATAGGGGATAACTTTACGAACTTGCCATGCGCCGCTCCGGGGATAAGTCCCCCGGGGCGGCGTCGCCATGCCGGCCTCCGGCAAGCCCGTTTTCCGGTCATGACAGTTTCATGACAGTACGATGACAGTCGGCGCCCTTATCCCCGGAAAATAAGTAATCCCCGCTTTTGGAGAGGGGACATGATCCGTACAGGGATTGAAATTATCTTGGCGCTTCCATCCTCCAGAGTGGCGTCAGCGCATAGATCGCAAGCCACAGGAATATCATTGCTCCGCATGGCACAAGCACCGCGTTGAGCGGCCCGACCCACTTGATGAGATAGCCTATAAATACCGCACCGATCGGCCCGCCGCCCATCGTGCCGAGATTGAACCCCGCCAGCATCCGTGCCCGCATCGTCTCCGACGCGCATTCCTGCACGATCGCCCGCGATTGGCTCATCGAAATGCCGGCGGCCAGTCCCCATCCATGCGCCAGCAGGAAAACGCCCCATATCGGCGGTTCGAAATGGACGAGCACCATCACGAACGAACCGGTGCACATGGCAAGCATGATCGCGCGTCCCTGCCGTCTGATCGGACGCAGCCGCGACAACAGGAAAGACGAAATGCCGATGCCTCCGAAGAACGACATGAACACGAAACCGATCTCGCGCGAACTGCCGTGATAGACGTCGCGAATGAGGATCGGGAAGAGCACCATGAAGACGCCCATGAAAAGAATGCCGGAGAAGAACATCAACAGCAGCACGGGCCGGATGCGATCGTGCTGCCACACGGCCAGCAATCCTTCCTTCACGTCGCGGAAGGGCGCCCGGCGCTGGCTTTCGCGTGGCGAAGGCGGCGAAGGGGCAAGGCGCGACGTCGTGAAGGCGGCAAAGGCGAGCAGCGAACTCTGCAAGATGAGCAGCGGCCATGCGCCGACATATTCGGCCGGACTGCCGAGCAGGTAGCCGCCGACCTGCCCGAGAAACTGTCCGCTCATGGCGAGCGCAACCGCGCGCTGTATGTTGCCGCCAAGACTCTGCATCGCAACGCGCGACAGCATGGAGTCGCGCGCGGGCATGATGTAGCCGCCGAGCGACGACAGCGCGAGCACATAGAGGATCATGATTTCGTAGTTGACGATGCCTTTGTACATCAGCACCGCGAGCACCAGCGGCGGTATCGTGGCGATGGCCTGCAGCCGCATCAGATGGCCGCGCAACTCCGTCCTGTCCGCCGCCGCCCCACCGAACAATCCGAGCAGCAGCATCGGGAGCATGGAGAACATCTGCGCAATGCCGACGCGGTCGGAGCTTTCATGCAGAACGAACGCAATGATCCACGGAAACAGCACCCCCTGAATGCCGCCCGCCAGAAAATACCCCCACAAACCGGCCATATACCAGCGGTGGTCGGCCCTGTGGTCCCGCGCGGGCGGTGTCATATGCGAATCCCCGACAGCCATTTTTGTTCGGGAACCTTACTATGGAGAGGGCCCGCAGGGCGTCTGAAAGTAAGGCGGAGCCCGCGATATCCCGTGTGCGTAGAATACGGAGTGCATTTTGCGGCGCGAGAGGTTACAGAATAGCGCCAAGAGGCCAGTGTGGCCCTACGTAAAGCGGGAGTTGAGCGGTTCCATGACCCTTGAACATTTCGATATGGTGATCGTCGGTGCGGGCCTGTCCGGCGTCGGTGCGGCCTACCACCTTCAGCAGAACTGTCCCGGCAAAAGCTACGTGCTCCTCGAGGGGCGCGAGAGCATGGGCGGCACCTGGGATCTTTTCCGGTACCCCGGCATCCGCTCGGACTCGGACATGTACACGCTGGGCTATTCGTTCAAACCCTGGACGGAAGCTAAGGCCATCGCGGACGGTCCCAACATCCTGAGCTATGTGAAGGAGACGGCGCGCGAAAACGGTATCGACCGTCACATCCGCTTCGGTCATTTCGTGAAGCATGCCTCATGGTCGACGGATGATGCCGTCTGGACCGTCGAGGCGCAGAGGGGACCGCAGAAGGAAACCGTGCGCTTCACCTGCAATTTCCTGTTCATGTGCAGCGGCTACTACGACTACGAAGCAGGCTACACCCCCGACTTCCCCGGCGCGGACCGCTTCCATGGCCGCGTCGTCCATCCGCAGAAGTGGACGGAAGACATCGACTATTCCGGCAAGCGCGTGGTGGTGATCGGTAGCGGCGCGACGGCGGTGACGCTCGTGCCGGAAATGGCGAAGAAGGCCGCGCACGTAACCATGCTGCAGCGCTCGCCGACCTATGTGGTGTCGCGGCCGGCCGAAGACGGCATCGCGAACTGGCTCCGCCGCAATTTGCCGGCAAAGGTGGCTTACGGCATCACGCGCTGGAAGAACGTGCTGCTCGGCATGTTCTTCTTCAACATGTGCCGCAAGAATCCGGACCGCGCGAAACGGATGATCATGCGCGGCGTGCGCGAGCAGCTTGGTCCCGATTTCGACATCATGACGCATTTCACGCCGAATTATAATCCGTGGGACCAGCGCCTCTGCCTCGTGCCGAACGGCGACCTGTTCGACGCGATCAAGAACGGATCGGCTTCCGTCGTCACTGACCACATCGAAACCTTCACGGAAAAGGGCATCAAGCTCAAATCCGGCCAGGAGCTTGAGGCCGACATCATCGTGACGGCCACGGGCCTCAACCTGAAGGTATTGGGCGGTCTCGAGATCGACGTCGACGGCAAGCCGGTCGAGTTCTCGAAGACCATGAGCTACAAGGGCATGATGTACAGCGGCGTGCCCAATCTCGCATCGGCCTTCGGCTACACGAACGCCTCATGGACGCTGAAATGCGACCTCACCTGCGAGTATGTCTGCCGCCTGATCAACCACATGGACGCGACCGGCATGCGGCAGGCGACGCCGGTGCAGAACGATCCCACGGTTCAGGAAGAGCCCTGGCTCGACTTCTCCTCGGGCTATGTCCAGCGCTCGCTCGACAAGTTCCCGAAGCAGGGCTCGAAGAAACCGTGGAAGCTCTACCAGAATTATGCGCTCGACATCGTCAGCCTGCGGCTGGGCAAGATCGAGGATGGTGTGATGGAGTTCTCCAATCCCGCACGCGGTGCGAGCGGCAAGCTGCAGCGCGAACCGGAACGTCTGGCGAGCTGAACGGATATGGACTGACGCCTCGGCGTCAGTCCGCCGCCGCCCTGTAGCTCCAGATCGGCGAGAAGAAGTAGAGCAACGCCAGTATTCCGATCATGATCGTCGCGGGTACCAGCACGGCATCGAAAATGCCGAGCCAGCCGACGAGCAATCCCATTATCAGGGCGCCCACCGGCGCGCCGCCCGAAAAGCCGAGTTGGTAGGCGGCGAGGACGCGCGCGCGGTGACTGTCGGATGCGGCCACCTGAACGATGGTGCGCCCCATCGTCATTGTCGTACCGGCGCCCATGCCCCAGAGGAAAACCAGAAGGCAGAGAAGCCAGAACGGCATGGCGAAATGAAATACGGCAAGAATGACGAGGCCGCATGAGAGCGACGCCATCATCATCCGCCCGCGATGACCGACATGGCCGATGCGCAGAAGCGCGAGGTTGACGACGATCGTGCCGCCCCAGAAGCAGATGTTGATGAGAGCGAACCTCAGCGTGAATTCGCTCGGCGTACTCTGATAGATGTCGCGGATCATCAGCGGCAAGACGACCAGAAAACTGCCGACATAGAACAGGCCCACCGCAAAATTGAGCGCGATGACCGTGGCCACGATCGGCGTTTCCGCCGCCGATTTCAGTCCGTCCACGATCTGCGCGAAACGGCCCATGGTGGCGGCGTGATTTCTCGGTGGTAGCGGCTCGAGTTTCAGCGCCGCCCAGAAACCGGCGAGCATGATCGCGGCCTGAAAGAACAGCAGCGCGGGTGTGCCGGTAATGGCTGCGAGTGCGGCGAACAGCATGCCGACGAGTTGCGACCCCATCTGCATGCCCATCGCAAGCGTCACCGCCTGCTGGATATTCGTTTCCGCGACGCGGGTCAGCGCGCTGTCGCGCGCCGGTATCGCGAAGGCGCCCAGCGTGCCCATCGCCAGCGCATAAACGATCAGGGTTGCGTAGGTCAGGTGCCCCGTCAGGAAAACCGTAGCGAGAACGAGCGGCGGCACGGCCGCGAAGAGATGCACGCGGATGAGGATGCGCCGCGCGTCGCTGTGATCGGCGACGGTGCCGCCAAGCAGCATGAAAAGCAGCGCCGGCGCCATCAGCGACATCTGCGCGATGCCGACGCGCACGGCCGGCTCGTGCAGTACCTGCGTCACCAGAAACGGAAAGATCACGAACTGGATGCCGAGGCTGATGAACCAGCTCGCCTGCCCGCCGAGGTAAAGCCTCAGACGGCGCTGGCGCGCGGCAAGGGCAGCGCCCGGTTCCGGCGGAAAGGGAGTCGCCTCGTTCATGGGCGCGGGCCGTTAAACGGGGATTCTTCGAAAAACTGGCCGCCAACCGCCATTGCGGTCTCCTCCCCGAGTGCATTCATTTTTGGAACTCTATCACAACGGAGCGAAATTAAACCCCCGCGAGACGTTCCATTTCATCGTAGGTGTGAATCTGGCGGCCGGGGATATCGTTCCACGCGGCGGCGACCATCGCGGCGGCCACGGTCTCCGCGGGAATCGAGCGATAGGGCCGGGCGGGGCCGAGCATGAGCGCGTTGAAGAACGGAGCGACGACCGCGCCGATCTCCTCGACGGGACGCTTTTCTGCGCGCGAGCCGATGAGCATGCCGGGGCGGAAGACGTGCAGCGCATCAAAGCCGAGCGCGTCAATTGCCTGTTCAGTCTCGCCTTTCACGCGCGAATAGAAGATTTGCGACTTCGCATCCGCGCCGATGGCAGAGACGAGCAGAAAACGTTTCGCGCCGCGCGCCTTCGCGGCTTTGGCGAAGGCGAGGATGTAGTCGTGGTCGACTTTGCGGAAGGCCGCCTGGCTGCCTGCGATCTTGATGGTGGTGCCGAGCGCGCAATAGGCGTCGTCGACCGTCAAGTCCTTGTTCGCAAGGGATTGTTCCAGCGCATCGAAATCCGTGACGAGGTTTTCGAGCTTCGGCGAGGCGATGTCGTCAAGCGGGCGCCGCGTGAGAGCGACGACGCGCGCATAACGAGGATCCGCTACCAGATGACGGAGCAGGAAACCGCCGATGAGTCCCGTCCCGCCTGCGACGATTGCCTGTCTGCCGCTGCTCATGCCCGCCTCCGATATTGTTTTTCAGAATTATAACACGCGCTGGCCCGCGCCCCGCTTTCGTGACGTTTCCGTGAACTTTGCGCGGCTGAGCAAGGCTTTTCAGGGTCTATTAAGCGGGTGCCCGGTTAAGTGCATCCGCTGTCTCGGTTTGTAATCAGTTCCGGTGCCTCAATGACGCCACCTAAAGCACGCGATCTCGCGACACTTGTGCCGCCCATATCGCAACAGACCAGTTGCGCTGCGGTGTTCGACCGCCTCCTGGCGGAGCCCGAAACGCAGAACATTCCGGTCACCCGGAACGGGCAGCCCATCGGTCTGATCGGCAGGCAGGATTTCCTGCAGAATTATGCCCGCCCTTTCGGTCCCGAACTTTATGGCCGAACCCCGGTCGCGCGGCTTATGCAGCGAGACCTCGTGACGGTGGAAGGCGGGATGAGCTGTGAAACGATCGACGTGCGCTCGCAGGACAGTTACGGCAATCCGGTGCTGCGCCCCTTTGTTGTGACGGAAGGCGGCCTTTACGGCGGTATGGGCGACACGACGAAGCTGATGCTGGTGATGGCCGATCTGGCGACGGCGCGCGCGGCCGCTTTGCAGGAGGAGACCCACCGCGCGGAGGCGGCGAGCCGGAGCAAGACGCAGTTTCTGGCGGGCATGAGCCATGAACTTCGCACGCCGCTCAATGCCATTATCGGTTTTGCCGATCTCATGCGGCTCAGGACATTCGGTGAGCTGCAGCCCGCGCGCTATGGCGAGTATGTCGAAGACATCCATCGCAGCGGGCTTCATTTGCTGAACATGATCAACGAGTTGCTGGACATGGCCAAGATCGAGTCGGGCCATGTGGAACTGCGGGAAACGACGTTCCATCCGCTCGATATCGGCGTCGATATCCTGCGGATGCTGAGACAATCGATCGCCGATGCACGGCTCAGCCTGCGCGTCGATATCGCGGACGACCTGCCGTTCATTCACGCCGATCAGCAGCATATCCGCCGGATTCTCATCAATCTTCTGTCCAACGCGATCAAATATACCCCGCCGGAGGGGTGCATCACGCTCGCGGTTTGCGTGTGCGGTCCCGACGAGGCGTGCGGCGAGGAAGGCCTGAAAGTCACCGTGGAGGACACCGGCATCGGCATTCCGCCCGACATGCTGGAGAAGGTGATGGAGCCCTTCGAGCAGGTGGAGAATTCCTTCACGCGGACGCGCGCGGGCACGGGCCTCGGCTTGTCGCTCACCAAGGCGATGGTGGAGGCGCATGGCGGAAAGTTGTGGCTGGAGAGCGAGTTAGGCCGCGGCACGCGGGCCCATGCGCTGCTGCCGGCCTCCCGCATCGTCTGGGAGAGGCCCTTGCGCTCGAGGGCGGCTCAGCGCGGCGCCTCGCCCGTGTAGCGCGCGCGGGGGCGGATCATCAGGCCGGTGCGGTACTGCTCGATGGCGTGGCCGATCCAGCCGGCGGTGCGGCCGAGGACAAAGATGCTGAGGCCCGCGCCGCGCGGCAGATGGAGCACGGCGCCGACGGTCGCGATCGCGAAATCGATGTTGGGTTTGAGGCCGCCCGCTTCCTCCATGACGCGGAAAATCCGTTGTGCGCGCAGGAAGTTAGCGTCGTCGCCATACTTCTCCGCGACCATCGAAAGAAGCGCCGCCGCGCGCGGATCGCCGTCCGGATAGAGGGGATGGCCGAAGCCCGGCACGGGATCGTTGTCCTTCAGCCGCTGCAGCACCGCATCTTCCACATCCTGACGGTTCGACATGTCGAGCAGGAGGCTCTCGACGCGGCCCGACAAGCCGCCGTGACGCGGACCTTGCGCCGCGCAGATGCCGGCCTGCACTGCTGCATATAGCGTGGCGCCCGTGCCCGCGACGCAACGGACGGTGAAGGCGGAGGCGTTGAGCTCGTGATCGGCGGAGAGGACGAGTGCGGCGCGGATAAGCTCGGAGGCCGGCTTTTCGCCTTGCGTGAGGGCGCGGGTGAGAACTTCGTGGACGGGCTTGTCGCTTGGCGCCTCGCCGGCGATGACGGCGGCGACATAGCGCAGCAGGCGCGCGCCCGTGGTGGCGAGGCCGCGATCCGTCATGTTGTAGACGGCGGCATCCTCAAGCGCCGCTAATGGTAGCAATGACAGGCACCGCTCGATGCGCGAGGTGCGCGCCAGCTCCGCCGCCAGCCCCTTGAGACGATCGCTCGGCTTCAGAACGGCGTCCCTGGTGAAGGGCTGCACGTCGCGGCACCCCCAGATAAGTGCCGCTACCTGCTCGAGATTCGAGCTTTTGGCGAGGGCGGTGGCGTCCGACCCGCGGTAGTGGAGGCGGCCGTCGGCAATGAGGGTGATGGCGGAATCGAGCACCGGCAGGCCGAAGCTGAGCGTGCCGGACCCCGCAGCCGCATCCGGTTTTTCGGCGGAACGCCGCCGTTTCAACGCCCTGACATCCTCGGCGCGGTAGCGCTTGGCGCGGCTGTCCGGCACCGGTTCTGAGCGGATCATGTCGCGGCTGACATAGGCGTAAAGGGTGGCGAGCGAAATACCGAGCTCGGCCGCAGCTTCGCGCGCGGTGAGGTAGAGGCTTTCGGGCAATTCCGCCATTTTCCGCTCCCGATTTATGTATTGATTATCTTAATCAAGATTGACTGACAATCAACCTTCCCCCAGCTTCAATTGTGACAGTGAGCCGCGATCCGCGCGGCAACGCCGCCGCAAACCGCCGTCAAGCCATTGACCGGATTGAGTTTTCGGCAGGCATGAAGAAGGAGATGGACGATGTCCGAGAGAACGATCCTGAGCACGGAGCCCCGTGCGGCAAGCTCCAGCGGCCTCGATAATGTGGTCGCGGCGGAGACCATGCTGAGCCATGTGGACGGCGAAGCGGGGCGGCTGATCGTGGCCGGGTATGAGGTCGAAGACCTTGTAAAGGCTCACGATTTCGAGGGCGCGGCGGCGGCGCTCTGGAGCGCGGCGGGGCTCGAAAACGCCCCCTCGGAAGAGGCCGTCCGGCGCGACCTGGGACGGGCCCGCGAGGCCGCCTTCGCGCTTGTCCCCGGCCTTCTGTCATTGAACTGTCATGAAACTGTCACGGAGGGTCTGCGGACCGGTCTGTCGATGCTGAGCGACGAGCCGGCGGAGGGGCCGGCGCGAGATATCCCCGCCCATATCCGTGCCCTCGGTGCGGCGGCGGTTTTCACCGCGGCGCTCTGCCGGACGCGCGAAAAGAAATCCCCGGTGGCGCCGGACGCGAGATCGGGCCACGCGGAAGATTTCCTCCGCATGCTGAGAGGCGAAGCGGCGAGCGCGGCGGAGGTCGAAGCCCTGAACGCCTATCTCGTGACGGTGGCGGATCACGGCATGAACGCCTCGACCTTCACGGCGCGCGTGATCGCATCGACAAGGGCGGGGACAATTTCGGCGGTGGTGGGCGCGCTCTGTGCGCTGAAGGGCCCGCTCCATGGCGGCGCGCCGGGCCCCGTGCTCGATATGCTGGACGACATCGGCACGCGCGAGAATATCGAGCCCTGGCTGACGCGGGAAATCGCGAAAGGCGAAAGGCTGATGGGCTTCGGCCACCGCGTCTACCGCGTGCGCGACCCGAGGGCGGATGTCTTCAACCGCGCGGTGACGATCCTCACCAACGGCAATGAGCGCGTGCTCTTCGCGCGCGACGTGGAGGTGGCGGCGCTGAAGGCGTTGCGCAAGGCGAAGCCCGGCAACCGGATCGACACCAACATGGAATATTACACCGCCGTTCTGCTGGAGGCGCTGGGCATTCCGCGCGAAGCGGTGACGAGCGTCTTCGCCATGTCGCGCATCGCGGGCTGGACGGCGCATGTGATGGAGCAGGAGCGCGTGGGGCGCCCCATCCGTCCGCAGTCGCGCTATGTCGGCGAGTGGCCGGAGGACGAGGCGGCGGCTTGAGATAGTCCGTATATTGATTTTATTTCGTCATTGCGAGCGAAGCGAAGCAATCCAGGGCGGCGAGCTCCGAACATGCGGCCCCTGGATTGCTTCGTCGCTTCGCTCCTCGCAATGACGTCGAAGGTAAAACGAGAATGTCCGATCTCATCCGCAACGACTTCCTGCGCCAGGCATTGGCCTGCGAACATCTGGGCTCGCCGTTCACGGCACGTGTCTGCCGCGTGCTGGCGGAAGGGCTCGATGCCGGGACGCGGTTCGGACAGCGCATTCTGAATTGGGA
>NZ_JAUYUS010000050.1 GCF_030694575.1 Parvibaculum sp.
TCAGACCGCCTTGTCCGGTCCGATCTTCACCAGCATCTTGCCGAAATTCGCACCCTTGAAGAGATTGAGGAACGCCTTCGGGGCATTCTCGATGCCGTCTTCCACCGTCTCTTCCCACTTCATCTTGCCGCCTTTGATGAGCGGACCCATCTCGGCGAAGAATTCCGGCAGGTGCTGGAAATAGTTGGAAACGATGAAGCCCTGCAGGCGCAGGCTCTTGCCGACGATCTGGATGAGGTTCGTCGGGCCCGGCCGCGGCTCGGTATCGTTGTACTGCTCGATCATGCCGCACAGCGCCGCCCGCCCGTTCACCCGCATTGCGTTGATCGCGGCTTCGAGGTGCTTGCCGCCCACATTTTCGAAATAGACGTCGATGCCTTTCGGGAAAGCATCGGCCACCGCCTTCGTCAGGTCGCCGCAGGTCTTGTAGTTGATCGCCTTGTCGATGCCGGCGACCTCCTCAAGCCACTTGCACTTCTCGTCCGATCCGGCCGAGCCGACCACATAGCAACCATGCGCCTTGGCAAGCTGGCAGACGACCGAACCGACGGCGCCCGAAGCCGCCGAAACGAACACCGTCTCGCCGTCCTTCAGGTTCGCCACCTTGAAGAGCCCCGCCCAGGCCGTCATGCCCGGCATGCCGAGCGTGCCGAGAAACGCCTCGATGGGTCCGAGCGCGGGATCGACCGGCGTGAAGCCTTCCGCCGGGCCCGTCGCATATTCGCGCCAGCCCCACATGTGGTTCACATAGGTGCCCACCTTCAGCTTGTCGCTTTTGGATTCGACGACCTGTCCGATGGCGCCGCCTTCCAGCGGCTTGCCGATCTGGAATGGCGGCACATAGCTTTCGCGGTCCATCATGCGTCCGCGCATATAGGGGTCCACCGACATCCATATGTTCCGCACCAGCACTTCGCCATTGCCCGGCTGCTTTACGTCGGCGCTCGCCACTTCGAAATCGCTGTCCTTCGGCATGCCCACGGGCCGCGCCTTCAGCCGGATTTCCTTCGAACTCAGGTTCGACATCGCTTCCTCCACGTCTTTTGAATGAATTTTCGTGGAGGGGAGCCTAGCGGCCTTTGGTGGCCGGCGAAAGCGCGCCGGGGCCCGGCTTTGAACAACAGGTTGTGAAGATGTGAACCGTCAGCTCCGCCAGCCGCCGCCCAGCGCCACGAACAGGTCGACCGCCGAGCCATAGCGGTCGAGCCGCGCCGTCGCCGCGCTGTCCCGCGCCGAAAGCCAGCTTCGCTGCGCGTCCAGCACCGAGAGAAGATCGCTCGCACCCGCGCGGTAGCGCGCCAGCGAAAGTTCATAGGCCTTGCCCGCTTCCTCCGCCGCGATGTTGAGCGAGCTCTCGCGCGCCGCCGTCGTCTCCACGGTCGTGAGGGCATTCTCGACTTCCGAGAACGAGGTGAGCACGGTGAGTTTGTAGTTCGCGGCAAGTTCGGCTTGCCGTCCCTTCACCGATTGCAGGTTTCCTTCAAGCGTGCCGCCCGAGAAGATCGGCGCCAGCAGCGAGGCGCCGATGGAGCTGACCGTCTCCGCCGCGCTTGCCGTGGCGAAGCTCCGCGTCAGCGAGGCCGACAGGTCGAGGCTCGGAAAGAACGCCGCCCGCGCCGCGCCGATATCGGCATTGGCGGCTTTCAGCGAAGCCTCCACACTCTTGATGTCGGGCCGCCGTTCGAGCAGCGCCGAAGGCTGTCCCGCCGCGATAGCCGGCAACACCACCTTGTCGAGCGTCTCTCCCTCCACGCTGAAGCGCCCCGGTGTCGTCGCAACGAGGATCGCGAGCGCGTTCTCGTTCGCCGCGAGTTCCGCGCGAAGCGAGGGAAGCGTTGCCTCGATGGTCGCTACCGTGTTGCGCTGCTGTGCAAGGTCGAGGCCCGAAATGCTGCCCGCCTTGTAGCGCGCCTCAACGATGTCGAGCGTGTCGCGCGCGGCTTTGAGCGAGTCCTCGGCAATCGCGATCCGGTCCTTCAGCGTCAGGATCGTGAAATAGGTCGTCGCCACTTCCGACTGCACGATCAGCGCCGCGCTCTCCTTGTCATATTGCGTTGCTTCCAGCGAAAGCGCCGCCGAACTCGCCTCGTCGCGGTAACGGCCCCAGATATCGACCGCATAGTTCGCTGAAAGGCCGAGATTCGCGCTGTTGTTTCTCGATCCGCCGCGCGTGTCGCTGCGAGCCGCGCTGCCGCTCCCGTCCACCTGCGGCAGCAGGCTCGCGCCCGCCGAACGCGCCGCGCCGCGTGCCTGCTCGACGCGCGCCAGCGCTTGTTCGATGTCGAGGTTCCGCGCCAGCGCCGTCTGCATCAGCAGCGTCAGCTCCGGATCGCCGAAGGCCGTCCACCATTGCGTCTCCGCGGCGACGTCCATGCCGTCCTGCTGCTGCGCCGAAGCATAGCTCTGCGGCGCATCGACAACCGGCCGCTCATAGTCCGGCGCCATCGTGCAGGCGGCGAGGGCAGTTGCGGCCAGCAAGGGCAGGACAACGCGGCGGAGCCGATCGAAAATAAATCTGTCATCCCGGCGAAAGCCGGGATCCATGGGCCTCTGCGCGTTGCTCATTGCTTCTTTCATGACACTGCTCCTCACTCCGATGACAGCGCGACCACAGGGTCGAGCCGCGCCGCCTTGCGTGCGGGCAGATAGCCGAACACGAGCCCGGTCAGAAACGCGCAGGTGAAGGCGAGCGCCGAAGGCATGGGGTTGATCACGATGTTGAGCCCGAAACCGGAAAGCGCGAACGCGGTCGCGATACCGAGCACCACGCCAATGAGGCCGCCCACGCCGCAAACGACCAGCGCCTCGGTATTGAACTGTACGAGGATATTGCTCATCCGCGCGCCCGTCGCCATGCGCAGGCCGATTTCGCGCGTCCGCTCGGTCACGTTCACAAGCATGATGTTCATCACGCCGATGCCGCCGACGAGGAGCGAGATCGCCGCGACCGACCCGAGCAGGATCGTCATCGTGTTCGACATGCTTTCCATCGTTTCGAGCATCGAGGCGGTGTTGCGGATCTGGAAGTCTTCCGTCCGGTGCCGCGCGAGGAGCAGCGTGTGGATCGCGTCTTCCGTCTCGTCCACGCGGTCGGAGTCCGTCACCTTCACGGTGATCGAGTCCGTGAACTGCCGTCCGAAAAGCCGCATGAAGCCGGTCGTCAGCGGCACGAAGGCCACGTCGTCCTGGTCGCGCCCGAAAGCGGCCGCGCCCTTCGCTTCCATCGTGCCGACGACCTCGAAGGGAATATTGCCGACGAGAACGTATTTCCCGACCGGGTTGCTGCCATCCGGAAAAAGCGCGTTCACGACCGTCTGCCCGAGCACGATGACGGGCGCATAGCCGTTGAGGTCGCTTTCCGTGAAGAAGCCGCCTTGCGCCACGCTCCAGTCGCGCACCGTCGTCAGCGACGGCCATGTACCTTCGGCCTGCGTGCGATAGTCGACATTGCCGTAGCGCAGTGTTGTCGAGGTGCTCCGCGAAGGGATTACGGCGGCGACGTTCGCGACGTCGAGAATGGCTTCGGCGTCGGAGGCAACCAGTGTCGCGATGTCGCCGGTCGAGCGCACGCCGGGCGCGCCGGGCCGCACCACCAGCAGGTTCGTGCCCATGCTCTGCATGGAACTCATGATGTTTGCCTTGCTGCCGTCGCCGATCGCGAGCATGACGACAACCGCCGCCACGCCGATCACCACGCCGAGCAGCGTCAGCGCCGTGCGGAATATGTTCGTGCGCAGCGAGCGAAACGCCATTTTCACCGCTTCGGTGATTTCCGCCTGGAGCGCGAGAGTGTTGCGGCGGGTCGGGCCCTCATCGGAGGCGGCAACGCTCGCCGTTGCCTTCGTGCCGGTGTCGGAGACGACGCGCCCGTCGCTGATCTGGATGGTCCGGTTCGCATAGTCGGCGACAGCCGGATCGTGCGTGATGAGAATGACGGTGTGCCCTTCGGTGTTGAGGTCCTTCAGCACCTTCAGAACGTCCGCGCCGCTCTGCGTGTCGAGCGCGCCGGTCGGTTCGTCGGCGAGGATCACATCCGCGCCGTTCATCAGCGCCCGCGCGATGGAGACGCGCTGCTGCTGGCCGCCTGAAAGCTCGGTCGGCCTGTGCGCCGTGCGGCCGCCCATGCCCAACCGCTCAAGCAGCGCCCTTGCGCGTTCGGACCGTTCGCTCCGCGTTGCGCCGGCATAGATCGCGGGCAGCTCCACATTCTCCGCCGCCGTCATGCCCGAAAGCAGGTTGTAGCGCTGGAACACGAAGCCGAACGTGTCGCGCCGAAGCACCGCCAGGTCGTCGGAGGTGAGCGAGGCCACGTCCATTCCCGCGACCTCGTAATGTCCTTGGGTCGGCCGGTCGAGGCAGCCGAGAATATTCATCAGCGTCGATTTGCCGGAGCCCGATTGTCCCATGATGGCGACGAACTCGCCGCGCCTTATCGTCAGCGACACGCTGTCCAGCGCTCGCACTTCCGTCTCTCCGGTCTTGTAGACCTTGGAGACGTCGTGAAGCTCGATCAGCGGCGCCGTGTTTTTGGGGGTGGGGGAATGCATGGTTGGCGCGATCCTCAGAAGAAGTCCGGAGGGCCGCTGTCGCTGCTCTTGCTGCTCGTTTCGGTACCCGTCACCACTGTCTCGCCTTCGTCGAGGCCGTTTTTGATTTCCGCACTGATGCGATTGGTAAGTCCCACTTCCACCTGGCGGCGGCTTGTTGTGCCGTCTTTTGTTATCACGGTCACGTAGCTCTTGCCGTCCGCTCCCTCGCGTACCGCGCCCACGGGCACGATGACGACATCCTTCGCCTCGCCGAGAAGGAAGAACACCTGCGTGGTCATGTCCTTCATCAGCTTGCCGTCGGGATTGGCGATGTCGACGAGCACCGTATAGAGAACGACGTCGTTCTCGATT
>NZ_JAUYUS010000062.1 GCF_030694575.1 Parvibaculum sp.
CGAGGACTTCGCGCTGGCGCTGCTCGAAGCCGAAGGCGTTTCGGTCGTGCATGGCGCGGCGTTCGGCCTGTCGCCGTTCTTCCGGATTTCCTATGCGACGTCCACGGAAGAACTGACGGATGCCTGCGAGCGCATCCAGCGTTTCTGCGCCAGCCTGCGCTGAGCGAAACCATAATTGAAAAGCCCCGCGCTGGAAGGCGCGGGGCTTTTTTTGTTTCAGACCTGATAGCCCATGCTTCTGAGTTGCGTCTGCAGCGCCGATATGCGCGTCACATCGGAAGGGTGCGTCGACATGAATTCGGGCGGCGGGGCCGAGCCGTTCCGCTGGGCCGTCATGTTCTGCCAGAAGCGGAGCGACTGGCGCGGGTCGTAGCCCGCCTTCGCCATGTAGACGACGCCGAGGCGGTCTGCCTCAAGCTCATGCGTGCGGGAGTAGGGAAGCAGCACGCCGAATTGCAGGCCCGCGCCCAGCACCGCGGCGATGGTGCCGGCACCGCTCACATCGCCGCTCTGCAGCGCGACCTGCGCGGCCTGCATGCCGACGCCGGCCGCCATCTGCTGGCTGTAACGCTCAGCCGAATGGCGCGCGGCGACATGCGCCGTTTCGTGGCCCATGACGGTGGCAAGCTGATCGTCGTTTTCCATCCGCTTGAAGATGCCTTCATAGAAACCGACCTTGCCGCCCGGCAGCACGAAGGCGTTGGCCTCGTTGCCCTGGAAGACGGTGTATTCCCAAGGCTGGTTCTGCAGACCGGCGGCGTTCACGATGCGCGGGCCGACCGTCTTCAGACGATTGTTCAGCGTCTTGTTTGTGGAAACTTTCTGCTGCTGACGGATTTGAGACCATGCGGAGGCGGAAAGCTCGGTCATCTGCGCTTCGGAAACGAGCAGCAATTGCTGCCGTCCCAATGCCGGATTATCGACGCATCCCGATAGGGCGACGATATAGCCGGCGGCAAGGCCCTTCACGAGCTGGCGGCGGTTCAGTTCAATCGGTTCGCGGTCGAGAAATGTAATGTTGACTTCCATTCCTGCCTCCGTGGCGGTGATGCCGGTCTCGTTTCGGCACAGCGGCCCGTATAACCGGACCGCACCTCATTTACTTTAGAATTGTTACAAACTACCTTGTACCGGGCTTGTAGCACACTATATAAAATCAGGCCCATGAACCAAGGAGGTGCGACGTGAAAGTAGATACAGGCATCGCAGCGAACGACAGGAGCGATATAGCCGAAGGGTTGTCGCGCGTGCTCGCGGACACCTACACGCTATATCTGAAGACACACAACTACCACTGGAACGTGACGGGTCCGCAGTTCCGCTCTCTCCATCTCATGTTCGAGGAGCAGTACCGGGAACTCTGGGCGGCGACCGACGAGATTGCGGAGCGCATCCGCGCGCTTGGCGCCTATGCCCCCGGCACCTATGGCGAATTCGGCAAGCTCACCTCGCTCCATGAAGACAACAGCGTGCCGAGCGCCGACCAGATGGTGAAGAACCTGGTGAAGGGTCATGAGCAGGTCGTGAAGACCGCGCGCGATCTCTTCAAGGTGGCCGACGAGGCCGACGACGAAGTGACCGCCGACCTGATGGTCCAGCGGATGCAGGCGAGCGAGAAGAACGCCTGGATGCTGCGCAGCCTGCTCGAATAGGCTGTAACCGTCCGTCATCAAATTTGATGCCGAAAGCGCCATGTTCGCGGATATGTTCCGCGGCATGGCGTTTTCCTTTTCTCCCTCCCTTGTGATTTTCGATTGCGACGGCGTGCTGGTCGATAC
>NZ_JAUYUS010000082.1 GCF_030694575.1 Parvibaculum sp.
CCGGCGCTCAACACATCCCGCCAGCGCCCGTTCGTGCCCTTGTTGATGAAGGTCGTGGCGCCGCCTTCCCAGAGCAGGCCGCCAAGCGGTGCGCTCTTGTCCGCGTGTTTCTTCATATAGTCGAAGGTGCAATGTTCGACGATCGCCGGCCAGCGCGCTTCGTCAACCTCGATGTCCAGAAACGCCGCGAGGCGGCGGATCTCGCCTTCCATGTCGTGTTTCATCGCGTCGAAATGCATGAAATGGATGTTCGGGAGGTGGCGGATGGCCCACCAGCTCGAAACATTCTCCCAGAAAGACCAGAAGGGATAACCGTCGCGCGCGACCCAGTCGTTGAAATAGGTGCGGACGTCGCTGGTGACGCGGCCGATCTTTTCGCCGACGAGGCCGGGCGTTTCGTTCAACGCCTCGTAGAAGGCGTCGTTTGCATTGGCGTGGTGGTTGTACATGGACCAGAGAACGTCGCGTCCGTCGCGGCCGATATAAATGTATTTCGCCTTCGGCGAGTAGACGAGGGCGTCGACCGGCAAATGCGTCTTCACGAAACGGCGGTGGGTCTGCGCTTCGAGCGCTTCAAGCTTCACCTCTGCCGGCGGCACGCGCAGGTCGAGCCAGTGCGAGAGTTCGTTCACCGGCACATCCTCGGCGCCGTTGAAGATCAGTTGACCGACAATCTGCTGCGTCCATGTGGTGCCCGCCTTGCCATAGGTCGAGATCACGATATCGCCGTCGCGAAACCTGAAGTCGTTCCACACGGTCGATTCGAAATGATTGCTGTGCAGCTCGCGCGTCTTTTGCGGCCACGCAATATCCGTCGCCATTCCTGTCCCCCCGCTACGATTCGTTTGT
Source organism: Parvibaculum sp. (assembly GCF_030694575.1). GTDB lineage: Bacteria > Pseudomonadota > Alphaproteobacteria > Parvibaculales > Parvibaculaceae > Parvibaculum. Next base: position 850 of record NZ_JAUYUS010000082.1, read on the forward strand.
CCGTGGAGAGACTATCGGCCGTCGCCGGCGTGTGGAAGGGACAAAAAAACCGCCCGGAGCGGGCTCCGGGCGGCGTGTTTCGGCGCTACTTTGCCGGTCAGGCCGTCGCGGCCTCGCGCGAGCGCTCGAGGGGGCCGGGGCCCTTGCCGGCTTTCTCCGCCTCCTGGCCAGCGAGCCAGCGTTCCGTTTCGAGGGCGGCCATGCAGCCCATGCCCGCCGCCGTGACGGCCTGGCGGTAGATGTCGTCCGTCACGTCGCCCGCCGCGAAGACGCCGGGGATGCTGGTCGCGGTCGAATCCGGCGCGGTCACGAGATAGCCGCCGGTCTTGGTCTTCAACTGGTCCTTGAAGAGTTCGGTCGCCGGCGAGTGGCCGATCGCCATGAAGACGCCGTCGGCCTTCAACTCGCGCGTCTCGCCCGTCTTCACGTTGCGGATGCGCGCGCCGGTGACGCCGGGCGGGTTTTCGGTGCCGAGGATTTCGTCGATCGCCGAATCCCAGATCACTTCGATCTTCGGATGATTGAAGAGGCGCTCCTGCATGACCTTTTCGGCGCGGAACGTGTCGCGGCGATGGATCACCGTCACCTTGGTGGCGAAATTGGTGAGGAAGAGCGCTTCCTCGACGGCGGAATTGCCGCCGCCGACGACCAGCACTTCCTTGCCGCGATAGAAGAAGCCGTCGCAGGTGGCGCAGGCCGAGACGCCGAAGCCCTGGAATTTTTCCTCAGAGGGAATGCCGAGCCACTTCGCCTGCGCGCCCGTCGCGATGATGAGTGCGTCGGCGGTGTAAAGCGTGCCGCTGTCGCCCTTGAGTTCGAAGGGGTGCTTCGAAAGGTCGGCGGAGACGATCGTGTCGGCCACCATCTCGGTGCCCATGTGGCGCGCCTGCGCCTCCATCTGCTCCATCAGCCAGGGGCCCTGAACGGCCTCGGCGAAGCCCGGATAGTTTTCGACTTCGGTCGTGATGGTGAGCTGGCCGCCCGGCTGGATGCCCTGCACGAGCACCGGCTGCAGCATGGCGCGCGCGGCGTAGATCGCAGCCGTGTAGCCGGCGGCGCCGCCGCCGACGATGAGGACTTTCGAGTGTTTCTTTTCCGACATGATGCTTCCGTTCGGCTTGCGCTTCGGGCGGGTAGGGCGGCGGGCCCTCCGGTCCACTATATAGGGACCGGGAGGGCCCGCCAAAAGGCGGTTTAGAGTGCCTCTGCGTGCACGCCCAGATATTTGGCGACGCCGGCGGCGTCCGCCTTCATGCCTTCCTGGCCCTTCTGCCAGCCAGCCGGGCAGACTTCGCCGTGCTCTTCGTGGAACTGCAGCGCGTCGACCATGCGCAGCGCCTCGTCGGCATTGCGGCCGAGCGGCAGGTCGTTGACGAGCTGGTGGCGGACGACGCCCGCGCGGTCGATCAGGAAGGTGCCGCGCAGTGCCACGCCGTCCTTTTCGATCAGCACGTCATAGTCGCGCGCGATCTGCTTGGTCATGTCGGCCACCATCGGGAACTTGACCGGGCCGAGTCCGCCGTCGTTCGGGGCGGTGTTGCGCCAGGCGGCATGCGTGAACTGGCTGTCGACGCTGACCGCGATCACCTTCACGTTCATCGCCTCGAATTTCGGCACGCGGTTGGAGTAAGCGAGGATTTCCGAGGGGCAGACGAAGGTGAAGTCGAGCGGGTAGAAGAACACCAGCCCGTAAGAGCCGTTGAGGTATGAGCGGAGATTGAAGTCCTCGACGATCTCGCCATCCGGCAGGACGGCGGCGGCGGTGAAATCGGGGGCCTGTTTGCCTACGAGAACGGCCATTTACGGAAACTCCTTTGAACTGAATGGGTTAGTCTTGAGTGTTTCCAGCTATTTAGACGCATTCTAAAGCATATTCAAGGAAATTTGCTGCACTGCGACAAAATATCTGGGTAATAAAATGGGGTGTGGCGGTTCCGGGAACCTGCGGGATTCAGGGGAGATTCGGATGCGGCCGCCAGATGGGTGAAGACTCTTTTTGGCCTGCCGCCGCACGCCGCTGCCCCGGCTTTGACCGGGACACCTTTTCATTTGACCGTTCCGCCGTTTCCTCCCGTTTGCTTTTGTACGCTTGATCGGCCTTGAGTAGGTTCCGGCGCGCATCATCCGGACAAAAAGGGGAATCACCATGGCCAGATCGCCGTTCCTGCTCGCCATCGGCGCTTCAGCCGTTGCAGGCGCCGCCTTGTTCGCGAGCGTTCCGCCGCAGGAGGCGAAGCCCTCGCAAGCCGAACTTGAAATACTGCTCGATCCGCGGCTGGTCGCGCAGAACCAGTGCGGGCGCGGCGGCAGGGAGCGTGCGGCCTTCTTCAAACCCTCTTTTCAGCTCGCATTGGCGGCCTCGGCGCAAGCCGCGACGAACGCCGCCGACGAGAAGCTGCCGCTCTGGCCCGGCCTCGGCGACCGCACGGTTCGGATCACGACAGCGAGCGACGAGGCGCAGGTCTATTTCGACCAGGGCTTTGCGCTGCTCTACGGCTTCAATCACTGGGAAGCGATCCGTGCCTTTCAGGAGGCGCAGCGGATCGATCCCGGTTGCGCCATGTGCTACTGGGGCGAAGCGAAGGCGCGCGGGCCCAACATCAATGCACCGATGGATGCGGGTGAGGAAGATCCGGCGCTCATCGCGATCGGCAAGGCTGTGGCGCTTGCAGGCAACGCATCCGCGAAAGAGCGGGCGCTGATCGAGGCGCTGGCGCTGCGCTACGTGGCGGACGGAGAGATGGCGCGCGCGGAACTCGACAAGCGTTATGCCGAGGCGATGGAGAAAATCCACACGCGCTATCCCGGCGATCAGGACATCGCGGTCCTTTACGCCGAGGCACAGATGGATCTTTCGCCGTGGAATTACTGGGAGCGGGATCAGCGGACGCCGAGGCCGCATATTGCCGGCGCGATCAAGGCCGTGGAGAGGGTTCTCGCCGCGAACCCGAACCATGCGGGTGCCATCCATCTCCAGATTCATCTGATGGAAGCCTCCGCGATGCCGGAGCGTGCGGAGAAAGGCGCGGGCCGTCTTGCCGATTTGATGCCCGGTGCCGGCCATCTCGTCCATATGCCGGGGCACATCTATTTCCGCGTCGGCCGCTATCTCGACTCGCTCGAGACGAATGTGCGCGCGGTCGCGGTGGACGAAGCCTATCTGGCGAAAACGGAAGGGTCGCCCATCTATCGCTACGGCTATTACCCGCACAACGTCCATTTCGTTCTGGTCTCGGCGCAGATGGCGGGCGATGCGAAGACGGCGCTCGACTATGCACGGAAACTCGACGGGCTCATTCCCTTCGACGCCGTGACATCCGCCGCCATCGTCCAGCCGGTCAAGGTGGCGCCTTACTATGCCTATCTCGAATTCGGAACGGCGGACGACATCGCCAACATGCCCGAGCCGCCGGACGGCCTTCCTTTCGTCAAGGGAATATGGCGATACGTGCAGGGCGTGGCGGCCGCGCGCGCGGGCGATCTCGCGGCGGCGCGGGCCGAGGCCGACGCCATCGCCGCGCTTCGGGGCGACGAGGCCCTGACGCCGCTCGCCGCTACGAATGTGCCGGCGGGGGATATCCTGCTTCTCTCCGAAACGGTGCTGCGCGCCCGCATCGATCAGCGCGAGGGCAAGCTCGACGCCGCACGCGCGAAGCTCGAACAGGCCCTCGTCCTTCAGGACGGTCTCATCTATTCGGAGCCACCTTACTGGTACTATCCGGTCGAGCAGACGCTCGCCGCGGTGTTGCTCGAAGCGGGCGATGCGGATGCGGCGGTCGCACGGTTCCGGGCCGCGCTGGTCCGTCACCCCAACAATGCATGGTCGCTTTACGGGTTGATGAAAGCGCAGGAGGCGGCGGGCGACGCGGCGGCGAGCTATACGGCGGAACTGTTGCGCAAGGCCGCGTTCGATCCGGGCGCGATCACGCTCGACCGGCTGTAGAAAGACAAAAGCCACCGCATAGCGATTGCGGTGGCTTTTTTATCTCTCAGAACCCGAACATGTGATCGAGGCAGAAGCTCTTGTCGCCGTTGATCATGCCGTGGAAGCCGAAGAGGCGGCAGGTGGTGTCGCGAATGATGACATAGCCTGCACCGCCCATGCGTTCGCGTTCTTCGCGGCTGAACATTTCCGACAGGCGCCAGTGGAGCGAGCCGCCGCAGGCGATTTCCACTTTCGTTTCCGCGACCGGCTTGCCTTCCGCGTCATGCAGGATGAGCAGGGTCGAGCTTTTCTCGTGCCAGGGCGTCGAGGCTGGATAGATCAGGTGGCAGAGCGTGTCGAGCGCGCCGTTCTCGAGCGCGGGGCCCGCCACGCGCAGGAAGAGCCGCGTCGTCAGCCCCGGCGGCTTGTTGGTGTAGCTCTGCGGTTCGTCCTTGTAGATGACGGCGGTGTTGTAGATATGCGCCCCGAAGATCGTCTCGGCGCGGTGGCCGCTCGATTTCTGTTCGAAGCGGCCGAGCGCGTGGAGCCAGCCGTTGCCGTCGCCGCCCTCGCGGAAATCGTAGAGGAATTCGACATGGCCGTAGCCCGAGGGAAGCTTCAGCGCTTCCTCCTTCATCCATGCCTCGATATCGACTTCGACGCTTTCGCGGCGTGGGATGCGGCCGAGATATTTCGTGGCGACGGTCTTGCCCGTCGCGTCGATCATTTCCGCGCGAAGCGGCATTTCATGCTCGTCGCGCGCCATCGGCGTCGGCAGCATCACGGTTTCGAACTTGTCGCGCGGCAGGATCGGCAGGGGCATGATGTAGCCCTTGCCCATGTGCTTTTCGAGCCTGGCGATTTCGGGGTTCGGTTTCAGGTCCGTGCGTTCGACATTGGCATGGGCGATGCGGCGCTGGCCGCCGTCGCGCTTCACCTCGTAGCGCGGGCGCACGAAATAACGCCCCGCCACCACTTCGATCTGGTCCGGCCATTTCGCATGCGGCAGCAGGCTTTCCACCGGAATGCCGCGCGTGCCGAAGGGCGGGATTTCGTCCTCGTACCATGAGACGTCCTGCGCCCCCATGATGTTGAGGCCGACCGTGCGCGGCGGGATCGGCATCGGGTGCGAATTCTGGACGAAGAGCGTCACGCGCTCGTCCGCGTCGCCCGCCGGCATGCCGGCATAGTAATCCGCCGGCCAGGCATTCGCGTCGTGGCTGCAGGAGAGCGCCAGTCCGTTCTCGCCATACATGTCGAGCGCGTATTTGACGACGTCGTGGCCCTTGATGCGGACCGCATGGATGAAAAGCGAGCCGGTGAAGTCCTCGAGGCCGAAGCGTTCGCGCACTTCAGCGCTGTCGATGGTGAAAGGCGCCCCCGCGACGGGCAGCGTCTCGCGCCATTCGGCGAGCTGTTCGCCCTTTTCGCCGAAGAGGCAGAGCCAGAGTTCCGGGCTGTCCGCGCCGTGCAGGCCCCAGTAGTTGGCGCTGGCGACGCGCGTGTGGATGCCGTCGGCGCCGTTCGCGCCCTTCTTTTCGCGCAGCAGTGCGAAGTTGGTCGCGAAGTTCAGCGGGTCGAGATAGTTCGCCTTGTTGGTCAGCATGTCGTCGGGCAGGCGGATGTCGTCGAGTGTCGCGATGCGCGCGCCGTCCGGGAAAACGTGAGCGATGGAGGGCAGCGTCTTCTGCGCGTCGAAGGCGAGCACGAGCACCGCTTTCGCGCGGCTGTTCTTCATCGCGTTCACAGGCTCGGCGTCGTGGCCGAGGAAAGCGCCGCCGAGGTCTTCGACGCGCTGGACGAAATAGCCGGCCACGTCGAGACGCGAGAGGTCGTAATAGGCGTGGAAATTGCCGATGGTGCCGGAGGGATCGTAGATCGCGACCGGGCCGGCCTTTGCGAGGTCTTCGATCAGTGCATGGCCCTTCGGCGCGGTCAGCGGGTGGCCGAGCGCCTTGAAGAGCGTCGCGCCGCCGGCATTGTTGCCGGGCCGCCAGCCATGCGAAAGATCGGCATTCTTGAACGTCTCGATTTGCAGCGTCATGCTTTTACCTTGCGCGTCTCTCAGTAGGTTTCAGGCGAGACTTCGCGCGTGGCACGCGAACCGAACGGGTTGAGGCGTTTCAGCGCCGCCGTGAAGCGATGGCGCCGCTGCTCGTGGCTCACCACGTCCTCGTCGCGCACCCAGTTCATCTGGATGGCGCGGCGCTGGCCCTCGAAGGGCTCGTGGCCGTGCCATGAATTGTCGGAGCGCTTGAAGATGAGGAGCGTGCCGCCATTGGGCGAGACTTCCTCGACCGCGTCGTTGAGGTCGGTGCCCGAGCGCAGGATGCGGAGCCGGCCGCCGCCCGCTTCCCAATCCTGGTTGAGATAGAGCAGCACGGTGATGATCTTCGACGGCGTGTCGGTGTGGATCTTGCCGTTGGTGCGGCTGCAAAAGCCGCGGATTGTGAACATGGTCGGGCGGTCGGACAGATCGATGCCGAACTTCTCCTCGATCGCGTCCCGGAATTCCGGTCCGTTCATCTCGGCGAGCAATTGTTCGAAGCTGCCATAGATGTCGAGTTCGCTGGGCGGGATCGACCCTGTGGAATCCATGGGAGGAAAATCCGCGATCACGCTGTCGAGCGCCTTGCCGGTCACGAAGGCGGGAACGACGAGATATTCGTAAGGATCGGTCTTCAGCGGTGTCGCGCGCAGCGCGTCGATGTCGAGCAAGCTCATGATGCCGTCTGCCTTGTTGTCGCGCCCGTTTCGCATCCGGGCGTTTTCTGTTGGCGATCTTGCGGAAGCGGCGGGGCCTCTGGCAACGATCCAAATGTCGCGGCTGCCAATTGCCGCACCGGATTAACCCTTTTCGGCGTGTGCCTTGTGCTTCTCAAGCCGCGCCGCGATGGCGCGCGCAATCTCATCGGTAGCATTTAATGGCTCGTACTCCCAGCTTTCAAGCTGGCCGGCAAAGGGCCGCGCCGCCCCGGTGGCGTAGATCGCATCGAGAAAGCGGCGGAATTTCGCCGAGCCGCCCTCGAGTTCGATCACATATACGGGCTTTCCGGTAAACGCCGCCTCACCGGCCATGTTGACCGAGTCGCAGGTGACGACCACGGCGTCCGCGAGGCCGAGAAAGCCGAAATAGGGGTTGTCGCCGGTGCCGTCCCACATGACGGCGGGCTTGTTCTTCAGGGCGTCCCGGATGATGCGCGCCTGCGCTTCGCCCGTGCGGCGCGACGGCGTCACCATCAGCCCTGCGCCGTAATGTTCCGCGAGCCCGGCGAGTTGTGCGCCGATCCGCGCCGCCACTTCCTCGCTCATGCGGTACACGGAATTTGTGCCGCCGAGCAGCACGGCAACGCGCGGGCGGGGCAGGTGGGCGACACCGGGCGCGAATTTCGCCGCTTCCGCCGCAAGCCGCTCGCGCGTCAGCCGGTGGGGCGAGACCACGGTCGACAACACATTCGGGCCTTCGAGGCGGTCATGCGCAGGTGCCCAGACGAAGTCGAAATTCGATGGCGCGATGCGCGGGTCCTGCAGGATCGCGGTGAAGGTTTTGCCGCCCGACTTCCGGCGGATCATCCGCGCATAGGGAATGGACTGGCGGCCGGAGGCGATCAGCAGGTCGGGCCAGGGCGGGGCGATTTCGCCATTGGGCTCGGCGGGGCCCCAGGGCGCCAGCCAGCGCCAGGGCTTGCCGGGCGTCACGCGCTTCATCACCGGGGCCGCGCCCAGCGCCTCGGCGATGCCGAGGCCCTGCGTTTCGAAGCCGGCCATGCCATTGGTCAGCACCCAGACGCTCAAGGATGCCGCGGCGTGGCGGAAACGGCTGTCGGCGTCGCCTTTGGGGCTGTTTTCGGTCATAATCGTGCGCTATCGGGTAATTTTATTGCTGAATCGGGTCGGCATTCAGAGTAAGTAAAACGCCGCCATTCACAAGTCACGCCGGAACTATTCTCCGGCAACCCCGGGGGACAGGGCCATGAAACGGGCCAAGCTCGATCATATCGACCTGCAGATCCTCTCCGAGCTGCAAGCCGATGGGCGCATCACCAATGTCGATCTCGCTTCGCGCGTCGGCATTTCCGCGCCGCCTTGCCTGCGCCGCGTTCGGGCGCTCGAAAATGCGGGGTTGATCCGCGGCTATCATGCCGATCTCAACGGCCGCGCGCTCGGCTTCGAGGTGACGGTCTTCGCGATGGTCGGGCTTCATAGCCAGGCGGAAGCCGATCTGAAGGCGTTCGAGGCGGAAGTCGCGACATGGCCGCTGGTCCGCGAATGCCACATGCTCAACGGCGAAATCGACTTCATATTGAAATGCGTCGCGCCCGACCTTTCCACCTTCCAGAGCTTCCTCACCGAAAAGCTCACGCCCGCGTCCAATGTCGCGAGCGTGCGCACCTCGCTCACCATCCGGCAGTCGAAGCACCTGCCCGGTGTGCCGCTGGAAGCGCTGGAAGAAGAGTAGAGACGCCTAGCCGAAGCTGATCTTCAGGATTTCATAGCTCTTGCCGCCGCCGGGCGTCACGACTTCGACGCTGTCGCCGACCGATTTGCCGATCAGGGCACGCGCCAGCGGCGAGGTGATGGAGATACGGCCCTTCTTCACATCGGCTTCAAGCTCGCCGACGATCTGGTAGGTTGATTCCTCGTCATTGTCCTCGTCGACCAGCGTGACGGTCACGCCGAACATGACGGTGTCGCCGGAGAGTTTCGTCACGTCGATGACGTCGGCGCGGGACATCTTGTCCTCAAGCTCGGCCACACGGCTTTCGTTCAGGCCCTGCTGTTCCTTCGCCGCGTGATATTCCGCGTTTTCGCTGAGATCGCCATGCGCGCGGGCTTCCGCGATCGCCTTGATGATACGCGGCCGCTCCACGGACTTCAGAAACCTGATCTCCTCTTCCAGGGACCTGTAGCCCTCGGAAGTCATTGGAACCTTTTCCATTTCTCTCGACGATCTCTCTTGGGTTTACCGTGCCCTTGGCGGCTCCCGCCGGGCTTTCAGTCTCGTATCTTTTGTGAAAATCCCGCCGGGCTCCTTTCGGAGCCCCGAAGGCGGGACAACCATCCGATTGTGGGGAGCGCGACGGGGCAGGTCAAATGCGATTTGCGTTGCCCGCCCGAACCCGGGCCCGCCTGTCTCTAAATATAGGACTGGAGAGAGGCGACTTCCAGTTGGCCCTTGCGGATGGCGTCGATGCCTTCCACGGCCGCGCGGGCGCCCGCCACGGTCGTATAGTAAGGCACCTTCATCATCAGCGCCGAGCGGCGCAGCGACATCGAATCGGAGAGCGCCTGCGCGCCTTCCGTGGTGTTGAAGACGAGGGCGACCTCGCCGTTCTTGATCGCATCCACGATATGGGGCCGGCCTTCCAGCACCTTGTTGATGGTGCCGACCTCGATGCCCTGTTCGGCGAGGTAGCGCCGCGTACCGCCCGTCGCGATCAGCGTAAAGCCCATGTCGAGGAGCTTTTTCGCGGGCGCCACGATCTTCGCCTTGTCGCTGTCCTTCACCGACACGAAGACCGTGCCCGTCACCGGCACCTTGGTGCCGCCGCCAAGCTGGCTCTTCGCGAAGGCGACGGCGAAGCTCCTGTCGAGGCCCATCACTTCGCCGGTCGAGCGCATTTCCGGCCCGAGAATGGTGTCGACGCCGGGGAAGCGCGCGAAGGGGAAGACCGCTTCCTTCACCGCGACGCGGCCATGCGCGTTCGGCTTCAGGTCGAAGCTTGCGAGGCTTTCGCCCGCCATGACCTTGGCCGCAATCTTCGCCACCGGCTCGCCGATCACCTTTGCGACGAAGGGCACGGTGCGGGAGGCGCGCGGGTTCACTTCGAGCACATAGATCGTGCCGTCCTGGATCGCGTATTGCACGTTCATCAGCCCGCCGACATTCAGCGCCAGCGCCATGTCGCGCGTCTGGCGTTCGATCTCGGCAATGGTTTCCGCCTTCAGCGAGTAAGGCGGCAGCGAACAGGCGCTGTCGCCGGAATGGACGCCTGCTTCCTCGATATGTTCCATGATGCCGCAGATGACGACGTCCTTGCCGTCGCACAGCGCATCGACGTCCACTTCGATGGCGTCGCGCAGGTAATAGTCGATCAGCACCGGGCTCTTGCCGGACACGATCACCGCCTCGGTGATGTAGCGGTCGAGATGCGCCGCGTCGCGCACGATCTCCATGCCGCGGCCGCCAAGCACGTAAGAGGGGCGGATGACGACAGGGTAGCCGATGCGTTCGGCAATCGCCTTCGCTTCGGCGGCGGACCGCGCGATGCCGTTCGGCGGCTGCTTGAGGCCGAGCTTTCCGAGCAGCACGGAGAAGCGGTCGCGGTCTTCGGCGAGGTCGATGGCGTCGGGCGAGGTGCCGAGGATCGGCACTTTCGCGCGTTCGAGGTCGTTCGCGAGTTTCAGCGGCGTCTGGCCGCCGAACTGCACGATGACGCCGAGAAGCGTTCCCTTCGACATTTCGAGGTCGATCAGTTCCAGCACGTCTTCGGCGGTCAGCGGTTCGAAATAGAGCCGGTCGGACGTGTCGTAGTCGGTCGACACGGTTTCCGGGTTGCAGTTCACCATGATGCTTTCGATGCCGATTTCGTCGAGCGCGAAAGCGGCGTGGCAGCAGCAATAGTCGAATTCGATGCCCTGGCCGATGCGGTTCGGTCCGCCGCCGAGGATGATCGCCTTCTTGCGGTCCGACGGGTCTGCCTCGCAATCGGCCTTGCCGTCGAAATCGGTCTCGTAGGTCGAATACATGTAGGGCGTCAGGCTTTCGAACTCGGCCGCGCAGGTGTCGATGCGCTTGTAGACCGGGCGCACGCCCATCTCGCGCCGTGCCTTGCGCACGGCTTCCTCTTCGGAGCCCGCGAGTTCCGCCAGCCGCGCATCGGAAAAGCCCATCGCCTTCAGCCGGCGCATTTCCGCTTTCGTCTGCGGCAGGCCTTTGCCACGCACTTCCGCTTCCGCGTCGACGAGACCCTGAAGCTGTTCGATGAACCAGGGATCGTAGGAGCAGGAGGCCTGTATCTGGTCGTGGCTCATGCCCTCGCGCAGCGCCTGCGCGATCACGAGCAGGCGGTCCGGCGTCGGGCGGCCGAGCGCGGCGCGAATGGCGTTCTTGTCGTCGCCTTCGCCCATGCCGGGCACGGTCACTTCGTTGAGGCCGGTGAGGCCCGTCTCCATCGAGCGCAGCGCCTTCTGCAGGCTCTCCTGGAAAGTGCGGCCGATGGCCATGGCCTCGCCGACGGATTTCATCGCCGTGCCGAGCAGCTTTTCGGCGCCCGCGAATTTCTCGAAGGCGAAGCGGGGGATTTTCGTGACGACATAATCGATGGTCGGCTCGAAGCTCGCGGGCGTGACCTTGGTGATGTCGTTCCTGAGTTCGTCCAGCGTGTAGCCGACGGCAAGCCTTGCGGCGACCTTCGCGATCGGAAAGCCCGTCGCCTTGGAGGCGAGCGCGGAGGAGCGCGAGACGCGCGGGTTCATTTCGATGACGACGAGGCGGCCGTCCTTCGGGTTGACGGCGAACTGCACGTTGGAGCCGCCGGTCTCGACGCCGATCTCGCGCAGCACGGCGATGCTGGCGTTCCGCATCACCTGGTATTCCTTGTCGGTGAGCGTCAGCGCGGGTGCGACGGTGATGCTGTCGCCGGTGTGGACGCCCATCGGGTCGATATTCTCGATGGAGCAGATGATGATGCAGTTGTCCGCCTTGTCGCGGACGACTTCCATCTCGTATTCCTTCCAGCCGAGCACGCTTTCCTCGACCAGCACCTCGTTGACGGGGCTCGCGTCGAGGCCGCTTTCGATGATGTCGGCGAATTCCTGGCGGTTATAGGCGATGCCGCCGCCCGTGCCGCCCATGGTGAAAGAGGGGCGGATGATCGCGGGCAGGCCGACGAGTTCAAGCGCCGCAAGTGCTTCTTCCATATTGTGGGCGACGCGCGAGCGCGGGCTTTCGAGGCCGATGCGGTCCATCGCGTCGCGGAAGAGCTGGCGGTCTTCGGCCATCTCGATCGCTTCGCGCTTCGCGCCGATCATCTCGACGCCGAATTTTTCCAGCACGCCCATGTCGGCGAGCGCCAGCGCCGTGTTGAGCGCGGTCTGCCCGCCCATTGTCGGCAGCAGCGCGTCCGGCCGTTCCTTCTCGATGATCTTCGCGACGATTTCCGGCGTGATCGGCTCGATGTAAGTCGCGTCCGCGAGTTCCGGGTCCGTCATGATCGTGGCGGGGTTCGAGTTCACCAGGATGATCCGGTAGCCCTCGTCCTTCAGCGCCTTGCAGGCCTGCGTGCCGGAGTAGTCGAACTCGCACGCCTGCCCGATAATGATCGGCCCCGCGCCGATGATCATGATGCTTTTGATGTCTGTACGTTTGGGCATGAGTGCTTGTCAGTCTCAGCTATCTGAAGAAGTCCAGAATCTTCTGGACAGATTCAGCGATTTCCGGAATTTCTTTGATCCACAAAAGGATTTCGCGAAGCAGTGAGAGCTTCGGCGTTGGAAGGTCGAGGATATTGTCGCAAATTTTCAGAAGACCTTGAACTTGCGCCCGGTCTTGTTGGGATAGGTTCGCGACTGCAATTAGTTGGATGCATTCGCCAAGTAGCCCTTTAATTTGGTCGATGGATGAATACGACAATCGGGTGGTCGCTTTCGATTCGTCCCGCCACGTATCGGCGCCGATTTCGAAAATTTCGCTGTCGAGGTGCAAACCTTTTTCTGTCGACAGACGTTCTCCTAATACTAAGCCGGCAATTGTGGGAGAGATGCTGCCCGAAGCGTGCGAATTTCCAATTTGGGTGAGCAATTCTTTGCTAACGAGGTCAGCGATGGCCACGTCAATGATTGCCCGCGGAGCATCTAGATTCAGCGTTTTGCGGATTGTTCCAACCGCAAGCGCGCTGGTTCGATCTTCCAATACGATGCGGCGGTAGAAAGCGGAAAGAATCGCCCCCCTCACCTGATTGATGGTGTCTTGAAGTGCCTCTGCCATCACTTCCCCTCCTCGATCAGCTTCACGAAGCGCTCGAAGAGGTAATGGGAGTCCATCGGGCCGGGAGAGGCTTCCGGGTGGTACTGGACGGAGAAGACGGGGCGGTCCTTCAGGCGGATGCCGCAATTCGAGCCGTCGAAGAGCGACACATGCGTTTCCTCGACCGTCTCCGGCAAGCTCTCGCGCGAGACGGCGAAGCCGTGGTTCATCGAGGTGATCTCCACCTTGCCGGTGGTGTAGTCCTTCACGGGATGGTTCGCGCCGTGATGGCCCTGATGCATCTTTTCCGTCTTGGCTCCGAGCGCCAGCGCCAGCATCTGGTGGCCGAGGCAGATGCCGAAGACGGGCTTGCCGCTCGCGACGAGCTTTTTGATTTCCGGCACCGCATATTCGCCGGTCGCGGCCGGATCGCCCGGGCCGTTCGACAGGAACACGCCGTCGGGGTTCATCGCCAATATGTCTTCGGCCTTGGTCTCGGCCGGAACCACCGTCACCTCGCAGCCGGTGCTCGTCAGGCAGCGCAGGATGTTGCGTTTGATGCCGTAGTCGATGGCGACGACGCGGTGTTTCATCTCATGCCCCGGCTCGTAGCCGCAGCCCCATTTCCAGCGCGCCTCGTTCCAGGTGTAGCTCTGGCCGCAGGTCACGTCCTTCACGAGGTCGAGGCCGACCATGCCGGGCCATTCGCGCGCCTTCGCGATCAGGGCCGGAATGTCGAACTTGCCGGAGGGATCATGCGCGATCAGCCCGTCGATCGAACCCTTCTCGCGGATGCGCCGCGTCAGCGCGCGCGTGTCGAGGCCGGACAGGCCGATGATGCCGCGCGTCTTCAGCCATTGGTCGAGATGTTTCGCCGAGCGGTAGTTGGAGGGGCTCGTGATGTCGGCCCGGATCACCATGCCGCGCACGCCGGACAGCGAGGCGAGATTGGAGGTCTCGATATCCTCGTCATTGGTGCCGACATTGCCGATATGCGGGAAGGTGAAGGTGATGATCTGGCCGGCATAGGAGGGGTCGGTCAGGATTTCCTGATAGCCCGTGATCGCCGTGTTGAAGCAGACCTCGCCGACCGCGTCGCCCACCGCGCCGACGCCGCGTCCCGGAAGCACCGTGCCGTCCTTCAGAACGAGGAGGGCGGTCGGCGTCTCGGTCGCGGTCATGGGGCTACTCGTCGCGTTGATCGGTTTGTCGGAAGAAGGCGCACTCATGCCGATTCCTCCCCGGAACATTGCGGGCCCTTGGGCGCGCGCCGTTCCGTGGCGGCTTTCGTCGACACCTTCATACTGGCAACTCCAGGGGAGGAAGCGTCCGCCATGACTTGGCGCGGGGCAAGAAATCCCGCGCTGCAGACTCAGTTTCCCGTTGAATTTCGCGGACACTAAGGGATCGACCGATTTCCGTCAAGCTTGGCGCGCATCAAAATTAATCAATGATTTCAATGCTTTGTACTCTATGCGGCAATGCGGTCGCGGATTGCGCGGGCGCGGCCTTTGGTTTAGCGTGTGGCGCGTTTTCCGGGGGTGTGCGGCTTCGGGCCGCCGTTCCCATTCGCGTTGGAGATTGAGCGATGAGCCAAAGCCTGCGGGACAGCATCAAGCAAGGGCTCACGGACGCCACCAAGGCCCAGGACAAGCGCCGCATGTCGACGCTGCGCCTCATCCAGGCCGCCCTCAAGGACCGCGACATCGCGGGCCGCACCGACGGCCGCGACGCGGGCGTGAGCGATGCCGAAATCCTCGAAGTCCTCTCCAAGATGGTGAAGCAGCGCCGCGAATCGGTCGGCATGTACGAATCCGCCGGCCGCATGGAGCTTGCCCAGCAGGAGAAGGAAGAAATCGAGATCATCGAGAGCTTCCTGCCGAAGCAGCTCTCCGAGAGCGAGACGGAAGCCGCCGTCGCCGCCGTGATCGCCGAAACCGGCGCCGCCGGCATCAAGGACATGGGCCGCGTGATGGGCGAACTGAAAAAGCGCCATGCCGGCCAGATGGACTTCGCCAAGGCCGGCGCCATCGTGAAGGCGAAGCTGACCTGAGCCGTCCGACTCGCTAAGGCCGGGGCCGGGTGGCACAATGGCCCCCCGATCCCCGAGCTTTGAGCATTTTATTCCATGTCCTTTCCCAAAGGCTTCCTCGACGAATTGAAGGGGCGCATCCGCGTCTCGGATGTCGTCGGCCGAAAGGTGAAGCTTCGGCGCCAGGGCAGGGAGTTCATCGGCCTTTCGCCCTTCTCCAACGAGAAGAGCCCGAGCTTCACCGTCAATGACGACAAGCAGTTCTTCCACTGCTTCTCGTCGGGTGAGCATGGCGACGTCATCAAGTTCCTCGAAAAGACCGAGAACCTCTCCTTCATCGAGGCGGTGGAGCGGCTCGCCGCCGAGGCCGGCATGGAAATGCCGGAACGCGATCCCTTCGTGGCCGAGCGCGAAAAGGAGGCCGCCACCCTCATCGATGTGATGGAAATGGCGGCGCAGTTCTTCCGCCAGAAATTGCAGGAGGGCGCCGGCGCGGAAGCGCGCGCCTATCTCGAGCGGCGCGGCATGAAGGCGAAGACGCTGGACGATTTCGGCGTCGGCTATGCGCCGGGCGACGAGCGGGCCGACCGCACCGCGCTGATGCGCTACCTCAAGTCGCGCGATGTAACGATGGAGCAGATGGCGGAGGCGGGCCTCATCATCTCCGGCCCCGACATCCGCGAACCGCATGACCGCTTCCGCAACCGCGTAATGTTTCCGATCGCGGATGCCCGCGGCCGCGTCATCGCCTTTGGCGGCCGCGCGCTCGCCTCGGATGCCAAGGCCAAATATCTCAACTCGCCGGACACGCCGCTCTTCCACAAGGGCCGCGTCCTCTACAATCTCAACCGCGCCCGCAAGCCCGCCTATGACGAAGGCACGGTGATCGCCGTCGAAGGCTATATGGATGTGATCGGGCTTTCGCAGGGCGGCATCGACAATGCCGTCGCGCCGCTCGGCACCGCGCTCACCGAGGACCAGATCGCGCTCCTCTGGCGCATGGCGCCCGAGCCCATCCTCTGTTTCGACGGCGACAAGGCGGGGCTCCGCGCCGCCTACCGGGCGGTCGAGCGCGTGCTGCCGCTGCTGAAGCCCGGCCATTCGCTCCGCTTCGCGCTGCTGCCGGAGGGGAAAGACCCGGACGATCTCGTGCGCGAGGAAGGCGGCCAGGCGGTGCGCGACATCCTGGCGAAGGCCCGGCCGCTCGCCGAGATGGTCTGGGAAAAGGAAATTTCCGCCGGCCAATGGGACACGCCGGAGCGCCGCGCCAAGCTCGAAGCCGATCTGGAAGCCGCCGTCGCCACCATCGCGGATCCGAAAGTGCGCGGGCACTACAGCGACAATCTGCGGGCGAAGGTCCAGCAGTTCTTCGGCGGCAGCGCGCGGGGCGGGCAGCGGGGCGGGTTCGGCCAGAACCGTTTCTCGCGCGGCCAGCCCGGCCGGCCCTTCAGGAAAGGCACCTTCAACCGGGACCGGGACTACATTCCCCCCGTCACGCCCGAATTGCGCCGTTCGGCGCTGGCGAGCGGCGGTGGGGGCGAGCGCAGCCGGGAGGGTTTGCTGCTGCTGACCCTCCTTAACCACCCGGAACTCTTGGAGAATTACGCCGAGGAGGTTTCGCGGGTCGAGATCGGCACCCCGGCGCTTGACAGATTACGCAATGAAATCATAGATATAGCCGCCCTCCATGCGCCTCTTGAAAGAGAAGCGCTGAGGAACCACTTGCTGAGCAGGGATTTGGCGGAAATCGCGCGGCGTCTGGAGGCCGGTCAGGCCTTCAAAAGCGATCCTTTTGCCTGGCCCGATGCGGCGCCGGACGAAGCGGAGGCCGGTTTCCTGCACACGCTTGCGCGTCACCGCCGGGTGATCGTGCTGGAGGCGGAATTGAAGGCCGCCGAGCGCGCTCTGGCGGAAGAGATGACGGAAGAGAATTTCGCCCGCCTGCAAGCCATCCATGCGCAACTCGAGCGCTCGGAACTGGCGGACGGGTTGGGTTAGGATGAATAATCGGGGTCGGTCAACCAGCGGGATTTGAGGGCAGAACAGCTTCGGCGCGGGAACGGGCAACCGTTCAGGGGACCGCCGGGCACCCAGACGGCAGGATCGGAAAGAGGTGAGGGCAAGGCAACCGGGATAAGCGCCGGATGTCCGCTCTCCTCTTGTATTTTCGATCCCTTTTGCTGCGGCAAAAGCGTCGGCGGGTTTCTGCACTCTGGTCACGCGGGAATAAAGGCCTACCTCACTGTCGGTATTGGGCCTGTCCGGCGCATGTGTCATGTGCGCGCCGGCCGGGAAAAGGCGGAGACTATTGAATGGCGAAGACAGCGGAACAGACGGAAGCACCGGAAGCGGCACCTGAGGCGCCGCAGGACGGTCCGCTTCTCGACATGTCCGATGCGGCAGTCAAGAAGATGATCAAGGCCGCCAAGGCGCGCGGCTTCGTCACCTATGACGAGTTGAACAAGGTTCTGCCGTCCGAGGAGTTCTCCTCCGAGCAGATCGAGGACACGCTGTCGATGCTCTCCGAAATGGGCATCAACGTCGTCGAGAACGACGAGGCGGAAGAACCCGCCGAAAACGCCGACGGCGAAGCGGATGAAGACCGCGACGACGACGAGGCGCCTACCGGCAAGGCCGTCGCCACCACGACCACCACCTCATCCTCGCTCGACCGCACGGACGATCCGGTCCGCATGTATCTGCGCGAAATGGGTTCCGTCGAGCTTCTGTCGCGCGAAGGCGAAATCGCCATCGCCAAGCGCATCGAGGCCGGCCGCGAAACCATGATCGCCGGGCTCTGCGAAAGCCCGCTCACCTTCCAGGCCATCATCATCTGGCGCGACGAGTTGAACGAGGGAAAGATTCTCCTTCGCGACATCATCGATCTCGACGCCACTTTCGCCGGCCCGGATGCGAAGAAGGTCGACCATAGCCAGGCAGCACTCGCCGGCGAGGCGCCGCCGCGCATCGAACCGGAAGAGGAAGAAGTCGACGAGGATGGCGAGGACGACAACTCCATGTCGCTCGCCGCGATGGAAGCCGAGCTGAAACCGAAAGTGCTCGAAACCTTCGACACCATCGCCGCCGACTACAAGAAGCTCCGCAAGCTGCAGGACCAGAAGGTCGAACTGGCGCTGCAGGGTGAGGCGCTTTCCTCCGCGCAGGAAAAGAAATACCAGAAGCTCACCTCCGACCTCATCGAGGAAGTGAAGAGCCTTTCGCTCAACAACAACCGCATCGAAAGCCTTGTCGAGCAGCTCTACGCGATCAACAAGCGCCTCATGGGCCTCGAAGGACGTCTGCTGCGTCTCGCCGAAAGCCACGGCATCCCGCGCGACGAATTCCTGAAGCAGTATTTCGGCAATGAGCTCGACCCGAACTGGATCCGCCGCGTCAGCCGCCTCAAGGGCAAGGGCTGGGTCAACTTCACGAAGGACGAGCGCGATCAGGTGAAGGATCTCCGTCAGGAAATCCAGACGCTCGCCTCCGAAACCGGCCTCGACATCCAGGAATACCGCCGCATCGTTTCCGGCGTGCAGAAGGGCGAGCGCGAGGCGCGCATCGCCAAGAAGGAAATGGTGGAAGCGAACCTCCGCCTCGTCATTTCCATCGCCAAGAAATACACGAACCGCGGGTTGCAGTTCCTCGATCTCATTCAGGAAGGCAATATCGGCCTCATGAAGGCGGTCGATAAATTCGAATACCGCCGCGGCTACAAGTTCTCGACCTATGCGACGTGGTGGATCCGTCAGGCGATCACGCGCAGCATTGCGGACCAGGCGCGCACCATCCGCATCCCGGTCCACATGATCGAGACGATCAACAAGCTGGTGCGCACGTCGCGCCAGATGCTGCACGAGATCGGCCGCGAGCCGACGCCGGAAGAGCTCGCCGAGAAACTCGGCATGCCGCTCGAAAAGGTCCGCAAGGTCCTGAAGATCGCGAAGGAGCCGATCTCCCTCGAAACGCCGATCGGCGACGAGGAAGACAGCCACCTCGGCGATTTCATCGAGGACAAGAACGCGATCCTCCCCATCGACGCGGCGATCCAGTCGAACCTGCGCGAAACGACGACCCGCGTCCTCGCCTCGCTCACGCCGCGCGAAGAGCGCGTGCTGCGCATGCGCTTCGGTATCGGCATGAACACCGACCACACGCTGGAAGAAGTCGGCCAGCAATTCTCGGTGACGCGCGAACGTATCCGCCAGATCGAAGCGAAAGCGCTCCGCAAGCTGAAGCACCCGTCGCGCTCGCGGAAACTGCGCTCGTTCCTCGACAACTGATCCTACAGAGCGTCATAGCCGATTTATTCGGCCATCCACGTTTTCAAACAACAAAGCCCGGATCGAAAGATCCGGGCTTTTTGGCTTTTTATACGCTGAACTGCAGTTGTGAGAGAAGCGAAGCAACCTAGAAGCAGCTCCTTATTGCCTTTGCGTCGCAGCTGATGTTACTTGCGCTGACGTGATGCGCTCTGGGCTGTCGATGCGCTATGTTGCTTCTGCCAATTTGATGAAGCCAACCTTTAGTTTAAAGTTCATAGCTTCGATTTTTCTTGCTTCATCTCTTAGAGTGAGGCGGCTGAAAAATGGGATGCGGAAGGATCCGTCTTTACGCGGAAAGTCTGCGATTCGAAATTCCACGGTCCACTTTTTTGTCAGCGCTTGTTCGAACGCTTGTCCCTTTTCCGCTCCGAAATGTTCCATCACCTTTTCGATGGCAGCCTGTTTAAAAGGCTCATAGCTCTTCATCATCTGGGCTGAATTGCCGCCCTGCTTAAAAAAATGACTCAACACACTAGATTACCGACTACTCTTTTTGATGTGAATAAACCTGCACCCAGCAATATCCAACAGATCGCATAGTTCAATTCCGGGACCCGGAACCTCGTCAATCTGAATTAGTTTTTTGTCCATAAGGAGATAGTCAGTTTCTCGGGATATCTCTGCATTATAAGACTCTTCCGACTGATAGCTTATTTTGACCTTCTTTCCCTTCTCTTTAGGTTCGGCAATTTTCTTCAGTGTGCGAAGTTTTTTGTCAAAATCAGTTTTTAACTCTTGAAATTTTTTGTCGGCTGCATTTCTAAGGGTTTTGCTTATTCGATACCAGCTCCCTTCGTTTAATGCATATCTCTCGCCTCTAAAAAGCAAAGATCCAATTAGTGCTTCGTGCACAGTCCAGTAATCGAAAGGTCTTCCGTCATTGAGGCTGTATGCTGCCACGGTGTGATGCTTGAGCGCGTCTACTGTCAGGCTCTCTAATTCTTCATCAAGGCCTTCTCTGTAAAGCGACAGGGACAGGTCCGCGTGAAAATCATGAAATCCGGCGTGTTCGAAACGGAATGTGCCGACAGCCTCTGGAAGGATGGCTGGAATTGATATCTCGAATTCTCCGCGGTCTTGAATGATTGAAGTCACCAATTCTTCGTTGAGATTCTCTTCAATCTCAGGGTCCAAAACGGGAGAGAGAAAATCTATAATCCTAAAAGCTGTTTTTTTGTATGCGGTGGACTTAAAGAATTTTACGGCATTCGTAGCCGCCTGTGGAATGTCAGCGAGCTCTATTTTCTTTGTGAATCTCAGTGCTCGTGATCCGGTGACCATCTCAGCAAAGTCGCTTTGAGAAGCTCGTCCGCTTACTTTTCGAATTAGATCCAATGCATCATCGAATCCAAAAGAACGGAGATCGCGTTGCCCTGCCGCTTGAGCAAAATCGCGAATAGCTGCCCCGATATTTGATCTTTCTACGCTACGAAGTTTTTCATCACTGATTGCATTAATTGCAATTTTCAATCCGAAGTCAGCCTCAGTTTTTGAATCGTCAAGATAGACGTGTGCATATGAGAAAGTTACCGCGAATATTGAATCTCCTTCTTTGAAGGCGACGAGAGCGCTGGGAGATTGTGAAAGCAAGTTTACCGGCAATCGGAACGATTTTTCGATTAACTGCACCCATTTGGGAGGATACGTTCTGCCCGGGAAAACATAGAGTTTAGCCCCTTCCCCAAAATCCTTTGATGGAACTATGTGAGCATGACCTGATCTGACCATGCTTTTGGCCTTTTCCGTGAGTAGGTCGTCAAAATTCGTCGTTGTGGATTTCGCTAGGTAGAGCGAGAAGGTGTTTGAAGTTGCCATTTGGCTCTAATGCCGCAAAAGAGGGATGGACATTTCACGCTATTCTAAGCAACTACTCAGTGTACATATCATAAAATTCTAGAGGTTTGTACGAGGAAGATCGACGCGGAGACAGTCACATGAAGGATATTCGGCCGATCCGGTCCGACAAGGATTACGAGTGGGCGCTCGGCGAAGTCGCGCGCTACTTCGAGCGCGAGCCGAAGCGCGGGACGCCGCAAGGCGATCGGTTCGAGGTTCTGCTCGGGTTGATCGAGGCTTACGAGGCGAAGCACTGGGCTATCTCCGCGCCCGATCCCGTCGAGGCGATCAAGGCGCAGATGGAACAGACCGGGCGTACGCAGGCGGACCTTGCGGCGCTTGTCGGCTCGCGCCCGCGCGCCAGCGAAATCCTGAAGCGCCAACGCGGCCTCACCATGTCGATGATCCGCAAGCTGAGCGCCGAGTGGCGCATTCCCGCCGAAGTTCTGATCCAGCCCTATCGTCTTGCGACGGAGAAGGTCGAGAAGCGCAAGCGCGTTTGAGGCACCGGTAATCCGCTGCGTCCCGCTCCCCAAATAAACTAATCCCCACCCGCCAACGCACCCCCATATTCATCCGTACCCGCTCCTGCGAAGGGCGTGTCCGGATTGTCCGAATGCGGGGAGGGGGTGTCGCGGTTCCTGCGGTTCATGGCTCATGCCATGCGCTCACGGAATGCGGCGCGCGGGGCGCTTGCGCGAGCGATGCCGTCCCACATGTAACATGCACATGTCACATGTACCCACATGCACATGTGCGGCCGCGTTCGACAAGCGTCCCGCGCATCCTTCGCGCCTGAAGGTTCGCCGGTTGCCTGCCGCACCTCCGCAAGCCGATGCTTCGCGGGGCTATCCGTGCGCCGTCAGCAGCAGGGCGTTCCCGCCGCCTCTGCGCCGCCCGCCCCGAACGGCATCTGCGTGCCGCAGCCGTCGAAAATGCCGTAATGCTGGGAGAAGTCGCCGATGAAGTCAAAATGCGGCGCGAAGCGGGTGGCTTTCAGCATGTGCCACGTATTGCCGCAAACCGGGAAGACGCGGCCCTTCTCGATGCGGTGATGCGCGTCGAGCGCGAAGGCATCTTCCGCATGCGGAATACCGCCCTTGTAGATCACGGCCTGGCCGTAATCCTCGCAAGCGGGCTCCAGCCCGTCGAGCTTGAAGAGCCGGTAGGTCGCGGAGAAGAAGCGCGCGTTCCCCAGCGTCCGGCGGATCGAGGGTTCGCGCACCTCGAGCGGGCGGTCGGTGACGAGGCGCGGATCGGCGAAGCCTGCCTGCTTCGAGAGGGTCAGGAAATCGTTCCAGTAAAGCGCGCCGCCGAGGCATTCGCCGAGCAATACGGGGTCGTCGCGCAGTGAAGGGTCGAGGCGGCGGTCGGCATAGACGTCGGCGAAATAGAATTCGCCGCCCGGCTTCAGCAACCGCCTCGCGCCTTCCAGCACGGCGCGCTTGTCCGGCGAGAGGTTGATGACGCAGTTCGAGACGATGATGTCGAAGCTTTCCGGCTCGAGGCCGAGTTCATCCAGCCGTTCAATATAGCCTTCGCGGAAATCGACATTGGTCCGCCGGTAGCCGAAGCGTTCCATGTGCCAGCCGACATGGGCGCGGGCGACGGTGAGCTGCTCCGCCGTCATGTCCACGCCCGTCACCGAGCCCGTCTCGCCCACCAGCCGCGCCAGCGCATAGGCGTCGCGCCCCGCGCCGCAGCCGAGGTCGAGCACGCGCATCCCCTCCACCTTGTCGGGGATCACGAGGCCGCAGCCGTAATAGCGCGTCAGCACGTCGTCATGAATGTCGGAAAGGGCGGCGCGGATGTGGGGCGGCGTCGCGCCGGGGTCGCAGCAGGCATCGGTCTTGAGGTCGGCGGAGCCTTTCAGCGTCTGCCCGTAATATTCCTTCACCGACTCGACCGACATGGACCGTCTCCCGTTGCGTGCGATGGCGTCACCCTGACGGGCGGCGGCATCACGGTCCAGTCACAAGTTGGGGAGGGGTCAGACGGCCTTTTTCGCCGTCTTCTTTTTCGGCGCGGCTTCCTTCTCGGCAGCCTCGGCCGCTTCCCTTTCGAGCCGCAGCGCCCTCAGCTTTTCGGTCTTGGCCGCATGGGCGCGGGCATTCGCCTCGTTGATGGCGCGGGCGGCCTCGGTCGTCTGGTCGGCCTTGGCGAGGCGAACGTCGGATGCCTTCGGCTTGAAGGCGGCGGCGGTCTTGGCGGACGTGGCCATATCGGTTCTCCTTTCGGGCGTATAAACGAAAAAAGGCCGGGTTTTCCCGGCCTTTCCCACCCATCCCGGCGCCATGCCATTACATCCGTGGTCAAGGCTCTGAGATGAAGACTTGTCCGGCAGCCCCGCTGCATCGAAATGCGCGAGGCGCCCGCGACAAGTATCGCTTTCATCCATATGGGGCGCCCCGGCGGGAAAACAAGGGCAGGGGATCAATTCCGGGGATATTCGAGCTGTGTGGCCACGAATCCGGCCGTTCCCTCGCCCAGATCCCCGGCAATGAAGGCGAGGAAGTCCTCCCGCAGCGTCGCCGGGTCGGCAAGCGTCACCGCCGCCTCGCCCTGGCTCTCCGCCCCCGGCAGCCGCACCAGCGAGGCGCCGCGCGGCGCGTCGCCCGTCACATCCGCGATCACGGTGAGGCCGTGGCGGGTACGGATTTCCGCCTTCGGCGCGATGGTGCCGGACGAGCCGCGCCAGGTGCGCGCCGCGAAGTCGAGCGGGAAGGCCATGTTGACCTCGTCGACGCCCTCGCTCACCTCGATCAGATAATGCCTGCGCGGCCAGCCGAGGATCATGTTCTTCAGCGCGGTCGCGATTTCGCTGCTGCCGATCGCGAAGGCTTCGCTGTCATGGCCGGGGCCGTAGTCGCCGGCGCCGTACTGCGCGGCGAGTTCCTTCGCGCGCGCCGGGCCCGCAATCCGTTCGGTCAGCATCAGCGATATGGGCAGCGATGCGCTGACGCCCGCGGAGGAGATCACGCCCTCGTCCTCGACATAGCGGCGGTTGCGCTGCCAGTCGACCGCGCCGTAGCGCTCCACGCGATTTTCATGTTCGTAGAAATGCCCGGTGGCGCGCTTGCCGTCGAGAATGCCCGCCGCCGCCATCACGCTCGCGCCCTCGCAGATCGACACCATCAGCGCGCCCTTTGCCTGCTGCGCCCGCAGCCACTCGAGCATGGCCGGGTCTTCGGGATCGTGCATGGCGGGCACGATCACGATGTCGGCGCCGGCGGGAAATTTCGCATCGAAGCCCGCGAAGTCGGCATCGGGCCGCGCCGAACTCGACGGCCAGAAGGCGACGGGGTCCATTGTCGGCGCGACCGCCAGCACGTCCGCGCCCGCCTGGTTGAGGATGCCGTAGGGCACGAGAAAATCCGTCACCTCCGTGCCCGCGTTCAGCACCGCGACGGCGACGACCACGCGCTCATGGCCGGGCTTCGGTTCGATGGGCGCGGCGGCAAGCGGATTTTCTGCATCCGCCGCCGTCGCGACGATCATGACGCCGAGTAGCAGAAAGAAAAAGAAGGGAATGGCGATGTTGGGTCTACGCATGAGCAGCTCTCCGCCAACGTCGTTCGAGACGATGCCTGATGCTGACGCAGACGAATTCAGGCGGAAAGGACAATGAACATGCATTTCCCGCCAGATGTTTCCGTTGTGAAGCCGTAGTATGTTAGCCCAATGCTCTAGGATTGATCTCGACAGGCTCAATTCTTAGCGATGAAAGAAAGTGCCGAACAAATGGTGCGATCAACTGAAACTGATCATCGTCAACAAGTACGAGTGATAAGCCAAACCGAGAAAACCCTTTTAACTGCCCCAGTTTGCGCATGTCTATATCGCGGCCTTGAAGGTCGCGACCCTTCTTCAGGTCAAGAGCGATATATGAAAAATCGAAGTAAGCTATTTTGTTTTGGATGAAAAATCGTGAAGTTCTACGCGAGTTGAAGCGAGGAGGACGAAACGCGGGTAATAGCCGCATATCCACCACAGCACTTACATTCCAGATTTTGACAATATTTTCGAAATGCGTTTGTTCAAGATCATTGCCTTTGACTATTGCAAATGCCCCTGAGTACCTTTTTGAGTGACTGAACAGGTTTCCTTCAACCTGGTTATTGACAGGTCTCGACTTTAGTCGAAGTTCAATCACGTTATCGCTCATTGTATCGCCTCTGAGTCAATTTACGAGGTCAGCGGCTGTTTTCTCTACTCGCTCCAAATCTATAAGTCTAACGCCATTTATGGCTTCGCCGGCTTCCAGCGGGCGATACTCTCCCGTAAAGGAGTCCTTGATCTCGCTTCGTTTTGTAAAGTGGTGTTCATACATTCTCGGCCCCGCCCCGGAGAAGGGCACAACAACCATCTTATCTTGCAGGGTTGGGTCTTTCACCCAACTAGCCGGGACCTCGGTGATGATCGAATCACTATGCAGTTCGACCGCAAGGCTCTTAGTGTAGGGCTCGATGTAGCAGACCTTGGAGATTCCGGCTGCAACCAGATGACGAGCGCAATTATGACACGGAAAAGTAGTGCATAAAAGGATGCAACCGTTTGTGCTCTCACCACCCCGCGCGGCGTTGAGAATCGCATTCATCTCAGCATGAATTGATCTTGAGTATTCAATGAGGTCATTCACCCCTGGGAGTTTCTCAAATAACTCCTCATTGGCAATGAGTGCTTTTTTGATTTTCGCGCTTGTGGTCTGAAGCAAGGTTTCATCGATCCTTGGAAGTGCTCCTTCTTTCGGTGGCATCACTGCCTCGGCCAGTTTTTCCGCGATATTCTCTGCGAACCACTTTGCTGCTTTTTTCTTGAACTCGTTCTTTTTGCGGGTGTTGTGACATCCTATAAACGGCGAACCGTCCTGCTGCTCGAACTTCCACAGGTAGCAACGATGGTCATTTTCATCGCCTTCTCCATATACGCCGCCCCCAAATTTTGGTGCCTCATTCGAGCCGGTAGCAATGATCCTTCCATCGTGCGTAAGCACAGACGCTCCCACTTGTCTAGAGAGGCAGGCTGACTGTAGAGATGCGGAGAATGCGTGATACATCGCTCGCTCTAGGGACGTCGGCCTCACGATACCGTTGCCCGTGATAAGACTTATCAATCTAGCCAGATCATTGTTTAGATGCGGAAGGTCGGGTAACCCATCGGGATTATTGTCTAGAAAATAATCAGATAGATAAAACGTATCGCGGACGCCCTGCCCGAATTTTCGCTCATTATCTTTTTCATCTCGGTCAAGGAATTTTTTGAGTTCGTCCCTCGGGACCCCAGAAAACTTACGCTGTGTTAGACCTTTTTCTCCACCCAACCTTCCCTCGCGTTGCGATCGGTCACAGTGAACACCAATGAGGTGAAAAGACTCTCCGTATACAGTTCTTAGGAGATGGACTTCATCGGCGTGCTTCAAGGAATCTATTATGTAAGCAATCTTGTCGGTCCCAGGCTTCTTGTCGCCGCGTCGGCGTATAATTTCTTTCACAGAAAGGCTGGCCACAGCCGCGGTGTGTTGCTCCCTAAGCTCATCGCCCAAGTCCTGGAATACTTGTACACGTGCCATACGGGACTTGCCGTCCTGTTTTTCTGAAGACGACGGGATTCTCTCTGGGAACTGGTCGGCAATTAAGCTGCTCATCTTAATCACGTGGCATTCGAAATCGATGGCCTCCAATAAATCGCTAAGCTTCGTTGAAACTTGGGAGCATCCGGAGCCCGCATAGCCGACCACTCCGAGAACTATCTCTCGCGACTTTGGGGATATTGGTTGTTCCTTCGGAACGGACGTTTTGTCGATCTGAGCGTTTTGGTTGATTGCGGCGGCAGGCTTCGTCACAGCTATCTCCGTCAGTTCTGCGTTCCTGCTGCAATAGTAACGGTTATTTAAGATTAAGTGACGCGTCATTTCTTGAGGCGAGTTCAATTAGTCATTTCGGCACAAGAATGAAATTGGCTTCCGCAATGCGGCCGGGCTGCCGGATAACGGCCTTGCTTACCCCTCGCAACCTCGATCAGCGCACGGACGGCTTAGTGTTGTACTTTGCTGATCCCTTTCTCGAAACGTATCCTCTCTCCGTTAGGCCCCACTACAATGAAGCCCATCCAGTGGACGCGGGGCGATATGAACGCGTCGTGCCGATAGCCGGGGCCTTCATCGGCCCAAAAGAAAAAGGCGGAACCATTTTTCAGGTTCCGCCCTTTGCCAAGCTTGGGGGGCCAGTTCTCGGCTGAAGTCCCCTTCAGTCGATCTTGATGACGAGGTTCACGCTCGCCGTAATCGTCTGTTCGCCGGCCGCGACCGGAACGGATGAGGCTTCGGCGCGCATCATCATGTCCTTCGCGTAATAGGGCTGCGGCATGCCGCTGCCGTTCTCGGAGATCGACACGATCTGTCCGAGCGAGACGCCCGCCGCGCCGGCATATAGCTTGGCCTTGCGGAGTGCGTCCTTCACGGCGTCCTTGCGCGCCTCGTCGAGCAGCGGTTCGGGCTTGTCGATCGAGAAGTTGATGCCGTTCATCTGGTTCGAACCGAGCGAGACCACCTTGTCGAGAATGCCGCCCAGTGCCGCGAGGTCGCGCACGGTTACCGTCAACTGGTTCTGCACGCGGTAGCCGCCGATCTTCGGCGTCTGCGGCTGCCGCTGCGGCTCCTGCTGTTCATATACGGGGTAGACGGAGAATTGCGAGGTCTGCATGTCCTTCTCCGCGATCCCGGCATCCTTCAGCCCGGCGAAGACTTCGGCCATCGCCTTGGTGTTCGCGGCGAGCGCTTCGGCGGCGGTCTTGCCCTCGGTCACGACGCCGGTCGAAATATAGGCGATGTCGGGCGCGGCCGTGGCCTTGCCTTCGCCGGTAATGGTGATGATGCGGGGCTCGTCCCTCTCCTGCGCATGCGCGGGCGTGGCGAGCGCCGCGCCCAGGAAGAGCGCCATTGCGGCGATGAGCGCGAGGGGAGCGGCGGCGAGAGCTGTGGTCCGGTTTTTCGGCATGTCCTGTGCCTCCTTTTAGGCTGGCGGGAGCTTCGAACCGGATTGGGACAAAATTGCGGCGGGGCCGCGGACGCGGCTTGGCGGCGCTTGCCGCTTGCTGCTATATGGCGGGAGGCGATTGGGGGCCTGTAGCTCAGTTGGTTAGAGCGGACCGCTCATAACGGTTTGGTCGCAGGTTCGAGTCCTGCCGGGCCCACCACATCCCGCCTATCGCCACGACTTCAAAGTGACTCAAATCCAAGCTGAAATGACTCAATTTTAGAGCGGGTCAAATCGGCCGCTCACGTTTGAGGACGCTTGTGGAGCATTAAGTACTTGAAAAATAAAGGAAAAATTTTCAGTCTTTTGCGGGGGATAAATCTGCCGCTTGGCGCAGAGCATCAGGGCGTTCCTAGCCAGCTGCGCCGTCGGGCGCTTCTGCGTCCATGGAATCGTGATAATTGGCACCAAAAAACGGCGTCTAACGAATTGTTTCACCGGTTCAGCCTGATTCATTTGCCAAGCGATCCGAATGGCATCAGCGCAGAAACGAAAGTGATCTCTCGATATATTGAGACCGCGCTTTCGAAAATTGCCGACATCTCTCAGAATGCATTTTTCTATTTTCGGATTGGGAAGGTATGCCCCGGCGGAGCGCGATCTACGCACCAGAACCGCGCCCTCGCGTTCGCAAATGGAATCGCGAGGCAAGGGAAGAACGTCTGAAAAGCGCGGTCTTTGCTGCCATGACGGAGAGCCGTGCCAATCCTCTCAGCCCTTCCGACATTGCAAGGCATGCGCAGGTATCGAAAGCTCTCATTTACAAGCACTTCGGTTCCTTGGATGCGCTGGTCGACGATGCGATCCGTTCCCGCCTTCAACTTCTGGAGCTTGGCCCTCAGGCGGACCACGAAGCCGAAGTCGAAGTTTTGGGGCGCGTATTGAGGGTTGCGTCGAAGCTGCGAGAGGACGTTCAAAATCAACCTGAGCTGATCGACCTCATCGGCTGGAGCTTCGGAAATCCCGATCCGCGGGCAGTGAATGTAACGGAGGCGGTTCAGAGGTTCTGTAAGGAGTTAGCCGCAAGAGCTGGCGCCGGCGCTGAAGCGGCAACTTTCTTTTTAGGGGTGATCACGAGTGCCATATGCGACCGGCGAAAAGGTACATTCGAGGAAACTCAGAAGGATAGATCGTGAAGCCGGCTCAGACGCAGCCTCCAACCCAGCAACACGATCAACAGAATGATGGCTAACTCAGCGCACAGGAGTGTGCGGGACAATCATGTCTGCTTCGCGCCAGAAGCGGACGTTGCGATGACGATTGCCAAATGACATTTCGGGGCTTGAAGCGGAATGGCCCATTGGGACATGGATTATGGGCTCAGCGGGTAGATAACGGCCCCTGCGTTCTATTCCAATGCTTCGTCGGGGAGGACGAGTAGCGTCAGCAGCTCGTCGTTCGGCAAACGGAATGACTGTTCCTGAATCTCAAACCGATCGACCCCCCGAAACTCGAACCATGCATCTGCACCAATCTTGCGCGGAAAGGCGCTTTCATTGGCATCGCCGAACAACATCTCGAAGGCGAAGCTTTCATGATCGAGCTCTTGCCGTGGAAACCACCAGCCCGGAATCATCGGCGCGCGCCGAAACCAGCGCCGACGCTCCTTATTGTGGCACACCGCCAGGATCGGAAAGTGATCGAGATCGATGATCTTGAGCAGCGTCGCGGTGTCGCTCACGTCGAATTCGTCGGCAATTTCCCGGACGGCCGCAAGGGTCGGCCGCTTCATTTTGATCATCCGCGGCTGGACCATGAAGCTCGGCAGGATCAGGTCGGAGGCGAACTGGTCCGCCTGTTTCTCCGGGTTAAGCGCATCATCCGCCGGATTTCCGATATCGTGCGCCCCGCAGAACAAGATACGTCCCCGGTGGTGGTGCCAGTGGCCGATTTCATGCGCGATTGAAAACCGCCGCCGGGTCGGAATGGCTTTACTGTTCACCGTGATGAGCGCGCGGCGCTCTCCGCCGACGATCATGGCCTCACACTTGTCCAGCGGTCGGTACTTCACCGCCGCGCCGAGCGTCCAGGCGATTGCCTCAAGGTCGATGTCCTGCGGGCACTCGATCCCAAGTTCCTGCAATATGCGCTCGGCAGGCCGAAGGCGATCATTCATCCTCTTTCTTGCCTTCAAGCTCATCAAGCGCCGCAATATCTTCGAGCAAACCTTCCATATCGCTGTCCGACAACCCTTCGCCCTTACGCGCAGCCAGCATCAATCGTTGCTTCAGGCCCTGATCGCCCGAGCGTAGCTGCTCGAATTTTGCGCGCGCGGCATCGAGCGCTGTAACGTTCGCCTTTGGCTCACGCTTGCGCCAGTCCGCCACTTCGGTGCGGGCTTGCTTAAGGCGCTCGCGCGCGCGTTCGGCTTTCGCCACTGCGATCGTCGCATCCACTTCGGCAATGCAGGAATCCGGATCGAGTCCGGCAGCGGTCAACTCTTCGCGCAGCGCATCGCCCGAAGCAATTAGGATGCTCTCCACAAGCGCGTCTTCGATGCGCTCCAGTTCTTCACGTGCGGTTGGCTTCTTGGATTTTCTCATGTCGTCCACCCGTCGGGGTAGAGTTTTCTTGCGACAGCCCTGATCCGCTTGGCGGCGTAGTCGAGTCCGACCTGGTCGAGGCCGGTTGCCTCGCGCAGCGCCTGCCCGCGCAGTCCTTCGTCCCAGCCCATCAGAACCAGCATCGCTTCCTCGTCATTTTCCAGATAAGCGCGAATGTCCCGCAGCATTGATGCCGCGACCCCCTCATCTTCCGGACTCGGCACCGTTGATTCAGTCGCATCGGCGCTCCCCGGTTCGGGCGGATCAGCGACGAAGACCACACGCTTGGTCTGTTCGCGGGCGTGCGAGGCGATGCTTTTCATCGTCATAGCGAGGAATGCCATGAACAGCACGTCACGTGGGCACTTGCGCTCGCCGTCCAGCGCGCGGCACAGCGCTTCGCGCAGCAGCTCACCCTTTTCGAAGGCCGTTCCGCGGCGCCGGATCGCCTCGATGGCGTATAGCTTCAGCTTGTCGTCGTGGGACAAGCCGTCGAACGCGGGGCCGATCTCATCGGCCCGCAAACATTCGCGTGCTGGCGCGTTCCGGATCGCGGTCACTTCGGCCATCGGGTCCTGCGGATCAGGTTCGTTCATCTATATATGCCGTCCTGCACCGCGTTTCAGAAATCGGGCCGCGATTTTTCCGAAACCGCTCCCCCGGCGGCATAGAAGGGCAGAACGGTTCCCTTGGCTGGCTCCCCCCATCGAGTGCAGCGCGGCTGGATCCGACGAACCCGGCGCACGCGCGCCATGCAGAAATGGAGGCTAACATGCCTGCTGAAGAAGTGACACTTGAAGTCGGCACCCCGAAAGGGCTGTTCACCGGTACTTTTCCGAAGACCGCCAAGGTCGAAGACGTGATTGCCGCGGCGGTGGACAGCCTTGGTCTCGATCGCGGCGACACGCTGGAGCTGGTCTATAACGGTCAACCTCTCACGCCGGTCAACCGTCCTCTGGTCAGCTTCGGACTCGCCGGGACGGTGCAGCTCGAACTCGTGGCCACCGGCGACGGCGTCTAACTTTGGCGACCGTCACCGATCTCGTATTTGCCGAGCAGTTCGACCATCTCCGCGAGGTGGCCGAGCAGCGCGGCTGGCCGCTCAAGCAGTTCGAGGGGCCGGGTTTCGAACTCGTATTGCCCGCCCGCGACGGCTCGCAGTTCGGCCTCCATGTCATGTGCGACGGCTATCCCGGCACGCCGCCGGCCTGGCGGTGGTGCAACCCGGAGAGCGGCGTCTTCGATCAGCCCGCCGACACCCCACGCGGTAGCGGTGGATATTTCAACGCGAACGGACGCATCTGCGCGCCCTGGAACCGGCTCTCCTACAGGCAGATCGATTCCAAGGGGGCACATGCCGACTGGCACCTCAGCACCTGGTTAACTAATCCCAAGACCGGTAGCTGTACGACGGTCGCGGCCATGGCGCTGCGCATGGCGGTCGAACTGCAGAGCGAGCGCTATCAGGGGCGGAAGGGCAAGTAATGTGGAAGCACCTTAGCCAGTTGTTCGGCCGCAAACCCGCCTACAGGCCGGGCCCGTCGCCACGCCCGCGTCTCATCCTCACCCAGCCCTGCTTGCAGGCGCTTTGCGTCTGCCTCGAGCCCGAAATCCGCCGCAGCCATGAGGGCGTTGCCTATCTGCTCGGACAGACCGACGGCACGGTTACGCTTGCCGTCGCCGCCGTCCGCCCGGAGGCCGTCACGTCGCCCGGCAGCTTTGCCGTGAGCGCCCCGGCAATGGCGAAGGTAGTGCGCACCGCTACCAGGGCCGGGCTACAGGTCGTGGCCCAGGTCCATACCCATCCCGGCGGGGCGTATCATAGCGACGGCGACGTCGAAGGCGCGCGGATCGTCTATCGTGGATTCGTCTCTGCCGTATTCCCCGACTACGGTCGGCGCCTTCCAGCGCTGGACGGCGCAGCCATCTACATGTTTCGGAGCGAGGGCGGATTCGTCGAGGTCTCGCCCGAGCGCGCCAGTGTTGTGCCGGGGAGGCTGACATGAACGAAGCCGAGTGGCGCGCTGCGCGCAACAGCCGCTCTCTGCGCTACGCCGGGCGCGTGCTCGATCCGGACAAACGGGTGCATCTGCGTGCCGATCCGGCTTACGCCGCCCGCTATGACGGGCAGGTCGCGATTCTGGTTGCGGCCAACCTCTTCGGCCGCATGACTCCGGCGCTTGCACTCGATATTCCATCGGTGCCGGTCGTCGCGCCGCTCCCGTGGGCAGGGGTGGATTTGCGAGAATACGTGCTAAAGCAGCTCTACGCTGCCGATCCGTTCGGCAAGTTCGCGCAATGCAACGCCAGCGACGGCGACTATATCATCCATCTCGGCCGCGCGGGCGCCTCGGCTGTCGTGCACGGATCAGGCTGGAATCTCTATGCCGGACCTGCGCCGTCGCCGCTTGCGGATGATGAAACCGCCAACCCGGTCGGGCCGGCTATGGCGGCGATCCTCGCCGGTGCGGAAGCGTTCAGGAGCGCGCTGTCTCACCCAGCCGCCTTTCAGCTCAACGCGCTCACTTGGCACGCCGGCATGGCGACTGCCGCGGATGCACCGCTGCCCACCGCGTTGTCTCCCGGCGCTCTGTGGTTCGTCGGCCTGGGCTCCGTCGGAACCGCCGTCCTCTACTTCCTGACGCTTGCTACGCGCGATTTCTCGGCGCGGCTCTTCGACATGGACAAGGTCAAAATCCACAATCTCGATCGCTCGCCGCTCTTCATGGACCGGCATGTCCGTTGGCAGAAAGTCGATGCGGCTGCGGAATATCTTCGCGGCCTCGGGATCACCGCCGTGGAACCCGAGCCTTTCGCGCTCGATGAATCGCCCGCCTGGACTGGACGCCCGCTGGGCGTTCCCGACGTTCTGATATCGGCAGCGAACGAACGCAATGTCCGCGCTGTGATCGAGAGCAACTTCCCGCCCTTGCAGATTTACGCCACCACGGGTCGGAACTGGCAGGCGGCGGTCATCCGCCACGCACCGTTCGAAGATCCCTGCTCGTGCTGCCTGTTCCCCGAAACGGCTCACGCACCCACGACCTGTGCCACCGGTTCATTGCCCCAAGCCAGCAACGGCGAGCAGATGGACGCGGCGCTTCCGTTCCTTTCCTTTGCTGCCGGGGTAATGGCGGCTGCCGAAATTCTCAAACGTGGCCTACCGGGCTATCCGTTCGTCTCGAACCGCGTGGTCCTCAACACCAGCCCGCGCATTCGCACTGTGCCAGCCGCCTTGTCCCTGCGCTCCAGCTGCATCTGCCAGAAGCGAAGCAGTACAGTGCACCGCCAAATGCTGGATCTGCCAGTCTGAGAGGTTCCGCTTGCCAACTACAGCTGGCGGTGACGACTCGTCGCCGCGCACACCGCGTCCACGGGCGCGGCTCGCGCAAGCTTCTAATCCGCTTAATGATATCCGCTGCCTGGGACGTTTCGACCAAGATGTGATGCGTTAGCCGGGTGCTGATCGGCTTCATCGCGTGTTGGTCGCGGAGCAGCCAGAGAAAGCACCTATTCTAATCAATGTCCGCTATCGGAAAGCGGCGCTGATGCTCGGAATGACCGCAACTGGCGCGAAGCGGACGACGGGTCTCTGCCTTCTCAGAAATGTTTCTCTGAACAGCTTCAGGCGGAGAGGGCGGCGAGACAAGGCTGATAATCTGATTATTGAAGCGCCAGTTGAGACAGGCTGCCTGCCCTGCAAGGTTGGTCTCGCAGACTGCCGCTGAGGCGATGAGGCCGACGGCAGCGTCATCCGATTTCTCATAAATACTAAGAACCTTCTCGGTAGCGTTGAAATCGACGGTGCGGCGGAAGACGCCACATCTCAACCGCACCGTCTTTGCCGAAGTCGTGTCGAAGAAGCCGCTTCGCGGCATCATGGAGGTGACGGGGCTTTCGTCGGCCGCCGTGTATGACAAGCTCGACTTCCACTACCGCCAGTGCCGCGGCTTCGCCGGCGACGCGAGGGCCGTGTCCATCGCATCGAAAGAAAGCACGTGCGGCTCTGCGTCGACCGGCCGGACTTCGAGGGCGAAGAAATGACGGTGGACGAACTAATTGCCGCGAAGAGCCGGCGCCGTTCCAATGATGAGTCTGGAAAAGCGCCAGGTCGTTTCCTATATGGCAAAAGAAGCCATAATGGGAAAAATTGACAAATATGGCTATTTTGGTTAGAATTCTCGCGTCGATCTCAATGGAGTGGAAGATGCCCGCCGATATCATCCCCAGTCTGAAAACACTGCCGCAGCGGAGCGCAACGCAGGTGAAGAACAGATGGGCCGACGTGGTGCGCGAGGTGCGCAAGCTCGGCAGCGTCGCTATCACGCAGCACAATCAGGTTGAAATGGTGGTGATGAGCGCCGAGAGCTACCAGAAGATATCCGCCCATGCCGAGGAAGCCCGGGCCCGCGGCGAAGCGGGGCTTGCCACTCTTTCAGATGACTTCGACCGGCGCCTCGCCTCGTTCAAGACCGAGGGGATCCGCGATCGGGTCGAGGGCGTGATGTCCGCGCGCGGCCGCATCAAACGTCCTGCGAAGGCTGGCGCCACTTACTGATGCCCGCAAAACCGGCTCGTCCCGTCATTTTCGTGCTGGCCGGCGTCAATGGTGCCGGCAAAAGCTCGGTGGGCGGCGCGCTCCTCAAGGAATATGGC
>NZ_JAUYUS010000096.1 GCF_030694575.1 Parvibaculum sp.
ATGAAGCCGGCCCTGAAGGGTACGAACCCGGTGCCATCAAGGGTCATCTGACGCCAGATGACCCCGCCCCACGAGCTCACAATCATCACCCGACGGATGATCCGCCGCTCTCGCATCGACTAAATCAACAATATCGGCGCATAGGCGACAGCCATTCTCGATCGCCGTATCTTTAAAGACGAAGGCTTGGTGACCGTCTTCACTGAAGCGGTTTCCGAAGGCACCTTCCGAATACGCCCATCAACACCGGCTCATGAAAACAATGCCTCTTAAAGAATCCGATGGCGTCTCGAAAACAGTCCCCATTTATTGGTCGTCGACCAAGACGGCAGCGGGAGATACCTGTTGACGCGGACAGAACGCTGGACAGGATCACTTACCATTGGGGACGGATGGGCAAGCCTTGAGGGCGTCACCGGCGGAAATGCGCCGCATGCACACCTCGCGCATCAGATGACGGCGGCAATCGACCGTTCCCTCGAAGTCGAATGCGCTGGCAAGGTACACCTGGTTCCGTCCGGCCAGTATGCCATCATCCCTTCCGGCCTCGCGCACTCGATCGGCCCCTCCGGAACACGTATCCGCAGTTTCTATTTCGACCTGGCAAGATTTGAAGTTGCAACGAAGGTAAGCACACGAAGCTTTGAAATTGCTGATCCGCACCTATCGGCCGCGCTAGACGTGTATGATGACACCGGTGTCTTTCCTGGCGAAATTCTCAGCCAATCCATACCTGATCGTCGACGGAATTTGCCGGGCCACGCTCTAGTGGAACTACTTGAGTCTGCCGCACCCGCGGTCACGCCACGGTGGGTAGCACAGTCCCTCGGCGTGTCTTCAAGCCGCCTGCGTCAAATATCACACTCTACCTTTGGGGTTCCGATCTCATACGTATTGCAATGGCGTCAATTGCAGTGCGCAGCCCGCGCACTATCAGAATCGGCAAGTCTGGCTGATGCTGCAGACGCCGGTGGATTTTCCGACCAGGCGCATTTCACCCGCCGTATGCGCCGCTGGTTCGGCGTTGCTCCGGGCGCTGGCCTGTCAGGCCTCGATATCCGGGTCTCTTCATCTGCATCCGGCTGCTGAATCGTTCAAGACGGCGTCGATGCGCGGGGTTACCGATCCATTCGCGAGGCTGTCTGCCCTCACGCGCCGGATGATTGGAGGCCCGATGAACGCGCTTAAATGGATTACCCGCTGGACCTACGCACCTCTGATCCTGGTGGGCTTCAACGCCGCCGCGATGATGATTGTCATATCGGATGTCCCGAAGTGGACGCTCGGTTGGTTGTTGGCCGCAGCGATCGGCGTTTCGTTTCTGATTGAAGGTTTCATTCCATATCAGAAAGACTGGAACCGTCCGCAGGGTGACAGGTCTAGAGATCTCATGCACTTCCTGGTCAATGAAGCGTCCATCGCTGGATCCGTAATGCTGATACCGGTTGCTGCTGTCTTGATGCCATTTCCCCGGCTATGGCCCGATGCCTTGCCGCTGTGGGCGCAACTCATCCTAGCCATCCTTGTGGCCGATGCCGGCATCACGCTTGCCCACTGGGCGAGCCACCGGAACAATATCCTCTGGCGCTTTCACGCCGTCCACCACAGCGTCCGTCGGATGTACGGATTCAACGGTTTGATGAAACATCCGCTCCATCAGGCGATCGAACTCACGGCCGGGACCGCCCCACTTGTCCTCGCGGGTATGCCGCTGGAGGTGGCCCTTCTGCTCGCTTTCGCGGTGGCAGTGCAGCTGCTCCTTCAACATTCGAACGCCGATATGCGGATTGGGCCCCTGCGCTATGTCCTCGCTCTTGCGCCCGTGCACCGCTTTCATCATCTGAAGTCAGCCGAAGAGGGCGACGTGAATTTCGGTCTTTTCACAACGCTCTGGGATCGGTTACTTGGAACGGCCGCGTTTGACCCGGATAAAAGGTTCACTTCCGCCGATCTCGGCATTGGCGATATGCCAGACTATCCGCGCACGTATCTGCGCCAGCTGATCCAACCGTTTCGCCAATAGACCCACGCCATGCTCGTCGCGCCGCTACAGTTTGCAACTCGCCAATATCGAACGGCGCCAAACTTTCCAAGTACCCGTGGCTCTTTTTTCTGCCGTCGTTCAAATTAGACGGCTGACAGTACGCTGTTCCTCACAAGCTTGTGTTTTGGATTATATGAAAAGCGTAAGCCAGCCGTAGCAAGCTCTTACATGATCGCTTGGGCACTCATTTGCGATCCGGCCCTTGACAATCTCATGCCGTGGACGATCGCGTAGATCGCCGGGATCACGACGAGGGTGAGGATGGTGGAGGACACCATGCCGCCGATCATCGGCACGGCGATGCGCTGCATCACCTCGGCGCCGGTGCCGGTGGCCCAGAGGATCGGCAAGAGGCCCGCCATGATGGTGATGACGGTCATCATTTTCGGCCGCACGCGCCCGACGGCGCCCTCCATGATGGCGCCGTTGAGGTCGGCGCGGGTGAAGGCACGGCCCTCGGCCGTGGCGAGCGCCTTCGCGTCGCGAAGCGCGTGGTCGAGATAGAGCAGCATCACGACGCCGGTTTCGGCCGCGACGCCCGCCAGTGCGATGAAGCCGACGGTGGCCGCGACGCTCATGTTGAAATCGAGCGCCGCCATCAGCCAGAGCCCGCCGACCAGCGCGAAAGGCAGCGACAGCATCACGATGAAGGTTTCGGTGAGGCCCTTGAAGTTGAGATAGAGCAGCAGGAAAATCACCAGGAGCGTCACCGGGATGACGACAGCCATTCGCTGCTGCGCGCGCGCCAGATATTCGAACTGGCCGCTCCAGGCGACCGTGTAGCCGGGCGGCAGCGCGACTTCACCGGCGACCACGCGCCGCGCCTCGCCGACATAGCCGCCGAGATCGCGGTCGCGGATATCGACAAAGACATAGACGACCGGCTGGCCGCTTTCGGTGCGCACCATGGTGGGGCCGCGTGCCCGCGTGATGTCGGCGATCTCGCCGAGCGGAACGGCGGCGCCGGCCGGCGTCGTAACGAAAACTTCGCGCGCGATCGCCTCCGGATCGGCGCGGGAGGCCTGCGGATAGCGCATCACCACGTCATAGCGCTCGCGCCCCTCGACCGTGGCGGTGAGGGCTTTGGCGCCGAGCGCCATCGCAATCGTCTCCTGCACCGTCTCCATCGAGAGGCCGTGCCGGGCGATGCGGTCGCGGTCGGGCTTGATGTCGAGAAAATAGCCGCCATTGACGCGTTCGGCATAGGCCGACGAGGTGCCGGGAACGGCGCGCAAGGCGGTTTCGACCTCGCGGGCGATCCGTTCGAGCTCGACCAGATCGGGGCCGAATATCTTGACGCCGACCGGTGTGCGGATGCCGGTCGAGAGCATGTCGATGCGAGCCTTGATGGGCATCGTCCAGGCATTGGAGACGCCGGGGAACTGCAGCGCGGCGTCCATTTCGGCAATCAGCTTGTCGAGGTTCATGCCCCGCCGCCAGTCGCTTTCGGGTTTCAGGTTGATGACGGTCTCGAACATTTCCATCGGCGCGGGATCGGTCGCGCTGTCGGCGCGGCCGGCCTTGCCCCAGACAGAGGCGACCTCGGGAAAGCCGACGATGATCCGGTTCTGCGTCTGCAGAAGTTCGGCCGCCTTCGTCACCGAAAGGCCCGGCAGCGTGGTCGGCATATAGAAGAGCGTCCCCTCGTTGAGGTTCGGCATGAATTCCGAGCCGATGCGGCTGAGGGGCGCCACCGTGACGGCGAGCACGATGACGGCTGCGAGGATGGTGGCGCCCCGGGCGCGCAGCACCAGCGCAATGACGGGCCGGTAGAGCCAGATCAGCGCCCTGTTGAGCGGATTTTTCGCCTCCGGCACGATCCGGCCGCGAATGAAGATCGTCATCAGCACCGGCACCAGCGTGATCGAAAGAAGGGCGGCGGCGGCCATCGCAAAGGTCTTGGTGGCGGCAAGCGGCTTGAAGAGGCGGCCTTCCTGCGCTTCCAGCGTGAAAATCGGCAGGAAGGAGACGGTGATGATCAGCAGGCTGAAAAAGAGCGCCGGGCCCACTTCCTGCGCCGCTTCGATGACGACGGCGCTGCGCGAGGCGCCGGGCGGCGCATGCTCGAGCCGCTTGTGGGCGTTTTCGATCATCACGATCGCCGCATCGACCATGGCGCCGATCGCGATCGCGATGCCGCCAAGGCTCATGATGTTGGAAGGGATGCCGAGTGCATGGGTGGCGGCCAACGCCATCAGAATACCGACCGGCAGCGTGACGACGGCGACAAGCGCGCTGCGCGCATGCCAAAGAAAGAGGAAACAGACCAGCGCCACAACGATGCTTTCCTCGACGAGCGTGCGCACCAGCGTGTCGATGGCGCGGCGGATGAGCTCGGAGCGGTCATAGACCTCGACGATTTCGGTGTTGCCCGGCAGGCTCGGTGCGACCGCCGCAAGCTCGCGCTTGACGTTTTCGATGACGTCGAGCGCATTGGCGCCATGGCGCTGCAGGGCGATGCCGGAGACCGCCTCGCCCTCGCCGCCCAGTTCGGCGACGCCGCGCCGTTCGTCGGGCGCGAGCTCGACACGCGCCACATCGCGCAGCAGCAGCGGCGTGCCGCCCTCGGCGCGAAGCACGATCCTTTCGATGTCCTCGATGCCGGCGAGATAACCGCGGCCGCGGATCATGAATTCGGTTTCGGCAAGTTCGATGGTGCGACCGCCGACATCCATGTTGCTGGCGCGCACCGCACCGGCGATATCGGCAAGCGAGAGCCCCGTGCTTTTCAGCAGGAGCGGATCGACGATGATCGCATATTGCCGGACGAAGCCGCCCACCGTCGCGACTTCAGCGACGCCCTCGGCTCGCGAAACGGCGAAGCGGACCTGCCAGTCCTGCAGCGAGCGCAGTTCGGCGAGGTTCAGCTCCGAGGATTTCAGCGCATATTGATAGACCCAGCCGACACCGGTCGCGTCCGGCCCGAGCGAGGGCGTCACGCCGTCGGGCAGGCGGTCGGCACCCGCGCTCAGATATTCGAGGACGCGGCTTCGCGCCCAGTAGAGGTCGGTACCGTCCTCGAAGACGACATAGACGAAGGAAACGCCGAAGAAGGAAAAGCCGCGCACGACGCGGGAGCGCGGCACGTTGAGCATCGCTGTCGTGAGCGGAAAGGTCACCTGATCCTCGACGACCTGCGGCGCCTGTCCCGGAAAGTCGGTGACGATGATGACCTGCGTGTCCGACAGGTCCGGTATCGCGTCGAGCGGAATGCGCGCGACCGAATAGATGCCGGCGACGATCGCAAAGAGCGCGCCGATCAGTACCAGAACGCTGTTGCGCGCCGACCAGCCGATGATGCCCGCGATCATGGCGCCACCGGTTCGGCGGTGAAGGCCGAAAGCGCCGTCTGGAGATTGCTCTCGGCGTCGATCAGGAAGATGCCGGAGGTGACAATCTCCTCGCCGGCGGTCAGGCCCTCCCTGATCTCGACATCGGCGCCGGCGCGGGCGCCGAGGCGAACGTCGCGCGGTTCGAAAAGCCCCTCGCCGCGCGCAACGAAGACGATCTGGCGCGCGCCGTCGTCGATGACCGAAGCGGCCGGCACAGCGAGCGCCGGTCTGTCGCCGACCGGCGCGGCGATATCGACGCGCACAAAATGACCGAGCTTGAGGCGCCCGTCTTCGTTCGGCACGACGAGCCGGACCCGGCCCGAGCGGGTCGTCCTGTCGAGATCGGGATAGACGAAATCGACAATGGCTTCGCGCGTTTCGCCGGGCATGGCCGGCATCGACAATTGCGCGGTCTGGCCGGGCCTGACGAGCGCGAGATCCTGTTCAGCGATTTCGGCCATCACCCAGAGCGCCGAGAGATCGGCGATCTTGAAGAGCGTGTCGCCGGCCGCAAAGCGCATGCCGTCGAGCGAGGGCTTTTCGATGACGGTGCCGCCAAGCGGCGCCTCGAAAGTCACCACGCGTGCCGGCGCGCGCGTGCGCGCCATTTCGGCGATGGTGGCGTTCGAAATGCCGAAGAGGCGGAGGTTCTGCGCGGCGCGTTCGACATCGCGGCCGCCGCGCGCGAGTGCCGAGAGATAGTCAGCCTGTTTGCGCAACAGCGTGTCGCTCTCGATCCAGGCCGTCATCAGCGGCGCGCCGGCCGCCACCATGCCGCCGGTCGTACGGACATCGAGACGTTCGACAAAGCCGTCGAAGCGCGCCGTCACCAGCGCGACGCGGGCCTCGTC
The DNA here is from genome assembly GCF_030694575.1 of Parvibaculum sp. Classification (GTDB taxonomy): domain Bacteria; phylum Pseudomonadota; class Alphaproteobacteria; order Parvibaculales; family Parvibaculaceae; genus Parvibaculum. The sequence goes on from NZ_JAUYUS010000096.1 coordinate 6,228, forward strand.
CGCCGTCACGGTGCCGGCACCGCGGACCGAGCGGACGAGATCGCGGCGTTCGACCGCCACGGTCCGAACACCGGCGCGCTGCGTCTTTTCCGGGCTGATACGGACGGTCCCCCCGGGGCCTGCCAGCTCGTCCTCATAGACGGGGATGTAGTCCATCCCCATCGAGTCCTTTTTCGGCACCGGCGATATATCGGGCAGACCCATCGGGTTGCGGTAGTAGCGTATCTTGCGCTCCCCTGCCGCTGGCGCGGCAGGGGTTGCATCGGCTTTTTTCTCGACGGCTGTGTAGATGACGACGCCCTTGACGGGCTCCGGCACGCCGTCGATTTCCGCTTCGATCGTGAGCGCCCATCGACCCGCCATCACGATCTTCGTTTCGAAAGCGATGACATCCGGCGCGTCGGCCGGGACCGGCGTCAGCGGTGTGTCCATCATCGCCATGCCGTCGGGGCCCATGTCGAGCCGCGTCGAGACGATGTCGATATTCCCCGCCGGCACAGGCGTGCCGCTCGGGTCAAGCAGCCGGACCTCGATCCGGACGCTCTCGCCGACCGGTATTTCATCCGATACGGCGTCGAATTTGTAGGTCTGAGGTTGGGCGCCGGCGATGCTCCATATGCCGGCTATCGCCATGACGGCGACAAGCACAGCAATCGCGGACACTCTGGGCAAGCGAACCATAGGACTCTCCTGAAACTGATGTGACGGTTGGCGCGCAACGGGAATGCCGCGCGCCGGTGCGTCACACCGCTCTGGGAGGCCGTCGCAAGGGAGAGGGAGAAAGGTCGGCCCGGCCAATGTCCGGCGCGCGAACCGCTTTGATGGCGCGTTCGGCCAGGGCAAATCCGGGCGCAACAGCAAGCTGAAGCGGCAGCTTGCCGCAGGCGGTCATGCAGAGGGCCGAGCTGTCGCAGGTTGCCGTGTCAGCGTGGTCGCAATCGTCGCAGCAGGGCCCCGCCATCTCGCCCGCGCCATGTGCCATATGCGTCGTGGCGCCCTCATCGGCCATCGCGTAAGCCGAGGCCATCATATCGAGACCGGTCACCGGCGCCGCAACCGTTGTCAGAAGAAACGCAACCGCCAGCGCCGCCGCAAGCCAGTGACGACGGCGTTTTATGCTTCGGCACCTGATGGACGTCCTCTTCATGACAGCAGGCTAACACAGACATCTATACGGAGAGCTACACAAAAAAGTCATCGAAAACGCCCCTCCCAACCTCCGTCGGACGACGGGGGAAGTTACACGGGCGTTCCACCACATCGGCGTGTCGAAGCCGACGATTCAAAGTCTTCTTTTGGTTCGGAAGCAGATTCCAAGACATCGAATATAGCCAACCTACGATCTCATCACCGTTCAGTTTGATGGCATTTTCAAAGCAACTGGTGTGCCGGGCGAAAACAAGTCAACTACATCGACGAAGAAGCATCAGCGTTTCTTCATCCGCCTCCCCAGCCACCAGAAAATCAATCCCGGCAAAACAATCCACTGGGCGACCGGCGAAAGGCCGGCGTCGAGGATGGGGATGACCGGCATCAGGTCGCGATAGGCCCAGGAGGCGCGGATGACGATGTTGAGCCATTCGCTGAAGAGGGTATAGGCGAGGCCGATCGCGATGGTGGCGGCGGCGACGCGGCCGTAAGCCTGCGCCGGCCAGTGGCCGTTGCCGAAAAGGAGGAGCGCCGCCATCAGGGCGGCCAGCGCGATCAGGATGTCGCCGCCGGTGCAATGGAGCGCGGCGAAGACAATCTCGCCTCGCGTTCCGGTCTCCCAGAGTGTGTAGAGCGGCATATGCGCGAATTCCCAGGCAAGATTGCCGAGCGCCATCAGGGCGATGTAGCGCCGCAGGAAAGGGAGCCAGTCGTTGCGGCCGTTGTTCAACATCGGCATTCCCTCACAGCGTGAAGACCTGGTCCTGGCGCGGAACGGCGACGTTCCAGCCGAGCTCGCGGTCGATGCGGACGCGCAGGGCTTCCGAGGCATCGGGTTCGCCATGAACGACAAAAGCCTGTTGCGGCGGGCGGCGGAGGGCCGAGAGCCAGCGCATGATCTCGTCGCCATCGGCATGGGCCGAGAGCATCGGCAGATCGGCGATCTCGGCGCGGACCGGCACCCACTGGCCATGAATCTTCGTTTCGCGCGCACCCTGCAGCATGGCGCGGCCGCGCGTGCCGGCGGCCTGAAAACCGGAAAAGAGGATCGTGTGCTTGCGGTCCGTCGCGAAGGACTTCATGTGATGCAGGACGCGGCCGCCGGTCGCCATGCCGCTCGCCGAAATGACGATCTTCGGGTAGGCGTTGGCGGTGACCTCCTTCGAGTCGTCGACCTCGCGCACATAGGTCGCGATATCGCAGACCTGCTTGCAAACAGGCGGCGTCAGGCGGTGATCGTCGCGATGGGCGCAGAGGAGTTCGCTCGCATTGATCGCCATCGGGCTGTCGAGATAGACCGGCACGTCGCGGAGGCGCCCGGCCTGTTTCAGCGCCCAGATGTAATAAAGAAGCGACTGGGCGCGGCCGACCGCAAAGGCCGGGATCACCACCGTGCCGCCGCGCGCCACCGTGTTCTCGATGACGGCGCCGAGCTGTTCGACCGGATCGGATTCGTTATGGCTGCGATTTCCATAGGTCGATTCAACGACGACATAATCGGCCTCCGGCACCGGCTCGGGATCGACCATCACCGGGTCGCCATAGCGGCCGAGATCGCCGGAGAAGAGGATCTTCTTCCCACCCCAGCCGATTTCGACCGTGGCGGCGCCGAGAATGTGGCCGGCATGGCGGAAGGTCAGCGTGGCGCCGCCGGGCAGCGAAACGGATTTGTGATACGGAACGGCGGTGAAGGCCTCGATTGCGCGCTCGGCATCGCGGATGCCGTAGAGCGGCAGCGCCGGCTTGTGCTTCGAATAAGCCTTGCGGTTGGCGTATTCGGCGTCCTTCTCCTGAATATGGCCGCTGTCCTTCAGAATGAGGGATGCCACTTCGCGCGTCGCGTCGGTCGCAAAGATGCGGCCGCGAAAGCCGTCGCGCACGATCTTCGGCAGATAGCCCGAATGATCGAGATGGGCGTGGGTGAGCACGATGGCGTCGATCGAGCCGGGATCGACCGGGAACGGCGCCCAGTTGAGCTCGCGCAGGTTCTTCAGCCCCTGGAAGAGGCCGCAATCGACGAGGATGCGGTGGCCGTCCAGCGTCAGCAGATGCTTGGAACCGGTGACGGTGCCCGCGCCGCCCAGCGAAGTCAGAGTGAACATGTGACGCCTTCTCTTGTTGGCGGCAGGCCCGAATGCCGGCCGCGTTTCCCTGTCCGGCTTGCGCCGGCATTCTCGCGTTCCCTACGCACCGTCTTCAACGGATGACGCGCTCGGCAACCGCCGTGCCCTCTTCCACCCGGTCGCTCGGATGCAGCACAACCCGGTCGCCGGCTTCGAGGCCGCTCCGCACCTCGGCGACGCGATTGTTCCGCCGGCCGATGTCGACGGGCGTCAGGCGCGCACGGCCGTCGCGGACCGCGTAGACCGCCCAGTTGTCGCCCTTGCGAAAGAGCGCCGCGACCGGAACGGTGACGGCCTCTTCGGCGCTCCATGCCGTCACGTGAACGACGACGTGGAAGTCGTGCCCGAGCCGCGACCAGGCTTCCGGCGGATCGACAAAGTCGATGACCGTGCGGACCCGCTGTTCCTCGATGCCCAGCGTCGAAATCTTGGTGAAGCCCGCAGGGTCGATGCGCGCCACCCTGCCCCGAACCGGCGTGCCGCCCCAGCCGTCGATGCGCACCGCGGCGCCCGGTTCGATCTGCACGGCATCGGTGGAGAGAAGGTCCGCCACCACTTCAAGATCGGCCGGGTCGCCGATCTCGATCAGGGGCGTGCCGGCCTGGACGACCGCCTCGCTTTCCTGAACGATCCGCAAGACGCGGCCACTAACCGGCGCGCGCAATTCGATGCGCCAATCGGAGTCATCCGACGCCGCGACCGCCAACGGGTCGCCCAAGCGCACCATCACGCTTGTCCGCTCGCTGCGTCTCACATCGAGTTGCGCCTTTGCGCTGGAGAGCGCGGCATTGCCGGTCTCGGCATCGAAGCGGGCCTTGTCCAGAGTCTTGGCCGAGATCACGCCCCTGCGCGCCAGTTCCTCGGCGCGGCGAAGCTCGTTTTGAGCGAAATCATGTGCAGCCTCGATACGGTGGATTTCGTGTTCGGCGAGCTCGATGGCGGCCTCCGCGGCGACAAGCGCGGCCTGAAGCTCGTCACGCGTGCGCGCATCGAGGAAGGCCGGCGCCATGGGCTGCATCGCCGCCACGATCGTTTCATCGGCCGCGACTTCGTCCCCGACATAACGCGGCGTCCGCAAGACCTTGCCGGCGATGGGTGCCGAAACGGTGTAGACGTGGCGCACGCGGGTGCGGCCGGTGTCCTCGACCGTGACCTCCATGGGCCCCCGGACAATTTCCGCCATGTCGACTGCGACCGGTTGCGGCCAGGCGAACCAGATGAGGAATGCGAAGGCCACCGCGACCGCAAGACCCGCCATTATTCTCTTCAGCCCAATCGTCTGCATGATTCAATCCCGCGTTTTGAGAACGGCCACAAGGTCCAGCCTGTCGATCCGGCGGCGCATGGCCAGCGCCGAGAGCGTGGCCGCGGCGAGCACGACCAGACTGGCAAAAACATAAGTCGTATTTTCGATGTTCAGCGGCGTGCGCATCAGCTCGCCAGCCATGTTGGCATTGAGGAGCCGGGCGAGGCCGTAGCCGATCGCCCATCCCGGCGGCTGGGCGATGAGAACGATCAGCGCCAGTTCAAGCAGCAGAAAGCGCAAGGCCTCGGCGCGCGAAAAGCCCAGGACGCGAAGACTGGCGAGTTCGCGGGCCCGCTCCGAAAGCGATATCCGGGCGCTGTTGTAGACGACGCCGAAGGCGATGACGGCCGCGAGCCCGGTGTAGATCGCCGCCATGGTCGTCACGATGGTGACCATGGCCTGGCGGAAATTCGCCAGCGACACGCGCTGCAGGGCGACGCCGCTGACGGCCGGCATGATCTTCAGCGCATCGTAGAGCGTGCCGAGCATGGTTGCGTCGAGGCTCAGATGGACACCGTTCACCGTCGGCGCCTCGCGCATCAGGCGCGACAGCGCATCGGCGTCCATCATGCCGCTGATGCCGAAATAATCCTCGACCCGCGCCGCGACCGGCAGCGAGACGGTTCGGCGCTGCCCTTCCAGAATGTCGATCTCGACAAAATCGCCGACACCGACACCGAGGACGGTGGCCAGCCAGTCCGAAATCGCCAACCCCGTTTCGGGCAGAACGACCGGGCGCAGATCGACGTCGATGATGCGGCTCAGATCGGCGCTGCGCGTGCGGCCGCCGATCATCACGCGGCGTTCGATGCTGCCGTTGCGGATGCGCACGGGGACGCCGCGATAGGGCTCGGCATCGAGAACGCCCGGCAGGCGTGCCATCTGGAGGACGGCGTTGCGGGGCCGTTTCTCGACGAAGCTGACCGTTGCGTCCTGCCGGTCGGCCATGAAATAGGTGACGTCGATCAACTCATCCATGGCGTCGTTGATGAAGAGCGAGACGATGAGGATGCCGGTGCTGAACGCCATGCCGAGCACCGTCAGCGCGGCGCGCACCGGATGCCGGGTCACGTTGCGCAGCATCATCACGGAGGGTTGCGAGAGGACACCGCGAAAGGGAACGCCTTGCGGCAGCAGACGCCGGAAGCGCGGCGGCGACGGCGGCTGCATCGCGACCGCGGGCGCCAACCCGACAATGTCGCGGAGCGAGCGGGCGGCGCCGATGGTCGCAGCGGCGATGCTCAGCGCCGCGCCCCCCACATAGATGTCCGGGCTCTTGATGAAGACCAGAAAGGGGAAGCGGTAATATTCGGCAAGGAGGCTCGTGATGTGGCCGCCGAGCCAGGTGCCGGCGACGCTGCCGATGGCGATGCCCGTCACGGCGATGGCAAGAACCAGCTTCAGATAATGGATGGCGACGGCCGCGTTTCCATAGCCGACCGCCTTCAGGAGGCCGATCTGCTCGCGTTCGAGCGCGACCAGCCGGCCGAGCGTGAGATTGACCAGGAAGGCGGTGAGGAGAAGGAAGATCGGCGGCAGCGTGCGGCTCATATTGCCGAGCATGTCGAGCGAGTGATCGAGAAAGGCGTGCGAGGTCTGGTTCTTGCGGCCATAGGCCGCCGCGCCGCCATAACGGTCGAGCAAGGCATCGAGCTGCTGGATGACTTCGCGCTCGGAAGCGTCTTGCGAGAGCTTGAGGCTGACGGCGGAAAAGGCGCCTTCGAGATCGTAAATGCCGGCAAGCGCCTTTTTCGACATCCAGACAATGCCGAAACGGCGGTCGTCGGGCATGCGGTCGCCCGGCCCGATCGCGTAGACGAATTCCGGCGAGAGCGCGATGCCGACCACGGTCACCTCGCGCTTGCGGCCGTTCAGGATCGCCGAGAAGCGCGCGCCGGGCGTGAAGGCATGGGCCTTGGCGAAGGACTCGTTGACGACGACCTCGTCGGCCCGGGCCGGGTCCGGCATCCGACCGAGGCGCAGATAGAGGCGGTTGAGGACCGGCTCGCCGCTTTCGGGCAGGGAGATGAACTGGCCGGTGGCCGGCTCGCGCACGCCCGCAATGTCGAGCAGGGCGAGACTGGCGATCCGCGTCTCGACCGCGACGACGCCGGGGATCTCCGCGATGCGCGCGGCGAGCGTATCCGGCGCGCGGCGGACCGTGGCGAAGACATCGGCAAAGCGATAGCGCTCGTAATAGGCAAGCCGCGTTTCGTCGAGCGAACGGTAGGAGCCGACGGCAAGGATGATCGTGGCGACGCCGCCGGCGACGACCAGCGCAATCGCCAGCACCTGCGCCCGGAGGCGGATCAGGTCACGAAACAGCTTGATGTCGAGAATGCGCATGGCTCACCAGGTGATCTCGCCGGCCGACTGCCGCCGTTCGTTCGCGACGGTTCCCGAGACCCGGCCATCGGCAAAGGAGATCACCCGATGGGCGAGCTTCTGAATGGCCGCATTGTGCGTGATGATGAGGGTCGTGGTCCCGAGCTGCTCGTTGACGCCGAGCAGCGCTTCGATGACGCGCATGCCGGTCACGGAATCCAGCGCACCGGTCGGCTCGTCGCAGAGCAGCACCTCCGGCCGCTTCGCGATCGCGCGCGCCACGGCGACGCGCTGCTGCTCGCCGCCGGAAAGCTGCGCCGGGAAATGGTCCATGCGCTGCTCGAGCCCGACCAGCGCCAGCGCGTCTTCCGGCGACATCGGGTCCTCGGTGATTTCCGTCACCAGCGCGACGTTCTCGCGCGCCGTCAGACTCGGGATCAGATTGTAGAACTGGAAGACGAAGCCGATATGCCGCCGGCGATAGGCGGTGAGGCCGCGGTCGTCGAGCGCGGTGATGTCGGTGTCCTTGAAAAACAGCCGGCCGCTTGTCGCGTGATCGAGGCCGCCAGCGATGTTCAGCAAGGTCGACTTGCCGCTTCCCGACGGGCCCAGCAGCACGACCACCTCGCCGGTCCAGATGTCGAGGTCGACACCGCGCAGCGCGTGAACCTCCACCTCGCCCTGCACGTAGGTTTTCGTCAGCCCCTCGGCGGCGAAAAGTTTCTGCGGCGTCACGGCTCTTTCCCTCCCGTCCAGCGATCCATGCCGGATTACCCTTTCCACCACCGCCACAGGAGCGCCGTTGCGGCAACCACCGCCAACAGAAAGAGCGGCACGACAAACCAGAGAAAATCCGAGCCGATGACGATGTTGCTGATCGCGAAGCGGCCGGTTGCCAATAACAGACCCAGCGCCGTGCCGGCGAGAAGCCAGGCCCTCGCGCCGCCGGCCAGATAAATGCCGATGCCGGAAAGGACAATGCCAAAACCGGCCGTGAAACCGCCCCAGGTTGCGAAAACAATGCCCAGCCATTCGACGAATGCCGGCGGAAGGAGCGCAAGGTCAATGCCGGTGTGGCGCATATCCTCCGGCAGCAGCGGTGGCCGGAGAAACATGAAATAGATGCCCGTTCCCACAATCAGGATGCCGAGCACCAGCACAAGGCAACCGGCGATGCGATCGTTGCGTGCGGTCATTTTTTCTCCAGCCCCGATGCGCCGGTTCGGCGCCCGGCGTTATTCGATCTGTCGGACCAGACCCGGATGGCGGTTGAAGGCGAGCTTCTGGACCAGCGAACCGTCGACGGTGACGATTTCGGCCGTGACGCTGCCATCGGCCGCTTTCGCGATCTTGCCGATCTTCAGGCGCGGATTGGCGTGCCATTCGAGCCGTTTTTCGAGAAAGGCGCGGACGCTTTCGGGTGTCATCTCTTCCGTCGCGCCGTGCGGCATGCCGTAGAGGAGACCCGGACCGCCCATCATGCCCTGCATGTCGGCGCCGGCACGCATGCCCATCATCATCTGCATCGAGGGGCACATCATCATGGCGTTTTCCATGTTCATGCCGCCCTCGCCTTTGGGCCCGCCCATCATGCCCTGCATCATCTTCATCATCTCGGGCGTCATCATGCCTTTCATGTCCGCCATGCCATCCGGGCCGGCGGCCGTTCCGGCTTCGGGCGCGGCGGGCGCGGCTTCGGCCGGATGATGGGCGTCATGCTCTTCGGGATCGGCGGTCTGGGCGGCGGCGGCGGCGCCGGCCCCGAAAATCAGCAGCGCGGCGAGCGCGGCCGCGCGCAACGAATATGTTCGCATGGGAGGTCTCCTCATGGGTCTCGTGCTCCTCGTTTGGTGTTGCCGGGCGTCCGGCGCGGCGCGGCTCACGACGCGCCTTCGCCGGACAGACCGGAGAGGCGGGGGATGAAGGCCGGCACGCGCGCGGCGTAGCGGCGGTAGGTCTCGCCGAATTCAGCTTCCATCTCGCGTTCCTCGTGGCTCGCGAGACGCCAGTACATGACGAGCAGGACCGGCAGCATCAGGCCGGTGAGCAAGGTCGGCCATTGCAGGAAGAAGCCGATCATGATGAGGGCGAAGCCGGCATATTGCGGGTGACGCAGGCGGGCGTAAGGCCCCGCCACAGCGAGTTTTCCTTCGCCTTGCGCCTCGTGGAGCCGGCGCCAGGCGGCCGCGATCAGCACGAAGCCGCCGCCGATCAGCACGAAGCTCAGCAGATGGAACGGGCTCCAATGCGGGTTCATGGACCAGCCGAAAAGCGCCGGCCAGAGATGTCCCGCATCGTGGGAGAAGGGATCGAGGGCGGGGAATTGATTACCAGCCCAGCCCGCCAGCAGATAAAGCGTCAGCGGAAAGCCGTACATTTCCGCAAACAGCGCGACGACAAAGGCCGAGAAAGCGCCCAGCGAGCGCCAGTCGCGCGGTGTTTTCGGTTTGAAAAAGCTGAAGGCGAAGAGGATGAAGACCGCCGCATTGACGGCGGCCAGAAACCAGAGGCCATAGGCCGGCGCGTCACCGTTCATCGCCCGGTCCTCCGTCGCGGTCGCGGCGGCCATGACCGCCATGGGAGCCGTGGCCGCCGTGACCGCGATGCATGAAGAAATGCATGCCGCCGCACAGCAGCAGGAACAGGAGCGGCCATGCGCCCAGAAGATGCGCGCCGTGTTCAAGCACCAGAAAGAGCCCCGCGACCACGAGGAAGACGCCGAGCGTCAATCCCGCGGGCGAGCGCCAGAAGACATTCCTGTCATCGCGTCGGATGGTCATGAGATGAGTTCCTTTTCATACAGCGCGATCATTTGTCGAGCCCGAGCTTCGCGCGTTTCAGCAACAGCGAATTGCCGATAACTGAAAGCGAACTGGCCGTCATCGCGACGACGCCGATCATCGGATGCAGCAGACCGAGGGCGGCAATCGGGATCGCCGCGACATTGTAGAACCAGGCCCAGAAGAGGTTTTCGACGATCTTGCGGAAGGTCGCCTTCGACAAGCGGATCGCTTCGACGACCTTCGTCAACTCGCCACCGACCAGCGTTACATCGGCGGCCTCGATGGCGACATCGGCGCCGGCGCCGATGGCGATGCCGACATTGGCCTGTTTCAGCGCCGGCGCGTCGTTGATGCCGTCGCCGACCATCGCGACCTTGTCGCCATATTTTTCCTGAAGCGCCCGAATGGCGTCGACCTTGCCCTCGGGCAGGACGGCCGCCATCACCTCCTCGATGCCAACCTGGCGGGCGACGTAACGCGCAGTGCGCTCATTGTCGCCGGTGATCATCACCACATGGATGCCCATTTGCAGCAGGGTGGAAATGGCGGCGGCCGAGTCCTCCTTGACGGTGTCGGCCACCGCGACGATTCCAGCCGCGCGATCGCCGATGGCCACCAGCACGGCGCTCTTGCCGGTGGTTTCAAGTTCGGCCAGCTGCGTTTCGAGCGCCGCAATGTCGATTCCGGCTTCGCCGAGATAGCGGCGGTTGCCGACGCGCACGTGCCTGCCGCCGACGCGGCCCTCGACGCCGCGTGCGACATGCGCCGTGAAGCCCTCGACCTTCGGAACATCGATGCCCCGGTCGCGCGCACCGGTAACCATGGCCTGACCCAGCGGATGTTCGGAGCCCGCCTCCACAGAGGCCGCGGCGGAAAGCACCTCATCTTCGACGAAACCGTCGGCCGCCACGACATCGGTCAGCGCGGGCTGGCCGCGGGTGATGGTGCCGGTCTTGTCGAGCACAACCGCCCTGATGTCCTTCAGGGTCTGGATCGCCTCGCCGGAACGGATCAGCACGCCGCGCTCGGCGCCGAGCCCCGAACCCACCATGATCGCCGTCGGCGTCGCCAGGCCCAGCGCACAGGGGCAGGCGATGACGAGGACCGCGACGGCGGAGAGAATGCCGACCATCAGCGGCGACAATTCGGGATTGACCCAGGGCAGGAAGGCAGCACCCCAGAAGAGGATCGGCCGCAGGCTCTCGCTGAAGAAGAGCCACATCGCGAGGCTGCCGAGGCTGATCAGGATGACCGCCGGGACGAAGCGCGCCGTCAGCCGGTCGGCGAATTCCTGGATCGGCACTTTCGAGCCCTGCGCCTCTTCGACCAGACGGATGACCTGCGACAGGAAGGTGTCGGCGCCGATCTTCGTGGCGCGGATCTTCAGCATGCCTTCCTTGTTGATGGTGGCGCCGATGACGGGATCGCCCGGCCCCTTCTCGACCGGCACGGACTCCCCCGTCGCAATCGACTCGTCGAGATGGCTTGCGCCTTCGACAATCTCGCCGTCGGTCGGGACCTTGGCGCCCGGCCGCACCACCATGATGTCGCCCGTCTGCAACTCGGCAACGGGCACCTCGATCTCGGCTTCATCGCGCAGTACCGTGGCGGTCTTGGCGCCCATGGTGATCAACCGCTTGATCGCCTGACTGGCGCGGCCCTTGGCGCGCGTCTCCAGATAGCGGCCCAGCATGTGAAAGGTCATGATGGTGGCCGCCATCTCGATGAAGGAAGTCATCGGATAGAAAAAACCGACAAGGCCGATCAGATAGGGCGGCAGGCTGCCCATCGAGATCAGCACGTCCATGTTGGCGGTGCGGTTGGTCAGCGAAAGCCAGGCCGAGCGATGGGTGGCGAAGCCGCCATAGAGAAACACCACCGGGAAGGCGAGAACGGCCACGATCGCCAGGTAGAACGGGATCGGCTGCCAGAACATGTGCGGCGCCATGATCAGCATGATTACCGATGTCGGGACGGCGGCGATCCAGAGCCGTTTCGAAGCCTGGGCAAGGTAGCGGTCCTCGACAGCGCCTTCGTCGGCTGCCGAGGCGGGTTTCGCCTCGTCAAGCGCCGCAACTTCGTAGCCGGCACGTTCGACGGCGGCGCGAAGGCTTGACGTGTCGGTTCGCGCCGGGTCGAAGCGGACCGTCACGCGGTGATTGGCGATGTTGGTGCCGACATCCGCAACGCCGTCGAGCCGCTTCAGCGAAGTGGAGACAAGCCCGGCACAATGATCGCTGCCCATGCCGGGGACGACGAGGCGGGCCGTGCGATTTGCCGCCGTTTGTTCCCTGTCGCCCGAAGAAGCGGCGGCTGTGCTGTCAGGCTTCGACATTTTCACGCATTCCCCGACTTGCGGCCGAAGCCGATGAAGAAATTATGGATCGGCGCGAAGACGACCGCGATGTACCAGCCGAAGACGAAGGCCCATACAAGGCCGATGAAGAAGCTCGGCCATGTGATCCAGGTGAAACCGGGCAACAGGTCGGACAGAAGCCGGTGCATGCCGGGATCCGACACCAGAAGACCGAAGAGCACGCACAGAATGTAGGTAACGACGAGGAACGTCCCGAGGGTCATCCCCAATGGAACGATGGCAATACGTCCTGTCTTGTCCATAGCCACTCTCCTTTTTGTCTCGACACCGTCGATATGGCGTCGGTCCCGAATGGATCTCGTTCAAGCCTGAAATCTCAGCTCACGACGATCCGGCCTTTCATGCCGACCTCGGAATGACCGATCAGGTTGCAGGAAAATTCGAAGGTTCCCGCCTTGGTGAAAGCCCAGACGAGCTCCTTCGTTTCGCCAGCATCGAGCGTGACAGTGTTGCCGGCCGCGGCGTGCATCGCCGCATGTTCCGGCGAGACCGGGTCCATTCCCATCTCGGTCATGTGCCTCATCATCTCGCGCGCCATTTCCTGATAGGCCGTGTCGCCGAGCGTGAACTCATGCGGCTGTTCGCCATTGTTGACGATCACGAAACGCACCGTCTCGCCGACATTGAACCTCAGCTCGGTTGTGCCGAACCTGATATCGGCAGCTTCGATCTCGACGGTCCTTGTGACTTGCGCGGGCTCACCCCGGTGGCCGAAGGCCGAGGTGTCGGCCATCTGCCGGTCCATCTCGCTCATCATGTCCGTCATGTCATGGGCCATGCCCGGCATCGATCCGTGGTCGTGACCCTTTTCCGAAGCGACCGCCGGGCCCGTCAACAGACCGAGGGCCGCCGCCATCAAAAACGATTTCCGGATTGTGCGTTTCATTGTTACAGCTCCTTGAGGGTTGATTGCGTGTTTCATTTTTACAGCTTCTTGAAGGTTGAACGATGCGTCGCCGCACCGATCCCGTTTCGCCGTCCTCGCGCCTTCAGAACCAGGCTCTCACACCGATGCGCAAGGTCGTGTCCTCGACATCGTCACCGGCGGCGCGGGTGATCGATGCCGTTTTGCCAAGATCGCGCTCCCAGACGAGATCGACATAGGGCGCGAATTTCCGAACAATTTCGTAGCGAAGCTGAAGACCCACCTCGATGCTGCTGAAGCCGGCGCCGACGCCCCGTTCGGGGACATCCTGCGCGAAGAGGTTCAGCTCGACATGCGGTTCGGCGATCAGTTTCTGCGTGATCGGAAGATCGAAGCTCTGTTCGAATCGCGCCGACAGATCGCCTTCCGTCGAAAGGAAAGCGGTCGCTTCCGTTTCGAAGAAGTAAGGCGCGAGGCCGACGACGCCGGCAGCGAGATATGTTTCACCGCGCGGCTCGAAATCCTGCCGGATGCCGACCAGCAGGTCCCAGAAGGGATGGACATTCCGGCCGTAGAAGAGCTGGGCTTCCGCTTTCTCGACATCGCCGTCGGCGATCTCGCCTTCGGCCCTGATCCAGAGACGCTCGACATCGCCGCCGATCCAGCCATCGAGATTGCCGTTCCAGAGGCCGCCATGCCTGTCGGCATAATCGACCTCCAGCTTGATCATGTTGAAAAGATCGGGGCCGTGATCGTCGTGTAGCACTGCCGGCTCTTCGGCGCGGGCGAAAGCGGGGATGGCGATGGCGAGGGTGAGCGCGAGCGTGGGGACAAGAATGTTCTTCATCACATGCTCCCATGGCCAGCATGCGACCCGTGCGCCGTGCCGTCTTTCGTGACGCCGATCGGCACGACCGCGCCATCCGGCGTGATTGCGTTATCGGCTGTCTCCGGCGGCTCGACGATGAAGGTCGTCATCATGCCCGAGACCATGTGGTAGAGCAGATGGCAGTGCAGCGGCCAGCCGCCGACCTCGCGCGCCGTCAACACAACCGAGACCGACTGACCCGGTGGCACGATGACGGTGTCCTTCAAGGGCCGGCGATCCTTGCTGCCGGTTTCGAGCTCGAAGAACATGCCGTGCAGATGCATCGGATGCGCCATCATCGTTTCATTGACGAAGGTGAGACGAACGCGCTCGCCATAGCGCACCCGGACCGGCCGCGCCTCGGCGAGGCGTGCATCGTCGAGCGTCCAGACATAACGCTCCATGTTGCCCGTGAGGCGCATTTCGATGGTGCGGGTCGGCTCGCTGTTGTCGACGTTGGGGCGAAGCGCGCGCAAGTCGCTGTAAGCCAGCACTTTCGCGTCCGGCGGAAAGCCCGAAGCCCAGCCGACCGGCCCGGTTTCGGGCGCGTCCGTTTCCGCGACGTTGCTTGCGGAGGCATGCCCCATGGCGCTGTGATCCATGGTGCTGTGGTCCATGGCGCCGGCGTTCGTGGTGCCGGAGTCGGTCGAACCGGAATCCATTGCTCCCATGTCGTGCCCCTCATGCGCCATACCCATATCGGCCATACTGAGGAGCGCGCGGGGACGCCGCTCGGGGATCGGCCCCGCCTCACCTTCCGACGTCGCGAGCGTCGCGCGCGCGTAACCCGCGCGGTCGATCGACTCCGCGAATAGCGTGTAAGGCATATCCTCCTTCGGCTCGACGATGACGTCGTAACGCTCGGCGACGCCGATCCTGAGTTCGTCGACCGGCACCGGGTTCACATCATTGCCGTCCGCCGCGACGACGGTCATTTTAAGGCCGGGAATCCGCACATCGAAGAACGTCATCGCTGCGCCGTTGATCAGGCGCAAGCGAATGCGCTCGCCCTTGCGAAAGAGAAAGGTCTCGTTCCGTTCGGGCGCCTTGCCGTTGACGAGGAAAGAGTAACCCGTGACATCGGCGAGGTCGGTCGGATCCATCCGCATGGCGCCCCAGTCGAGACGGTCCTGGACGGTGGCGCCGACGCCCTCTCTGCCGACATCGGCGAAGAAGTCGAGGAGCGTGCGCTTGCTGTAGTTGTAGTAGCCCGGATCGGCCTTGAGATTGCGCAGGACCCGATCGGAATCCTCGGGCGTGGCGTCGCCGAGAAGGACGACGTAATCGCGGTCGGTGCTGAAGGGCGTGGGCTTTGCCGGTTCAATGACAATCGCGCCGAGCACCGTCTGGTCCTGCGTGCCCGAATGGCTGTGATACCAATAGGTGCCGCTCTGACGGATGGGAAAAGTGTAGGTATAGGATGCCCCAGGCGCGATCCCCATGAAGCCGTTGAAGCCCGGTGCGCCGTCCATGATGCCGGGCAGAAGAATGCCGTGCCAGTGTACCGAGGTTGCTTCATCGGTCTTGTTGGTGACGGTAATCGTCGCATCCTCGCCTTCGCGCAGGCGCAAGGTCGGGCCCGGAACGCCGCCGTTGATCGTCATCTTCTCGACCATCCGGCCGCCGATCTCGACATGCGCGGTCTCGACCGTGAGGTCATATTCACCGGCGACAGCCGGGCCGGCGCCGGGCAGCGCCCAGAGCAGGGCGGCGCCCAGGATGGAAATAGTCCGTCCACGCAGGAGACGCGCAGGGTCGGTAAAAATTTTCGGAAACATCGCGAAGCACTCCATCCAATGGCAAAGAGGACGCACAGGCGTCCCGTTCCAGAGAATGGCGGCTCTAGATCAGCAGTCGTCCGGTGCGGGCGAAGGCTTCGGCATAGCTGTGAAGGGAATGCGTTCGTCGGTCCGGCGGCCCGCGCGCGGTATAGACGCCCGAAGGTGCCGCGAAAGCCAGCGTTGCCACCGACGGCAATACGACGCTTTTCGACACCGGATCGGGCGCCGCCGCCAAAGCAGACAGCAGCGCCGGCGACGAGAACGCGATGGCGCAGGCGGTTTCGTCGTCAAGACAGCCTTCGGCGGAGATGCCATCCGGCTGCCCATGCGCCTTGTGTGCAACGGCTTCATCGTGGCTGTGAGAGGCGGACGCCGCCGGCGCCGGGGCGGCGTTGGCCGGGGACGCGGACCAGCAGTGACCGAGCGCGATGAAGACCACGCTCAGAATGTACAAAGCCGATATATGGGCCCGGAACCGTTTCATCTTTTTATAGTTAGACCTTCCGCCATGGGAAGGTCAAGCAGCAAATCGCACAAGGGCGGTTTGCCGCAGCGTCACGGACAAGAGACAGGTCCTACTACCCAAGATCATGTCTGTTACTGCACGGGCGCGCACACAACACATTCCAAGTCTTTGAAACAAAAGGCGACTCGCTCAAATCCTTCATAGGTTAGTGCGCTCGACCTGATCTTGCGGCCTGCTTCATATCAGAAGCTGCAATCGAGGGTCCGGCAGCAATAATGTAGCGTTAGCGCCAAGAGCGGACGTTCAATTTCGGCCTACGAACGATCGCCGTATGAACTATTTCGGTGCGGGAGCGAAATAACCGTCGTTCCCGCACCAGATTTACAGTTCTATCGATTCCGCGATCTTAAGCGCATCATCAACCTCGATACCCAAATATCGGACGGTGCTTTCCAACTTCGTGTGGCCCAGAAGCAGCTGAACTGCTCTCAAATTTCCTGTCTTGCGATAGATCTGTGCTGCCTTGGTCCTGCGCATCGAGTGCGTTCCGTACGCAGACGGGTCGAGGCCGACCGAAGCGATCCAAGTACCAACGATACGCGCATATTGGCGAGTTGAGAGGTGAAGCGCGCTGCGACTTCGAGATGGAAACAGAAATTCATTGGAAGACATAGGCAGATTCTGAAGCCAGGCCTCAAGTGAAGCGCGGGTAACATCTGTTATTTCAAACTAAACTGGTCGCCCGGTCTTTCGCTGGACCACTGTGGCACGTTGGCGCGCTTGTCCCCCAACGAAAATATCTTTCACCCTCAAAGTGACAAGGTCACACGCCCTAAGCTTGCTGTCGATTGCGAGATTGAAGAGGGCGAGCCCGCGTCGATCGTCAGCCATTTCGAGGCGAACCCTGATCGACCACACGTGCTTTGGGGCGAGCGGGCGCTTCTGTCCGACCAATCGACCTTTGTTCCATGGATGCGGTCTATTGGACGATGTATCGGCAGGTGAGGTGGACATAAGTCTTGCCTCCTGCCGCCCCGCCCAATCCGACTTCGGCCCTGCGCCGAGGCCCTGTTATACTGCCTTAACTGAAGAGACACTCTTGGCCCAGACCGTCGGGCCGGAATGAGCGAAACGCTCGACATCCCGGAACTCGCCTTTGAGACTTTCGATGGCCGACTACGTAACCTTGCCATCTTTGCTCTTCATCCATAGGATCACCGGATGACGCGCCGCCATTCCCCGCTGAAAGCCGCCTTGACGATGCTGTGCATCGTCTTGATGGCCACTTTTTCAGCGGCGTCCACCGTGCAGGCCTTGCACGAACTGGAGCATCAGCGGGACGCAGCGGGCGAGCACGATCATCATCCGGTCGATCAGCATACTGCTTCCTTTGCCGGAATTGACGCGGGCGGCGACAAGGCGGACCGCGATGGCACAGCAGGCCCCGGACATAATCACCATGGGGACGGACAACCAAATTTGCCCCTCTGGATCGACGCGGGCATTTGCATTGATCGGAACGAGGACGGGTTAGCGATAAGACCGGATCACGCCTTTTCCGATATGCCGAACCACGGTCCCGAACGCCCTCCGAAACATCTCCCGATCAGCGTTTGAACACCCGCGTCTCCGGACGCGGGCCGATTCATGTCTGTCTGTGAGATCATATCATGCCACTCCTCCGCGATGCGCGCCGTCTGGCGCTCTCCCGGCTTGTGTTACCGTTCGGTATTGCCTTTCTCGCCCTGTTCCCGGCGACCGACGTCAACGCACAGCCTCAAACGCTGACCTTGTCCGATGTTCTCGCACGGACGATCGACTTCGACCCGACGGCGAGAGCCGGTGCCGCACGTATACGGGCTGCCGAGGCACATCTCGACCAGGCGGGCACGCGACCCAATCCGGTTCTCGGTGTCGAAATGGAGGATTTTGGGGGATCGGGCAATTATTCGCGTTTCGATGAGACGTCGACCACGCTCTATTACGAGGAGCTGTGGGAACGTGGCGGCAAAAGAAAGGCCCGAACGGCTATCGCCGGGGCGGAACTGGCGCTGGCGGAAAGGCGAAGGATCGCCAATCTTCTCGATCTGGCAGCCGACGTGCAGGCCGCCTGGGTCGAAGCCCTTGCAGCGCAGGCAGCGGCGGCGCTTGCGGACGACCGTCTCGCGGCGGTCAAACAGTTGGAAGGCGAGTTTCGGCGCCGCGCCGAGCGGGCGCTCGATCCGCAGTTCGTGCATGAGCGCGTCCTTGCAACGCTCTCTCAGGCGCAGATCGACAGCGAACAGGCAGCCCGGAGCGCGCGGGCGGCCCGCGCGACGCTCGCCTCCTATTGGGGCGGGGACGGGGATTTCCGCCTCGATGAGACCGAGTTCACCCGGCTCGCGGCGCGCGAGGCGCGCGACGATGATTCTGCGGATCTTGCGCTTCTGGCGGCGGCGCGTGAGACGGCGGCCGCGCGTGTCCGTTTTGAGAGGGCCAATAGCGTCCAGGATGTTTCCCTGCGCGCGGGACTTCGTCACTTCTCGGCCGATGACGATGTTGCGGTTGTCTTCGGGGTTTCGATCCCTCTCGGTGTTTACGACACCAACCGGGGCAATATCGAGCGGGCCCAGGCCGAACAACTGGCGGCGGAGATCGATATCGCTGCGGCACGGAACAGGCGGCAGCGGGAGATCGATCGCCTGACCGTCGCGCGATCCGCCGGTGCCGATGAAATCGGACGGCTCGATGCCGAGGTCCTTCCCCGGCTCGAACGGGCGGTTGCGCTGGTCCGCGAAGGATTCAACCGGGGCGGCACCGCTTTCACGCTTCTCGAGGTAACGGAAGCCCACCGCGCCCTGACCGAAGCCCGGTCCCGCCGGATCGAACTGCTCCGCCGTTTTCATCTCGATGGCGCGCGCCTCGATCGCCTGAGCGACAGCCATGTTTCCCTCCTTTCCAATACAGAGCACAAGCAATGACTCATGCCCTTGTCGGCCGCCTGCTGGCGGCGTTCGCAACGCTCGCACTGATCGCGGGCTGCGACGATTCTCCTTCTGCCGGCCATGGCCACGACGAAATCTCGGCGGATCAGGAATATGAACGTGGTCCCCATCGCGGCCGGATGCTCCGCGACGATGATTTCGCGCTGGAGATCACCATTTACGAGGATGGCGCCGATCCGGAGTTCCGTGTCTACGCCTTCCGGGCGGACAAGCCGGTCGCCCCGGCCGATGTCGATCTCGGGATCGAACTGCACCGTCTCGGCGGGCGGGTCGACCGCTTCGAATTCGCGCCGCAGGAAGACTATTTGCGCGGCGACGGCGTCGTCGTCGAGCCGCATTCCTTCGATGTGCGCGTCCGTGCGGTCGAAGATGGCCGTGAATATGCGTGGTCCTACGATTCCTATGAGGGACGAACGATCATTCCGACGGAAGCCGCCCGCGCCGGCGGAATCGAAACCGAAATCGCCGGTCCCGCAACCGTAAGCCATCTCGTCGATCTTGCGGGACGGATCGAAATCGTGCCGGAAGGCCGGAACGAGATTCGCGCTCAATATCCCGGCCGCATCCTGGAAATGCGGGCCGAACTGGGGCAGGCGGTGCGCGCGGGACAGGTTCTCGCCCGCATCGAGGCCAGTCACAGCCTTCGGGCCTATGCGGTCCTCGCACCGATGAACGGCGTGGTCGTCGCGAAAACCGCCAATACCGGCGATCTGGCGGGCGACCGTCCAATGCTTGTCGTTGCCGATCCGACCCGGCTTCACGCCGAGCTTGTTGTCTATCCCCGTGATGCCGAAAGGATCCGGGTTGGTCAGACCGCTGACATTCGGGGTCTCTCGAACGAGGCCCGGACGACGGGCAAGGTCGAAGTCGTGCTGCCCGCCGCCGACGGCAACAGCCAGGCACTTGTTGCCCATGTCGCCCTGCCGCCGTCGGCGGCGGCGCATTTCCGTCCCGGCATGAGCGTGGAAGGCGCCGTCGCGGTGGCGTCGGAGGCGGTGCCGCTTGCCGTCCGCACCCGCGCGCTGCAGCGCTTCCGCGACTTCACCGTCGTCTATGCGAGGGTCGGCGACACCTACGAGGTGCGGATGCTTGAACTCGGGCGGCGCACACCCGAATGGACCGAGGTTCTGGGCGGGCTCGAACCCGGCACGGAATATGTGACGGACGGCGCATTCCTGATCCGCGCCGATATCGAGAAGTCGGGAGCCAGCCATGACCATTGATGCACACACCGGCCCGGAAGCGCCGCGCGCGCCGCTTCTCGAACGCATCATCGCCGGCTCCATACGCTTTCGCTGGGGGGTGCTGGCGCTTGTTCTGCTTTCCGCGGCCATCGGCGTCTGGAGCTTCCAGCATCTGCCGATCGACGCCACGCCCGACATCACCAACGTCCAGGTCCAGATCAATACCGAGGCGCCGGGCTTCACGCCGCTCGAAGCGGAGCAACGCATCACCTTTCCGGTCGAAACGGCCATTGCGGGCCTGCCCGGCCTGCACTACACGCGCTCGATTTCCCGCTACGGACTGAGCCAGGTCACGGCCGTCTTCGCCGACGGCACCGACATCTATTTCGCCCGCCAGCTCGTCAACGAACGGCTGCAAGGCGCGCGCAGCCAGTTGCCGGAAGGCATCAGCCCGGAAATGGGCCCCATCGCGACGGGTCTCGGCGAGATCTTCATGTACACGCTGGAGGCGGATCCCGACGCGCGCAAACCGGACGGCACCGCCTACACGCCCGAAGACTTGAGAACGTTGCAGGACTGGGTCATCCGCCCGCAACTCAGGAACACGCCGGGCGTCACCGAGGTCAACAGCATCGGCGGTTTCGTGCGCCAGTATCATGTGACGCCCCATCCGGACCGGTTGTCGGCCTATGGCCTGACGATGAGCGAGGTCGTCGCCGCGCTCGAGGCCAACAACGCCAATGTCGGCGCCGGCTATGTGGAACGCTACGGCGAGCAATATCTGATCCGCATTCCCGGCCAGGCATCGGCGATCGGGGATCTGCAGCAGATCGTCGTCGCCCATCGCGCCGGTGTGCCGATCCGCATCGCCGATATTGCCGGCGTCGATACGGGCGAGGAATTGCGAACGGGGGCGGCAACCGAGAACGGCCGCGAGGTGGTTCTCGGGACGGTCTTCATGCTGGCGGGCGAGAACAGCCGCGTCGTGGCGCGCGCCGCGGCCGCGCGTCTCGCGGAGGCGGCGAAAGCCCTGCCGCCCGGGGTCGCGGCTGTCGCGGTCTATGACCGCACCGACCTCGTCGAACGCACGATCCGGACGGTGGAGAAGAACCTTCTGGAGGGCGCGCTGCTGGTCATCGTGGTGCTCTTCCTGCTGCTCGGCAACATCCGCGCGGCCCTGATCACGGCCGCCGTCATTCCCTTCTCGATGCTGTTGACGGTCACCGGCATGGTCCAGTCGAAAGTTTCCGGCAATCTGATGAGCCTCGGCGCGCTCGATTTCGGGCTGATTGTCGACGGCGCGGTCATCATCGTCGAGAACTGCCTGCGCCGGCTGGGCGAAGCGCAGCGCCGCCTGGGGCGGCTGCTCGACCGCGACGAGCGGTTTGCGCTGACGGCATCCGCCGCCAGCGAGGTCATCCGGCCGTCGCTGTTCGGCGTGACGATCATCACCCTTGTCTATGTCCCGGTCTTCGCGCTCACCGGCGTCGAGGGAAAGATGTTCCATCCGATGGCGATCACCGTCGTCATGGCGTTGACGGCCGCGCTGCTGCTGTCGCTGACCTTCGTCCCGGCGGCCATTGCCATGTTCGTGACCGGAAAGGTCGAGGAAAAGGACAGCCGGTTGATGGGCTGGGCGCGGCGGCTCTACGCCCCGGTCCTCGATGCGGCCCTGAAATTCCGTCTCTCGATGATCGCCGGCGCTGTCGTCCTGGTGGTCCTGTCGGCGCTGGCGGCGAGCCGGATGGGCTCGGAATTCATCCCCAATCTCGACGAGGGCGATATCGCGCTCCATGCCTTGCGCATTCCGGGAACGAGCCTCAGCCAGGCGATCGCGATGCAGCAGGCGCTCGAGGCGCAACTCGCGCCCTTTCCGGAGGTTGAACGGATCGTGACCAAGATCGGCACCGCGGAAGTGGCGACCGATCCGATGCCGCCCTCGGTCGCCGACACCTTCATCATGCTGAAGGATCGCAGCGAATGGCCGGACCCGCGAAAGCCGCGCGCGCAGCTCGTGGCGGAAATGCAGGCGGCCGCCGAGGCCGTGCCGGGCAACAATTACGAATTCACCCAGCCGATCCAGATGCGCTTCAACGAGCTTCTGTCCGGCGTCCGGGCGGATGTCGCGGTCAAGATATTCGGCGACGATCTCGATGAATTGCTGCGTCTCGGCGAGGCCGCCGAGGGCGTGGTGAGCGGCATCCCCGGCGCCGCCGATATCGGCATCGAGCAGATCACAGGCTTGCCGGTGTTGCAGATCACGCCCGATCGCGCGGCGCTGGCGCGCTACGGTCTCAATGTCGGCGATCTTCAGGACGTCGTTTCGATATCGCTCGGCGGCCGGACCGCCGGACAGATATTCGACGGCGACAGGCGGTTCGACATTGTCGTGCGCCTGCCCGAGGACCTGCGGCGCGATGTCGACCGGATCGGACGCTTGCGCGTGCCGCTGCCGCTGTCGGGGCAGGGCCCGCGCGAATTCGTGCCGCTCGAAAATCTGGCGGCCATCGAGATCGTGATCGGTCCCAACCAGATCAGCCGCGAGGACGGCAAGCGAAGGGTCGTCGTCACCGCCAATGTCCGCGGCCGCGATCTCGGCTCCTTCGTGAGCGAGTTGCGCGACCGCATGGAGGTGGAAGTCGAGATCCCGTCCGGCTACTGGGTCAGCTATGGCGGCACATTCGAACAGCTCATATCGGCCGCGCAGCGCTTGCAACTGGTCGTGCCGGCCGCCCTGCTGCTCATTCTCGGCTTGCTCTACGCCCTGTTCCGGTCATGGCGGGACGTCGCGATCGTCTTTTCCGGCGTGCCGCTGGCGCTGACCGGCGGCGTCGCGGCCTTGCTGTTGCGCGGCCTGCCGCTCTCGATCTCGGCGGGCGTCGGCTTCATCGCCCTGTCGGGCGTTGCCGTGCTCAACGGTCTGGTGATGCTCAGTTTCATCCGCCAGCTTCGCGCCGACGGCGTCGGTCTCGACGCCGCAATCCGCGACGGCGCGCTGACACGCTTGCGGCCGGTGCTGATGACCGCGCTCGTTGCCAGTCTCGGCTTTGTGCCGATGGCCTTCAATGTCGGCGCTGGCGCCGAGGTCCAGCGGCCGCTCGCGACCGTCGTCATCGGGGGCATCTTGTCCTCGACGATACTGACGCTGCTGGTGCTGCCCGCGCTCTACCGGCTTGTGCACGGGAGGGAAGAGCGACGGACCGGCGCGCCATGATCGGGCCCGCATGAAACCCGATGGGGACGTCCGTCCGATGAAAGAAGGAAGAACATCCTTGCCGGAACATATGAAATTTCCATTCGGATAGCGCCATGCTTGGAATACTTGGACAAAGAACCTACAGGCATCTGTTCGCCGCGCAGGCGCTCTCCCTGATCGGCACCGGCCTTGCAACCGTGGCGCTTGGCCTTCTTGCCTATGAGCTTGCCGGTGCCGAGGCAGGCGCCGTGCTCGGGACTGCGCTCGCCATCAAGATGGCCGCCTATGTCGGGATTGCCCCAATCGCGACAGCCTTCGCGGCGCATGTGCCGCGACGCGCTCTGCTTGTATGCCTGGATCTGGTGCGCGCCGTGATTGTCCTGGGGCTCCCTTTCGTCACGGAGATCTGGCAGGTCTATGTGCTGATTTTCCTTCTGCAATCGGCATCGGCGGCTTTCACACCGACCTTTCAGGCGACCATCCCCGATGTGCTTCCGGACGAACGGGACTACACGCGAGCGCTTTCCCTGTCTCGCCTCGCCTATGATCTGGAGAGTCTTCTCAGCCCCATGGCCGCGGCGGCGCTTCTGACCGTCATCAGCTTTCATGGACTGTTTGCCGGAACGTCGTTGGGCTTTGTCGCTTCGGCGGTGCTGGTGGTGACCGTGGTCCTGCCGGGTCCGCAGCGGCCCGAATATCGCGGAATATATGAGAGGACCATGCTCGGTCTTCGCATCTATCTCGCCACGCCGCGTCTGCGCGGACTGCTCGCGTTGAACCTTGCAGTCGCCGCAGGCGGCGCCATGGTCATCGTCAATACCGTCGTGCTGGTTCAATCGGAATTCGGCCTTGCGCAACAATGGACAGCGCTCGCCCTTGCGGCATTCGGTGGCGGTTCGATGGTTGCTGCCCTGGTCCTGCCGCGCCTTCTGGACAAGGTCGCGGATCGGACCGTCATGCTCGCAGGCGCCGGTCTGCTCATTTTCGGCCTTCTGGGCGCGGTCTTCGTGCCGGGCTATGGCTGGCTGTTGCCGCTATGGGCCGGGCTCGGTCTCGGCTACGGCATTGCGCAGACCCCCGCCGGACGCTTGCTCCGGCGATCCGCCGCGCCGGAAGACCGGCCGGCCCTGTTCGCCGCGCAGTTCGCCCTCTCGCATGCCTGCTGGCTCATCACCTATCCGCTCGCGGGCTGGCTCGGCGCGGCAGCCGGGTTGCCCGCCACATCCGCCGTGCTCGCCCTGATCGCTGCGGGAGCGGCTGTTGCCGCGGCAGGCCTGTGGCCCCGGCACGACCCCGACACGATCGAGCATGAACATCGATCGCTCGATGACGGCGATCCGCATATCGCCGATGCTGCCCGCACCAGGCATGGCTTCCATCATGCGCATCCCTTTGTGATAGACAGCAACCATCGCAACTGGCCCCGGCCGGACTGAATTTGGCGGCGCGGAAGGAAGGCATTGTCGAATGCTCGATCTGGCCGCTTATGCGGGATTGTTCCTGAGCGCGTTCGTTGCGGCGACGCTCCTGCCGATGCAGTCGGAAGCCGTTCTTGTCGGCCTTCTGATGACGGAGACGTATCCGGTCTGGGCACTGGTCGCGGTCGCCAGCGCCGGAAACATTCTCGGCTCGGCGGTCAATTGGGGGCTTGGAAGAGCTTTCATGCATCTCGACGCCCGGCCGTGGTTTCCGGTCAGCGCGGCGAAGATCGAACAGGCAAGCGGCTGGTATCGCCGCTACGGGAGATGGTCGCTGCTCCTGAGCTGGATGCCGATCGTCGGCGATCCGCTGACGCTCGTCGCCGGCATCCTCCGGGAACCTTTTCCGACCTTCCTTGCGCTGGTCGCCATTGCCAAGACCTTGCGTTACATCGTCCTTGCCGCGACAGCCATCAATCTGGGGTGACCGGACTTGTTTCAGGAGATCGCTACCCTTCAGCAGGAGATATATCGCGTGCTCGCCGGCGAAATCCGGATCTTTGCAGGCGAGGGTGGCTGGCTTGCCTTTGCAGGCTTCGTCCCGCTCGGCATCGCCTTCGGCGCCGTTCATGCGCTGATGCCGGGACACAGCAAATCCGTTCTTGCGCTCTATCTTGCCGGATCGCCCGTCGACCTTGTGCGCGGCATCGCGACGGCGCTGGTTCTTTCCCTCACGCATGTCGCCATGTCCGTTCTGATCGTGCTCTTCGCCCTGCCGGTGGTTTCCGCCGTTCTCGGCAGTGCCGGCCGCGCGCCCTTGCTCGAGGATATCAGCCGCGGCTTTCTCGGGCTGATCGGGGTCTGGATGCTGTGGCGCGCCTTCCGGCCGCCGCGCCTGCGTCATCCCTCGTCCGAAGGCATGAGCGTCGGCGTGATCGCCGGCCTCGTTCCCTGTCCGCTGACGCTCTTCGTCATGACCTATGCCGTTTCGCGCGGCGCGCCCGAAGCGGGCCTCGCCTTCGCCGCCGTCATGATGATCGGCGTGGCGCTGACGCTTTGCGCCGTTGCCTGCGCAAGTATCTTTGCGCGGCAGGGCATAATGAAACTTGTCGCCGCGCGGCCTGTGCTGGTCGAGCGTGTGACGCGAGGGCTCGAGGGCGGCGTCGGCGGAGCGCTCGTCCTCATCGCCTTTTTTAAGCTCCTGTGAGCTTGCCCTGTGGAGATGGAGCAACGGGGTATCCCGCGGGCCGCGAGGGTCTCTCCCAAGGCCGTGACGACAGGTTCCGTTGTTGCCGGAAGACACGCAGAGAGACCGACGTCTTCGAGAAGCTCGTGCGTCTTATCGTTTCGGCCAACCATCCAAGTCCTGATGTGAAGCTTGGAATTGATGACCGCTTTGCGCAAAGCGGACATACTGTCTGCACCCATCGTTTCACTACCGCTCCTGCCCCAACAGCGTCATTCATGATCGTTCTCGCACGACTTCTTGTTGACTTGCATCCGCACAGGGCCTAGGGAGACATCCATGAAACGCACGATGATCATTGCCAAGCTTTGGTGGCTGGCCTGCTGACAGGGCGGCCGGACGTTTCTTTGCATTCCCGGGGCCGCCGTATTGGGCGGCCTTTTATTTTGATGATCCTTCCATGCGGCGTCCCCCTCATCTCAAGAGGATGATACCCCATGACCAAACCCGTAATACTGACTGGCGACCGCACCACCGGCCCGCTACACATCGGCCACTTTGCAGGGTCGTTGCGCAACCGCCTGCGGTTTCAGGACAGCCACGAACAATTCCTGCTTCTGGCCGATACGCAGGCCCTCACCGACAACGCCCATGACCCGGACAAAGTGCGGCGCAGCGTGATCGAAGTCGCGCTGGATTATCTCGCGATAGGGATAGATCCCGCGAAAACAACGATCTGCCTGCAATCGGGCCTTCCGGCCCTGGCCGAGCTTTCGATGCTCTACCTGAACTTCGTGACCGTCTCCCGGCTGGAACGGAATCCAACGATCAAGGATGAAATCCGGGCCCGCGGGTTCGGACGCGACATTCCGGCGGGTTTCCTGTGCTACCCGGCGGCGCAAGCCGGCGACATTACCGCCTTCAAGGCGACAGTGGTGCCGGTCGGTGAGGATCAGACCGCGCTAATCGAGCAGACCAACGAAATCGTGCGCCGCATCAATGCCACCGCCGGAAAGACGATCTTGCCGGAAGCGCAAGCTGTCATTCCGCAATTCGGTCGTCTGCCGGGAGTGGACGGGAAAGCGAAAATGTCGAAATCCAGCGGCAACGCGATCGCGCTGTCAGCCTCACCCGAGGCGATCTCGGCAGCGGTGAAAGCGATGTTTACCGACCTCACCCATCTGCGGATCGAAGACCCCGGACAAGTGGAGGGGAATGTTGTCTTTGCCTGCCTTGATGCTTTCGACGAAGACCCTGCCACTCTGGAAGAGATGAAGGCGCAGTATCAGCGTGGCGGATTGGGAGATGGCAGGATCAAGCGTCGTCTCGACGACATTTTGCAGGCACTCATTGGACCGATCCGAACACGGCGCGCCGAACTGGCCGAAGACCATGCCTACGTGCTCGACGTGATCCGCAGCGGGACTGAAAAGGCGCGCAGTCGAACCGAGGTTACGAAGCGGGAGGTTGTGGAAGGTCTTGGGCTGTTCGTGTTGTAGTCAGGCATCGCCTCCGGGCCGTCTATTTTCCGGACAGCCCGACAGATGTCATCCAAGGGCAGAAATCGGCGCAGTTCAGACACTCAGCCAGCAGCAACGATTGAGAGGTGTAACTCCTGCCGGCCCGAGCACTCTTGACCGGCTTCTCCTAGTGGAGCAGTGGCAGCATGGGAAATGCATCTTCTTGAGGCTGGCCGCTTTCGACTAATGCTTCGCCGTCTGGTGGCTACCACGCTTTGGTTTAGACAGGACTCCGAAAATGACCTCTGAGTTCACCCAATCGGCCGTTTGACAACATTGACGCTGGACAAGTCGCCAACCTCACGCCCGGCCCTACCGAACAAGCTTGTTTCCTGATCAAAGAAGCGAAACTTTTTCCGAGACCACACGCCACTCACAGCATCGTAGTCGCATCTTATGCCCCCAAATGGTCGATGCGGGTCGCACTTTTTGGTATCCAAAGTGCATGCAGTCGCATCTTTTAGCCGACTCGGGAGAGCTAGTTGCAGCTTTTGGGTGATTTTCCTCAGACAGTGCGACAGTCGCACTTTATGCGATCCGTCACACCCGGGAGGGAGCCCGGACGATTGGCTGGGGCGGGAGGGTTCGAACCTCCGAATGGCGGAATCAAAATCCGCTGCCTTACCACTTGGCTACGCCCCAGCAGGGCTCGGGGCCTTCGGGCGGCCTGCCTCGCGAAATGCGGCGGAACATACCGGCATCGCCGATGGGGCGCAACCGGCCCTCCCTTCCCGAAGAAGCGCGGAAAGCGCGAAATCCGCCTGCGTTCGCCCTTGCCCGCCCCCGATTTGGGAGCTATAACGCCGCCTCGAATTGGATACGGAGTGTGGCGCAGTCTGGTAGCGCACCTCGTTCGGGACGAGGGGGTCGGAGGTTCGAATCCTCTCACTCCGACCATTCGACTTTCCCCAAAAATCAGGGCCTGCCCGCCGGCGCGTTTTGCCGCCCGGTTTGACACGCTCCCTGCCCGTCCTATGATGCGCCCGCTCGATGGTTCCGCGCACCGTCCGTCATGGCGGTTCGTGGAGGCAAGAGGGAACAGGGTGAGGCGTCTTCCGCCGATGCCCTGGCTGCCCCCGCAACTGTAAGCGGCGAGGCTGCGTTCCAAACGTGTCACTGGTTGCCCCCGTCCTTTCGAGGGCAGGCAACCGGGAAGACGGAACGAGGCCGACGACCCGTGAGCCAGGAGACCTGCCACCGAGTTCGTCATCTGCCGTGGCCGGGGGTCTGCCAGGGGGACGGTGCGCCCGTGTGCCTGTCGCATCCGGGTTTTCCGTTTTTCTGTCTCTCTCCCTGCACCGGCGCCATGCGGCCGGGGCGGCCGCGCCAGAGAGACAGGACTTAACTCCATGAAGAAGACAGGCTGGGGGGCCTATGCTGCCCTTACCCTTTGGGCGTTCGCGGCGATACCCGCGCATGCCGGCGAAACGATCGACGTGCCGGAGCTGCTGATTTCGGCCGGCGTCGAACCCGTCCCGACGAAGGAAGTCGCGAGTTCCTATACGATCATCACCTCGGAAGAGATCGAGCGGCATCAGTACCGCACTCTGCCGGAAGCCCTGACGTCGGTGCCCGGCATTCATGTCGTGCAATCCGGCGGAGCGGGCGCGGTAACATCCGTATTCAGCCGCGGGACGAACTCCAACCAAACGCTGGTGCTGCTCAACGGCCATCCAATCGGCGATCCGTCCGCGCCCACAGGAGGCTTCAACTTCGCAGACGTGACACTGGACAATGTCGAGCGCATCGAGGTCGTTCGCGGCCCGCAAAGCGCGTTTTATGGCAGCCAGGCGATCGGAGGCGTCATCAATATCATCACAAAGACGGGCGCCGGCGGTGCAAGGACCACCGCACGTATTGAAGCGGGCACGCTGGGCACACTCAATACGAATGCCACCACGGGCGGCAGCTTCGGCGCTTCGGATTACTTCTTCTCCCTGTCGCGACAGGCAACCAATGGCAGCGACATCACGCCGTCGCATCTGCGAGCGCAACAAGGAGAACCCAAGGAGGAGGACAGCTACAGAAACGTGACAGTCGCCGGCAGCATGACCTCGAAACTGTCGGAATATGTCTCGTCCCAGATCAATGTCCAGTATATGGACGCACACATGGACTTCGATGAAGGCGGCAGCATCAATCTGGCGACACCGCCGTTCTTCGCCAGTGTCTATGAAGGTTACAACAATGAAGGGCGCAGCAAGGAGTTGTTTGCTTCCGGCAGCCTGACCGGCAACTTTGCCGATGGCCGCTGGCGTCCGAAACTCTCCGCAAGCTACACGCGCTATGACCGTAACATCGCCGACGATCCGGACGCGATCCAGCCGACCTACATCGAGGACATCGACAGCGAGAGCGAACGCCTGACGGTTGCCCTCGAAAATGCGTACGATCTCAGCACCTCGCAACGGTTGGCCTTCGGTGCGAGCTTTGCCTACGAGTCCTTCAAGGTGACAGGGTTTCAGGATTTTTCCGGCTTCGTCATCACCACGGATTCAGATGCCGATACGAACTCCGCCGCCATCTATGCCGCCGACCACCTTACCTTCGGCGAGCGTTGGTTCGCCACCGTCGCCGGCCGCTACGATATGCCGAAGGAATTCGACGACACGTTCACCTATACCCTCTCGGCAGGCTACTACCATCCGGAAACCGATACCCGGTTGACGGCGAGCCATGGAACGGGCTTCAAGACGCCCTCGCTCTACGACCGCTTCGGGTTTTCATCCAACAACTTCGGCGGGACCTTCACGGGCAACCCCAACCTGACACCTGAAAAGAGCAAGAGCTGGGAGCTTGGCATCGATCAGGGTTTGATGGATGGCAAAGTGACCGGCGGCATCACCGGGTTTCACAATACGATTGAGAACGCTGTCTTGCAGACGCTGACGACCGCCGTCAACCAGCCCGAATTCCGCACACATGGCGTCGAGACTTACATCGAGATCAACCCGTTCGAAAATCTCACCGCGCGGATCGACTACACATGGACGATCATCGATTCCGATTTTACAGGCGGGGTACTGACACGACGTCCCCGGCATGCCATCGGCTTCACGACGGCGTGGCAGATCGACGATCGCACGACGCTCTCGGGAGCCGTCAACTATATCGATCTCTATCGCGACATCGACCGGGAGACCGGCGCGTACATAAACCCCGGCAGCTACACCGTGGTCAGGATTGCCGGAGCGCACAAGTTGACGGAATGGCTTGAGCTGACGGCACGCGTCAACAACCTGCTCGACCGCCAATACGAGCCCGCGAACGGCTTCCAGGCCGCCGGCATCGAAGCACTCGCCGGTATCGCCGTCACCTTCTGACGCCGTCCAAACAAGACAAAGGCGCGGGAGCGATCTCCCGCGCCTTTCCTTTTGTCCCGCCTCACCTGCCGGTGAAATTCGCCGCGCGCTTCTCCACGAAATGCGCCACGCCTTCCTTGAAGTCGGCGCTGCCGAAGCTCTTCTGCATTTCGCTGTCGCCCACTTCCAGCGCGTCGTTGAAATTCTGGAACAGCGCCTTCCATATCTGCGCCTTCATCACCGCCATGGAACGCGGCGATACGGTTTCGGACAGCAACTTCGCGTAGTCCATGACGTTCGCCATGAAGTTTTCCTGCGGGAACACCTTGTTCACGAGGCCCATGCGCGCCGCCTCCTCCGCCATCACCTTGCGGCCGGACATCAGCAGGTCGAGCGAATGCGCGGGACCGACGAGCTGCGGCAGCAGCCATGAGATACCGTGCTCGGCGATCAGCCCGCGATTCGCGAAGGCCGTCGTGAATTTCGCCTCCGAGCCCGCGAAGCGCATGTCGGCGTAGAGCGCGAAGACGAGGCCGAGGCCCGCCGCCGGTCCGTTGATCGCGGCGATGATTGGCTTCCTCACCTGCATCAGATAGCCGAAGCGGCCGCCATAGTGCGGCGAAACATCGGGGCCCAGCCCGCTTGCGAAATCGTATGTCTCCTCGCGCGCGGCCGTCGCAAGTTCGCGGTCTTCCCATTTACCCGGCTTGATCGACTGCAGCAGGTTCATGTCGGCGCCCGCGCAGAAGCCGCGTCCCGCGCCGGTAATGACGATGACGCGCACATTATCGTCGGCGACAGCGGCGGCCATCGCCTGCTTCACGCTCTTCTCCATCGCCGCCGTCCAGGCATTGAGCTTGTCCGGCCGGTTGAGCGTCAGAATCGCGACGCGGTCCTTCACTCCGTATGTCAGGTCTTCATAATCGCTCATTTGCTCCTCCCTCGTTTCCCGGTGTCTTTCTTGTCGGTGCCGTTTGCGTCAGTATAAGCAGAAGCCCGCACCGTTTGAGAAGTGCCGGAGCGAAACGTCCGGGGAGGACCGACATGGCCGCCGATTTCCGCGAAATACTTTTCGAGACGCCCGAGCCGCATATCGCGAAAGTGACGCTCAATCGCCCGGCACAGATGAATGCCTATTCGACGCTGCTCTGCGAGGAGCTTGTGCGGGCGCTCGACATCTATCTGCGCGACGACGATCTCAGATGCCTCATTCTCACCGGCGCGGGCCGCGGTTTCTGCGCGGGCGGAGACATCAGCGGCGCGGATGCGGAGCACGAAGCGCTGATGAAGTCGCAGCTCTCGCATGCCCGCGAGATGCGCGACGGCATGCACCGCGTCATCCTCGCGCTGTCGCGTCTCGACAAGCCGACCATCGCCATGGTGAACGGTCCCGCCGTCGCGGGCGGGCTCACGCTCGCGCTTGCCTGCGACATGCGGATCGCAGCCGACACGGCGAAGCTCGGCGACACATCGGGCCGCTTCGGCCTGCTGCCCGACGAAGGCGGTGCCTGGCTCTTCCCGCGTTTCATGGGTCTCGACCTCGCTCTGAAGATGACGATGCTGGCCGAGGTCTACAGCGCCGACGAAGCGGAATATCTCGGGCTCGTCACCGAGGTCGTGCCCGCCTCGGAGCTCGAACCCCGTGTGATGGAGCTTGCACGCGGCCTTGCCGCCCGGGCGCCGCTCGCGGTCCGTCTCGCCAAGTCGATGATGATGCGGGGCCAGACGCTCTCGCTGGAGCAGTCGCTGGGCGACGCCGCCCTTTCCGTGATGATCGCCAATCCGAGCGCGGATGTGCGCGAAGGGGTGAAGGCCTTCTTCGACAAGCGGGAACCCAGATTCAAGGGCAAATAGGTTGCGCTGCGACAAGATGTGCACGGAACGGTCATGGCGCCCGGCCCTTCATCCGGCTAGGATTGTCGTTATGGGGTTGATTTCGACATACAGGCCAAGGGGCCAGTTCGCGCGTTTCGGCGCCGCGCCCATGCTCGCCTTTCTGGCGATCTTCCTCCATGTCGCCGCGCCGCTGGCCCTCCAGCTCGCGGGTCCGGCCACGCAGAGCCTCTTCAAAACGGTCATCTGCTCGGGCGGCGAGGCGAAGACCGTCTATCTCGACGCCGAGGGCAACCCCGTCGAGCCGGCCACGCCCGGCAAGGCGAGCCATGACTGCAAATCCTGCGTCCACCATTGTGCGGCCACACTCGCGTCGCATCTAATCCTCGCCGGTCCCGGCTGGGCCCTGCCCGCGCCGCTCGCGCTGATTTACACGGTTGCCGAACCGGCCTTTGCCTCCACGGCTCATCCCCGCGCTCCTCCTGCCTGACGGCTCGCTACCTCTTCGCATAGTCCGATAACGACGCCCGCAGCGCTTTGCCGCCAGCGGGCGCGAGCCATGCAGTCAGGGCAACATGAAAATTACCTTTTCGTTCCTTCGCGGGGCGGCGCTCGCGGCGCCATTCCTCGCCGCTCCCGCTTTCGCACAGACGGCCGGGGGCGATGCCGTCGTCCTCCCCACCCTCACCATCACCGCCGATCAGCCGGACGAGGACAATCCGCTCGCCGGCCTCGATCCCGCTTCCCACAAGCCCGGCACGCTCACCGTGCCCGGCGTCATCGAGGCGCAGCGGGAAATGTCGCGTATCCCGGGCGCCGTCAGCCTGGTGCCCACGTCGCGCTACGAAGACAGCTACGCCCACAATCTTGAAGACGTGATGGACTTCACGCCCGGCGTCTATGCGCGCAAGCGGTTCGGCGCGGAGGTCCGTCTCTCCATTCGCGGTTCCGGCCTCAGCCGCGGTTTTCACATGCGCGGGCTTGAACTCCTGCAAGACGGCGTGCCCTTCAACCTCGCCGACGGCGCCGCCGATTTTCAGGAAATCGACCCTCTGATCGCGCAGCACATCGAAGTCTACAAGGGCGGCAACGGATTGCGCTTCGGCTCGTCGACGCTCGGCGGCGCCATCAATTTCGTCACGCCGACCGGTCATACGGCGCAAGCCGCGAACCTCGTCCGCCTCGAAGGCGGCAGCTACGGCACGGCGCGCGTTCACGCCCAGGCCGCGCGTATCTATGGCGCGACCGACATCTTCGCCGCCATGAGCGGCAACCTTGTCGATGGTTACCGCGATCAGGAGAAGGAAGAGAGCGTCCGTTTCTCCGCCAATCTCGGTCACCGTTTCAACGAGCGGGCCGAAACGCGCTTCTATCTGCTGTCCAACACGGTCGATCAGGAACTGCCGGGTACGATCAGGCTCGACCAGGTCGAGAACAATCCCGAGATGGCCAATCCCGGCAATGTGACGCTCAACCAGCAGCGGAACGTCCGTTCCATCCGTTTCGCCAACAAGACGGCGATCAAACTGGACGATGGCGGGCTTTTCGAATTCGGCGGCTATGCGGGTTACAAGCGGCTTTACCATCCGATTTATCAGGTGATCGATCAAAGCGGGCCGCTCGCCGGTCTCTTTGCCCGCCACAGCACGGAAAGCCTCCTCGCCGGTCATCGCAATGTGTTCACGCTCGGCAGCGACGTCTCCTGGGGCGAGGTCGATGCGAAGCAATACACGAACCTTTCCGGCTCGCGCGGCGCTCTTCAGGCGAGCGGTACGCAGAGCTCCACCAACCTGAAGCTCTATGCCGAAAACCAATTCTACGTCGTGGAGACCGTCGCGCTCGTCGGCGGCATGCAGGCAATCCATTCCTACAGGAAGTTCACGAACGACCTCTTGCCCGCGCGCAGCGACTCCGTGGACTTCACCTCCGTGAGCCCCAAGGCGGGCATTCTCTGGGACGTCATGGAGGCGGTGCAGGTCTATACCAATGTAACGAGAAGCTACGAGCCGCCCACTTTCACCGAGCTCACCCAGGGCACGTCGCAATTCGTGCCGCTGGATCCGCAGCGCGCATGGACGGCGGAAATCGGCACGCGCGGCACATGGGAAACCGTCGCGTGGGACGTCGCGCTCTACCGCGCCGAGGTCAAGGGCGAGATGCTCGCCTTCACCGTTTCGCCCAGCATTCCGGCCGCCACCTTCAACGCAGACGAGACGATCCACCAGGGCGTCGAGGCTTCCCTCACGCTCGACGTCGGCGCCTACGGTCTCGACAGGTTGTTGCCGGCGGAAAGCCGGCTGCTGCTCGAACAGGCCTATATGTATAACGACTTCGCCTTCGATGGCGATCCGGTCTATGGCGACAACAAGCTTGCGGGTATGCCGCCCCATGTCTATGTCGCCGCGCTTCGCTACAAGGCGCCCGCGCCCGACGGTCTCGGCTGGGATGCCGCGCCGAAGGTGGAATGGGTACCGGATGGCGGCTATGTCGATTATGCCAACCGGCTGAAGGCGCCGGGCTACGCGACGCTCGGCTTCGAAGGCGGTATCGACATCACGCATGGCGTGCGTCTCTTCCTCGACGCGCGCAACCTCACCGACAAGCGTTACGTTTCCACCTACAGCACCATCACGGATGCCGCGGTCGTGGCGACGAACGTCTTCTATCCCGGCGAGGGCCGCAGCGTCTTCGCGGGCCTCAAGGTCGCCTTCTAAGGAGAATACCGATGAAGAATCTTTCCATCGCTCTCTGCGCCGCCGCGATTTTCGCGGCGGCCGCGCCCGCCTCCGCCCATGTCACGCTCGGCCAGGAGAGCGCCCCGGCGGGCAGTTACTACAAGGCCGTCTTCCGCGTGCCGCACGGCTGCGCGGGTTCGGCGACGACCTCCGTCTCGATCCGCGTTCCCGAAGGCGTGATCTCCGTGAAGCCGCAGCCGAAGCCCGGCTGGACCGTCGCGACCGAAAAGGCCGCCTACACGCAGACCTACGAAGTGCATGGCAAGCCGGTGTCCGAAGGCGTGGTGAAAGTGACGTGGCAGGGCGGCCCCTTGCCCGACGACCAGTTCGACGAATTCGCCTTCCTCGCGAAGCTGCCCTCCGACCCGGAAGCCATGATGCTCTTCTTCCCGGTCGAGCAGACCTGCGAGAAGGGCTCGATCGCCTGGGATGAGTTCGCCGCGCCGGGCGTCGATCCGCATTCGCTGGAGAAACCTGCCCCAGCCCTCATGCTGATCCATGGCGAGGGCCACGAGCATCATCATTGATGCCTCGTGCGCCCGATCTGCTAGTCTCCCTGTCAGCAACGACAGGAGGACCGTCATGGGAACGACGCTGCCGAAACAGGGCACGGACTGGAACAAGCTGAAGGCGGAAATGGAAGCCCGCGGCTCCCACGACGTCAAATGGCGCGAAGGCAAGACCGCCGTTTACGTCTTCAATGCCGGTCCCGAGGTCGCACAGGTCCAGAAAGAGGCCTATGCGATGTTCATGTCGGAAAACGGCCTCGGTCCCATGGCCTTTCCGAGCCTGAAGCAGATGGAAGACGAAGTCGTCGCCATGGGACTCGGCCTGCTGCACGGGCCGGAAGGGGCCGCGGGCAACATCACGTCGGGCGGCACGGATTCAATCACCATGGCGATCAAGACCGCCCGCGACTTCGCGCGGAAGGAGAAGGGTGTCACGGGTCCGTGCAACATCGTCGCGCCGTGGTCGGCGCATCCCGCCTTCGACAAGGCGGCGAAGATGATGGAAATCGAGATGCGGCGCGTGCCCTGCGCCGATCTTCTCGCCGATGTCGATGCGATGGAGAAAGCGGTCGATGCCAACACCATCATGCTGGTCGGCTCCGCGCCGTGCTTTCCCTATGGCCTGATCGATCCCATCGAGGCGCTGGGCCAGCTCGCGGAGAAGAAGAACGTCTGGCTTCATGTGGATGCCTGTGTCGGCGGCTACATCGCGCCTTTCGTGCGCATGAATGGCGGCGACATTCCGCCTTTCGATTTCGAGGTGCCCGCCGTTTCCTCCATGTCGGCGGACCTGCACAAATACGGCTATTGCGCCAAGGGTGCTTCCACCGTTCTCTTCCGCTCGGAAGAGTTGCGGGCGCACATGATCTTCGACTGCGCGGACTGGCCGGGCGGGCGCATGGTCACGCCGACGCTCGCGGGCACGCGGCCGGGCGGCGCCATCGCGGCCGCATGGGCTGTCATGAATTTCCTCGGCGAGGAAGGCTACCGCGCGAAGCACCGTCAGGTGACGGATGCGCGCGAGACGATCGAGGCGGGTGCGGTGAAGCTCGGCTTCCGGGTGCTCGGCCGTCCGCAGCTCGGCATCGTCGCTTTCACGCATGACGAGGAAGACCCCTTCGCCGTATGGGGCAAGCTTTTCGAGCGCGGCTGGTTCACCAGCCTGACGACGGAGCCGAAGGGCCTCCATCTCATGCTCTCCCCCTTCCACGCGCAGGTGACGGACACCTATCTCACCGACCTCGAATGGGCGCTCGGCGAGGTCAAGGCAGGCAATGAAGGCAAGAAGCGGGAAGCGCGGTACAGCTGAGCTTGACATGGCACCATATTGGTGCCAGTCTTGGGCTGACCGACCGGCATGGAAAAGCGAAAGCCGCACCACGACCTCGAAGCGTTCAAGGCTGCGGCAGCTTTGCCCGGCGGGTTGGCGATTACAACAACGGCGTTGAAAAGCGCAGCGGTTCTCGGCTTCGGAAGTGCGGAAGTTGTCGGCGCCTTGCAGATGCTGGAGCGGCATCATTTCTATAAGTCGATGACCGCTTATGCGAATAGCCACCAGTGGCAGGACGTCTATCATCTGCCCTGTGACGGTCTGGTACTTTACGTGAAGTTCACCGCCAATGCGGTTACCGACTTCACACTGCTTTCCTTCAAGGAGAAGGACGATGGCTGAAACGCGCGTTCATCCGGAAACGGGCGCTACTCTCCGGCGCGATATTCGTCCGTTCACGGTCGAATATCGCGGTCTTCAGCGCGTCGTTTCTCTCCCCGGCTGGTATCCGGCCGGCGATGGCGATGCGCTTCATATCGGAACGGATATGACCGCCGTGGATGCTGCGCTGGCGGAAATGAAGTCCGAATTCCGCAAGGAGCGAGCCGCGTATGTCGCAGCCGTTCGCAAAAAGCTCGGTCTCTCGCAACGTCAGGCTGGCGAGGTTATCGGCGGCGGCCCGCGTGCCTTTCAAAAATATGAATCCGGCGAAGTGGAACCCAGCGAAGCCATGTTGAATCTCTTGCGGCTGCTCGAGAACGATCCCTCGCGGTTGCATGAACTTCAGGTTGCCTGACCTCTCCCGCACGCAGGAAAAGAGCCCGCCTGGGGGACCGGCGGGCTCTTCCTTACTCATACGCAACTACATCGAGGATCAGTTACCCGTGGCGTCGTCGACCTTCTCGCCGGCGTCTTCCATCGGGCCGGAATTGTCGAAGGCATTGCCAATGTCCTCGGCGGCCTTGTCGAGCGCCTCGCCGGCTTCCTCTGCAGGGCCCTGGTCGTCGCAGGCGGCCAGACCGCCCGCCAGCGGCAGAAGAAGGGCGAACCCGATGAGTATCTTGCGCAACATGTAAGGTCTCCATTTGTGGTGACAGCAAACCGGCACCGGTGCGGCCCCGGGCAGAACGGGAATTCGGGACAAGAACGTCCCGGGTTCCATCGGGTTCCATGAGCGGCGGCAGGAAAAATATCGCCGGTGGCGGTGACGCGACGGAAAGCCGGCCGCTTCAGCCCAACAAGGGCACCGATAGGCGGTTTTCCCGGCCTTCGCGGCTGCTAGTATTCCCCCAACAACAAACGTCTTCTGGGAGGAAGCAGCAATGGGCGCAGCGGCGGTCAGGTCCGGCACGCGGGTGGCGGAAATATCGGCTCTGACGGAGCGGGCGGCGCGGGCCGCGAGCGGCTTCGCGAGCCTCGGCATCGGCGCCGGCGACGTCGTCGCCGTCTATCTCCGGAACGATTTCCCGTTCTTCGAGGCGTCCGCGGCGGCGGGTCTCGTCGGCGCTTATTCGACGCCGGTCAACTGGCATAATTCGCCGGACGAGGCGCGCTACATCTTCGAAAATTCGGGCGCGAAGGCGATCGTCATCCATGCCGATCTCTGGCGCGGCATCGAAAAGGCGATCCCGAAAGACGTTCCCGTCTTCGTGGTCGAGACGCCGCCCGAAATCGTCACGGCCTACGGTCTGTCGGCCGAGGCGGCGAAGCTCCCGGCCGGTACGCAGGACTGGGGCCAATGGCTCGCGCAGTTTCCGCCGATCCAGGCCGGCCCGGCCGAGCCTCCCGGTTCGATGATCTACACCTCCGGCACCACCGGCCATCCGAAGGGCGTGCGCCGC
>NZ_JAUYUS010000101.1 GCF_030694575.1 Parvibaculum sp.
GCGGCGAAGCTCCCGGCCGGTACGCAGGACTGGGGCCAATGGCTCGCGCAGTTTCCGCCGATCCAGGCCGGCCCGGCCGAGCCTCCCGGTTCGATGATCTACACCTCCGGCACCACCGGCCATCCGAAGGGCGTGCGCCGCGCGCCGCCGACGGCGGAACAGGCCGTCGTCTGGAGCCACATCATCGGCACCGTCATGGGCTTCGGTCCGGCTCACGGCGCACCGCAGGACATGGTGACGGTCGTCACAGGCCCCATGTATCACTCCGCGCCTAACGCCTACGGACTCTTCGCCTTCCGCGTCGGCGCCAATGTCATCCTGCAGCCGCGCTTCGATCCGGAAGAGCTGCTGCAGATGATCGACAAATACAAGGTCACGCATCTCCACATGGTGCCGACCATGTTCGTCCGCCTGCTGAAATTGCCGGACGAGGTGAAAAGGAAATACGACCTGTCGTCGCTGCGCTTCGTCGTCCACGCGGCGGCGCCCTGCCCGGTTCACGTGAAGCAGGCGATGATCGAGTGGTGGGGCCCGGTCATCAACGAATACTACGGCGGCACCGAAACGGGCGCGGTCGTCTTCTGCAATTCCGAGCAATACCTCAAGCATCCCGGCACCGTCGGCAAGGCGCTCGAGGGCGCGAAGGTCATGGTGCTCGGCGAGAACGGCGAGGAACTTGCGACCGGCGCGACGGGCGAGATCGTCTGCCGTATTCCGTCCATTCCCGACTTCACCTATCACGGCGACGACGAGAAGCGCCGCAGGGCGGAGAAGGCCGGCCTCATCGCGCTCGGCGATATCGGCTATCTCGACGAGGACGGCTTCCTCTATCTCTGCGACCGCGCCAAGGACATGGTGATCTCGGGCGGCGTCAACATCTACCCGGCCGAGATCGAGGCCGAGCTTCACAAGATGCCGGGCGTCGGCGATTGCGCCGTCTTCGGCATCCCGGATGAGGAGTTCGGCGAGGCCCTCTGCGCCGTGGTCCAGCCGCAGCCCGGCGTCAGCCTCCAGGCGGCCGATGTCCGGGCCTTCCTGCGCGAGCGCATCGCCGGCTACAAGGTGCCCAAGACGGTTGAGTTCCAGAACGACCTGCCGCGCGAGGATTCCGGGAAAATATTCAAGCGCAAGCTCCGCGAGCCATACTGGGAGCGTGCGGGACGGCAGATCTGACCTTTACGGCTTCGGATCGGAGAAAGGGCGGGTTTCCCGCCCTTTTTTCATGCCGCGCTGCGTCAAAAAGTCCTGCTGCATTGCAAAATAATCACACACTGACATCTTGTCAGTTTGTGCGATGCAACATATCTTTGGTTCAACAAAGCGAACTGCTTCAAAAGCGGCATCCCCCGGAAGGGGCGGAAACGAACGGGCGGTTTAGCGTCACTCGAAGTACCAGAGGTAGCCCCATGACTTCCGCATCGCATCTCGCCTCCCATGTCGCCGCGCAGACCCGGTCTCTCGGCGCGGATGTGTCGGCCCAGGCGGAGCGCCTGTGGTCCACAGGCAAGGCCCAGATCGTCAAAACCCATCGCGAGTTCAGCCTTTCCGACGCCGTCGCGGCGGCCGGCTACAGTGTGCTCTCGCTCTATTCGGCCGCTTTCGTGGCCTATGTGGCCGCTATTTACTGAGCCGGGCCACTCCTCATCCCTCACGGGCGCGGCAACCGTTCGCTGCGCCCGTGAGGTCCGGTTTTTCCTTCCGAACAGCCGATTTTCACCCCTTTTATGACCGAAAGCGCCTCTTGCGCTGCGTCATGCGACGCCCATATAAGTAGCCTTGCTTATTAGCAGCTTGGCATTCTACCGACGGGGCGGTGTTTATGTTGAAGAACCAAAATCCGGAGCGCAGCACCGGCTTTCTGCTGCGGGACAATTCGCGGCTCATGAAAACCGCCTTCAACGATCGTGTCAGCGGCCTCACCCAGGCCCAGTGGGGGGCACTCGCGCATCTGTCGCGCAACCAGGGCCTCAATCAGGTCGGCCTCGCCGACCTTCTCGAAGTTCAGCCCATCACGGTCGCGCGCCTCATCGACAAGCTGGTGGCGCTCGGCGTCGTCGAACGGCGGCCGGATCCGAAGGACCGGCGCGCGCAGCAGCTTTTCCTGACATCGAAGGCGCAGCCGCTGCTCGATCAATTGTGGGAGGCGGGGGACGAAATTCTCGACGAAGCCTATGACGGCTTCAGCGAAGAAGAACGAGCCAGGTTCATCGACATGCTCGTGCGCATGCGCTGCAACCTCGCCCGCTTTACGCAAGAGGTAAGCAGCGTCCGCAGCCGTACCGCGGGCTTGCGGAAGACTGGCTGAGCCGCGCCGCCTCCATTGATGTTCCGGTCCGTTCAGTCCAAGCTGCCGCCAAAACCGGAGGCACAATGTCGGTCCAGATTCCTTACGTTCGCGATATCGAGTTCAAATACGGCGACTGCGACGAAGTCTCGCCGCTGATCCGCCGCGTGGTCGCGAACAATCCTTCCGCCTTCACCTACAAGGGCACGGGCACCTACATCATCGGGCATGGCGAGGTCGCGGTGGTCGATCCGGGCCCGATGCTCAATGCCCATGTCGAGGCGTTGCTGCGCGCGCTCGAAGGCGAGATCGTCAGCCACATCCTCATCACCCACACCCACAGCGATCATTCGCCCGCCGCGAAGCCGCTCAAGGCGCTCACCGGCGCCGAGACCTATGCCTTCGGCCCGCATGGCTCCGGCCAGCAGGGATCGGACGAGGTACAGGTCGAGGAAGACGGCGACATGGAGTTCGTGCCCGATGTCGAAGTCGGCGACGGCGACGTCATCGAAGGCGCCGGCTGGACCGTCGAATGCGTCTACACGCCCGGCCACACCTCGAACCACATGTGCTTCGCGCTGGAGGAAGAGAAGGCGCTCTTCACCGGCGATCATGTCATGGGCTGGTCCACCAGCATCGTCAGCCCGCCCGACGGCAACATGGAACAATACATGGCCTCGCTGCATCTCCTGCTGGAGCGCGACGACGAAATCTACTGGCCGACGCATGGTCCCGCGATCAAGGATCCGAAGCCCTTCGTGCGTTCCTTCATCGCGCATCGCGAAGACCGCGAGCAGCAAATCCTGAAGCAGCTCGCCTCGGGCAAGACGCGCATCGCCGACATGGTGCCCGTCATGTACGCCGCCGTCGACAAGCGGCTCTATCCCGCCGCCGCGCGCTCCGTCTTCGCCCACATGGAATATCTCGTCGCTCGCGGCATCGTCGAGGCGGACGGCAAGCCGACGCTCGGCGGGAACTACCGGCTGGC
>NZ_JAUYUS010000113.1 GCF_030694575.1 Parvibaculum sp.
GCCAGCCCCTAGGCTAAATGTTGATTCGACGGAGCGCCGGCAGTAACCTGTCGGCGTTTCCTGTTTTGAATCGGGGGCTTAGTGTCTGTAGGTGGGTCGAAAGCGGCGGCGAAGGCTCCGAAGAAATCTTCGAGAGTTCAAAGGCGCCGCCTCCCTCGCAATGTCGGGGTTTTTTCGGTTAATTTCTGCCGCAACGCGCAATGCTCTCTATTCGGCATTCCGCTCTACCCTTACGGCCGACGGGGCGTACGCGGTTCGGCCAGCGCAGGCCGTAACCAGCCGCATGGCAAAGTCATAGGCTCAGGCGGTGACCGCACATTCGTTTGTCCTGCTTGCGGCACCGCTCACGCAATCAAATCGAATCTCGCGATAGCTGAAGAGTATTCACGCCTCTGCGACCTGTATAGAAGAACAAAACGGGAAACTTGTTCGAATGCCTCCTGCCGCAATCACCGGCTTCCGATAGGCCTGATGCCGTCCGCCTACAGATTGTTCGGGAAGACCGCGAAGGGCGATGCCCGCTATCAATGCAAGGCATGCCGCAAGACCTTTTCCCTGGGGCTTCCCACCCGGCGCCACAAGAAGACGGACAAGACCGGCGCCATCATGCGCGGGCTGGTGAACAAGATGGCCATGAGCCGGCTATGCGAAACGGCGCAGGTCAGTTTTCCGCATATCCATTCCAAGATAGATTTCCTCTTCAACCAGTGCCTGGCCTTCGCCGGAGAGCGCGAAGGGCGGCTTCATCAGTGCTTTGAAGACAAGGAGCCTTACTTCTCGACCGACGCCCAGACAATCCTTGTGAACTGGCCTGTCAGGAACCGGCGAGGAACGGTCCCACTCCTTCATATGGCGACCGTTCACAAATCGTCGCAGTTCGTCGTCGCGGCAACCATCGACTACGACCCGGATGTCGACCCGGACGAGCTGGAGAAGGTCATGGATGCCGTGGGCGACTTCGCCAAGCCGCGCTCCATGCGCCGGTTCGCTCGCCTCTGGCCCGCGAGCGAGTACCAAGAGTCCATCGTGAAGGGCCTGCCGAGCGTGTTCACGAAGGAAGACCTCGCAGCAGGCGGCAAATACAACCTGCCTGGCCGTGGCTCGCGTGTGCGGGGCGACATCTTTCACTACGCGCACATGATGCTCGTGAAGAAGCTGATTGGACGCTCGTATCGCGTTGCGAATTTCTGCTGCGACGCGGAAGCAGGCCTCGCGAATGCAATTGCGGCGCTGTCGGTCGACGAGGTTAAACGCGGGCGGGTTAATATCGCGGAGATCTCATTCTCGAAGGGCCTGACCAATGACGAGCGCACA
Organism: Parvibaculum sp.; assembly: GCF_030694575.1. GTDB lineage: Bacteria > Pseudomonadota > Alphaproteobacteria > Parvibaculales > Parvibaculaceae > Parvibaculum. Next base: position 1,315 of record NZ_JAUYUS010000113.1, read on the forward strand.
AGGCTGGCGATTGAAGGCCGCAAGCGCTACCACGAAGAGCTGCAACTCTATGCCGCCGAAATCGCGCAGGTGAAATCGGAATATCCCGGCATCGAGGACGAAGACGCGCTCGCCGTCCACATCCTTCGCCTGACCTATGGCCATGGCTCGTCATCGGCTCGCGGCAAGATGCTCGCGACGGCGGGCATGCCCTGGCCGTTTCATTCCAAGCCGGAGCCGAACAAGACAATCCGGCTGAAGACGGATATCGGGCTGATGGACTGGGACGGGCTTGGCAGATTCATGACGCGCGCGACCATTCACCCGGCCGATTCCTATTTCAACCTGGCGCGCCGCCGCATCGCCGGTTTCGAGCGCGGGCTTCCGACTGCGTCGAACACCCATCGCATCTGGCACGCCTACAGCTTCTACAACCCGGAGATGGTGCCCAAGCTCGCGACCATCCTGCGCTTCTATCACAACTACATGCTGCCGAGGGGCAAGGAGAAGGCGACGCCGGCGATGAAGCTCGGCGTGGCGAAGGGCGTGGTCTATGAACGCGACTTGTTCAGCTTCTAGAGGATGACCCGCAGAATTCACAATTCAATAAGAGGTCTGATCCAAATGGTTGTAAGTGACAAATTTCGGCCATATGTCGCAAACACGTCCACATCGGAAAGGCCTCCGATTGTGGACATTAGCACCCCTTCTGGCATTCTAGGTATCCGAGAACGAATCAGAACCATGAAAAGAGAGGATTCTATTGTGATGAAGAGTGTGGAGCTCTTTTCCGGCTGCGGCGGACTGGCAATGGGCTTGGCACAGTCCGGTTTCCACCATCTTGCGATGGTAGAATGGAACGCCGAGGCTTGCGCCACTCTTCAGCACAATAAGCGACGTAAGGTTCGTCATGTGAAGGCATGGCCGTTTCAGCAGGCTGACGTTCGTTCTATTGATTGGAACGCTATCGCCGAATGCGTGGACCTTGTTGCTGGCGGCCCTCCCTGTCAGCCCTTCTCCATTGGCGGCAAGGGAGGCGGAAACGCCGATGAAAGAGACATGTGGCCCGAAGCTGTCCGCGCGGTCCGCGAGTTGCAGCCAAAGGCATTTCTTTTTGAGAATGTGCGCGGCCTGCTGCGGCCAGCATTTACAAATTATCTGAACTGGATTCAGGCTTGTTTGGCGCGCCCGGAAGCGCGGCGGCGGCAGAACGAAAGTCATGACGAACACGTTGCCCGACTCTCCAGGATGAGGGGCGTGCCTACGTATAGGGTAGAGGTTTTTGCTGTTAACGCGGCGGATTACGGAGCTCCACAGAAGCGTCATCGCGTTATCATTGCGGGGGGGCGGTCGGATTTGGATATTCACTTCGATTTTCCCGAACCTACGCACACTTACGAGCGATTGCTTTGGGACCAATGGGTCAGCGGTGAGTATTGGGAGCGGCACAATATGAGCGCCCCGAAATCCGGGCCTACCGACAAGCGCGCAATCAGAATAGTGGAGAGACTGAAATCCTCGCTTCTGGCTCCCAAAGGCCGCGCTTGGGTCACCGTGCGGGACGCAATTCATGGCCTCGGGGAGCCCGGGAATAGTTCCACTGTCCTCAATCACACGTTCCAAGCAGGCGCTCGCATATATCCCGGGCATACTGGTAGTCCATTGGACGAACCCGCAAAGGCGCTAAAGGCCGGTGACCATGGTGTGCCCGGCGGTGAAAATATGATGGTCAAAGACGATGGTTCTGTTCGCTATTTCACGATTCGCGAGGCGGCGCGGCTCCAAGGTTTGCCGGATGAATTTGAATTCCCTCGCTCGTGGACTGAAAGCATGCGTCAGCTTGGCAACGCAGTTCCGGTCCAACTCGCTAATGCAATGGGAAAGACGCTTAGTACTGCATTGAGGGCGTCATCCTGTTCAATCTCAAAAGCTGCATAAATGACGTCTTCAGTCCTACGGGCGTATGATTCTTTTCAATTTCCGTTCGATGTTCATCTCATCGAGGCGGTGAAGAGCTATCTTTCCGGTATGGACTGGGCGCCGCTTTTAGAGGCTGAGATTAGAAATCAGCTCGGTTCCAACCAAGCGACGCTCGGCGTTTATTTGCTTGGCCTTGAAGGTACCGACGGTGACACGCAAATCGTTTATGTAGGGCAATCTGAGAAAGCCATTTATGTCCGCTTGATGAAACATGCTCGAAATATCCTCGACAGGAAGGGCCTTACTCCAACCAGAGTTGTGTTCAAGGCCGCCGAAATCCTGATGCTCAGTTCAATGAGAATTGAGACGCGGCTCATAAAGGATTTCGGAACAAAGTGGGATAAAAAGAATCCCACCTGTGGATGGAACGGCTCCGGGTTTGGCAGCAATGACACCGGAGGCAATCGAGATGCGCAAAAAACCTCGCCGTTCGACGCCAGGTATCCAATAGATATAACTCTAACCAAGCCCAACTTGTTTCCTGTTGGGGTGATTCCTGCCAAGCTGGCAATTGAGAAGCTAAGCCAGGGCGTTCCGTATACGGTGCGCGTATCTCCGACGGATGCCAAGCATCCGGATCTTTCGCAGAATATTACGTTCAACCGCACTGATTACACAGCAGAGGATGCGGTGAGAAATATTCTGAAGGCACTCCCTCCCACTTGGACTGCCAAAATCTTTTTCAACAAAATCGTGTTTGAGCAGAATGCTGACTCTCGTTTGGCGCCATTTAACGCCCTAACGTGGCCAGATTGCGCACTAAACGGATTTGCCTGTATATACTAACGAAGGTCCGTGGACGGAGATTTGGTAACGCAGTTGATACGATTTATTTTCTGGCACTTCGACGCCCTCGACCAACTCCCTTGCGTTTCAGATAGTGCCACTGTGCAAATCATTTTGAGCACTCTGAGGGGTGAATAGTTCTTGCCAAACAAGCGTGACAAAATTCGCTCTCTTAATCCGGTCGGCGGCAATCGGATGCGACATGAGCGCGGTGGTCGAAAATTCATCTAACCCATTGAGCTATATACGTTTGCCCCGCAAACCGGGCTTTTGACCGAATTGCGGGGCAAAGCTTCTTGTATCAAGGCGTTAGCTCGAAAAACCGGCCTAGCCGATTGATTTGACGTTCGAATTGTCAGTATCAACATTTACCGTAGTGGCTGGC
>NZ_JAUYUS010000133.1 GCF_030694575.1 Parvibaculum sp.
TCGGCAAGATCGCCGACGGCGAAACGGTGCAGGTCTCGGCCGGCGCCACGGGCCTCATCATCGATGGCCACGAAGTCGGCGGCGCGAGTTTCGGCGAGGATTACGGCGACGCCGACAAGGGCCTGCGCGTCGTGCATTGAGACAACGCTTCACCGAAAACAAAAGGCCACCGGGAAACCGGCGGCCTTTTCCTTTTTTCACCCCCCCCCTCGGGGAGGGTCGAATTTTGCTTCGAAATTTTCGGGGTGGGGTAGCAGCATCACCGCGAAGAAACACAATCGACTGTGTCTGATCTTCCTTCCCCAACCCCTCCCCAAACCGCTTGCAGCGGTTTGACCCTCCCACAGGGGGAGGGTGGAAGAGCCACCGCCCTGAGCCCCGGCCAAACTCCAACTCCAACCAAACTCCAACTCCAATGTGTCACCCCGGCGAAAGCCGGGGTCCATGAGCGGCTGCCGCCGGTGTTGGGCTCCGCTCTCCCGTTCCACCCTCACCCCCGGCCCCTGTTAATATTTTGTATACAATATTGTAGACTCATTCTCCGATCCTCCTTATCCTCCGCCGCCGAAGCGCCGTCAGGGCGCGGGAAACGGGAGGAGAAACGATGTCCGGGTTTGCGTTGCTTGGCCGCGCTGTGGCGGCCGGAATTTTATTGTCTGCGGCCGTGGCGGCACCCGCCGAGGCCGGCCGTTTCAACAATGTCATCGTGATGGGCGACAGCTGGTCGGATGACGGCGTGAAGAGCGTCCATCTCAAGCGCGGCGTCGAGGTCTGGCAGATCAATCCGGCGCTGCTCGATTCCGCCTCGCGTCCGGCGGGCCGGTTCTCGAACGGGCCCGTCATGGCCGAGCAGATCGGCTCGCTCTACGGGATCGACCCCGCACTGACGCAGAACTACGCGATCGGCGGCGCGGCGTCGGGCAGCAATTTCGAGCCCTTCCGCCCTCCCTTCGAGATGGTGCAGCGGCCGGAGCGCAACTGGAACGATCCGAACGGGCAGATCACCTTCATGCTCGCGCAGAATGGCGGCAGGCTCGATCCCGATACGCTCTATTTCATCAGCATTGGCGGCAATGATTTCATCGAGGCGCCTTTCCTCGGCTGGACCGCCAATCCGGAAACGACCAAGGCGAACATCGTCGACGGCCTCGCCCGCATGCAGGCGGCGGGTGCGCGCAGCTTCATGACGATGAATTACTACGGGCCGGAGGGAAACACGGTCGAGCAGACGCTCGAGGACGCCTATATCCGCGCGAAAAAGCAGCTCGGCGTCGACATCATCTATGTCGATACGCTGTCGCTCGCGGCCCATGTCGAGCGGAACCCGGAAGCCTTCGGCATGGATCCGCTCCTCGCCACCACGCCCTGCATCTCGGGGCGCGGCGTCACGGCGGTCAATACCTGCACCCCGGAGGAAGAGGCGCGGCGCATGTCGTGGGACGGCGTGCATCCGACCTCGCGGCTTCACGAGATCTTCGCGCTGGCGGGCTTCGCGCTCGCCGAATCGCCGGTTATCCAGGCGACGCTCGCGGATGCCGGCCTTCTCTCCGTCCAGTCGGCGCAGCGCGGCATCGCGGGGCGCCTCGCGCTCTCCCGCGGCCACAAGGTGCCGCCCATCCGTCTCGCCAACGCCTCCACGAGCGACGTGCCGGCCTTCGATCTCGCCGGCATCGGCGGCAGGGGCGAGCTCTTCTTTTTCGCCGACCGGACCTTCCTCGACCGTTCGGCGACGAATCTCGGTCCGGCCATCGACGGGCAGGCAAGCGCCGAGACTTTCGGTATCCGTTTTCCGGGGGCCACCTGGTCCTTCGGCGCGGCCGCCACGCTCATCCAGAGCGAGGCGAGCCTTCCCGACGGCAGTTCGTCCGACGCCAATCACATCCTGCTGACGGCGCTTGCCGGCTGGACGTCGTCATCGCCCCTTCTGCCGGCGGTCGATCTCGCGCTCTCCGCCGGCAAGGCGAACTACTGGAGCAAGCGCAATCCGGGTATCGCGGGCACGGTCGCGGCGGGCTCCACCTCCGCGCGCGAATATGCGGCGACGCTCGCGCTCGGCTACGAACTGGCGTTCGACCGTTTCACGCTCCGCCCCGGCGCCTCGCTGCAGGGCGCCCGCATCGAGCTCGACGGTTTCACCGAAGAGGGTGCGCCCGCGGGCTTCAACCTCATTACGCAGGACCAGACGGCGGACTCGCTTCTCGGCGAGATCGGCGTCGTGGCGGAAACCTCCTTCGCCCTCGGTGCCTTCGAGTTCGTTCCGTCCGCCGGGCTTCACTGGGGCCGCGAGTTCGCCAATGACAGCCGCAGCGTCACGGTCGCGCCCAGCACATTGCCGGACCTCACCTTCAGCGCGTCGACGGAGGAGGGCGACCGCAACTATGGCCGCGTCGAAGCAGGCATCGAAACCGCCCTGTTCGGAAAAGCCTCCCTCCGCCTCGACTACGCCCACTCCCTCGGCCGCGAGGACTGGCGAACGGAAGGCCTCCGCCTCAGCCTCTCGGTGCCGCTGAACTGAAGAGCCGCATCGATCGGGCGATGCGAGAAACAACCGGGAAAGGCCGCCGCGAAACCGGCGGCCTTTTCCTTCCTCCACCCTCCCACGGGGGGAGGGTGGAAGAGGGCATCGCGGCAAACGCAAACCGGAAAGGCCCATCGTCAAAAACTCAATCCCAGCCCCACCCCAAAGTGTCACCCCGGCGAAAGCCGGGGCCTATGGCGCAAGAATTGAGGATGAGGCCGCTGACGCGCATCCTCCGGGAGCAACGGCTTTCCTGCCGTGAACCCGCGACCTTTTGCCCTTAAGCGGAAATCAAGCGCGGTAGTCGCGAATTGCTTTTTGGTCCAACTGGTCGGCTGGGACGAGTTGATAGTGTCGCTCGTCGACCACTTTTATCTGATCGTTCTTCAGTGTCAGCTCGAATAGCGCAACTATGCCATCGGACATGAATTGAGTGGCGATAGCTCTGCAACGCATTCCCGGGAATTTCTGCGCCACAAACCGGATATCCTGAGTTGTCTGCACAACGCCGATTTGATCCTTGCCGCCCTTTGCTTGAACGGGAATTACATAGTGGCAGCCATACTTGTCGAGACCGATATAAAGTTCATCGATTTCGATCTGCCCGATACCCTTCACGGTCGTACGCAGATGATTTTGCAAACTGTAAGTTGTTAAACCGAGAAAGGTATCGACCAACCGGTTGTACCGGACGATCGCCAGCAATGCTTGTTCGTCATCGAGAGCGTATGCGCGGATTATTTCAGGGGTTGCGTCGGCAATAGCCACCGTGACGAGATCCAGACGCGGAGATATCCGGGTCGAAGGAACCAATTTAAACCGGTAAAGGGATCGGCCCGCTCCTTCGATGATCCACTCCAACCCTTTGGGTTGAGTTTTTATTATCGTGTCTGGAAGGGACGCCCTGTAGCGGAATGTATACGGCACGTCGCCGATGTTGTCAGGCAAAACGATGCCGAGGTCGTTCGCTTTGCGCTTTATCTCGACACGCGCAAATTCGAACTCCTTCGTACCTTTTCTCCAATGATCGAAAAAGATGCTTTCGATCAAAGTCTTGTAACGGTTGGCCGCCTTTGGGGCCTTTTCAGTCATTGGCTATTCTTGCCATTTCCAAGGCCTCCTCAACTTCGTGTTGCTTGCGTTTGCGGGCACCGCTCTTTTTGTCGCGGCGGCCGATCGGAGATTGCACACCAAAATGATCCGCAGCGTCCTTCATGCCCAACCGCAACAGGGCAGGATCGCCCAAAACGACCTCTTCCTCGGGGCGCGTTGGATAGACTTCCAAGGCCCGCATAATTTGATCTCCAACGACACGCGCCAATGCAGGCGGAACTGCGTTGCCTATTTGGCGAGCGCCGTGCCATTTGGTTTCGTGGAAACGAAACCAGTCTGGAAATCCGTGCAAGCGAGCCATTTCCCGAACGGTAATGCATCGGGGAAGGCTGTAGTGAATTGGGCGAGGGCTGGTAAACGCGCCTCGTGCCGCGTCTGTACCGGCGCGCAGCGTGTTGCTGACGCCTGTCTTCGGCAATTTAAAGAAACGGGAAATCGGTTCCACCTGCCCCTCCTCCGTTTCGCCGAAGCGCCGACGCGATATAGGCGAGTGATTTGTTCTCATGCTCGACGTAAGAAAATTCGGGTTCCATCTGCGCGGATGCCCGAAGTGCCAAGCGTCGTTATCGAGACAACGCATCTTTCGAGCATAGTCGCTCGGTGTGCCCCAAGCCGCTGTCTCAACCTCGTCATTGTCCAGTAGCTCCGGAAACGTTTCCGCGTCAGGCAAATCGGACAGAGCGTCTTCGCATGTTGGACCAGATGGAAGAAAACTGTCGTGGCGGGTCCCAGCTTTGCGGGTTTGGTCGTCGGGATATTTGGGGAGAGGGAGGCCTCGTTTGGCGCCCATCAAGATCAATCTCTCTCTGCTCTGAGGGACTCCGAAGTGGGCAGCATTGAGCACGCGCCACGGAACGCGAACGTCATACCCGTTCGCTCGAAATTCCTCGATTAGTTCATCGAGGAATTGGCGGTGGCGACCGACGGTCAGGCCCTTGACGTTTTCAAAGACAAAATAGGATGCGTCCAATTCCGCCACGATGCGCACAAACTCCCGGACAAGCGAATTGCGCGGATCGTCCAGAACCCGATGGCCGATAAGGGAAAACCCTTGGCAGGGAGCGCCGCCGAAGACGACATCGATCTTTCGAGATCCGATGTTCGCTTGCTTTCGAATATCTTCTGCAGACAGTACGGAAACGGACTGAGCGAGTACCGCACAGTCGGGAAAATTGTACTTGTGGACGGCTGCGTGAATCGGATCGATTTCGACAGCGGCGACAATATCGAAGCCAGCTTGTTCGAAGCCGAGGCTGAGCCCTCCTGCTCCGGCGAATAGGTCGATGCCGGTGGGCCGCATATTGCAATCCTCATTCGCAGGTTAAGCGGTCAAGATATCTAATTCGGCTTGTGCTGTCGATCGGATTCCTGAGCCATGAATCTCTCAAGCCTTTTTTCCAAGCTTTTCAAGTCCTTAGTCTGGCATTGCCAAATGACGAGCACCTTCCAGCCGAGCGAGCGAAGCGACTTGGCCGTTCGTCGGTCGCGTATTCGATTCGCGGCGATCTTCGGTCGCCAGAATTCCAGCCGAGATTTAGGTAGCTTGCCATATCTACATCCATGACCGTGCCAGAAGCATCCATGGACGAGTATTATCTTGTTGCGGCTGGCGAATACGATATCGGGTTTCCCTGGAAGCGCTTTGACGTGCAATCGGAACCGATATCCGAGCCGGTGAGCCATGCGGCGTACAACGAGCTCGGGTTTCGTGTTCTTGCTGCCAACGGCTCTCATAATCGCTGAGCGTTGGGTGGGTGTTCTGGTGTCGGCCATATTATTTTGATTTTGTGGCAGTGTCCGGCACCGAGGAAGCCCCTTTTGCCCCGACACGGGTTTAATTGTGCATCTGGCTCGTCGATCAAGGGTACAGCCAGCCCGGTCTATGCGGTCCTGCCGGCGCCCCCTCCGTCGGCGCGGGGCCCGCGCCATTTCAAGTTGTGCCGTCGCAGGCTAGAGTCCGGCGAGCGGGATGCGGGATTTCAGGGAGCAGGACGATGGGATTCTGGATGAAACTGGCCGTCACGCTCGCGGCCATCATTCTGGCGAGTGTTCTCGCCGGCTATCTCTGGCATGCGATTTTCAATGCGGAGATTCCGGCATTCCTCAGCGGATTGATCGGTGGCATGGCCGCCATCCCGGTCTGGGAGTTTTTGCGGAAATTCAATGCGCCCTGACCGGGCGCCGCGCGGCGGGGGAAAAATGCCGAAGAATATGAAGACCTATGTTCTGGCGGGTCTGGCCGGGCTCATCGTGCTGGCCGCACTCGGCTTCTATGCGCTCAACCGTTCGTCGTCGGGCATTCCCGCCTTCTATGTCTGGAAGACCTTCTCCAGCGCGGCGCATGGGGCTGAGCGGGCGGAGGTGAACGGCATCACCCTCTACTACGAGACCTTCGGCGATCCCGAGGCGCCACCCGTCCTCGTGCTGCATGGCGGCACCGGCTTCATCGAGAGCATGCACTACCAGATCAGGGCGCTGGCGCCGGCGCATTTCGTCGTCGCGCCGGACAGCCGTGCGCATGGCCGTTCGACCGACACCGACGCGCCGCTCACCTATCGTCAGATGGCGGACGACATGCTGGCGCTGATGGACCGGCTCGGCATCGAACGCGCCGATGTGGTCGGCTGGAGCGACGGCGGCATTATCGGCCTCATCCTCGCGATGGAGAACCCGGACCGCGTCCGCCGCGTCGTCGCGATCGGCGCCAACTACAATGTGGCGGGGCTCTCCTCGCCGCCGCCCGACGATGTGCGCGTGCTCGACGCCTCGCCCGCGCGCGACTTCTATATCAACATGGCGCCGGAGCCCTCTCGCTGGCCGGTCTTCGCGGCCAAGGTTCTCGAGATGTGGCGGACCCAGCCGAACTACGATGCCGCCGACCTCGCGAAGATTGCGGCGCCGGTTCTCGTCATGGCCGGCGAGCGAGACAGCATCAAGCGGTCCCATACGGAAGAAATGGCGTCCGCGATCCCGCTCGGCCGGCTCGACATCGTCGAAGGGGCCTCGCATTTCGCGCCGCTCGAGAAGCCGGAGCGCGTGAACGGGGCGATCCTCTCCTTCCTCTCCGAATAGGGCCGCTCCCGTCTTGTCCCCGGGCACGCCGTTTCGGGAGGTGTTATCCCCGGTTTTTTCGTGCCCGCCGTCTCTCGCGGCACTTTATCCCCGCCGGGGACAAGCGGCGGGGCGAGGGCGAGGCGAGGGGCGGGGATAAAAGGCGGGGATATTCGGCCGGGGCGGTGCGGCGGCCTTATCCCCGCAGGGGACAAGTCCGCGCGCGAGAGGCGGCAAGCGGGGATAAGGCCGGGAGCCGGAAGGCGTTGAAGCGGCTCGAAATGCGTTCGTGACAGTTCAGTGACAGTTCGATGACAGCCGGGCCGGTTACCCCCGGAATGGCTGCAATTTGCAGGTTCTTTCACAGGCCGAGAGAGACGAAAAAGCCGGGCCCCGCGATGCGGTCCCGGCTCTTTATCGTCCGTAGGCGGAGCGTCCCGGCTGGCGTCAGTTGGCGCTGCTGGTGCCGCCCTTCGCGCTGGCCGTTGCGGTCGCCACCTTGGTCGCGAGCGGCGCTTCGGCCATCTGCGTCGCGATGTTGCCGCGCAGTTCCTTGAAGGCGGCGAGCTGCTTGCCTTCGAGCTTGCGGCCTGTCGGCACCTTCAGCGCGAGCGGGTTCATCTTCTTGCCGTTCACATGCACTTCGTAATGAAGGTGCGGGCCGGTCGAGCGGCCGGTCGTGCCGACATAGGCGATCACCTGGCCCTGGCGCACGCGCGTGCCGGCCTTGATGCCGCGCGCGAAGCCGTTCAGATGCGCGTAAGCCGTTTCGTAGCCGTTCGCGTGGCGGATGGAAACGTAGTTGCCGAAGCTGCCGAAGCGGTTGGCGCGCGTCACCGTGCCGTCGCCCGCCGCATAGATCGGCGTGCCGGTCGGCGCGGCGAAGTCAACGCCCGCATGCATTTTCGAGTAGCCGAGGATCGGATGGCGGCGCAATCCGTAGCCGGAGGAAAGACGCGCACCGTCGATCGGCGTCTTCATCAGGAACTTCTTCATGCTCTGGCCGGACTCGTCGAAATAGTCCCAGACGCCGTCGCCCGGATCGAAGCGCCAGAGCTTGTGCGTCTTGCCGCCGACGGTGAGCGACGCGTGGAGGACGTCGCCTTCCTTCACGGGGCGCTGCAAGTCGTCGAATTTGCGGCTGAAATAGACTTCGAACTTGTCGCCGGGCTGGATTTCGCGCTGGAAGTCGACGCTGTAGGAGTACATGCGGATCATCTCGATGATGATCTGCGGCGGGATGCCCGCCTGCTCCGCGTCGAGGAAGAGCGAGTTGCTGATGGTGCCCGATGCGCGCACGAAGCCTTCGGTGAATTCGCGGATCGTTTCCTTGCCGCCGAAGCTGCCGTCGTCGTTGCGCGTTACTTCGATCGCGCGTTCGATGTCGGGCTCGAGCGAAATGGATGTGAGGTATTTCGCGGGCGTTTCGCCTTCCTCGCCGGTCATGCCGTCCGGCATTTCCATGAAGGCGAGGGAAATTTCCTGGCCGGCGCGCAGTTTGCGCGGGCTGTAATAGGACGTCATCGCCGCGACGGCGTGATAGGCGTCGATGCGGTCGACGCCGGCATTCTGCAGCACTTCCATCAGCGTCTCGCCGCTGGCGAGGGCGACCGTCGTTTCGACGGCGCGCGGTTCGCGCGGCTCGGCGGGGAGGAGGGCGGCTTCGGCCGCGAGGCTCTCTTCCGTCTGCGGCGCGAAGAGGCCGGGATCGGCAAGCGAGGCGGTTGCGAGATCGTCGGCCGCGGTTTCCGGGAGATCGTCCGTGGGCTGAAGGGTTGCGACCTCTTCGATGACGCGCGGTTCGGTGCGTTTCGCTACCACGACGGCTGCCGGCGCCGCCTTCGTGTCCCATGCGACCACGCGGGGTGCGTGGTCCGCCGTCAGCGCCGCCGTTGCGACACCGTCATAAGGCGCCACCAGCGACGCGACGCCGAGACCGACCAGTCCGAGCGACATCGCACCGAGCACACCCGACGCCGCGATCCAGCGCGACTGTCCAAGCGCAAGCCGGCTCGCCGATGCATAGAGTTTGAAGGAGAACTGGGCATTACGCTGCGCGCGTCGCCAGAAGGTAGCAGGCACGTCCCCGTCGATCGCGCCGTCGCCGCTCGTTTCGTCTTTCACCTGGGTCCCCGTGTCGTACAAACTCGCTGCCCCCCGGCACGATTCTCGATAAAGATCCGGTACTTGACCGGGATACTTAAGTCGCGATCTTCGTTGCTGCGAAACTGGCGGCTGCCCCACCGCCGAAACAAACTGTAACGCGTCGTGAATTGAGACGATGCCCCGAGCAACGCTCCCCTGTCAACGCGCAGAGTGTCCAAACCCCAGTATATTCACCTCTTATGAAGGTTTATAAACCGTCTTTCTTTCGATTTTACGACCGCTATTCCATAACAGACAGGCTGGTTCTTCCGAAAGCTGTGCCCTTACGGGACAACGGGCCGCCAAACATGACGGAAGCCATCTGCGCTGCAGGTATCGGGCCGTTTCGGCACCGAATCTACCCGCAGTTTTCTTGACGGACGGGCTGCAAAACACCATCTGAGAGTCAAGCCGAAAAATGCGTCACTTTTTTCGAAAAAGGACAAAAAAGGGGTTTGACAGGGGTAGGTGACCCCCCTATAAACCGCCTCCACGAGGTCACGGCGGCCTGCTTCTCCGGAAGCGGTTCGCACCCTCAGGTAAGAGTGTTAAAGGGCCTTGCCCCGATGCTCTCTTTGTGGCCTAGTAAACGATCCTACTATGGATGACAGCAGGCCCCGGACTTCCATTGGAAGCCGAGGTGAAGCTGTCCTTCGGGTCGGTTACGACCCTTGTGTTTCGGGACGTTCATTGCGTCGTGAAACTCAGGTGCTCTTTGACATTGTGGTTTGAGAAAGAGAAACGTGGACGGCGGTGTCTTCGCGAGATCGTCCAGGTCTGTTTACAGGTCTGGCGGTCGAACAAAACACTGACTGTCTGATGTTTCTACACACATTACCCCGTTACCCGGTGCAAGCCGGGAAACGAATGTGAGTGTATTTTGCGTCAGCCTCGCGATTTTCCTCGCGAGGGACAGTCGGATCAGCTCAACTTGAGAGTTTGATCCTGGCTCAGAACGAACGCTGGCGGCAGGCTTAACACATGCAAGTCGAACGCCCTCTTCGGAGGGAGTGGCAGACGGGTGAGTAACACGTGGGAACCTACCTAGGGGTACGGAATAACTCGGGGAAACTCGTGCTAATACCGTATACGACCCAAGGGTGAAAGATTTATCGCCCCTAGATGGGCCCGCGCTGGATTAGCTAGTTGGTGGGGTAAAAGCCTACCAAGGCGACGATCCATAGCTGGTCTGAGAGGATGATCAGCCACACTGGGACTGAGACACGGCCCAGACTCCTACGGGAGGCAGCAGTGGGGAATCTTGGACAATGGGGGAAACCCTGATCCAGCCATGCCGCGTGAGTGATGAAGGCCTTAGGGTTGTAAAGCTCTTTCGCCAGGGAAGATAATGACGGTACCTGGATAAGAAGCCCCGGCTAACTCCGTGCCAGCAGCCGCGGTAATACGGAGGGGGCTAGCGTTGTTCGGAATTACTGGGCGTAAAGCGCACGTAGGCGGCTATCCAAGTTGGGGGTGAAATCCCTGGGCTTAACCCAGGAACTGCCTTCAAAACTGGATGGCTAGAGTCCGAGAGAGGTGAGTGGAATTTCCAGTGTAGAGGTGAAATTCGTAGATATTGGAAAGAACACCAGTGGCGAAGGCGGCTCACTGGCTCGGTACTGACGCTGAGGTGCGA
>NZ_JAUYUS010000033.1 GCF_030694575.1 Parvibaculum sp.
CTTCCGCACGACGGACGTGACGGGCGTGGTGACGCTGCCGGAAGGGACCGAGATGGTGATGCCCGGCGACAACGTGAAGATGAACGTGACGCTGATCGCCCCCATCGCGATGGAAGAGAAGCTCCGCTTCGCCATCCGTGAAGGCGGACGTACCGTCGGCGCCGGCGTCGTCTCGAAAGTGTTGAAGTAAGGTTTGCCGCTCACACGGCAGGACCTAGGAGTGTAGCTCAACTGGTAGAGCACCGGTCTCCAAAACCGGGGGTTGGGGGTTCGAGCCCCTCCACTCCTGCCACCGTCCGCCGCGGACTATTCGAGGCGGGGACGGAACGGCAGGTCGGGGACGAGCCCTCTGCGAAATGGGCGGCTGAGTTGGGTATGAAACCGAGAGGCAGTTGGTAGGAAAATGGCGAAGACCAATCCACTCGAATTCATCCAGCAGGTCCGGTCGGAGACCTCGAAGGTCACCTGGCCGACGCGCCGCGAAACCGTTATCACCACGGTGATGGTCTTCATCATGGTGGTGTTCGCGATGGTGTTCTTCTTTCTGGCCGACACGGCGCTGAGCTATATCGTCTCGCTCGTGCTCGGCTTCGGCGGCAATTGAGGTCAGGAGCCCGCGGGCTCCGTCGGAAACAAATATGGCTAAACGCTGGTACATCGTTCACGCCTACTCGAACTTCGAAAAGAAGGTCGCGGAATCGCTGCGCGAGCAGGCTGAGCAGCAGGGGCTTGCGGACCAGTTCGAGGAAATCCTCGTGCCGACCGAAGAGGTCGTCGAGGTGCGTCGCGGCCGCAAGATCAATGCGGAACGGAAATTCTTCCCCGGCTATGTGCTGGTGAAGATGGACCTGACCGACGAGGCTTATCACCTCGTGAAGAATACGCCGAAAGTGACCGGCTTTCTCGGCGCGGACAACAAACCGCAGCCGATCAGCCAGGCGGAAGTCGACCGCATCCTGCATCAGGTGCAGGAAGGCGTGGAGCGGCCGAAGCCCTCGATCACGTTCGAGATCGGCGAGCAGGTGCGCGTGGCGGACGGTCCGTTCGCCTCGTTCAACGGTTTCGTCGAGGAAGTCGACGAAGAAAAGGCGCGGCTCAAGGTTGCCGTGTCGATTTTCGGCCGGGCGACCCCGGTCGAACTCGAATACGCACAGGTCGAAAAGCTTTAGGGCTTTTTGCTTTTGCGCTCTCGTGGGAGGCGCTGAGGAAGATTTCTTCCGAGGCGCCGTTGACCACTAACCCAAAGCGCCGGAGGTATCCGGCAGGGGAAAGACATGGCGAAGAAAATCGAAGGTTATATCAAGCTACAGGTGCCGGCAGGCGCGGCCAATCCGTCGCCGCCGATCGGCCCCGCGCTCGGCCAGCGCGGTCTCAACATCATGGAATTCTGCAAGGCGTTCAATGCCGCCACGCAGAAGATGGAACAGGGTATGCCGATCCCGGTCGTGATTACGGCTTTTTCGGACCGTTCCTTCACTTTCGCGATGAAGACGCCGCCTGCGTCCTACTTCCTGAAGAAGGCCGCGAAGATCACTTCGGGCTCCAAGACGCCGGGCCGCGCAAGCGCCGGCACCGTCACGGTGGCCCAGTGCCGCGAGATCGCCGAAGCGAAGTTCGTCGATCTGAACGCGAACGATCTCGATCAGGCGACAAAGATTATTGCCGGTTCCGCCCGTTCCATGGGCCTTCAGGTAGTGGAGTGAGCGTTATGGCAAAAGCAGGCAAGCGTATTGAAAAGGCCCGTGAGGGTATCGACCGCAAGAAGACCTACGGTCTCGATGAAGCGGTGAAGATGGTCAAGGATCGCGCGAGCGTGAAGTTCGACGAGACGATCGAAGTGGCGATCGCTCTCGGTGTCGACCCGCGTCACGCGGACCAGATGGTTCGCGGCGTCGTGGCGCTGCCGAGCGGTTCGGGCCGTACCGTTCGCGTCGCGGTTTTCGCGAAGGGCGACAAGGCGGACCAGGCGCGTGCGGCCGGTGCGGACATCGTCGGCGACGACGATCTTGCCGAGATCGTGCAGAGCGGCAAGATCGATTTCGATCGCTGCATCGCGACGCCGGACATGATGCCGCTGGTCGGCCGTCTCGGTAAGGTGCTCGGCCCGCGCGGTCTGATGCCGAATCCGAAGGTCGGTACGGTGACGCCGGATGTTGCCGAAGCCGTGAAAGCGGCCAAGGGCGGCGCCGTCGAATTCCGCGTCGAGAAGGCGGGCATCATTCATGCCGGCGTCGGCAAGGCGAGCTTCAGCGAAGACCAGATCCTGGTGAACATCCGGGCCCTGATCGATGCGGTGCAGAAGGCCAAGCCGACGGGTGCCAAGGGCACCTACATCAAGCGCATCGCGATCAGCTCGACGATGGGCCCCGGTGTGAAGGTCGAGCCGCAGAGCGTTGCGGCGGGCGCGTAAGCGCTGAAAGAGTTTCCGCTCGCGCCTCCGGGTGCGGGCGGCAAGTACGGACGGGAGTGTAACCACTTCGGCGCAAGCCGGAGTGGCTACGCCATCGTCCGTTCACCTGTCCGAGACTGCGGGTGCCGAGGTTTTCGAACCGACGCTTAATCGCCACGAGACGGCGGCCGGCAATAGACGGGAGTTTGAACGATTTCACGGACCTTCGGGTCCATGGATCGGTTGGAGCCCGGGACGACAGGCAAGTGAGCGCCGCTCACGCAGTTACGAGGCTCGCGCCACGCGACTGAAACGAGCGGCAAATGCCAATGGCGGCAAGGGCGGACAAGTGGTCCGGCCGAAACCGCCCCCAAGTGTACGAGGGTTTCGTACACACGGAGAGAGCAAAGTGGACAGAGCTGAAAAGTCAGAGCTCGTAACGCATCTCAACGGCGTGTTTGCGAACGCCGGTGTGGTTGTCGTTGCCCACTACAGCGGCCTCACCGTGAACCAGATGTCCGATCTGCGTTCGCGGATGGCCAAGGCCGGCGCTTCGTTCAAAGTGACGAAGAACCGGTTGGCGAAGCTCGCTCTGGACGGCACCCCGATGACGGAGATCAGCGATCTCTTCGCGGGGCCGACGGCGATCGCTTATTCGCAGGACCCGGTTGCAGCTCCCAAGGTTGCGATCGAGTTCGCCAAGGAAAACCAGAAGCTGGTGATCCTCGGCGGAGCGATGGGCGAGACGGTTCTCGATGCAAAAGCAGTGAAGCAGCTTGCCGATCTGCCGTCGCTCGACGAACTGCGCGCGAAGATCGTGGGCATGATCCAGACGCCGGCCACCCGCATCGCGGGCGTGGTGCAGGCGCCTGCCGGCCAACTGGCGCGTGTGCTGAATGCCTATGCCACCAAGAGCGAAGCGGCTTGACCGCTGCGGTGACCCGAACCAATCGAATCCAACCAGAGAGACTTTGAAATGACCGATCTTGCGAAAATTGTCGATGAACTTTCGAACCTGACCGTCCTCGAGGCGGCCGAGCTGTCGAAGATGCTCGAAGAGAAGTGGGGCGTTTCCGCCGCTGCTCCGGTTGCCGTTGCGGCCGCCGGTGCGGCTCCGGCCGCCGCTGCCGAAGAGCAGACCGAATTCGACGTCATTCTTGCCGCCGCCGGCGACAAGAAGATCGAGGTGATCAAGGAAGTGCGTGCGATCACCGGCCTCGGCCTCAAGGAAGCCAAGGACCTGGTCGAAGGCGCTCCGAAGACCGTCAAGGAAGCCGCGTCCAAGGACGAAGCTGCCAAGATCAAGGCGCAGCTCGAGAAGGCCGGCGCGAAGGTCGAACTCAAGTAAGTTCGCTACGAGACTGCGGCCGGAACGGGAGACGAGAGTCCCTCGCTCCGGCCGACGCTCCGGCGCTACATGCGCCGGATACCCCCCAAGGAGAAAATGGGCCTGAGACCGGGCTGCCCTTTATCTCCTACTGAAAGCCCGGCCGCCGTTCTAATGCAGAGCGTTGCGAGGAGCACATATGACGCAGTCCTTCACTGGTCGAAAGCGGGTTCGTAAGGTCTTCGGGCACATTCCGCAGATCGCGGAGATGCCGAACCTGATCGAGGTTCAGAAATATTCATACGACCAGTTCCTGCAGGTTGACGAACCGACGGGCGGACGCGAGGAGCAGGGGCTCCAGGCGGTCTTCAAGTCGGTTTTCCCGATCAGCGATTTCTCCGAGTCTTCCACGCTCGAATTCGTGAACTACGAATTCGAAACGCCGAAGTACGACGTCGAGGAATGCCAGCAGCGGGGCATGACATTCGCCGCGCCGCTGAAAGTGACGCTGCGGCTGATCGTGTTCGAAGTCGATGAAGATACCGGCGCGAAGTCCGTCAAGGACATCAAGGAGCAGGACGTTTACATGGGCGACATGCCGCTCATGACGGAGAACGGTACCTTCGTCATCAACGGCACGGAGCGCGTGATCGTCTCGCAGATGCACCGCAGCCCGGGCGTCTTTTTCGACCACGACAAGGGCAAGACGCATTCGAGCGGCAAGCTTCTGTTCGCCGCGCGCGTGATCCCCTATCGCGGTTCGTGGCTCGATTTCGAGTTCGACGCGAAGGATATCGTGTTCGTCCGCATCGACCGCCGCCGCAAGCTGCCGGTGACGACGCTGCTTTATGCGCTCGGTCTCGACTCGGAAGAAATTCTCAGCACGTTCTACAACAGCGTCACCTTCACGAAGGTGAAGCAGGGCTGGCGCGTGCCGTTCAACGCCGACCGCTATCGCGGCGCCAAGCCGGAACGCGACCTGATCGACGCGAAAACGGGCAAGGTTGCAGTCGAGGCGGGTCGCAAGGTGACGCCGCGTCTCGCAAAGAAGCTCGCTGAGGAAGGCCTGAAGGAGCTTCTCGTCCAGGACGAGGATATCCACACGCGCTACCTCGCGCAGGAAATCGTCAACATGGAAACCGGCGAGATTTTCGCCGAGGCGGGCGACGAAATCACGCCGGAGCTTCTGGCGGCGCTGGTCGAGGCCGGCCACACCGACATCATCACGCTCGACATCGACCATGTGAACACGGGCGCTTTCATCCGCAACACGCTTGCTGTGGACAAGTGCACGAACCGCGAGCAGGCGCTGATCGACATCTACCGCGTCATGCGTCCCGGTGAGCCGCCGACCGCCGACACGGCGGAAGCGCTCTTCAAGAGCCTGTTCTTCGATGCCGAACGCTACGACCTCTCCGCGGTCGGCCGCGTGAAGATGAACATGCGTCTCGACCTCGATGCCGAGGACACGGTGCGCGTGCTTCGCAGGGAAGATATCCTTGCGGTCATCAAGACGCTGGTGGGCCTGCGCGACGGCAAGGGCGAGATCGACGACATCGACAATCTCGGTAACCGTCGCGTGCGTTCGGTCGGCGAGCTGATGGAAAATCAGTATCGCGTCGGCCTCCTGCGCATGGAACGGGCGATCAAGGAACGCATGTCGTCGGTCGATATCGACACCGTTATGCCGCACGATCTCATCAACGCCAAGCCGGCAGCGGCGGCGGTTCGCGAGTTCTTCGGGTCTTCGCAGCTTTCGCAGTTCATGGACCAGACGAATCCGCTTTCGGAAATCACGCACAAGCGCCGTCTCTCCGCGCTTGGGCCCGGCGGTCTGACGCGCGAGCGCGCCGGCTTCGAGGTGCGCGACGTGCATCCGACGCATTACGGCCGCATCTGCCCGATCGAAACGCCGGAAGGCCCGAACATCGGCCTCATCAACTCGCTGGCGACCTTTGCCCGCGTCAACAAGTATGGCTTCATCGAAAGCCCGTACCGGCGCGTGAAGGGCGGCAAGCTGGCCGACGACATCGTCTATCTTTCGGCGATGGAGGAAAGCCGCTACCGCATCGCGCAGGCGAACGTGGCGATCGGCAAGAAAGGCGAGATCGAAGGCGAACTCGTCAACTGCCGTATCGACGGCGACTTCGAGATGGTGCCGCCGGACCAGGTGGACTTCGTCGACGTGTCGCCGAAGCAGATCGTGTCCGTGGCCGCCGCGCTCATCCCGTTCCTCGAGAACGACGACGCGAACCGCGCTCTCATGGGCTCGAACATGCAGCGTCAGGCTGTGCCGCTCATCCGTTCCGAGGCGCCGCTCGTCGGCACCGGCATGGAAGAAGTGGTGGCGCGCGACTCGGGTGCCGCCATCGGTGCACGCCGGACCGGCGTGGTCGATCAGGTGGACGCCACACGTATCGTCATCCGCGCAACGGAAGAAGTCGACTCGTCCAAGTCGGGCGTCGACATCTACAACCTGCGGAAGTTCCAGCGTTCCAACCAGAACACCTGCATCAACCAGCGTCCGCTGGTGCGTGTGGGCGATCAGGTGAAGAAGGGCGACATCATCGCGGACGGTCCCTCGACCGAACTCGGCGATCTGGCGCTCGGCCGCAACGTGCTCGTCGCCTTCATGCCCTGGAACGGCTATAACTTCGAGGACTCCATCCTCATCTCCGAGCGCATCGTTCGCGACGACGTGTTCACGTCCATCCACATCGAAGAGTTCGAAGTGATGGCGCGCGACACGAAGCTCGGGCCTGAGGAAATCACGCGCGACATTCCGAACGTCGGTGAAGAAGCGCTGAAAAACCTCGACGAAGCGGGCATCGTCTATATCGGTGCCGAAGTGAACCCCGGCGACATCCTCGTCGGCAAGATCACGCCGAAGGGCGAAAGCCCGATGACGCCGGAAGAAAAGCTTCTGCGCGCCATCTTCGGCGAGAAGGCATCGGACGTGCGCGACACGTCGCTTCGTCTGCCGCCGGGCGTGCAGGGCACGGTCGTCGAGGTGCGCGTGTTCAATCGTCACGGCATCGACAAGGACGAGCGCGCGATGGCGATCGAGCGCGAGGAAATCGAACGTCTCGCGAAAGACCGCGACGACGAATTCGGTATTCTCGACCGCAACGTCTATGGCCGTCTTTCCGAGATCCTGCTCGGCAAGCAGATCGCTTCGGGCCCGAAGGGCATGGAAGCGGATGCGAAGGTGAGCCAGTCCAATCTGGACGATCTCAGCCACGGTCAGTGGTGGCAGATCGCGCTCAAGAACGAGAAGGCACAGTCGGAAATCGAAGCGCTGAAGAAGCAGTACGACGAAAGCAAGGAGCGCCTCGAAGCGCGCTTTGCCGACAAGGTCGACAAGCTGCAGCGCGGCGACGAACTGCCGCCGGGCGTGATGAAGATGGTCAAGGTCTTCGTGGCCGTGAAGCGCAAGCTGCAGACCGGCGACAAGATGGCTGGCCGTCACGGCAACAAGGGCGTCATCAGCCGTATCGTGCCGATGGAAGACATGCCCTATCTCGACGATGGCCAGCCGGTCGACATCGTGCTCAACCCGCTCGGCGTGCCGAGCCGCATGAATGTCGGTCAGATTCTGGAAACCCATCTCGGCTGGGCCTGTGCGGGTCTCGGCAAGAAGATACAGGTCGCGCTCGACAGCTATCGTCGCGAGAACAAGCCGAAGGAACTGAAGGACCTCGTCAAACAGATTTATGGCGACGATCCGACGGTGGCTTCGCTCGACGAAGAGCAGCTTGTGGAGATGGCGGGCAACCTGACGAACGGCGTGCCGATCGCGACGCCGGTTTTCGACGGTGCACGCGAGCCTGAAATCGTCGAGATGCTGGAACTCGCAGGTCTCGATCATTCGGGCCAGGTAACGCTCCACGACGGACGCACCGGTGAGCCTTTCGACCGCAAGGTGACGGTGGGCTACATCTATATGCTGAAGCTGCACCATCTCGTGGACGACAAGATCCACGCACGCTCCATCGGCCCGTACTCGCTCGTTACCCAGCAGCCGCTGGGCGGCAAGGCGCAGTTCGGCGGCCAGCGCTTCGGCGAAATGGAAGTGTGGGCGCTCGAAGCCTATGGCGCCGCCTACACGCTGCAGGAGATGTTGACGGTGAAGTCGGACGACGTGGCCGGCCGCACGAAGGTCTACGAAGCCATCGTGCGCGGCGACGACACGTTCGAGGCTGGCATTCCGGAGAGCTTCAACGTTCTCGTGAAGGAAATGCGGTCGCTTGGCCTCAATGTCGAGCTGCTTACGCCGGCGGTCAGCTGACGAGAAAAAGAAGAGGCGGCGCGCTTCAGGGTGCGCCGCCGCCTTCCCCCGCGATGCGGGACCGATGAAGGCATGAGAATTCGAATACGGGGTAAGCGGACGGAAGGCCCCACCGGACGCGCATATACGATCCCCGTTGGCTTTGAGGCTGAGCTCAGGAGAAGTCCATGAACCAAGAGGTCATGAACCTTTTCAATCCGACGGCGCCGACGCAGACGTTCGATCAGATCAAGATTTCGATTGCGAGCCCGGAACGGATCCTTTCCTGGTCCTACGGCGAGATCAAGAAGCCGGAAACGATCAATTACCGCACGTTCAAGCCCGAACGCGACGGGTTGTTCTGCGCCCGTATCTTCGGTCCGATCAAGGACTACGAATGCTTGTGCGGCAAGTACAAGCGCATGAAGTACAAGGGCATCATCTGCGAGAAGTGCGGCGTTGAAGTGACGCTGTCGAAGGTCCGGCGCGAGCGCATGGGCCATATCGAACTCGCGGCGCCCGTGGCCCACATCTGGTTCCTGAAGTCGCTGCCGTCGCGCATCGGCCTCCTGCTGGACATGACGCTGAAGGATCTGGAGCGGGTTCTCTATTTCGAGAACTACATCGTTCTGGAGCCGGGCCTCACCTCGCTGAAGGAGCGTCAGCTTCTCACCGAGGAAGAGTATATCGACGCGCAGGACCAGTATGGCGAGGACAGCTTCACGGCCGGAATCGGCGCCGAAGCTATCCGTGAGCTGATGATGGCGCTCGACCTCGAGAAGATCGCGGCCGACCTCCGGGTGGAGATCGCCGAGTCGACGTCGGAACTGAAGCCGAAGAAGCTTGCGAAGCGCCTGAAGCTGATCGAGGCGTTCATCGAATCCGGCAACAAGCCGGAATGGATGATCATGACGCAGATTCCGGTCATCCCGCCGGAGCTGCGGCCGCTGGTGCCGCTCGATGGCGGCCGCTTCGCGACGTCCGACCTCAACGATCTCTATCGCCGCGTCATCAACCGCAACAACCGTCTGAAGCGGCTGATGGAACTGCGCGCGCCGGATATCATCATCCGTAACGAAAAGCGCATGCTCCAGGAATCGGTGGACGCGCTGTTCGACAACGGCCGCCGCGGCCGGGTCATCACGGGCGCGAACAAGCGCCCGCTGAAGTCGCTCGCCGACATGCTGAAGGGCAAGCAGGGCCGGTTCCGTCAGAACCTGCTCGGCAAGCGTGTCGACTACTCCGGCCGTTCGGTCATCGTCGTGGGTCCGGAACTCAAGCTCCACCAGTGCGGCTTGCCGAAGAAGATGGCGCTCGAACTTTTCAAGCCGTTCATCTATTCGCGCCTTGAGGCGAAGGGTCTCAGCGCGACGGTGAAGCAAGCGAAGAAGCTGGTCGAGAAGGAGCGTCCCGAAGTCTGGGAAATCCTGGAACAGGTGATCCGCGAACATCCGGTGTTGCTCAACCGCGCGCCGACGCTTCACCGTCTGGGCATCCAGGCGTTCGAGCCGGTGCTGATCGAAGGCAAGGCGATCCAGCTTCATCCGCT
This sequence comes from Parvibaculum sp., assembly GCF_030694575.1. Taxonomy (GTDB): domain Bacteria; phylum Pseudomonadota; class Alphaproteobacteria; order Parvibaculales; family Parvibaculaceae; genus Parvibaculum. The sequence continues at coordinate 9,533 of NZ_JAUYUS010000033.1, forward strand.
GGTTTGCGCGGCCTTCAACGCCGACTTCGACGGCGACCAGATGGCCGTGCACGTTCCGCTGTCGCTCGAAGCGCAGCTGGAAGCGCGCGTGCTGATGATGTCGACGAACAACATCCTGCATCCGGCGAACGGTTCGCCGATTATCGTTCCGTCGCAGGACATCGTCCTCGGTCTCTATTATGTGACCATCCAGAAGGACAATGAGCCGGGCGAGGGCATGGTCTTCGGGAGCATGTCGGAGATCGAGCACGCACTTGCCGCCAAGGCGGTAACGCTGCATGCCAAGGTCAAGGCGCGCTACACGACGAAGGATGCCGACGGCAACTCCTTCACGCAGGTCGTGGACACGACGCCCGGACGCATGATGGTGGGCGAGCTTCTGCCGAAGCACCCGAACGTGCCGTTCGATCTCGTGAACCGCCTGCTGACGAAGCGCGACATCTCCAAGATGATCGATGTGGTCTATCGCCATTGCGGTCAGAAAGAGACGGTCATCTTCTGCGACCAGATCATGGCGCTCGGCTTCCGTCAGGCGTTCCGTGCCGGCATCTCGTTCGGCAAGGACGACATGGTCATTCCGGAAGAGAAGGCGAAGCTCGTCGAAGAGACGCAGACGCTCGCGACCGAATATGAGCAGCAGTACATCGACGGCCTCATTACGCAGGGCGAGAAGTACAACAAGGTCGTCGACGCCTGGGCGAAGTGCACCGATCGCGTCGCCGACGTGATGATGCAGAAGATTTCGGCTGTCCAGGTCGATGCGGAGACAAAGCGCGAGAAGCAGATCAACTCGATCTACATGATGGCTCATTCGGGTGCGCGCGGTTCGCCTGCCCAGATGAAGCAGCTCGCCGGCATGCGCGGCCTTATGGCCAAGCCGTCGGGTGAAATCATCGAGACGCCGATCATCTCGAACTTCAAGGAAGGCCTTACCGTTCTCGAGTACTTCAACTCGACCCACGGTGCACGTAAGGGCCTCGCCGACACCGCGCTCAAGACGGCGAACTCGGGTTACCTCACGCGCCGTCTCGTGGACGTCGCGCAGGACTCGATCATCACCGAAGAGGATTGCGGCACGGAGGGCGGCATCACCGTCCAGGCCGTGATCGAAGCCGGTGACGTGATCGTCTCGCTCGGCACGCGCGTTCTTGGCCGCACCACGGCCGAAGATGTGATGAACCCGGCGACGGGCGGCGTGCTGATCGCCAAGAACCACCTGATCGCCGAGGCCGATGTCGACCTCATCGAGGAGGCGAACGTTCAATCGATCCGCATCCGTTCGGTGCTGACTTGCGAAGCTGCGAATGGTGTTTGCGGCGCCTGCTACGGCCGCGACCTCGCGCGCGGTACGCCGGTAAACATGGGCGAAGCGGTGGGCGTCATCGCCGCGCAGTCGATCGGCGAGCCGGGCACACAGCTCACCATGCGCACGTTCCACATCGGCGGCACGGCGCAAGTGGTGGACAGCTCGTTCATCGAGTCCAACCATGCCGGTACGATCAAGATCGTGAACCGCAACGTGGTGAAGGATTCGAACGGCGTTCTCGTCGTCATGGGCCGCAACGTGCAGGTTCAGGTGATCGACGAACACGGCGGCGAACGTGCCTCGCACAAGCTGACCTACGGTTCGCGTCTGAAGTTCGACGACGGCGACAAGATCGAACGCGGTCAGCGGATTTCGGAATGGGATCCCTACACCATGCCGATGCTGACCGAAGTGAACGGTGTCGCGGAGTTCGAGGACCTGGTGGATGGCGTGTCGATCCGCGAAGTGGCGGACGAAGCGACCGGTATTTCCAGCCGTGTCGTCGTCGACTGGCGCGCTTCTCCGCGCGGCAGCGAGCTTCGGCCCGCGGTCGTCGTGAAAGACAAGAACGGCAAGATACTGAAGCTCGCCAGCGGCAACGATGCCCGCTACCTGCTTTCGGTGGACGCCATTCTGTCGGTCGATAACGGTACGGAAGTCCATGCCGGCGACGTGCTGGCACGTATTCCGACGGAAGGCGCCAAGACGCGCGACATCACGGGCGGCCTGCCGCGCGTGGCGGAGCTCTTCGAGGCGCGCCGTCCGAAGGATCACGCCATCATTGCGGAAGCGACCGGGCGTGTGGAATTCGGCAAGGACTACAAGAACAAGCGCCGCATCATCGTGCATCCGCTGGATGAGAGCCTCGAGCCGATCGAATATCTGATCCCGAAGGGCAAGCATATCTCGGTGCAGGAAGGCGACGTGATCGAGAAGGGCGAGTTCATCCTCGACGGTCACCCCGCGCCGCACGACATCCTTGCGATTTCGGGCGTCGAGGAGCTGGCTGCCTATCTCGTGAACGAGGTGCAGGACGTCTATCGTCTGCAGGGCGTGTCGATCAACGACAAGCATATCGAAGTGATCGTGCGCAACATGCTGCAGAAGGTCGAGATCACGCATCCCGGCGACTCCATCACGCTGCCGGGCGAACAGCTCGACCGCTCGGAGTTCGACGAGCTCAATGCCAAGCTCCAGGCGCAGGGCAAGACGCCGGCCACGGCCGTTCCGGTCCTGCTCGGCATCACCAAGGCGAGCCTGCAAACCCGGTCGTTCATCTCGGCCGCGTCCTTCCAGGAGACCACCCGCGTCCTTACGGAGGCGGCGGTTTCCGGCAAGGTCGACCAGCTGGTCGGTCTGAAGGAAAACGTCATCGTCGGCCGGCTCATCCCGGCGGGCACCGGCGGGATGCTTCAGCGCCTGCGTGGCGAGGCCCAGACGCGGGACGACAAGATCCTCGAGGACCAGGCCGGCTCGACGCCGACCGCCTCCACGGAGATCAAGGAGCCGGCGGAAGGCGCTGCCTGAGTTCTACATATATAAAGTGATACAGCAGGCCGCCCCGAGGGGCGGCCTGTTTCGTTTGGCCCTGGGCCGCCGGCGATGCCCGAGAATCAGCCGCCGTCGTGGCACGAATCTCCGGTTCAAAAAAGTGTGCGGGGAGGGGGCCAGAACACCCCATTCGGGCTGCGGGAGGTGCTTCGGAGGCGCCGGCAGGCCGGTTCGGAGGCGAAACGTCTCTTTAACCCCTCCGGGGCCCCGTTTTGCGGGCATTTTTTAAGGATTGGGGTTGACGGGTGGGGACCCCCAGAGTAGTTTCCGCCCACTTTCGCTCCAGGTAGTAGAGGCACCCGGGCCGATGACCGCTAAATCCCTGAAGGGATTTGGTCTTTGGCCGGATCTAGACACTGGGGCCGGTAAGCAGAATACGAGGAATGGCGCAAGATTCCGGGCGCAAGGCCGGAATCCTCTGCATTTGGACTCAAGACCCGAAGGGGTTTCGTGTCCATGAGCGCGCGCAGCCAACTTCCGGACGATGTCCGGGGCGGCGCGGCTGTTTTTTGTTTGGACAGACAGGATCGAGCAGGCGAATGCCCACCGTCAACCAACTGATCCGCAAGCCGCGCAAGCCGCTTGTGAAGCGTAACAAAGTACCGGCCATGCAGGCGTGCCCGCAGAAGCGCGGCGTATGCACGCGCGTCTATACGACGACGCCGAAGAAGCCGAACTCCGCTCTGCGTAAGGTCGCCCGTGTGCGCCTGACCAACCAGTTCGAAGTGACGAGCTACATTCCCGGCGAGGGCCACAACCTGCAGGAGCACTCCGTGGTGCTCATCCGCGGCGGCCGCGTCAAGGATCTTCCCGGTGTCCGCTACCACATCATCCGCGGTGTGCTCGATACGCAGGGCGTGAAAGACCGCCGCCAGCGTCGTTCGAAGTACGGCGCGAAGCGTCCGAAGTAAGGGTCAGAGATATGTCCAGACGCCACCGCGCAGAAAAGCGAGACGTTATTCCGGACGCCAAATATGGCGACGTGATCCTCGCGAAGTTCATGAACAGCCTGATGTATCACGGCAAGAAGTCCGCCGCCGAAACCATCATTTACGGCGCGTTCGACCAGATGCAGCAGAAGGCCAGCGTCGATCCGCTGCGGACCTTCCACGAAGCCCTTGAAAACGTGATGCCGGCGCTTGAAGTGCGCTCGCGCCGCGTCGGCGGCGCGACCTACCAGGTGCCGGTCGAAGTTCGTCCGGACCGCCGCCGCGCACTCGCCATCCGCTGGATCATTGCCGCCGCCCGCGCGCGCAACGAGACGACGATGGTGGCGCGCCTCTCGGGCGAGCTGCTCGACGCCGCAAACAATCGCGGTTCGGCCGTCAAGAAGCGTGAAGACACGCATCGCATGGCCGAAGCCAACCGCGCCTTCTCGCACTACCGCTGGTAAAGCGTTCAAGACCTCCAAAGGCAGACCGTTATGGCACGCAAAACAAAGCTCGAAGATTACCGCAATATCGGCATCATGGCTCACATCGATGCCGGTAAGACGACGACGACCGAGCGTATCCTGTTCTATACGGGCGTGAGCCATAAGATCGGCGAAGTGCACGACGGCGCCGCCACGATGGACTGGATGGAGCAGGAGCAGGAGCGCGGCATCACGATCACGTCCGCCGCGACGACGTGCTTCTGGAAAGACAAGCGCATCAACATCATCGACACGCCCGGCCACGTGGACTTCACGATTGAAGTCGAGCGTTCGCTCCGCGTGCTCGACGGCGCGGTCACCGTGTTCGACTCCGTTGCCGGCGTGGAGCCGCAGTCGGAAACGGTGTGGCGCCAGGCCGACAAATACCGTGTGCCCCGCATGTGCTTCGTCAACAAGATGGACCGCATGGGCGCGAACTTCTATCGCTGCGTCGACATGATCGTGACGCGTCTCGGCGCGGTGCCGCTTGTGGTGCAGCTGCCGATCGGTTCGGAATCCGAATTCGAAGGTCTGATCGACCTGTTGAAGATGCAGGAAATCATCTGGAAGGATGAGTCGCTCGGTGCGGAATTCGAGTACCGCGACATTCGTCCGGAGCTCAAGGAGCAGGCGGACGAGTATCACGCGAAGCTCGTCGAGCTCGCTGTGGAGATGGACGACACAGTGATGGAGGCCTATCTCGACGGCAACGAGCCCGACGAGGCGACCCTCAAGAAGCTCATCCGCAAGGGCACGATTGCCCGCAAGTTCGTTCCGGTTCTTTGCGGCAGCGCATTCAAGAACAAGGGCGTGCAGCCCATGCTCGACGCTGTCGTCGACTACCTGCCGTCGCCGCTCGAAGTCGAGCGCATGCAGGGCATCGATCCGAAGACCGAAGAGACGGATACGCGCGGGTCTTCCGACGAGGAGCCGCTCGCGGTTCTCGCCTT
>NZ_JAUYUS010000043.1 GCF_030694575.1 Parvibaculum sp.
CGAGGGGGTGACTTAGGTTGCCCCCTCACCCGTGTGAGCCAGTAGGATGGCACTGTGAGAACAGTGCATGAGTGAAGTCCGTGTCTGACCGTGAGAGCTCGATGTAGGGATGTCCCATTCGTGCGCCGTGTCGAGAGGATATCACCCTAACCCTAACCCTAAATTCACACTCTTCACTGCAGTGGTGCGGCTGCTCATGGTGGGACGAGGAGGTCCCGCGCCTATCCTGATGGCCTCTCGGGCCATCGCCCTTCGCAAGGGACAGGCAGCAGTGCGCCCCATCGCCATCGGGGAGGTGATTATGCGCCTGGTGGGGCTTGCCATGACGCGCCTGGCCATGCCGACGCTGGTCAAGGTGCTGGCGCCCCACCAGGTGGGCGTGGGGCTTCGGGGGGGCACGGAGGTTGTGGGATGGGCGTCGCAGCTGGCCCGCTTGTCGGGACACTGCATCATGTCAGTGGACGCCCGCAACGCCTTCAACTCCGTGTCCAGACGCCAGATCTTGCGCGAGTGTGCGCAGCACGTGCCCGCACTGCTGCCGCTCTCCTGCTGGGCCCTGGCTGCTCCGACGCCCCTCTGGCTGCGGGACTCCAAGAAGGGAGCCACGTGGGTCATGGCCTCGGCCACGGGTGTGCCTCAGGGCTGGCCCCTCTCTCCGGCGCTCTTCGCGCTGGCGGAGATGCCAGTCCTGCTCACCGTAGCGCAGGTCCTCGAGAACGTGCCTGCACTTCCGAGGCCAGGGGGCAACACCCACGTGCGAGAGGACTGCAGGCCAGCGCGACCTGAGGAAATGGGGGTGGACGGCGACGAGGACTTCATCAACACCATCGTGCTGGAGGCCAACAAGATCGTGGGCGCCCTGCACAGCATGCACGAACGATCGAGAGAGCAGTGGCCCGAGGCCAGATGGGAGGGCTACCTCGAGAAGTCCGTGCGCGCGCTCGGCAACAGGGTGATGCGTGTGGATCAGTGGCTGGCAGAGACGCTGCTGCCCGAGTCCGTGCGCACTCTGCTGGAGCGCGCAGGTGCTGTGCGGGGAGAGGACGGGACTGACGAGCGCCTGGCAGAGTGGATGGAGCGGGCCACTCGACCAGAGACGCACCTGCCCACGCTCCTGGCGACGTGCAACGCCCTGGTGCTGCAAGACAGACCAGACTGGGCGATGGACGCCGCTG
>NZ_JAUYUS010000047.1 GCF_030694575.1 Parvibaculum sp.
CGTCTTCCAGTCCTTCCACCTCATCCCGACCATGACCGCGCTGGAGAATGTCGCGATCCCGCTGGAATTCGCCGGCCGGGGCGATGCCTTCGCGCGGGCGGAGGAAGAGCTTCGCCTGGTCGGCCTCGGCCACCGGCTCACCCATTACCCCGGGCAGTTGTCGGGTGGCGAGCAGCAGCGCGTGGCGTTGGCGCGCGCGGTCGCGGGCGACCCGGAAATCCTGCTGGCGGACGAACCGACCGGCAATCTCGATCAGGCAACAGGCCACGAGATCATCGAACTCATGTTCGACCTCCATGCCCGCAAGGGCACGACGCTCGTCCTCATCACGCATGACGAGGAACTCGCCGCCCGCTGCGACCGCGTCATCCGCCTGCGCGACGGCCTGGTCGAAAGCATCGAAGCGGGAGCGGCGGCGTGAGTGAGTTTGCAGCCGTGCACCCGTTCACCTCCCCCTTGCGGGGAGGTCGGGAAATTCGCGGAACGCGTATTTCCCGGGTGGGGGGCGCGGCTTCGCGCCATAGTCCTTTCATGAATCGCGATCACATGGATATTGTTAATCTGTATGCAGATGAAATAAATCTGTCCACCCTCCCCCTGTGGGAGGGTCAAACGGCCGAAGGCCGTTTGGGGAGGGGGTCTCCGCTCCCGGCGACGAGCGCGATATCGATTATGCGCCCAGGTTCCTCGCTTACCCCTCCCCGAAATTCGTCCCGCTGCGCGTCCCGAATTTCGACCCTCCCACAGGGGGAGGGTGGATATTTGAGTGAGTGCCTGACATGAACGGCGAAGCCTCCTTCGCGCTGGCTGCCCGTCTTGCCCGGCGCGAATTGCGCGGCGGGCTCAAGGGCTTTCGCGTCTTCATTGCCTGCCTCGCGCTCGGCGTCGCCGCCATCGCGGGCGTCGGTTCCGTCTCCTCGGCGCTGACGCACGGTCTTGCCGAGGGCGGACAGGAAATTCTCGGCGGCGATATCGCCATCCGCCTCATCCACCGCGAGGCGACGCCGGAAGAGCGTGCCTTCATCTCGGACGGCACAAGCGTTTCCGCTTCCGCCGAAATGCGCGCGATGGCGCGCGGCGCCGACGAGACGGCCGAACGCAGCCAGACGCTGGTCGAACTGAAAGCCGTCGACGGCGTCTATCCGCTCTATGGCGAAATGGAACTGTCGCCGGAAATGCCGCTCGCCGACGCGCTCGCCATCCGCGACGGCCGTCCGGGTCTCGTCGTCGAACCGAACCTCCTGACGCGGCTCGGTGTCCAGCCGGGCGACCTCGTCCGCATCGGCGATGCCGAGTTCGAGCTTCGCGCCTCGATCGCGCGGGAGCCGGACCGCGTCGCGGACGGTTTCGCGCTCGGCCCGCGCGCCATGATCGCGGCGGATGCGCTGCCGCTCACGGGTCTCGTGCAGCCGGGCAGCCTCGTCAATTATCACTACCGCGTGCGCCTGCCCGACGATGCGCGGAGCCCGCAGGAAATTGCCGCCTGGGTCGCGGCGCTCAACGAACGCTTTCCCGATGCAGGCTGGCGCGTACAGGACCGCAGCGACAGCGCGCCGGGCGTGCGCCGTTTCGTCGAGCGCGTGGCGCTCTTCCTCTCGCTTGTCGGCCTCACCGCGCTTGTCGTCGGCGGCGTCGGCGTCGCCAATGCGGTGAAGTCCTATCTCGACGGCAAGCGCACCGTCATCGCCACCTTCAAATGCCTCGGTGCGCCGGGGCCGCTCATCTTCCGCCTCTATCTCATGCAGGTGATGGCGCTCGCCGCCGTCGGCATTCTCATCGGTCTCGTCATCGGCGGCGTCGCGCCCTTCATCGTCGACGCGGTGGCGGGCGACATGATTCCCATTCCCGCCGATCTCGGGGTCTATTGGGGGCCGCTCCTCCTCGCCGCCGCCTATGGCGTGCTGACGGCGCTTGCCTTCGCCATCTGGCCGCTGGCCCGCGCGCGTGAAGTGCCGGCCACCAGCCTCTTCCGCGATCTCGTCGCGCCGTCGCGCCGCTTCCCTCGTCCGCTCTATATCGCGGCGACGGCGGGCGCGCTTTTCGCGCTTGCCGCGCTGGCGGTCGCGCTCGCGGAGGAGCGTCTCTTCGCGCTTTATTTCGTCGGTGCCGCGGCGGGCGTCTTCGTCGTGCTTTGGGGCGCCGCCAACGGCATCATGGCGCTTGCCGCGCGCGCGCCGCGCATGCGCTCGCCGGAGCTGCGCCTTGCGCTCGCCAATATCCACCGGCCCGGCGCGCCGACGCCGGCCGTCGTGCTGTCGCTCGGCCTCGGCCTCACGCTGCTCGTCACCATCTCGCTCATCAACGGCAACCTCACCGGCGAGATCGCGGGCGAGCTTCCCGACCGCGCGCCAGCCTTCTTTTTCGTCGACGTGCAGCCCGACCAGATCGACGCGCTGGAAACGCTGGTGACGGGCACCGACGGCGTCACCGGGTTCAACCGCGTGCCGATGCTCCGTGGACGGATTTCTGCCGTGAACGGCGTGCCGTCGGACCAGCTCACCGTCACGCCCGACGTTCAATGGGCGCTCAGGGGCGACCGGGGCCTCACCTATGCCGCCGAGTTGCCCGAAGGCTCGTCGCTGGTGCGCGGTTCGTGGTGGGCGGTGGACTATCAAGGCCCGCCGCTCGTCTCCTTCAGCGAGGAACTGGCACAGGGCTTCGGCGTCGGCATCGGCGACACGATCACCGTCAATGTGCTCGGCCGCGAGATTTCGGCGGCGGTCGCCAATACGCGCGAGATCGACTGGTCGAGCCTCGGCATCAATTTCGTGCTGGTGTTCTCGCCCGGCATGCTGTCCTCCGCGCCCCACACCGTGCTCGCGACCGTCGACATGGAAGGCGGGCCGCAGGCGGAAGAGGCGCTGGAGCGCGAGGTCACGTCGCAATTCCCGAACATCACCTCCGTCCGCGTCCGCGAGGCGCTCGAGGCGGTGAACTCGCTCCTCGAGAATTTCGCGATGGCCGTCCGCGCCACGGGCGGCGTCACGCTGGCCGCCGGAATCCTCGTCCTTGCCGGCGCGATGGCGGCGGGTTTCCGGTCCCGCGTGCGCGATGCCGTCGTCCTCAAGGTGCTCGGCGCCACGCGGGGCCGCATCCTCGGCATCTATGTCCGGGAGTACGCCGCGCTCGGTCTTGCCACCGCGCTCGTCGCGGCGGTGGCGGGGACAAGTGCCGCCTTCGTCGTCGTCACCATGGTCATGGAGATGCCCTGGCGCTTCCTGCCGGCCACGCTCGCCGTCACGGTCGCCGGCGCGACCCTCGTCACGGTCGCGCTCGGGCTGCTCGGCACCTGGCGGGCGCTCTCGGTGCCCTCCGCGTCGGTCCTGCGGGCGGACTGAAAACGGGGATTACTTTTTTTCGGGGGAGCCGTCGCGGGGCGCATGACGTTTTTATGACAGTTCGATGACAGACGCCGGCTCGGTGAGGGTTTTCAAGGATTTGTGACCGGTCCGGTTTTGCTTGAAATCGCACAGGCATCGGCCAATATACGTTCAAGCACACTCAGGAGGGTGCAGATATATGGCGAACTACGATCAGGACAGGCTTCATCAGGCCCGCTTGGGCGCCCGCGCGGACATGGCGGTCGACCAGGGTCTCCGGAGCTATATGCTCAGTGTTTACAACTACATGGCGGGTGCACTCGCCCTCACGGGGCTTGTCGCCTACTTCGCCTATAACGCCGCCGTGCAGGAAACCGCGGGCGGTCCCGTTCTCACGGCCTTCGGCGAGACGCTTTATGCGAGCCCGCTCAAATGGGTCGTCATGCTCGCGCCGCTGGCCTTCATTCTGGTGCTGAGCTTCGGCATCCAGAAACTCAGCCTCGCCGCCACCCAGCTCACTTTCTGGGCTTTCGCGGGCGTCATGGGTCTTTCGCTCTCGTCGATCTTCCTCGTCTATACAGGCCAGAGCATCACCACGACCTTCTTCGTGACGGCGGCCGCCTTCGGCTCGCTAAGCCTTTACGGCTACACGACAAAACGCGATCTGACCGGGATGGGTTCGTTCCTGTTCATGGGCCTGATCGGCATCATCATCGCGATGGTGGTGAACATTTTCCTTGCGAGCTCCGCGCTGCAATTCGCGATCTCCGTGCTCGGCGTGCTGATCTTCGCGGGCCTCACCGCCTACGACACGCAGCGCATCAAGGGCATGTACTACGAAGGCGACAGCGTCGCCGCCGCAGGCAAGAAAGCCGTGATGGGCGCTCTCTCGCTCTATCTCGACTTCATCAACATGTTCATGTTCCTGCTGCAGTTCCTGGGCAACCAGCGCAGCTAAGGCACGGAACCTGCGAGACAAAACAAAGCCCCGGCGGAAACGCCGGGGCTTTTTGCCGTCCGTCAGGCGTCGATCAAACGGAGCGAACGCTTCTCGAAAACCCGCAGCACCTGCTTCAGTTCGTGGCCGCGTTTCAGCACCAGTCCTGTCGCCGCCACCACGGCATAGGCACCCTGCCTGCGGGCGAGCTTCGGCCGTTTTTCGATGCGGTAGAGCGGCATTTCACTTGTCCGCCGGAAAACCGAAAAGATCGCGACATCCTTGAAGCCGCCCATCGCATAGTCGCGCCATTCGCCTTCGGCGACCTTTTGGCCGTAGACGGAGAGAATGGCGTCGAGTTCGGCGCGATTGAAAAAGACTTCCGGTTCCCGCTGCCGTTTGGGCGCCGCGTCGGGCTTGCCGTCCATGCGAACGAGAGCGAGGCGATACGAGGCTTCCCCCGCGCGGGAACCGTAATCGGCGCTATCCGTCATGCGGCGGCGATCTCCCTTTTCATATGGCATTGAAGCATGGCACATGCGCCGCGCCGGCGTCATCAGATTGTTACAAGTCTTCAAGCTTTCCGCCATTTTTGGGCGAGATTCAAAGTATTTACGAAACCACAATATTGCCTTTTTTCAGCCCTTCGTCAGCCACACTGACCCTCCATCTTTGCATCGTTGCCTCACTGGCCCGGTTCCTTGCGACGTTCCGGTTTCATCAGCCCCCCAGCCCCACCGGGATAGATTGGGGGAGCCGGGCCACCCCATCCCCCCGGGGAGAGTGCAACACCCTACTAAAACGAGCGACAGCTCCAGCCGCCCGGGAATCCCCCCTCCCGGGCGGCAACTGTTTTGGGGGGTACTGCACCCGCTCCTGAAAATGAAACATCTTTCACTTGAAGGGGTTGGCGGGCTGTCCTACACAAGCTTCCCGTCCTGGGGAGAGGTGCGGGGGAGGAAAAAGGAACAGCCGCCGCTTCAAGTACGGCGTTCCGGGGAGAGGCATCATCAGTCCGTCCGACACGAATATGGCGCAGGGTGAGCCGATGATCGTCATCGACGGTCTCACCAAGCAATTCGGCCCGTTCACCGCGGTCGACCGCATCGGCTTTTCCGTCAGGCGCGGCGAAGTGCTCGGCTTTCTCGGGCCGAACGGCGCCGGCAAATCCACCACGATGAAAATGATCACCGGCTTTCTCGCGCCGAGCGCCGGTTCCGTGCGGGTCTGCGGCCATGACGTCGTCGCATCGACGCTCGCCGCACAGCGCGTCATCGGTTATCTGCCGGAAGGCGCTCCCGCCTATGGCGACATGACGCCTCGCGGTTTTCTCACCTTCATCGCCCGCGTGCGCCGTCTCTCGGCCGCCGAAGCGGGCAAGGCGATCGACCGTGCCGTAGAGGCGACCGAACTTGCCTCGGTACTCGACCAGCCGATCGACACGCTTTCCAAAGGATTTCGGCGCCGCGTCGGTCTCGCGCAGTCGATCCTCCACAATCCGCCCGTCCTCATCATGGACGAACCGACGGACGGTCTCGATCCCAACCAGAAGTTCGAGGTGCGCAAGCTGATCGGCCGCATGGCCGCCGAAAAGGCCATCGTCATCTCGACGCATATTCTTGAAGAGGTCGACGCGATCTGTACGCGCGCGCTCATCATCGATCACGGGCAGATCGTGGCGGACGGTACGCCCGCCGCGCTGATGTCGCGCTCGCGCTACCACAATGCAGTTTCACTGACGCTTGGCGGGCAGACGACGGTGGCGACGGCGGAAAAGCTCCGCAACCTGCCGGGCATCGCCAGCATCGAAGTCGCGCCGCGCGGCGAAGAAACAACCTTCACGCTCTTTCCCGTGCGCGCCTCCGAAAGCGACACGCTGCTGGTGGATGCCGTGGCGCGGCTCGCGCGCGACGAGAACTGGCCGGTGCGTGCGCTTTACGGCGAGCCGGGCCGTCTGGATGAAGTTTTCCGGAGCCTCACGCGCTCCGACACCAAAGCGGACGAGAAGGACGCGGCATGAACGAACTCCTTGCCGTTTTCCGCCGCGAGCTTGGCGGCTATTTCGCAACGCCGCTCGCCTTCATCTTCATCGTGATTTTCCTCTTCACGATGGGCGCCTTCACCTTCTATCTCGGCGGCTACTACGAGAGCGGCCAGGCCGACCTTACGATCTTCTTCAACTTCCACCCCTGGCTTTATCTCTTCCTTCTCCCCGCCATCTCCATGCGTCTGTGGGCGGAAGAGCGCCGCACGGGATCTATCGAGCTGTTGCTCTCGCTGCCCATCCCGCTCTGGGCGGCGGTACTCGGCAAGTTTCTGGCGGCGTGGGTATTTTCGGGCATCGCGCTCGCGCTTACGTTTCCGATGTGGCTCACCGTCAACTATCTCGGCAATCCGGACAACGGCGTGATCCTCGCCGGCTATCTCGGCAGCTTCTTCATGGCGGGCGGATATCTCGCCATCGGTTCGTGCCTGTCGGCCGTCACGCGCAACCAGGTCATCGCCTTCGTCGTCAGCGTCGCCGTCTGCTTCCTTTTCACGGTGTCGGGGCTGCCCATGGTCATCGACTTCTTCTCCGGCTGGGCGCCCCAGCAGGTCCTGAGCACGATTGCCTCGTTTTCGTTCCTGACCCACTTCAATGCGATCACGCGGGGCGTCATCGACCTGCGCGACGTCATCTATTTCGTCACGCTGATCGGTGCGTGGCTCATTGCGTGCGGCATCGTCGTCGATATGAAGAAGGCAGGGTGAGATCATGCTGAACCAGCAGATCAGCCGCTCGGCCTACCGCGTCATCATGCTGGTGCTGCTGGCGGTGCTGTTCCTCGCGGTCAATCTTTTCTCCAACATCGTCTTCCGTTCGGCACGGATCGATCTCACGGAGAACAATCTCTACACGTTGTCCGACGGTACGGTGGAGGTCGTCTCTTCCATCGAGGAGCCGATCACGCTGCGCTTCTTCTATTCCGAGAAACTCGCCAACGATTACGCACGCATCCGCACCTATGCGAGCCATGTGCGCGACTTGCTGGAGGAAATCCGGGCGCGGTCCAATGGCAATGTCCGCCTCGAAGTGATCGATCCGGAAGCCTTCTCCGAAGAGGAGGACCTCGCCATGTCGCTCGGCCTCAAGGGGGCCCCGACGGCGAGTGGCGACGTCATCTATTTCGGTCTCGTCGGCACCAATGCGGTGGACGGGCTCGAAGCCGTGCCCTTCTTCACCGATGAACGCGAGCAGTATCTCGAATACGACGTTGCGCGGATGATCCAGAACCTGAGCCGGCCGACGCGGCCCGTGCTCGGCATTGTGACCAACCTGCCGCTCGATACCGGCGTCGGTGGCCTTATGTCGGCCATGCGGGGCGAGTCGCTGCCCTTCATGATTTACGAGGAGTTGCAGAACCGCTTCGAGATCGAATTTCTCGAACAACAATTCCAGGCGGTGCCTGCAAAGGTCGATGTGCTGATGATCGCGCATCCCCGGCCGCTCGACGAACCGACACTTTATGCGATCGACCAGTTCGTCATGCGCGGCGGGCACATTCTCGCCTTTGTGGATCCACACTCGGAAGTCAGCCTGACATCGGGACCGAACGGCGAGCCGATCCGCGGTTATACCGAAGCGTCCGATCTCGGGCCGCTGCTGAAAAGCTGGGGCATCGACTACGATCCGACAAAGATCGTGGGCGACCGCAAGATCGCGCAGCGCGTGCGTACCGGTCTCGATGCGAGGCGGCAGGAAAGTGACTATGTGATCTGGCTGGCCGTGCCGCGCGCCAATGTGGACGCCGAAGATCTCGTGACGGCGGATGTCTCGCGTCTCAATCTGGGCACGGCGGGTTCGCTCACGCCTGTGAAGGATGCGACGACGGTCTTCGCGCCGCTCGTCACGACGACGGAGGATTCCCGTCTCTATGACGTCGATGAGGTCAAGGCGGGGCCGCGCCCGGACGATCTCCTGAGGGATTTCTCGCCGACAGACGAAAGCTATGTCATCGCCGCGCGTGTCTCCGGTCCGGTGAAGAGCGCCTTCGACGGACCGCCCGCCGAGGCGCCTGTCGCACAGGAGGGCGCCGCGAGCCCGCGCAAGTCGCAGGAAAAGGCAGGCCCCTATATCGCGCAGTCGGAACGCGACGCGAATATCATCGTGTTCGCCGACAGCGACATATTCGACGACCGTTTCTGGGTGCAGACGGAATCCTATCTCGGCGAGCGCGTGGCGCAGCCGATCGCGGACAATGCGGTTTTCATCATGTCTGCCGTGGACAATCTGATGGGCTCGAACGAACTCATTTCGCTCCGCGCGCGCAGCAAGATCGACCGGCCCTTCGTGGTCGTGGAAGATTTGCGCCGGGCGGCGGAGCGGCGTTTCCTGGCCGAACAGGAAGTGCTCGAAAAGAAAATCGCGGTCACGGAACGCAGCCTCACGGAACTTCAGACGAGAGGTCCGGGTGCCGATGCTGCCGCGGGCGGCCCTACATCCGAGGAAAGCGCTGAAATCAGGCAGTTCCGCGCCGAGCTTCTCGAAAGCCGGAAGCGGCTGCGCGATGTGCAGCGCGATCTCCGCCGCGATGTCGAGGGGCTTGGCGCCCAGCTTCGCTTCGTCAACATCGCGCTGGTGCCGATCGTGCTTGCGATCCTGGCGCTAGGTGCCGCCTTCCTGCGTTACCGCCGCCGCAAGGCGCGCGTCGAAAAGGGAGCGTAAGCGATGGCCACGTCCTTTCAATCGCTTCGTGAAAACACGCCGCTGCGCAATCTATCCGTGCTGGCCGTGGCGACGCTCGTTGCCGTGATCGCCGCAAGCATCGCCGTGATCACCGACCGCAGCAGCGTCCGGGCGAGCTTCGTGCCCCACCCGCTGTTCGAGGGTCTGGACGGAAAACTCGATCGCGTCGACCGTATCGTCTACACGGCAAGCCGGGGGCTCAGCGGCGAGACGAAAATCGTCATGCTGCGGGGCGAGAACGGCACCTGGGGTGCCGAAGCGCGCAACGGCTATCCTGTCGATCCCGACCTCATCAAGAAGACGCTGCTCGGCGTCGGCGAAATGGAAGCCTACGAGCCGCGCACGGCCAATCCAGAGTGGCACCGCAATCTCGGCCTGCTCGCGCCCGAAGATATCGGATCGGCGGTGCGGGTCGAATTCTTCAGCGGCAAGGAAGACCGTGTCGCTGCCCTGCTTATCGGCAAGGTGCCGGAGCGTGCGGTCGATGTAAAAGGGGAGGGGCTCGTCTATGTGCGCCGCGACGGCGAGGACCAGACATGGCTCGCGCGCGGCCGCCTGCCGCTCCTGAAATCGGTGGCGGAGTGGCTCGATCCTGCCTTCGTCGATATTCCGCGCAAGGACCTCGCCCGCGTGACACTCTGGGCGGATACCGAGCGGCCGGTCGTCATCTCGCGCGCCAATGCGGACGAAGCCGATTTCGCCATCGTGAATGTGCCCGAAGGCCGTGCGACACGCGGCGCGCCGGTCGTCAATCGCGTCGCCACGGCACTGGTGGATGCGAGCTTCGAGGATGTTGCGCCCGCCGACACGCTGGACTTCCCGGAAACCGCGCCGCAGGTCGTATTCGAGACATTCGATGGCGTTCGCCTCACCATGCGCATGGGCGGCCAGGGCGGTGCGTTGTGGAGCAAATTCACGGCGGACACCGATCCCGCGCTTGTGGCGGAGGGTGCGGATATGAGCGATGCCGAAGCCCGTGCCGCCGTGCTCAACGCGCGGCTCGGTCCCTGGGTCTATAAACTGCCGCAGGATGTGAGCAGCCAGCTTACCCAGACGATGGATATCGTTACGCGCGAAGCGGGCCCTGCCGACATCGAATAGATATCATCGGGACAGGTCGATCCGCGCGGCGCCGAGAATGGGACCGCCGTCTCCGGCCTGAAGAAGCGCGACGCAGCCTTCGAACCCCTTCGTCAGCAGTTCGCTTTTCGGCAAGGTGAGGCTCAGCGGCTTGCCCTTCCACATGCCGACAGGCGTCAGCTCGCGAACGACATTGGCGTAGGCGATGGTGCGATCCCGGTTTTCGCCGCGCCGGATATCGACGGCCTCCTCCGTTGTGTAGCGGACGAGCCAGAGCGTAGCGGGCTTCGCAGGCGCCGCACCTCCCGCCACGTCGAGTATGAGCGACGTACCTTCATCCCTGAACGAAACCCCGACACCGGCGGATTTCGCTGCCTGCCTGGCAATGGCATCGTCGATTTCGTCGCGATGGCTTCCGACGCCTTCGACAACGCCGTCGACGACGATCTGCGGCGTGTAGACGCCGGAGAGGCCGAGACCCCGTGCATAGGCCTTCTGGCGCTTGGTGAAGGCGGGGCTCGCCAGCGTGTCCCGCCAGCCGAGATAGTCCCAGTAATCCACATTGAAGGAGAGTGCGATCACGTCCTCGCGCGGCGCGAGCTCACGCAAGTAAGCGTCGGCCTTCGGACATGACGAGCAACCCTGGCTGGTGAAAAGCTCCACCACGACGGGTCTGGTCTCGGCGCAGACGGCGGAAGAAGCGGCCGCCGCGACGGCAAGCAGGATGCCAGCGATTGCGAACTTCTGAAGACCCGCGATACGGCGCGCAAGCATGAAACCTTCCTTCCTTTGAGGTTGAGGATAAGCCCGGGCCGGGAGGTGCGCGAGTCACGTTCGGGTGAAGGGCCGGACGCAAAGAAAAAGGGCGCCCGAGGGGCGCCCTTTCCGTCTTCATGAGTTTCACGCTTACGCGGCGAGGCTCCGCAACACGTAGGGCAGGATGCCGCCATTCTCGTAGTAATCGACTTCATCCTGGGTATCGATGCGACAGAGGAGCTCGATCGACTGCTTCGTGCCGTCGGCGAACGTAATCACCGCCTTCACCTTGGTACGCGGCTTCACGTTCGCGAGGCCTTCGATCGACACCGTCTCCGATCCGTCGAGGCCGAGCGACTGCCAGCTCATGTCGTTGAGGAACTGCAGCGGGGCGACGCCCATGCCGACGAGGTTCGAGCGGTGAATACGCTCGAAGCTCTGCGCTACCACGGCCTTGACGCCGAGCAGCATCGTGCCCTTCGCGGCCCAGTCGCGGCTGGAGCCGGTGCCGTATTCCTTGCCGGCGAAGATCACCAGCGGCACGCCGCGCCGCTTGTATTCCATCGCCGCGTCGTAGATCGGCATCTGCGTGCCTTCCGGCTGCAGTTTCGTCACGCCGCCCTCGATGCCTTTCAGCATCTGGTTCTTGATGCGGATGTTGGCGAAGGTGCCGCGCATCATCACTTCGTGGTTGCCGCGCCGTGCGCCGTAGGAGTTGAAATCCTGCGCGCCCACCTGCTTGGAATTCAGGTAGGAGCCGGCGGGGCTCTGCGCCTTGATGTTGCCGGCGGGCGAGATGTGGTCGGTCGTGATCGAATCCGCGAAGAGACCGAGGATGCGAGCGTCCTTGACGTCGGAGAGTTCGCCCGGCGTCTTTTGCAGGCCCACGAAATAGGGCGGGTTCTGCACATAGGTGCTGCCGCCGTCCCAGTCATAGGTCAGGCCGCCCGTTACCTTGATGCTCTGCCAGTTGGCATCGCCGTCGAAGACGTTGGCGTAGCGGGTACGGAACATTTCCGGCGTCACGCAGGAACGCACCGTGGCGGCGACGTCCCTGGAGGTGGGCCAGATGTCCTTCAGATAGACCGGCTGACCGTCGCTGCCGAGGCCGAGCGGCTCGGTGGTGAGGTCGATCTGCGTCGAGCCTGCCAGCGCATAGGCGACGACCAGCGGCGGCGAGGCGAGGTAGTTCGCCTTCACATCCGGCGACACGCGGCCTTCGAAGTTGCGGTTGCCCGAGAGCACCGCCGAGGCCACGAGATCGTTCGCATTGATCGCCTGGCTGATTTCGGTCGGCAGCGGACCGGAATTGCCGATGCAGGTCGTGCAACCATAGCCGACGAGATCGAAGCCCATGGCGTCGAGATCGTCCTGCAGGCCGGACTTGTTGAGATAGTCCGTCACGACCTGCGAGCCGGGCGCGAGCGAGGTCTTCACCCACGGCTTCACCTTGAGGCCCTTGGCACGCGCGTTGCGCGCCACGAGACCGGCCGCGACCAGCACGCTCGGGTTCGAGGTGTTGGTGCAAGAGGTGATGGCGGCGATCACGACATCGCCATGACCGAGATCGTAATCCTGCCCTTCGACGGGAACGCGCCGTCCGGCCTGGCCCGGCTTGCCGAATTCACCTTCGAGCGCATGGTGGAAGTTCGTCTTCACATCGGTGAGAGCGACGCGGTCCTGCGGACGCTTCGGACCGGCGAGGCTCGGCACGACGCTTCCGAGATCGAGTTCGAGCGTGTCCGTGAAGATCGGATCCGGCATGCCCTTTTCGCGGAACATGCCCTGTGCCTTCGCATAGGCCTCGACGAGCGCGACACGTTCCTCCGAGCGGCCCGTCGCCTTCAGATATTTCAGCGTCTCGTTGTCGATCGGGAAGAAGCCGCAGGTCGCGCCATATTCCGGCGCCATGTTCGCAATCGTCGCGCGGTCTTCAAGCGCGAGATTGTCGAGGCCGGTGCCGAAATATTCGACGAACTTGCCGACCACGCCCTTCTTGCGGAGCATCTCGGTGACGGTCAGCACCATGTCGGTCGCCGTCACGCCCTCATTGAGCTTGCCGGTGAGCCGGAAGCCGATGACTTCGGGAATGAGCATGGAGACGGGCTGGCCGAGCATGGCCGCTTCCGCCTCGATGCCGCCGACGCCCCAGCCGAGCACCGCGAGACCGTTCACCATCGTGGTGTGGCTGTCGGTGCCGACGCAGGTGTCCGGATAGGCGATCTCTTCCTTGCCCTCGGTCTTCGTCCAGACGGTCTGGGCGAGATATTCGAGGTTCACCTGATGGCAGATGCCCGTTCCCGGCGGTACGACGCGGAAATTGTCGAATGCCTTCGCGCCCCAGCGCAGGAATTCGTAGCGTTCGCGGTTGCGCGAATATTCGATGTCGGTGTTTTCCTTGAAGGCCGTCGGGGTGCCGAACTTGTCGACCATCACGGAATGGTCGATCACGAGATCGACCGGCACGAGCGGGTTGATCTTCTTCGGGTTGCCGCCGAGGCCCTTCACGGCATCGCGCATGGCGGCGAGATCGACCACGGCCGGAACGCCGGTGAAGTCCTGCATCAGGACGCGCGCCGGGCGATAGGCGATTTCGCGGTCGGATGTGCGCGTCTCGAGCCATGTCTTCACGGCGCGAATGTCGTCGGCGGTGACGGTGCGGCCGTCCTCGAAGCGCAGCAGGTTTTCAAGCAGGACCTTCAGCGAGAAGGGCAGGCGCGAGATGCCGTTGAGCCCCTTCTTCTCCGCGTCGGGCAAGCTGAAATAGGTGTAGCTGCGCTTGCCGACCTTCAGCGAGCGGCGCGCGCCGAAGCTGCCGCTATCTTTGGCTGACGAGGCCTTTTTCACGGCGGCCTTTTTCGGTGCGGCCTTTTTTGGCGCGGCTTTGGCGACAACCGGCTTCTTCGCAGGAGCTTTCGCTTTTGCGGCTGCCTTCTTCGGCGCGGCTTTCTTCACCGGCGCCGTCTTTTTGGCGGCGGCAGTCTTGCCGGCAGGCTTTTTCGCGGCGGTCTTGCGCGGCGTTGCTGCCTTTACGGCCTTCTTCGCCGCGCGCTTCGCCTTCAGCGCAGGCTTCTTCGCGGCAGGTGTTGCCTTTTTCACAGCGCGGCGAGTGGTCTTCACTGCCTTCTTCGCAGCCTTCTTCGGCGCGGCCTTTTTCGGCGCAGCCTTTTTTGCTGCCGGCTTTTTCGGCGCTGCTTTCCGTACGGCCTTCTTTGCCGCAGGTTTCGCTTTCGCCGTCTTCTTTATCTTTATCGCCTTTTTCGGCGCGGCCTTTTTAGCCACGGCCTTTTTCGGCGCCGTCTTCTTTACGGATTTCTTTGCAGCCTTTGCCGGCGCGGCCTTTTTCGGCGCGGCCTTCTTGGCAGCGGGTTTCTTTTTGGCTTTCGCCTTGGGGGATTTAGCCGGGGCCTTCTTCGCCATCTCTCTTGGTCCTCGATGATGCGGGGTCCGGGCCTGTCTGAGACGGGGAATGTGACGGAGGTTGCGGTGCCGCCCGCGCGCCGGAAATGCGCGCGCGTCAAAGTCCGATTTCGCCGCCGCTTCTAAGCCTGGAGCCTATATGCTTGTCGCGGCGGACTATAATGTCTTTCGCCGTGATTGACCATGCTTCGCCGGAACGTGCGAGCGTGATAATCAGTTTTGAAAAGCATATGCGGGAGGGAATGGATGGCGGAAGTTCTTGTCGAGAGAAACGGCCCGGTGACAACCGTCATTCTGAACCGGCCCGACGTGAAGAACGCGGTCGACAGGGCTGCGGCGACCGCGCTCGTCGATGCGTTCCTCGACTTCGAGCAGGACGAGACCGCGCTCGTTGCCGTCTTCTGCGGGGCTGAAGGTGCTTTCTGCGCAGGTGCGGACCTCAAGGCTGTGGCGAGCGGCAAGGGCAATCGTTCCGTGCCCCCCGCAACGGGCGCCGATTTCACGCGCCTTGCCGGCGACGGTCCGATGGGTCCATCGCGAATGATTCTCAACAAGCCGGTGATCGGCGCGATTTCCGGCCATGCGGTTGCGGGCGGCCTTGAACTCGCGCTGTGGTGCGACATGCGCGTGGTGGAAGAAGACGCGATCATGGGTGTCTTCTGCCGCCGCTGGGGCGTGCCCTTGATCGACGGCGGAACCGTTCGCTTGCCGCGCCTCATCGGTCATGCGCGCGCGATGGATCTCATCCTGACGGGCCGGCCCGTCAATGCCGAGGAGGCGCTTTCCATCGGCCTCGCCAATCGTGTCGCGGCGAAGGGCAAAGGGCGCGAGGAAGCAGAGCGGCTCGCGCTGGAAATTTCCCGCTTTCCGCAACTCTGTCTCCGGCATGACCGGATGTCCGCCTATGAGCAATGGGACCTGCCTTACGACCGGGCGCTCGCCAACGAATTCGAACATGGCCGCAAGGTGCTGGCATCCGGCGAGACGCTGAAAGGTGCGGCGCGTTTCGCGTCCGGCAAGGGCAGGGGCGGGCGTTTTGACGACATCTGAGCTCCGCCTCGCCGCCCACGATCTCGCTTGCCTGCGGGGCGGGCGGCTCGTCTTCGAGGGGCTCTCCTTCGCGGTCGCGCGCGGCGAGGCGCTGGTGCTCACCGGCGCCAACGGCTCCGGCAAGTCCAGCCTGCTGCGCCAGATCGCGGGCCTTCTCGAAATCGCGCATGGCACGATCGCGCTGGAAGGCGGGGACAGCGAGCGGACCATCGGCGAACAGGTACATTATGTCGGTCATCTCGATGCGCTGAAGCCGTCCATGAATGTCGCCGAGACGCTGCGTTTCTGGACGGAATATCTCGGCGGCGGACGGAACGAAGCCGCTGTCGCACATGCTCTCGACGCGTTCGCGCTCGCCTCGCTC
Source organism: Parvibaculum sp. (assembly GCF_030694575.1). Taxonomy (GTDB): domain Bacteria; phylum Pseudomonadota; class Alphaproteobacteria; order Parvibaculales; family Parvibaculaceae; genus Parvibaculum. The sequence continues at coordinate 15,654 of NZ_JAUYUS010000047.1, forward strand.
GCCGATCTTCCCGTCGGTTATCTTTCGGCCGGACAGCGCCGCCGCCTTTCTCTTGCCCGTGTACTCGCCGTGCCGCGGCCGCTCTGGCTGCTCGACGAGCCGACCGTCGCCCTCGATGCCGCGAATACGGCGCGCCTCCTCGATCTGATGAATGTGCATCTAGTCTCGGGCGGCCTCATCGTCGCGGCGACGCATCTCGATCTCGGTCTCGTCCCGGCGCGCATGTTGCGCCTCGGTGAGGAGGTGGCGGCATGAGACGGGCCTTTCTCGCGCTCCTCCTTCGCGATCTGCGCCTAGCCGCGCGCCTCGGCGGCGGGGGCGGCATGGCGGTCTTTTTCTTTCTCGTCGTCGTCGCCATCGTTCCGCTCGGCATCGGGCCCGACAAGGCGCTGCTTTCGCTCATTGCGCCGGGAATGCTCTGGGTGGCGCTGCTGCTGGCGGCGCTGCTTACGCTCGACCGGCTTTTCCAGGCGGATTTCGAGGACGGTTCGCTCGATCTGCTTTCGATGGGGGCACTGCCGCTTGAGCTTGTCGCGGTGGCGAAGGCGCTCGGCCACTGGCTCACTACCGGGTTACCGCTGGTGGTTGTGGCCCCGGTTCTCGGGCTCCTGCTCAATCTGCCGGTGGCGAGCTTCCCGGCGCTTCTCCTCGCCATGCTGGCCGGCACGCCCGCGCTCAGCTTCCTCGGCGCCATCGGCGCGGCGCTCACGGTCGGCGTCCGGCGCGGCGGGCTTCTGGCCTCCCTTCTGGTACTGCCCTTCTACATCCCGGTGCTGATTTTCGGCGTCGGCGCGGCGGAAGCGGCTTCCGCCGGCTTCGAAGGCGATGCCGGGGTCCAGAGCCTGCTGTTTCTCGGGGCCGTCACGCTTGGCAGTTTCGTGCTTGGGCCCGTCGGTGCCGCCGCCGCGCTTCGAGCCAATCTCCGGTGATACGCATGAGTGAGCCTGAATTTCCGGCGCGTGGCAAAATGCCCGGCCGGGCGGCTTGCCCTCCCCGCAAGCAGCACGCTAAATGACGCGCATGACCAGCCTGTCCGCCACACAACGGTTCCACGCCTATGCCAACCCGACGCGCTTCATGGCGCTGTCGGGGGTGCTGCTCGCGCCGCTCTGGGCCGTGACCTTGCTGCTGATCGGGGCGGGGCTCTGGTTCGCGCTCGTGGCCTCGCCGCCCGATTATCAGCAGGGCGATACGGTACGGATCATGTATGTGCATGTCCCATCCGCCTGGCTTGCCATGTTCGGCTATTCGATCATGGCGGTTGCCTCCGCCGTTGCGCTGATCTTCCGTCATCCGCTTGCGGATCTCTGCGCAAAATCGGCCGCTCCCATAGGCGCGTCCTTCACCTTTCTCGCGCTCGTCACCGGCTCGCTCTGGGGTCAGCCGATGTGGGGCACGTGGTGGGAGTGGGATGCACGGCTCACTTCCGTTCTGATCCTGTTCTTTCTCTATCTCGGCTATATCGCGCTGTGGGCGACGATCGAGGAACCCACACGCGCCGCCCGCGCCGCCGCGGTTCTTGCGCTGGTTGGCGCCGTCAACATTCCGATCATTCGATATTCGGTGGTCTGGTGGAACACGCTGCATCAGCCTGCGTCCGTTTTCCGGATGGACGGGCCGACCATCGCACCTTCCATGCTGCTGCCGCTCATGCTGATGGCGCTCGGTTTCACGCTCTTCTTCGTCACGTTGCTGCTGGTGCGGATGCGTGCGGAAATTCTGCGCCGCCGTGTTCGTGCACTGCGGCTCGCGCAAGCTGCTTCCGGGGCGGAGGGCTGAGGGATGGCGGAATTTTTCCATATGGGCGGTTATGCGGCCTTCGTCTGGTCCGCCTACGGCCTTGCCTTGCTCGTTGTGGTTGCGCTTGCCGCGGAAAGCATCCGCGACTACCGCGCGCAAGCCCGGCTTGTTGAAACGCTTGAACGTGCTGCGGGCGGGCGCACCCGCCGTGCAGCGCACAAGCCCGGCGGAGAGGGTCGTCCGTGAATCCGCGTTTCAGGTGGGCAGCACTTATTCCCGTCGCGATATTTCTGGTGCTTGTGGGCCTGTTCTTCGCCGCCATCTATCGCGGCGATCCCTCGCGGGTCCCCTCCGCGCTGATCGGACGCTATGTACCCGCATTCGATCTCGGTCCTGTCGAGGGTCTCGATCTGCCCGGCGTCGCCGCCGCCGATTTCGGCAAGGACGTTCCCGTCATCGTCAATGTCTGGGCGTCGTGGTGCGTGCCCTGCCGGGACGAGATGCCGCTTCTCGTCGAGCTCCGCCGCATTGCCGGCGTGCCGATGTTCGGGCTCAACTACAAGGACGATCCTGCCGCCGCGCGGCGGTTCCTCGCCGAGCTCGGCAATCCCTTCGACCGTGTCGGCCGCGACGATACCGGCCGCGCCGCCATCGAGTGGGGCGTCTACGGTGTTCCGGAAACCTATATCGTGGATGGCAATGGCCGCATCGCCTTCAAGCATATCGGTCCGCTGACGCCGGAAGCGGTAGCGGACGAGATATTGCCGGCCTTGCAGGCGGCGCGTCATCCGGCAGAGAGATAACGCGCCGCATTAACTCCGGAAATCAGGCCTTCTTGCGGCGTGCCGCCGGCTTTTTCGCTGCCGTCTTGCGGGCCGGTTTCGCCGCCGCCCGCTTTGCGGGGGCTTTCGGCGCAACTTCTTCCGTCTTCTGGCTTTCGATGGCGTTGTTCAGCTGGCCGAGACCTTTCATCAGGTCCGCCTGCGTGGATTTCGGCAGGACGTCGAGCAGCGCCTTTTCGGCGGCAAGCGCCTTCGGCATCGCGCCCTTCAGCGCGCGGCGGCCCGCCGCCGTCAGCCGGACGGCGTTGGCGCGCGCATCTTCCGCCGTGCGGCGGCGTGCGAGCAGACCGTTCTTGATCATGCGGCTGATCATGTCCGCCAGCGTCGAGCGGTCGATGCCGGTCCGGTTCACGAGATCGGTCTGGCTCAGGCCCTCTTCCTCGTTGACGGCGAAAAGAACAATGAACTGACGTGGCGTCAGTGCACTGTCGCCCATCTGCTGCACGAACTGGTCGTAGGCGAATTGTTGCGCGCGGCGCAGCAAATGGCTCAGCGAGCTTTCAAGATCGAAATTTCCGGTTGGCTTCCTGGCTGCCATTTGTTCTGTCCTCTGGATTGTTCCGACACCCTCGGTGTCCGGTCTGGGGGCTGGGTCCTTGCGGACAACCTCCCGCGGGGGGCAAATATCTTTGCGCGCGTTCAAGGCCTTTATATGGCCGTGCCTCGTGCGGCGTTCTATCATCATATGCACCCGCAGGGCCTTGTCTTGCAAGAGGGTCGTGTGCATGAAAAAAAGAGAAAGCAAATTTTCCGTATAGGTCTGTGCGCGGACATTTGCCGCCCGGCGGTGTTCTTCACCCGTTCTCAAGGCCTGATTATGTGCCCGGCACGCACTGTTTCGTGCCTCCGGGCGGCTTAGCTCCGTAGGCGGACCAACAAGGTGAACCATGACAGTGCCGGACGATCGCGAGAGCGGTGAGAAGAAATCCCTGGAACCGAACGCAACGGAGAGCAGCAAGGACCCCTCATTCTCCCGCCGTGTCCCGTCCGGGGACAATCTGGAGCGCGATGTCTGCGACAGGTGCGGGTTCATTCACTACGTGAACCCAAAAATCGTCGTCGGCGCAGTCGTTACATACGAGGGAAAGTTTCTCCTCTGCCGCCGCGCCATCGAGCCCCGGCGCGGCTACTGGACGCTTCCGGCGGGCTTCATGGAGCAGGGCGAAACGACCGACGAGGGCGCGCGGCGCGAAGCGCGCGAGGAGGCGAATGCCGACATCGTCCTGCGGGACATGCTGGCGGTCTACAGCATCCCCAGGATCGCTCAGGTGCAGATCATGTACCGGGCGGAACTGAGGGTGCCTGAATTTTCGGCAGGCGAGGAAACGCTGGAGGCTGCCCTGTTCGAGTGGGCCGACATTCCGTGGGAGGAGCTTGCCTTTCCAAGTGTCCACTGGGCGCTGACGCATTTCAGGGAAGCGATGGACAAGGACGTTCTCGCGCCTTTCACAAATCCGGCGGGTGAAACAGGTAATCTGTTTCCGCGCCGTCCGGCGGGAATCTGAAAGCTCCGTCTGGCTAAACCGGTGCGTTCACGGCATCCTTTCACCATAAGACGGACACCCAGGAGACAAAATGGCCAGGAGCGGCGCGCAGCGGATGACGGCGGAAGAGCGGAGGGTGATCTTCGCCTCGTCGCTCGGCACGGTGTTCGAGTGGTACGATTTCTACCTGTACGGCTCGCTTGCCGCGATCATCTCCGTCCAGTTCTTTTCAGGCGTCAACCCGACGGCGGCATTCATCTTCGCGCTTCTCGCCTTCGCCGCCGGTTTCGCGGTGCGCCCTTTCGGCGCTATCGTCTTCGGCCGGCTCGGAGACCTCGTCGGCCGCAAATATACATTCCTCATCACCATCCTCATCATGGGCCTGTCGACCTTCATTGTCGGTCTGCTGCCCAGCTACGCGGCAATCGGCTTTGCCGCGCCCGCCATTCTGATCGTGCTGCGGCTGGCGCAGGGGCTCGCGCTCGGTGGCGAATATGGCGGGGCTGCGATCTATGTCGCGGAGCATTCGCCGCATACGAAACGCGGCGCCTATACCGCATGGATCCAGACGACGGCGACGCTCGGTCTCTTCCTGTCGCTTCTCGTCATCCTCGTTTGCCGCCTGTCGATGGACAAGGAGAGCTTCGAAAGCTGGGGCTGGCGCATTCCCTTCCTGCTCTCGATCGCGCTCCTCGGCATCTCCGTCTGGATCAGGCTCAAGCTCAACGAGTCGCCGCTCTTTCAGCGGATGAAGGCGGAGGGCACGCTGTCCAAGGCGCCGCTTACGGAATCCTTCGCGCGCTGGGGCAACCTGAAAATCGTCATCATCGCGCTGATCGGCCTGACCGCCGGCCAGGCCGTCGTCTGGTATACCGGCCAGTTCTACGCGCTCTTCTTCCTGACACAGGTGCTGAAGGTCGAGAGCCAGACGGCGAATATTCTCATCGGCGGCGCATTGCTGCTCGGTGTGCCGTTCTTCGTGGTCTTCGGCGCGCTGTCGGACAGGATCGGCCGCAAGCCGATCATTCTCGCGGGCTGCCTGTTGGCTGCGCTGACCTACTTCCCGCTTTTCGGCGCGCTCACGCATTACGCCAATCCCGCGCTTGAAGCGGCGCAGGAGCGGGCGCCCGTCGTCGTCGTGGCCGACAGCGCCACCTGTTCCTTCCAGTTCAATCCGGTCGGCACCGCCGCCTTCACCACGCCCTGCGACGTCGCGAAGAGCGAACTGGCGAAACGCGGTATTCCCTATGCGAATGTCCAGATGGCGCCGGGCGAAGAAGCGCGCATCGAGGTCGGCTCGGTCGCCATTCCCTCGTTCGACGCGAGCGGCGATGCGGGCGGCGAGGCACGCGCGGGTTTCGCCACCGCGCTCACCGTCGCCCTGACGGAGGCGGGCTATCCGCTCATGGCCGATCCCGCCGCCATCAACTATCCGATGGTGGTGCTCGTCCTCTTCATTCTCGTGCTCTATGTGACGATGGTTTACGGTCCTATCGCGGCCATGCTCGTCGAACTTTTCCCGACGCGCATCCGCTACACGTCGATGTCGCTTCCCTATCACATCGGCAATGGGTGGTTCGGTGGCTTCCTGCCGACCGTCTCCTTCGCCATCGTGGCGGCGACCGGCAATATTTATTCAGGGCTCTGGTACCCGGTCGCAATCGCGGCGATGACTTTCGTCGTCGGGCTCATCTTCGTGCCCGAGACAAAAGACAGGGAGCTGCATCCGGAAGGAAGCTGATGGATCAATCGGCGCTGCGCGCGCCGTCCTCGTCCGACGGTGCGTGCTTCGTCAGCACCGGAATCTGCGCGAGGCCGAAGATCATGGTGAGCGGCATGATGCCGAACAGCTTGAAGCTTACCCAGAAGTCGGTGGAAAAATTCCGCCATACGATTTCGTTGATGACGCCGAGCAACACGAAGAAGAGCCCCCAGCGTACCGTCAGTACCATCCAGCCCTTGTCGGTCAGGTTGAAGGCGCCGTCGAAGAGCTGCTTCATGATCGGCTTGCCCATGACGGCCGCGCCGAGGAGTGCGGTGGCGAAAATGCCGTTCACGATGGTCGGCTTCAGCTTGATGAATTCATCGTCGTGGAGCCAGAGCGTCAGCGCGCCGAAGATCATGATGAAGATGCCGGAGACGAGCGGCATGGTCGGAATTTTCCGGAAGCGCGCATAGGAATAGCCGAGCGAGATCACGGTGGCGACCATGAAGCCGCCGGTCGCGTAGAAGATGTTCTGGGCCGGCTCGTTGCCGAAGAGGCTGTTGGCCTTCGAATTCAGCAGGAAGAAAACGACGAGCGGCCCGAGTTCGATGGCCATGCGGACCCATTGCGAGGCCGACATGCCGCCATGGGTCTTATCTGCACCGGTTTCCGTCATGGTCTTCTTTGTTCCGCGTGAATTTCGGGATCGGTCTATCTACGCATGGTGTATGGCGGCGGATCAACTCGCGCCGGTGATGGCTCCGGCAAACGCCTCGGCGCTGAAAGGCTGCAAATCGTCGATTCCTTCGCCGACGCCGATCAGATGAACGGGCAGGCCGAAACGCTTCGCAATGGCCACCAGAATGCCGCCGCGTGCCGTGCCGTCGAGCTTCGTCATCACGAGGCCGGTGATGCCCGCGACATTCCCGAAGATCTCCACCTGGTTGACGGCGTTCTGGCCGGTGGTGGCGTCGAGCACGAGCAGCGTTGCATGTGGCGCTTCGGGATCGAGCTTCCGCATCACACGGATCACCTTTTCCAGCTCGGCCATCAGATCGGCCTTGTTCTGGAGCCGCCCGGCGGTATCGATCAGCAGGACGTCGGTGCCTTCTTCCTTCGCGCGGGCCAGTGCCTCATAGGCAAGCCCCGCCGCATCGCCGCCCGTCTTCGTTGCACAGACCGGCGCGCCGATCCGCTCGCCCCATACTTTCAACTGCTCCACCGCCGCCGCGCGGAACGTGTCGCCCGCGGCGAGCATCACGCTCTTCCCTTCCGCCCTCAGCTTGGCGCCGATCTTGCCGATGGTCGTCGTCTTGCCCGCGCCATTGACGCCCGCCATCAGGATCACGAAGGGCTTCTTCGTGGCGTCGATCTCGAGCGGCTTTTCGACCGGCTTCAGCACTTTCGCGATTTCATCCGCGACGATCTTCCGGATTTCCTCGGGGCTCACTTCCTTGTCGTAGCGGTCCTTGCCGACCGCTTCGGCAATGGCGGCCGCCGCATCGAGGCCGAGATCGGCTCCGATCAGCAGTTCTTCCAGCTCATCAAGCGTGGCCCGGTCGAGTTTCTTCTTGGTGAAGATGCCGGCGATGCCGTCCGACAGGTTTTTGGTCGAGCGGGTCAGGCCCTCCTTCATGCGCTGAAAGAGGGACTTTTTCTTTTCCGTCGTTTCGGTGCCGCTTTCGCTCACGCCGCTCTCAACCCTTCAAAGCTCTGGCCGTCATGCGCGGCAAGGCGGAGAGGCAGGATTTCGCCTGCCGTCGCCGCTTCCGTCACGCGCACCGGCGTGAACTGATGCGTGCGGCCGAGCGTCGGCGTTTCCATCAGCACGGGCCTTGTCGCGCCGAGGCCGCTCTCGAGATGCGCGCGCACGTGCTCAGCGCCCTTCAAGCGCAGGCGTTCCGCGCGGTGCTTGCCCACTTCGCGCGAAACCTGCGGCATCTTCGCGGCGGGTGTGCCGGGGCGGGGCGAGAAGGGAAAGACATGCAGCCATGTCAGTCCACATTCGTCGACGAGGCGCATCGTGTTCTCGAACATCTCGTCCGTCTCGGTCGGGAAGCCGGCGATGAAATCGGCGCCGAAGACGATATCCGGGCGGAGCCGCCGCACATCCTCGCAGAAGCGGATCGAGTCGTCGCGCAGGTGGCGGCGCTTCATGCGCTTCAGGATCATGTCGTCGCCCGATTGCAGCGAGAGATGGAGATGCGGCATCAGCCGTTCCTCCTCCGCGATCAGCCGCATCAGCTCGTCGTCGGCCTCGATACTGTCGATCGAGGAAAGCCGCAGCCGTTCGAGCTCTGGCACCAGCTTTAATATGCGCCGCGCGAGATTGCCGAGGCTCGGGCGGCCGGGCAGGTCGCCGCCATAAGACGTCATGTCGACGCCGGTCAGTACGACTTCGCGGTAGCCGTTCCCGACGAGCGTCCTCACCTGGTTGACGACTTCGCCGGCCGGCACGCTGCGCGAAGGCCCGCGTCCATAGGGAATGATGCAGAAGGTGCAGCGGTGGTCGCAGCCGTTCTGCACCTGCACGAAGGCGCGCGCCCGTCCTTCGAGGCCGCCGACGAGATGTCCCGCCGTTTCCGTCACCGACATGATGTCGTTCACGCGCACGCGCTCATTGGCATGGAGCGCGAGCGCGGGCTGCCAGCTTGCGGCCTGCAGCTTTTCCTCGTTGCCGATCACGAGATCGACTTCGGGCATTTCGGCGAAGGCATCGGGGTTCACCTGTGCCGCGCAGCCGGTCACGATGATGCGCGCTTGCGGGTTTTCCCGGCGTGCCTTGCGGATCGCCTGCCGCGCCTGGCGCTCGGCTTCCGCCGTCACCGCGCAGGTGTTGAAGACGATGGCGCCGTCGAGCCCCGCCGCTTCGGCATGGCCGCGCATAACTTCGGATTCGTAGGCATTGAGGCGGCAGCCGAAGGTGACGATTTCCGTTCCCTTCTTCATGCCGCCGCTCCCGTCAGCAGGCGCGGGTCGAGCGTGCCTTCATAGTCGAAGGCGACGGGGCCGGTCATCAGTATATGGCCGTATCCGTTCTCGTCGTCCGGCAGCCATTCCACGGTGAGGTCGCCGCCCGGCAGCGACACGGTGATCTTCCGTTCCGTCTTGCGGCGGCGGATCGCGGCGACCGTCGCCGCGCAGGCGGCGGTGCCGCAGGCGCGCGTCAGGCCGGCGCCGCGTTCCCATGTACGAATGCGGATATGCGTCGGCGAGAGAACCTTCGCGACCGAGATGTTCGCGCGTTCGGGAAAGAGCGGATGATGCTCGAGCATGGGGCCTGAGCGTTCGAGGTCGATTGCGTCGACATCGTCGACGAAGAAGACCGCATGCGGATTGCCGACATTGACGACGCCTGGCGAATGCATGATCGGTGCGCCGAGCGGCCCGATCTCGAGTTCGATGGCGCGGGTATCCTGAAATTCCTCGGACAGGGGGATCTGGTTCCAGTCCAGGCGCGGCGCGCCCATGTCGACGGTGATCTCGTCGCCCTCCGCGCGCGTCGCCACCGTGTCGCCGGCCAGCGTCTCGATGGTGACGGCGTCCTTGCCGGTCTCGTCCAGCATCAGCTTGCCGATGCAGCGCGCGGCGTTGCCGCAGGCCTCCACCGTGCCGCCGTCATTGTTGCGGATACCCATGAAGACGTCGCCGCCGTGGCGCGGATGCTCGAGGGTGATGAGCTGGTCGCAGCCGATGCCCGTCTCCCGGTCGGCGATGGCACGCGCGATCGCATCCGTCAGCACAAAGGGCTCACGGCGCAGGTCCAGCACGACGAAGTCGTTGCCGAGCCCGTTCATCTTCAGAAAATGATGTGCCATGCCGGTCATGATGCCGGGATATATGGCGCTTTTCGTCCCCTTATGCCAGTAGATTGGGGAAAAAGCGGAAGAGGGAGGGGGCCGATGCTGGAGATTTTGGGGATTCTGGCGCTGCTGGCGGCAGTCGCGGCGGCGGGCGTCTTTCTCTACTTCCGTCATTTGTTCGACGATCCCGCTGCCCGGCGCGTGCCCTCGGTGGCGGGCGCTCTCGGTGCGAAGCGGGTTCTCACCGTTTTTGCCCATCCGGACGACGAGCAGCTCATCAATGGGCTCCTCACCTCCGCCAAGGCGGAGGGCGCATATCTCGCCATGGTGACGGCGACGCCGGGCGATGCCGGCACCCAGTCCCCCATCGTCTGCCGCCAGTCCGAACTCGGCATCATCCGCAAGGCCGAGGCGCTGAAGAACGGCTTCGCGCTCGGCATCGACGAGCAGGAAGTCTGGGATTACCCGGATGGCGGCGTGCCGGATATTCCGGTCGACGAGCTTGTTGCCCGTGTCGCCGATGCGATGAAGCGCTACCGGCCGGACCTTGTCGTCGCTTTCTGGCCCGCCAGCGGCGCCACCGGCCACAAGGATCACATGCGGATGGGTCTGGTCGCCGAACAGGCCATCGAAAGGCTGAAGGCCGAGGGCGGGTCCACGCCCCGTTTCGTCGCCTATCCGCTGATCCCCCGGCGCTCGCTGCTGAAGCTCGGCCGCCGGACCGGCAAATTCGTCGCCGAAAACCAGCCGCTGCCCACCCATTCGACGCCGGGCAACACGGCTTCCAAGATACGTGGCTGGCAGATCCATGCGGCGCAAGCCGATTTTGTGGCAAAGGCCTACAAGATGCCGACCCGGCTCCTCTATGCGATCTGGAACAAGGAATTCTACGCCGTGCGCGATCTGGAGACCGGCCAATGGAAAAACTGATCCCGCTCGCGGCGGAAGTCGCGGAACTGCTCAAAAAGCGCGGCGAAACGCTGGCGTTGTCGGAGTCGTCCATGGGCGGCCTCGTCTCGGCGGCGCTGGTCGCGCAGCCGGGCGCCTCGGCCTTCTATCTGGGCTCGACTGTCATTTACACACGCGGTGCCGCCAGGGCGCTCTACGCGCTCCAAGGCCCGCCTGCGCCGGATGTGAAGCCGCTGACGGAGCCTTACGTGGCGGCGATGGCCGATGTCGTTCGCGGCAAGTTCGGCTCCACCTGGGCACTGGCGGAAATGGGCGCCTCCGGCCCTTCCGGCTCGCCCTATGGCCCGGGGCCCGGCACGGCGGTCATCGGCCTTGCCGGGCCGCACCCCGCCTCGATCACGGTCAGCACCGGCTCCGCCGACCGCGCCGCCAATATGCGGGCCTTCGGGGCAGCGGCGCTCAAGCTGTTGCTGAAATCATTGACTTGAAGCCTCTCCGCCCCTAGGTTCCGCCCACGATTTTCGGGACATTGTTGCGCCCCGACCCGCCCGAGGCATTGAGCCCGGGTCAACTTCCGCCGGCGATATTCGCTCGCGGAAGCGTTTTTGCTTTGCGTTACAAGGACTTGGACCCCGCGTGTTCGAAAACCTGACAGGCCGTCTCGGCGACGTTCTTTCCAAGCTCAAGGGCCGCGGCGCCCTGAGCGAGAAGGACGTGGACGAGGCCATGCGCGAAGTGCGCCGGGCGCTGCTTGAGGCCGACGTCGCGCTGCCGGTCGCCAAGTCCTTCATCGACAAGGTGCGGGCGCGCGCCATAGGGCATGAAGTCCTGAAGTCGGTCACCCCCGGCCAGCAGGTCATCAAGATCGTCCATGACGAGCTGGTGGAGATGCTGGGCGGCGCCGAGGCCGACACGTCGATCTCGCTCCGCGCCGCCGCCCCCGTCGTCATCATGATGGTGGGCCTGCAGGGTTCGGGCAAAACCACCTCGACGGCGAAGATCGCCAAGCGGATGACCGTGCGCGACAAGCGCCGCATCATGATGGCGTCGCTCGACACGCGCCGCCCCGCCGCGCAGGAACAGCTGAAGATTCTCGGCGAGCAGGCCGGCGTCGCGACGCTGCCGATCGTTGCCGGCCAGCAGCCGGTCCAGATCGCGAAGCGCGCGGTGGAAGCCGCCCGTCTCGGCGGCTTCGATGTGCTGATGCTCGACACGGCCGGCCGCATCCATATCGACGAAGACCTGATGGCGGAAGTCGCGCAGGTGCGCGATGCCGCCAATCCGCACGAGACGCTGCTCGTCGCCGACAGCCTGACCGGCCAGGACGCGGTCAATGTCGCCGAGCAGTTCAACGCCCGCATCGGCGTCACCGGCATCGTGTTGACGCGCGTCGATGGCGACGGGCGTGGCGGCGCGGCGCTTTCCATGCGCGCGGTCACGGGCGTTCCGATCAAGCTTCTCGGCACCGGCGAAAAGATGGACGCGCTGGAGGATTTCCGCGCCGACCGTGTCGCCGGCCGCATCCTCGGCATGGGCGACGTCGTCAGCCTTGTCGAAAAAGCCGCCGAGACCATCGACGCCGACAAGGCCAACAAGATGGCCGAGCGCATGCGGAAAGGTCAGTTCGACCTCGACGACATGGCCGAGCAGCTCGCGCAGATGGGCCGCATGGGTGGCATGAAGGGCGTTCTCGGCCTCTTGCCCGGCATCGGCAAGGCGCAGATGCAGGCGGCGCAGGCGCATATGGACGACAAGGTCGTGAAGCGCCAGGGCGCGATCATTTCCTCGATGACCAAGGAAGAACGCCGCAACCCGAAAGTGCTGAATGCGAGCCGCAAGAAGCGCATCGCGCGCGGCTCCGGCACCGAGGTTCAGGAAATCAACCGCCTGCTGAAGATGCACCGCCAGATGGCGGACATGATGAAGGCGATGGGCCGCCAGAAGGGCGGCATGATGAGCAAGCTTTTCGGCGGCGGCGCGCCGGAGATGCCACCCGAGATGGCGGCGGATCCGAAGGCGCTGCAGAAGATGCTGCCGCCCGGCGGGTTTCCGCGCGGGCTCGGCGGCGGATTGCCCGGTTTGCCGGGTTCGGGTTTCGGCGGCGGGCTTCCGGGCCTGCCGTCCGGCAAGAAGAAAAAGTGAACCTTCGACAAGGTTCGTGTGCGGATCAATTGGTTTGCCGGCACTTGGCCGGGTTACTTGAAAGGTAAGACAAGATGTCTCTGAAAATCCGGCTCGCCCGTGGCGGCGCCAAGAAGCGGCCCTTCTATCGCGTCGTGATCGCCGATACGCGTTCGCCCCGCGACGGCCGCTTCATCGAGAAGATCGGCACGTTCAATCCGCTCCTGCCGAAGGACAATGCGGAACGCATCAAGGTCGATATCGAACGCGCGAAGCATTGGCTTTCCGTCGGCGCGCTGCCGACCGACCGCGTTGCCCGCTTCCTCGACGATGCCGGCGTCTACACGCGCAAGGCGCGCAGCAACCCGGAAAAGTCGAAGCCCAAGGCGAAGGCGCAGGAGCGTCTCGAAGCCGCGCGCATGGCTGCCGAGGAAGCCGCCGAAGCTGCGAAGGCCGCTGCCGAAGCGCCTGCCGAGGAAGCTCCCGCTGCCGAGGCTCCAGCCGAAGAGGCGCAGGCGTAATTACGCTTGCGCATCGCGCCGATGGCCTCCACGCCGGATAGAGACGGGCAGGACAAGAAAGTCTGTCTTGGCGTCGTCACCGGCGCACATGGCGTGCGGGGACTTGTCCGCGTGAAGCCCTATACCGAAGCGCCGGAAGGCGTCGCGGCTTATGGGCCGGTCGAGACGAAGGACGGGTCGAAGTCCTTCACCATCGAGACGAAGGGCATGGCGAAGGACCTCGTCATCTGCAAGCTCGGCGGTATTGCCGACCGGGATGTGGCGGCGGCGCTCAGGGGCATGGAACTCTATGTGCCGCGCGAGCGTCTGCCGGAGACGGCGGAGGATGAGGGCTGGTACTATGCAGACCTCATCGGCCTTGCCGCGATCGGTGTCGACGGCCGGGATTACGGCCGGGTCGTTGCGGTCGAGAATTTTGGCGCGGGCGACCTCCTCGAGATCGCACCCGCCGAAGGCGGCCAGACGGTGCTGATGGGCTTCACGGACGAGAACGTCCCCGAGGTCGACATCGCGGGCGGCCGGATCGTGATCGATCCGCCTCTCGGCACGTTTGAGGGTGGCGCGGAAGCGGAGCGGGACGATGACTGACGCCTGGTCGGCAAGCGTCCTGACGCTCTTCCCGGAAATGTTTCCGGGGCCGCTGGGCGTGTCGCTGGCGGGCCGGGCGCTTGAGGCGGGGCTGTGGCGGCTGGAGGCGGTGGACATTCGCGGGTTCGCGCGCGATAAGCACCGCTCCGTGGACGATACGCCCGCGGGCGGCGGGCCCGGCATGGTGATGCGGGCCGATGTCGTGGCGGCGGCGGTCGATGCGGTTCACCCTCAGGGCGATCCGAGGCCGCTGATCTATCTGAGCCCAAGGGGGCGGCCGCTCACGCAGGCCCGCGTCCGGGAGCTGGCGGCGGGTCCTGGTGTGGCGCTTCTCTGCGGCCGCTTCGAAGGGCTCGACCAGCGGGTCATCGAGGCCCGCGAGATGGAAGAGATCAGCCTCGGGGATTTCGTCCTTTCGGGCGGGGAACCGGCGGCTCTGGCGCTTCTCGATGCCGTTATCCGGCTGTTGCCGGGGGTGATGGGCAAGGAAGCGTCGGGGGAAGACGAGAGTTTCGAGAGCGGGCTCCTTGAATACCCGCATTATACGCGGCCCCAGAGCTTCGAGGGCCGCGAGATTCCGCCGGTTTTGACCTCCGGCGACCATGCAAAGGTTAAGGCATGGCGCCGGGAACGGGCGGAAGAGACGACAAGGCAAAGACGGCCGGACCTTTGGGAGAAATTTCTGAAGGAAAGACCCTGAAGACAGTCGCCATTGCGCGATAATTGTGTTACGGAAGCGCGCTTCCCGGGCGGGATCGTCCCATATGAGCCCGGAGCGCCTTCATATCGAGGTTGAGACCCATGAATATCATCGAGCAGATCGACCAGGAGCAGATGGCAACGCTTTCGGGCGGCAAGACCATCCCCGATTTCGCGCCCGGCGACACGCTGCAGGTCAATGTGAAGGTGGTTGAAGGCACGCGCGAGCGCCTGCAGGCCTATGAAGGCGTCTGCATTGCGCGCGCAGGCGGCGGCATCAACGAGAACTTCACGGTCCGCAAGATTTCCTACGGCGAAGGCGTCGAGCGTGTATTCCCGCTCTACAGCCCGCTTGTCGACTCCATCAAGGTCGTCCGCAAGGGCCGCGTCCGTCGCGCCAAGCTTTATTACCTGCGCGGTCTGCGCGGCAAGGCCGCCCGAATTACCGAGAAAAAGCAGGACAAGACCCGCAGCCAAGAGACCGGCGCAGCCTGATTTCGTCCGCATCCGCGGAGACTGGTTCGAAAAGCGGGCAGGGCGCCAAAGCGCCCGGGCCCGCTTTTTCCGTTATGGGGCTCCGGCGATACTTATCTGAACAGAATAGGCAAGTGACGGGACTGCTTTCGGCGATGGATCGCCGTTGAGGGCCCGAAGGAGGATAAAGAAAATGGCACCCCGTACCATGTACGACAAAATCTGGGATGCCCATCTGGTCGAGATGGCCGAGGACGGCACGGGCCTCCTCTATATCGACAGGCATCTGGTGCATGAAGTGACGAGCCCGCAGGCCTTCGAGGGCCTGCGCATGGCGAAGCGTCAGGTCCACGCGCCGCAGAAGACGCTTGCCGTCGCCGACCACAATGTGCCGACGACCGACCGCTCCAAGGGCATTGCGGACGAGGAAAGCCGCATCCAGGTCGAGACGCTCGAACACAATGCGCAGGATTTCGGCGTCGAATATCTCCAGATGTCCGACATCCGCCAGGGCATCGTCCACATCGTCGGGCCGGAACAGGGCTTCACGCTGCCCGGCACTACCATCGTCTGCGGCGACAGCCACACCTCCACGCATGGCGCCTTCGGCGCGCTGGCGCATGGCATCGGCACGTCCGAGGTCGAGCATGTGCTCGCGACCCAGACGCTGATCCAGTCCAAGGCGAAGAACATGCGCATCAATGTGGTGGGCAAGGCGCCGGAAGGCTTCACCGCAAAGGACATCGTGCTCGCCATCATCGGCGAAATCGGCACGGCGGGCGGCACCGGTTACGTCATCGAATATGCGGGCGAGGCGATCCGCGATCTGTCCATGGAAGGCCGCATGACCGTCTGCAACATGACGATCGAAGGCGGCGCCCGCGCCGGCCTCATCGCGCCGGACGAAAAGACCTTCGCCTATCTCGAAGGCCGCCCGCGCGCGCCCAAGGGCAAGGCGTGGGAGATGGCGGTCGACTACTGGAAGACGCTGCCCTCCGACGAAGGCGCGAAGTTCGACAAGGAAATCACCATCGACATCGCGAACCTGCCGCCGCTCATCACCTGGGGCACGAGCCCGGAAAACGTCATCAAGATCACGGACCGCATTCCCGATCCGAAGGATGTGCATGACGAGGCGCATGCGAAGTCGATGCAGCGCGCGCTCGACTATATGGGCCTCACGCCCGGCACGCCGATTACGGAGGTCAAGATCGACCGCGTCTTCATCGGCTCCTGCACCAATGGCCGCATCGAGGATCTGCGCGCTGCTGCCGTCATCGCCGAAAAGGCGATCAAGGCGGGCCGCAAGGTGGCGCCGACGGTCAATGCGATGGTCGTGCCCGGTTCCGGTCTCGTGAAGGAGCAGGCGGAAAAGGAAGGTCTCGACAAGATCTTCCTCGAAGCGGGCTTCGAATGGCGCGAGCCCGGCTGCTCGATGTGCCTTGCGATGAACGCCGACAAGCTCGAGCCCGGCGAACGCTGCGCCTCGACGTCGAACCGCAACTTCGAAGGCCGTCAGGGCCGCGGCGGCCGCACGCATCTCGTCTCGCCGGCGATGGCGGCGGCGGCGGCATTCGCGGGCCATTTCGTCGATGTGCGCGAATTCAAGAACTGAGGGCTGAGAGATGGACAAGTTCAACAAGCTGACGGGTGTTGCGGCGCCGCTGCCGATCATCAATGTCGATACCGACATGATCATCCCGAAGCAGTTCCTGAAGACGATCAAGCGCACGGGGCTCGGCAAGAACCTCTTCGACGAGATGCGTTATGACGACGAGGGCAAGGAGATTCCGGATTTCGTGCTGAACAAGCCGGCCTACCGGAACGCGCAGATCCTCGTCACGGGCGAGAATTTCGGCTGCGGCTCGTCGCGCGAACACGCGCCTTGGGCGCTGCTCGATTTCGGCATCCGCTGCGTCATCGCGACGAGCTTCGCCGACATCTTCTACAACAACTGCTTCCAGAACGGCATCCTGCCCATCGTGCTGCCGCAGGCCGATGTCGACAAGCTGATGGACGATGCGGAGCGCGGCGCGAATGCCGTCGTCACCGTCGATCTCGAAGCCCAGGAAATCCGCGGGCCGGATGGCGGCGTCATCAAGTTCGACGTCGATCCCTTCCGCAAGCATTGCCTGCTCGAAGGCCTCGACGGTGTCGGCCTCACGCTCAAGAAGGAAGCGGAAATCGCCACCTTCGAAAAGAAACTCGAAGAAACGCAGCCCTGGCTCTGACCCTGACGTCATTGCGAGCGCAAAGCGCGAAGCAATCCAGGAGCGGCGAGCGAAGAGCTGGATTGCTTCGTCGCTTGCGCTCCTCGCAATGACGGCGAACGGGCAGATATTGAACGATACGTGTAGCAAGAGAGAAGAATGACCAAGAATATCCTCATCGTCGCCGGCGACGGCATCGGCCCGGAAGTCATGGGCGAAGTCGAGCGCGTGATCCAATGGTTCAACGACAATCGCAAGTTCGACGCGAAGATCGAAAACGAGCTTGTCGGCGGCTGCTGCTACGACGCGCATGGCGTTGCGGTGACGGACGAGACGGTCGAGAAGGCGAAGCGCGCCGATGCCGTCATGCTCGGTGCGGTGGGCGGGCCGAAATGGGATAACGTGCCTTACGAGGGCCGTCCGGAAGCGGGCCTGCTGCGTCTCCGCAAGGATCTTGAACTCTTCGCAAACCTGCGCCCGGCGCTCTGCTTCGCGGCGCTGGCGGACGCCTCTTCGCTGAAGCGCGAGATCGTCGAGGGTCTCGACATCATGATCGTGCGCGAGCTGACGGGCGGCGTCTATTTCGGCGAGCCGAAGGAGATCACCGATCTCGGAAACGGCGAGCGCCGCGGCGTCGACACGCAGGTCTATACGACGAGCGAAATCCGCCGCATCGCCGAGGTCGCCTTCGATCTGGCGCGCAAGCGCGGCAACCGCGTCATGTCGGTCGAGAAGCGCAACGTGATGAAGTCGGGCGTGCTCTGGTACGAGGAAGTCTCGAAGCTCCACAAGGAGAAGTTCGCCGATGTGAAGCTCGAGCACATGCTGGCCGACAATTGCGCAATGCAGCTCGTGCGCAATCCGAAGCAGTTCGACGTGATCGTCACCGACAATCTCTTCGGCGACGTGCTCTCCGACATCGCCTCGATGCTCACGGGCTCGCTCGGCATGCTGCCCTCCGCCTCGCTCGGCGCGAAGGATGCGAGCGGCAAGGCCTGCGCCATGTACGAGCCGGTGCACGGGAGCGCGCCCGACATCGCGGGTACGGGCGCGGCCAATCCCATTGCCTCGATCCTCAGTTTCGCCATGGCGCTCCGCTATACGTTCGAACTCGGCGCGGATGCCGACCTGCTCGAAAAGGCGGTCGACACCGTGCTGGCCGACGGGCTCCGCACCGGCGACATCATGCAGCCGGGCATGAAGAAAGTCGGCACCAAAGAGATGGGCAACGCAATCCTCGCCGCGCTCGTGAAACTGAACGGATAGATTTTTCGGCCGCTTGACCCGTTGGAGGACTGCTCCGGGCGAGGCGGTCCTCAGGAAGGAAGACGATCATGGGCTACAAGATTGCCGTTCTCGGCGCCACGGGCAATGTGGGGCAGGAGATGCTGAGCATTCTCGCCGAGCGCTCGTTTCCGGCGGATGAGGTCGTGGCGCTGGCGTCGCGCCGCAGCCAGGGCACGGAGGTCTCCTATGGCGACCGCACGCTCAAGGTGAAGACGCTCGACACCTATGATTTCCAGGGCACCGACATCTGCCTGATGGCGACGACGGGGGCCATGTCCGCCGAATGGGCGCCGAAGATCGCCGCCAAGGGCTGCGTCGTCATCGACAATTCGTCGCGCTGGCGGATGGATGCGGACGTGCCGCTGATCGTGCCGGAAGTGAATGCGGCCGCCATCGCCGGCTACACGAAGAAGAACATCATCGCCAATCCGAATTGCTCGACGGCACAGATGGTCGTGGCGCTGAAGCCGCTGCACGATGCTGCCGGCATCCGCCGCGTCGTCGTCTCGACCTATCAGTCGGTTTCGGGCGCGGGCAAGGAAGCGATGGACGAGCTCTTCACGCAGACGCGCGCGATCTTCGTCAACGACGCGCTGGTCAACGAGAACTTCACCAAGCAGATCGCCTTCAACGTCATCCCCCATATCGACGATTTCATGGAGGACGGACAGACGAAGGAAGAATGGAAGATGACGGTCGAGACGAAGAAGATTCTCGATCCGAAGATCAAGGTGACGGCTACTTGCGTTCGCGTGCCCGTTTTTGTCGGTCATTCGGAAGCGATCAACATCGAGTTCGAGCGGCCGATCTCGGACGAGGAGGCGCGCGAGATATTGCGCGAGGCGCCCGGTTGCCTCGTCGTCGACAAGCATGAAGACGGCGGCTATGTCACGCCCATCGAATGCGTCGGCGATTACGCGACCTATATCAGCCGCATCCGTGTCGATCCGACCATCGAGAACGGCCTCAACATCTGGGTGGTGTCGGACAATCTGCGCAAGGGAGCGGCGCTCAACGCGGTTCAGATTGCCGAAATTCTGGGCGCCCGCTACCTGAAAAAGGCGGCGTGATCGCCGCCGCGAAAGCGGATATTGCAGGCGCCGGCTTCCTCCGTTAACGGAGCAACGCGCCTGCGGTTAACCTTCCGATAAGTCATGCATAAAAAATGTGCAGGGTTTCCCCCGTTTTTTTGCGCGTCCGTGAGTAGGCTCCGGTAAAAAATTTACCTTTCATCTCGATACTCGCCCGGTCAAGTCAGTTTCTCAGGGGCGGGTGAGTGAGCAGCTTCGCGCAGTCGATCGACACAATCTGGGTTCTTATCTGTACGGTTCTGGTGCTTTTGATGCAGGCGGGTTTCGCCTGCCTCGAGTCCGGTCTCGTCCGGGCGAAAAACTCGATCAACGTCGCCGTCAAGAACGTGATGGATTTCTGCGTCGCGGGGCTCGGCTTCTGGCTCGTCGGCTTCGGCCTGATGTTCGGCGTCAGCATCGGCGGCCTCATGGGCGGCACCGATTTTGCCTTTGAAGGCAGCGCGGGCGGCGATGCCGGCACGGCCTGGATCATGGTCTTCTTCTTCTTCCAGCTCGCCTTCTGTTCCACCTCCACCACCATCGTGTCGGGCGCCGTCGCGGAGCGCATGAGCTTCCGGGGCTATGCCATCACGGCCGCCGTGCTCAGCATGCTCATCTATCCGGTGTTCGGTCACTGGGCCTGGGGCGGCGTGCTCGAAGGACAGGCGGCCGGGTGGCTCGAACAGCTCGGTTTCATCGACTTCGCGGGCTCCACCGTCGTTCACAGCATCGGCGGCTGGATGGGCCTCGCGGCCGTCCTCGTTCTCGGTCCCCGTATCGGGCGCTTCGGACCCGGCGGCAAGCGGATCGAGCCGCACGACATGCCCATGGCGACGCTCGGCATGTTCCTGCTCTGGATCGGCTGGTTCGGCTTCAATGGCGGTTCGACGCTCGCGCTCAACGCCACCGTGCCTTTCGTGCTCGTGCACACCATGCTCGCGGCGGCGGCGGGCGGCCTCGCGGTCGTCGGCATAAGCTGGTTCCGCAACGGCCTGCCCGACGTGCAGATCACGCTTAACGGCATTCTCGCGGGCCTCGTCGCCATCACCGCCAATTGCCACATCGTCAGCACCAGCAATGCGGTACTGATCGGCGCCGGCGGCGGCATCATCTGTTATGTCGCGAGCGATCTTCTGGAACGGCTCAGGATCGACGACGCGGTAGACGCGGTGCCGGTCCATCTCGCGGCCGGTATCTGGGGCACGCTCGCGGTCGCCCTTCTCGGCGATGTCTCGCTCTTCCCCAACGGCCATACGAGGCTCGAACAGCTCGGCGTGCAGGCGCTCGGCGTCGGCGCCGCCGGTGTCTTCGCCTTCGGCGTTTCCTATATCGTGCTCCGCACGATCGACCGGTTCCTGCCGCTGCGGGTGTCTTCCGACGCCGAGCGCATCGGCCTCAATATCGCCGAGCATGGCGCATCCTCCGCGCTGCTCGATGTGCTGGGCGCGATGGAAGCCCAGGCCGCGCGCGGCGATTTCTCGAAGCCGCTTCCGGTCGAGCCCTTCACGGAAGCGGGCGAAATGGCCTCCCGCTACAATCTCGTGCTCGACAAGTTCAACAGCGAGGTGCGCAAGCGCGAGCAGACGGCGAACGAGTTGCGCGACGCCCGCGACGTGGCCGAACTCGCCAATGCCTCCAAGTCGCAGTTCCTCGCCAATATGAGCCACGAGCTTCGCACGCCGCTCAACGCCATCATCGGTTTCTCCGAGGTGATGAACGGCGAGCTTTTCGGGCCGATGGAGAACGAGCGCTACAAGGATTATGTCGGCGACATCCACAAATCCTCCAGCCACCTTCTCAGCCTCATCAACGACATTCTCGATCTCTCCAAGATTGAGGCCGACCGCTACGAGCTTTACGAGGAAGAACTCGACGTCATCGAGGTCATCGCGAGCTGCGAGCGCATGATGCGCCACCGCGCCGAGGAGGCCGGCGTCGACCTCACGGTCACGGTCGAGGCCGGGCTGCCGCTTCTCATGGCCGACAAGCGGGCGCTCCGGCAGATCATCCTCAATCTCGTTTCCAATGCGGTGAAGTTCACGCCCAAGGGTGGGACCATCCGGCTCGACACTTTCATGGAACCCGACGACCGGATGGCCTTCCGTGTCGCCGATACCGGCGTCGGCATGAGAAAGAAGGATATTCCGATCGCGCTCGAGCCCTTCCGCCAGATCGGCAAGGACAGCAATGTCTATTCGACGGAGGGCACGGGCCTCGGCCTGCCGCTCACGCGGGCGCTCGCACGGCTTCATGGCGCTTCGCTCGTCATCGAATCCGAGCCCGGCGAGGGTACGACGATCACGATCCGCATGCCCTATTCCCGCGTGCTGAAACCGGCCGTCCGCCGCATCGCGTGATTTCGCCTCACATAGCAATTCCATCGGCCCGCAATCCGATTTAGTGTCCGCTTCGCAGCTTCCCGACCCCGCGAACGGAGACCTTCCCATGGCCGATACCGCCGCCCGCCCGCGCCGCAGCGTTCTCTACATGCCCGGCTCGAATGGCCGCGCGCTTGAAAAAGCGAAGGAAATCCCGGCCGATGCGCTGATCCTCGATCTCGAAGACGCGGTCGCGCCCGACGCCAAGGAAGAGGCCCGGGCCCAGGTCTGCGGCGCGGTCAAGCTCGGCGGTTATGGCAAGCGCGAAATCGCGATCCGCGTGAACGCGCTCGACACGCCCTGGGGCATGGACGACATCAAGGCCGCCGTCGCCGCCGGCCCCGACGCCATCCTGGTCCCGAAAATCAATTCCGCCGCCGATGTCGAGCGCGCCGAGAATGCGCTGTCGGATGCCGGCGCGCTCGGCCGCGTCCAGCTCTGGTGCATGATCGAGACGCCGCTCGCGCTCCTCAACATCCAGTCGATTGCCGCCAAGGCGCGCGAGCCGGGCTCCCGCATGTCGGTCTGGGTCATGGGCACCAACGACATCGCGAAGGAACTGCGCGCCGCGCACACGCCGGACCGCACCCCCATGCTCGCCTCGCTCGGCCTCGCGCTTCTCGCCGCGCGCGCCTACGGGCTCGTCATCCTCGACGGCGTCTATAACGACATAAAAAACGAAGAGGGCTTCGCCGCCATCTGCGAGCAGGGCCGCGACATGGGTTTCGACGGCAAGACGCTCATCCATCCGAGCCAGGTCGGCCCCTGCAATGCGATCTTCTCGCCGGACCCCGAAACGGTCGCCTTCGCGCGGAAGACCATCGAGGCGTTCGAGCAGCCGGAAAATCGCGGCAAGGGCGTGCTCAAGGTCGACGGCAAGATGGTCGAAATCCTGCACGCCGAAATTGCGAAGCGTACCGTCGCCATCGCGGATGCGATCAGGGAGCTTGAGGGGGCATCCTGACAAGGAGGCACTCGAATGGATAGCAGGACAGTCACCACCGGCATCGTGATCGGTGTCGCCATCGGCACCTCGCTCGGCGTTGCGATGGACAATACCGGAGTCGGTATCGGCATAGGGATCGGCGTCGGCATGGCGATTGCCATCGGCATCGATGCCTGGCGGAACAAGAAGGACGGGAAATGACCAAGACGAATGCCGGGAACTTCTTCGAGGATTTCAAGGTCGGGCAGGTCTTGCATCACGCGACGCCGCGCACGGTCGGCGAGGGGGACGTCGCGCTCTACCAGGCGCTGTTCGGCTCGCGCTTCTCGCTCCAGTCCTCGGCGGAGGTTGCGCGGAAGGCTGGGTATACCCATGCGCCCGTCGACGATTTCCTCGCCTTTCACATCGTCTTCGGCAAGACGGTGCCGGACATTTCGCTCAACGCCGTCGCCAATCTCGGTTATGCCGATTGCCGTTTCCACAAGCCCGTCTTTCCCGGCGACACGCTGTCGACGGAATCGAAGGTGATCGGGCTGAAGGAAAATTCCAACGGCGAGACGGGCACCGTCTATGTCCGCTCCACGGGCCGCAACCAGCGCAATGAGATCGTCATCGATTATGTGCGCTGGGTCATGGTCCGGAAGCGCGACAAGGCGCATCCGGCGCCCGAGGCCGATGTGCCGCATCTGCCGGATGCCGTCGAGCCGCAGCATCTCCTCGCGCCGGAAAAGACGAATTTCAAGGGCTTCGATCTCGTCGCATCGGGTTCCCCGCATCTCTGGGACGATTACGAGGCGGGCGAGAAGATCGATCATGTCGACGGCGTCACCATCGAGGAAGCCGAACACATGATGGCGACGCGGCTCTACCAGAACACCGCCAAAGTCCATTTCAATCAGTATACGGAAGGTAGGGGCCGCTTCGGGCGCCGTCTCATCTATGGCGGTCACGTGATTTCGCTCGCCCGTGCGCTCTCCTTCAACGGGCTCGGCAACGCGGTTTTAATTGCTGCCATCAATGGCGGCCGCCATGTCGCGCCCTGCTTCGGCGGCGACACGGTCTTTGCCTGGTCGGAAGTGCTGGCGAAAGCGCCGCTCGACGGCCGCGCGGATCTCGGCGCGCTCCGCATCCGCACCATCGCGACCAAGGACCTTCCCTGCGCCGGGTTTCCGGGTCCGAAGGACAAGGGCTATGATGAGGGCGTCATTCTCGATCTCGACTACTGGGTGCTGATGCCGCGCCGGTGAGCGTGGTTTTCATTCTTTGTTTAGCGGCCGTTCCTACACTCGGCCGAAATCGGGCAGGGCCATCATGCTTGCATCGCATTCAAGCGGTTTTCAGTCGCCGGGGCAGGGCCCCGTCATGCGCTCGCCGGACAGCATCGCCTTCGAGGAGAGGTGGGACCTTGCGCGAGACGGCAGGCCGGTTCCCCTTCGCAGTTCGATCGAGCTGAGGCGCTTCGCGAATTTCGCCCGCTGGTTCGCCGTCATCGAGCCGGACCGGGCAACGGCCGCGCTGCCGTTCCGTCTCGCCGGTTCCGGCTTTTTCGATTTCTTCGGCCAGGATCTTACCGGCATCGACTATCTGGCACTGGTCGATCCCGCGATCCGGCAGCTTGCCTTTGATTGCGTCATCGCCTGCCTCGACCGGCCCTGCGGCCTCTGGCAATGTACGCCGGCGACGATCTCCGGCGGCGAAACGCAGCTCTACGAATACACGATCCTGCCGATCTCGAAGAACGGCGACGGCGCCGACCAGATCGTCGTCTATGTCAATTTCGAGCAGGCGAGCGTCGATCTTCCGAATGTCGACCGTCTCGAACATGCGGAAGTCTGGCACTGGCTCGATATCGGCCATGGCGTGCCCGATATCGACGTGAGCTTCCGCCCCGCCTGACGGGTCAGCCCCTGTCCTCCGGGTAGATATAGGCAAGCGTCGCCAGCGCGATGGCGACGAGCTTCTCCTCGCCGGCCTCCGTCTCGCACCAGACGCGCGTTTCCACCACGCATTGCCGCCGTCCCGCCTTCACCACCTCGCCGCGTGCGATGGCGCGGCGGCCGATGGCCGGGCGGACGAGGTTCAGCTTGTATTCGGAGGTAACGAGGCTCGCCGCGCCCTCCGGCAGCATGGTCGAGGCCGCGCAGCCGCTCGCATTGTCGGCGAGATAGCCGATCACGCCGCCATGGATATAGCCGTTGTTCTGGGTCAGGTCGGGCCGGTTCCCGACGATGAGTTCCGCCCGGCCCCGCTCCACATGGCCCACCTTCGCCCCCACCAGCATCGAAAAGGGCTGCATCGTCAGCACGCGTGTCACGCGCTCCATCGGGCTTTCGCCATGTGGCAGGTCATTCGGCGGGCGGGAATCGGTTTCTTGCATCGGGGCTCTCTCCTGTTTCGCCCCAGCATGCAATGGCGAGTTTGCGAAAGCTTCGCAAGGACGCGCAAAGCCTGTTGCGCGGCGTCGGCTTGCCCCAGCGTTTCCGCGCTTTTGCGCATCGGTCCGTCTCCGCAAAGCCTTTTGCGCGAAGAGGCCTCCCTCCGGTCTCCATGACGGTGTCAGGGTATTTGCCATCGCGGCCCCCGCGCGATAAACAACGGGAACACGCGGGCCGTTCGCGCCCGCCGATCTTCTGGCTAGCCCGCACGGGGACTTCGGATGGCTGAACAGCGACAGGCCGTATCGCGGCCGCTCTCTCCGCACCTGCAGATTTATCGCTTCACGATCACCATGGCGATGTCGATCATCCATCGCGCCACCGGCATGGGGCTCTATGCCGGCACGGCGCTTGTCGCCTGGTGGCTGATCGCGTTGGCGGCGGGGCCGGAGGCTTACGCCACCTTCCAGATGGTCGCGGGCTCATGGATCGGCCAGCTCGTGCTCTTCGGCTTCACCTGGGCCTTGCTGCATCACCTTTTCGGCGGTTTGCGCTATCTGCTGTGGGACGCGATCATCGCGACCTCGCCGCGCAGCGCCGACATCATAAGCTGGGGCGCCACCATTGCCGCCCTCGTGCTCACCGTCGCGGTCTGGTTCGCCGCTCTTTCCATGCGGGGGGTACTCTGATGGCCGGCTCCGGTAACGACATGCGCACGCCGCTTGCCCGCGTGCTGCATCTGGGCTCCGCGAAGTCCGGCACGCAGGATCATATCCGCCAGCGTCTCACCGCTGTCGCCATCGCGCCGCTCTCGATCTTCTTCCTTGTGCTCCTCGTCGCGCTCACCGGCGCCGATTACGAAACCGCGCGCGCCTGGCTCGGCAATCCGCTTGTCGGCATCCTCGCGCTCTGCCTCGTCGTCGCCGCCATCGTCCATATGCGGATCGGCATGCAGATCGTCATCGAGGACTATGTGATCGCCCCCGGGGCCAAGCATCTCAGCATCATCGCCAACACCTTCTTCTCCTATGGCGTCGGTCTTGCCTGCCTCTATGCGGTGCTGAAGCTCGCCTTCGGTTCCTGACTTTCCTTCCAGCGTCGAGAGATCGCCCCATGACGGCCAGCTACCAGTTCAACGATCACACTTTCGACGTCGTCGTCGTCGGCGCCGGCGGCGCGGGGCTTCGCGCCACGCTTGGCTGCGTCGAAAAGGGTCTGCGCACGGCGAACATCACCAAAGTCTTCCCGACCCGCAGCCACACGGTCGCGGCGCAGGGCGGCATCTCCGCCTCGCTCGGAAACATGGGCCCGGACGATTGGCGCTGGCACATGTACGACACGGTCAAGGGCTCCGACTGGCTCGGCGATCAGGACGCGATCGAATATCTCTGCCGCCAGGCGCCCGAAGCCGTCTATGAGCTCGAGCATTTCGGCGTACCCTTCTCGCGCACCGAGGAAGGCAAGATCTATCAGCGTCCCTTCGGCGGCATGACGACCAATTTCGGCGAAGGCATCGCGCAGCGCACCTGCGCCGCCGCCGACCGCACGGGCCACGCGATCCTGCACACGCTTTACGGCCAGTCCGTCCGTCACAAGGCGGAGTTCTATATCGAATATTTCGCCATCGACCTCATCATGGATGCGGAAGGCCAGTGCCGCGGCGTCGTCGCGCTCGACATGGCGACGGGCGAAATCCACCGCTTCCGCGCCTCGCTCGTCATTCTCGCCACGGGCGGCTATGGCCGCGCCTATTTCTCCGCCACCTCCGCCCATACCTGCACGGGCGACGGCAACGCGATGGTGCTGCGCGCGGGCCTGCCGCTGCAGGACATGGAGTTCGTCCAGTTCCATCCGACCGGCATTTACGGCGCGGGCTGCCTCATCACCGAGGGCGCGCGCGGCGAGGGCGGCTATCTCACCAATTCCGAAGGCGAGCGCTTCATGGAGCGCTATGCGCCCTCCGCCAAGGACCTCGCGTCGCGCGACGTCGTCTCGCGCTCGATGACGGTCGAAATCCGCGAAGGCCGCGGCGTCGGCGCGGACAAGGATCACATCCATCTCCACCTCGACCATCTCGACCCGGCGATCCTTGCCGAGCGCCTCCCCGGCATTTCCGAATCCGCGCGCATCTTCGCGGGCGTCGACGTCACGAAGGAGCCGATCCCGGTCCTGCCGACGGTCCATTACAACATGGGCGGCATCCCGACCAACTTCCACGGCGAAGTGCTGACGCTGAAGAACGGCAATCCGGATACGGTCGTGCCCGGCCTCATGGCCATCGGCGAGGCGGCCTGCGTCTCGGTGCACGGAGCCAACCGTATCGGCACCAACTCGCGGAACGACCTGGTGGTCTTCGGCCGCGCGGCCGGCCTGCGCGCCGCCGAACTGGTTGAGCCCGGCCAGCGCCAGCCCGAGCTTGCCAAGGGCGCGGGCGACGGTGCCGTCGCGCGTCTCGACAAGTACCGCAACGCCAAGGGTTCCACGCCGACTGCCGAACTGCGCCTCACCATGCAGCGCGCCATGCAGGAAGATGTCGCCGTCTTCCGCACCGGCGAAACGCTGCAATCGGGCAAGAAGCGCGTCGCCGAGGTTCACGCCGCGATGCCGGACCTCAAGGTCTCCGACCGTTCGCTGATCTGGAATTCCGATCTCATCGAGACGCTCGAATTCGACAATCTCATCGTGCAGGCAATCGCGACCGTCGAAGGCGCGGTCAACCGCCAGGAAAGCCGCGGCGCCCATGCGCGCGAGGATTTCCCGAACCGCGACGACGAAAACTGGATGAAGCACACGCTGTGCTGGGTGGACGATCAAAGCGGCAAGCCCTCGCTCGACTACCGTCCCGTCCACGCCTACACGCTTTCCAACGACATCGAATACATCAAGCCAAAGGCGCGCGTGTATTAAGCCGCGCATGAGGGTCTAGACCATGGTCCAGTTCACACTGCCGAAAAATTCGAAGCTGACGGAAGGCGAGACCTTCAAGGCCGCGCCGGGCACGAAGAACGTCAAGCGCTTCCGCATCTATCGCTGGTCGCCGGACGACACCGCGAACCCGCGCATCGACACCTATGAAGTTGATCTCGACAAATGCGGGCCGATGGTTCTCGACGCGCTCATCAAGATCAAGAACGAGATCGACCAGACGCTGACCTTCCGCCGCTCCTGCCGCGAAGGCATCTGCGGTTCCTGCGCCATGAACATCGACGGCGCCAATACGCTCGCCTGCACCAAGGGCATCGACGAGTGCAAGGGCGACGTGAAGATCTATCCGCTGCCGCACATGCCGGTGATCAAGGACCTCGTGCCGGACCTCACGAATTTCTACGCGCAGCACGCTTTCGTCGAGCCCTGGCTGCAGACGAAATCGGCCGAGCCCGAAAAGGAATGGCGCCAGTCTCATGAGGACCGCGAAAAGCTCGACGGCCTCTATGAGTGCATCCTCTGCGCCTGCTGCTCGACGTCCTGCCCCTCCTACTGGTGGAACGGCGACCGCTATCTCGGCCCCGCCGCGCTCTTGCAGGCCTATCGCTGGCTGATCGACAGCCGCGACGAAGCCACCGGCGAACGCCTCGACGATCTCGAGGACCCCTTCCGCCTCTATCGCTGCCACACCATCATGAACTGCGCGAAAACCTGCCCCAAGGGCCTCAACCCCGCCAAGGCCATCGCGGAAATCAAGAAGATGATGGTGGAGCGGCAGGCTTAAGCAGAGAGCCCTCTCGCAAAAATCAAAGGCCGCCTTCGGGCGGCCTTTTCGTTTGCTGCTGCCCCCGCCAAAACAAAATTGTCACCCCGGCGCCTGTCCCGGCGAAGGCCGGGAACTACCGGGGTCCATGGGCCTCGCCGCTTGTTGCCACGCAGCTGGATCCCGGCCTTCGCGGGGATGACATTTGAGGAGAAGGTGGCGCGGAAAGGACGGCGAACGTCACTCCGCCACATACTCCGTATCCGGCTTCGCATTCTCATAGGCAAACATCAGCGCCGTCTTCAAACTCCCGAAGTCCGCCACCACGCAGTCGCTGGAATCGAGCGTCACGCCCATCTCCGACAGCGCCACGCCCTTCGCCTCGGCAAGCCCCACAAAGTCCGGGCAGACCATGCTCCAGCGCTGCCAGCCCGAGCCGTCGCGTTTCACGAGCGCGTAGAGATTGCCGTCGGCGGGGTCCCCGTCCGCCTCGTGCACCATGACGGCGTAAAGGCCGGGCGCGATTTCATCCATCAGCCCACGGAACGGTTTCCCGTCGTCGCCCGTGGTCATCACGTACCAGTCCCCGTCCCGGACAATGGCCACGGCTTGCGGTTTCTCGTCGGCGCGCCGGCCTTCCTCGTCCAGACTGTGGACGGTGAAGCGCGCGCCGTCCGCGACGGGATAGTCCGCATCGGCGGGCTTGATGAGATCGCCCGTCGAGATGAAACAGCCGCCGAGCAGCAGGGCGGCGGAGATGGAAACGATCTGGCCGATTTTCATGATGTCTCTCCGGGGCGCGCGAGGTCCGGCCCATTATAGAGGGCGAAGCGGCTTTCGTATCGGCGCAAAAAAACCCGGCCGCCGATGGCGGGGCCGGGTTTTGTGTGGGCGGAGGATGTGCCCCGCGCGCGGCGCGCGCAAAAAAACCCGGCCGCCGATGGCGGGGGCCGGGTTTTGTGTGGGCGGAGGATGTGCCGGGGCGCTTTCACGCAGCCGGGGCCTTGCCCGATATTGGAATGCCGTCCATCGCCGGCATGAGCAACATCCTGCGCCCGCAGTTCTGAATGTTCGGTGAACGGAGGGCCTCAAAAACACGGTGCCCGCATTCCCGGTCCCGCTTTACCCTTCCTTCACCACGACTTCACGGATCGAGATTTCCGGTGCCGCTTCCGCCAGCCGCCGCGCCTCGGTCATGAATTCGAGGCAATAGTCCTGCGCGAAATGGAAGTCGACCGCCGCGCGGTCCTTCCATTCCTCGTAGAAGAAAAAGCGTCCCGGTTCCATCCGGTCTTCGTACCAGCCATAGGAGACGTTGCCGGGCTCCGCGCGAGAGAGCAGCACCTGCCGTTCCGCGACGGGGCGGAAGGCGTCGCGATTTGCTGCCGGTATCCTTGCCGTGCCGGTGATGACGATCATGACGGTTCCTCCATGCCTCATTCTAGCGCGGAGAGAGCATCCGGTCCTATCCGTCCGCCTACGAATGAAATGGCCGGCCCGTGCCGTCCATATGGGGAGGGGCGGCACGGGCCGTCGGCGCCAACGAGGGGGAGGGATGCTGACGCCGGGTCTCCAGCGGAATAGGGCGGGGGAGGGGGAACTGCCCCCGCCTGTATCGTCAAACGGGGAGGGGATTTCTTTCCGTCGGCTTTTTCTCAAAAAAACTTGTCCCCGCCGGTTTGTCCCCGCTTCGCGCCGCCGCGGGTGCCGTCCTTTATCCCCGTTCCGGGGTTCGGAAGAGGGAACCGGGTCCGGGGATAAAACGCGGCCGAACGCCTCCATGACAGATCGATGACATTTCGATGACAGACGCCGGGGACAAGCCGCTTTGCTTGACGTTCGAACACATTTCGATAATTCTCAAAATATGGAAATGGACACCGCCATCACCGCTCTTTCCGCTCTCGCGCAGGACACGCGCCTGGCGATTTTTCGCGTCCTTGTCCGCGCCCATTCGCCTGCGGAAGGCGAGGGCGGGCTCGCCGCCGGCGACATCGCGGCGGCGCTCGGCGTCGCGCCTGCCACCTTGTCCTTTCACCTGAAGGAGCTTGCCCATGCGGGCCTCGTCGTCTCGCGGCGCGAGGGGCGGTCGGTCATCTACAAGGCGGCGCTCGAACCCATGCTGAGCCTCACGAATTTCCTGCTTGAAGATTGCTGCCAGGGCGCCTGCGGAAGCTTGTCGCCCTGCGTGCCGGGCCGGACGGAAGCCGAATGCGTCTGACAATCAACATATCAGTATACGGAGGAATAAAATGAGCGGCATCGAGAGTTACAATGTCCTCTTTCTCTGCACCGGAAATTCGGCCCGCAGCATTCTCGCGGAAGCCTATCTGAACTCGCTGCGGGGCAGGCCCTTCAAGGCCTACAGCGCAGGCAGCCATCCGGCGGGCGCCGTCAATTCCCATGCGCTCGATGTGCTGCGGACGGCGAATATACCTGTCGAGGGGCTGCGTTCGAAATCGTGGGACGAGTTCGCCATCCCCGGCGCGCCGAAGATGCACTTCGTCTTCACCGTCTGCGACAATGCGGCGGGCGAAGTCTGTCCGATCTGGCCGGGCCAGCCGATGACCGCCCATTGGCCGTTCCAGGATCCGGCAGCCTTCGAGGGCAGCGAGGTCGAAACGCACGCCGTCTTCCTCGATGTCTTCCGGCAAATTCGCACGCGGATCGACATCTTCACGAACCTGCCGCTCCGTTCGCTCGACAAGCTCTCCCTGCAGAAGAAGCTGACCGATCTCGGCCGCAACGTCGTCGAGGCGGAATGATGGCGGCTGCCGCTGAAGCGCCGTCGCGTCTCGGCTTTCTCGACCGTTACCTTACCGTCTGGATTTTCGCGGCGATGGCGGCGGGTGTCGCCATCGGCAGCTGGTTCGAAGAAGTGCCCGCGGCACTTGAAAGCCTTTCCATTGGCTCGACCAACATCCCGATCGCGGCCGGCCTCATCCTCATGATGTATCCGCCGCTCGCGCGGGTGCGTTACGAGGAATTGCCGCGCATTTTCGAGGACCGGAAGGTGCTCATGCTGTCGCTCGTGCAGAACTGGCTGATCGGGCCGTTCCTGATGTTCGGGCTTGCGGTTCTCTTTCTGCGCGACGAACCGGCCTATATGACGGGGCTTATTCTCATCGGCCTCGCGCGCTGCATTGCCATGGTCATCGTCTGGAACCAGCTCGCACGCGGTAGCAACGAATATGTCGCCGCGCTCGTCGCCTTCAACAGCTTCTTCCAGCTTCTCTTCTTCAGCGTCTATGCGTGGTTCTTCCTTGCCGTTCTGCCGCCGCTCTTCGGCCTCGAAGGCCAGGTGATCTCCGTCGGCTTTTGGACCATCGCCGGCGCCGTCCTCGTCTTTCTCGGTATTCCCTTTGCGGCGGGCTATCTCACGCGGCGCTATCTTCGTCCGCGCATCGGTGCCGATGCCTACGACAACCGTTTTCTGCCGCGCATCGGTCCGATCACGCTCATCGCGCTTCTTTTCACGATCGCGGTGATGTTCGCGCTCAAGGGCGAGGCCGTGCTTGCGCTGCCGTTCGATGCGCTGCGCATCGCGGTGCCGCTCGCGCTCTATTTCGTCATCATGTTTCTCGTCAGCTTCGCGATGAGCCGGCTCCTCGGCGCGGACTATCCGCGTACCGTGTCGCTCTCCTTCACGGCTGCCAGCAACAATTTCGAACTCGCCATCGCAGTCGCCATCGCCGCCTTCGGCATCGGCTCGTCCGTCGCTTTCGCCACCGTCATCGGGCCGCTGGTCGAGGTGCCGGTGCTGATCCTGCTGGTCGGCGTCGCGCTGCGCCTGCGCGAGCGCTGGTTCGCGAGCGGCGCGCCGCAGCCCGCCGACTGACAGAACGAAAAAAAGCCCGCGTCTTTCGACGCGGGCTTCGTTGTTTTCTTCCGCTGTGGAAGCGGTCCCGGACCTTACTCGGCGGGGGCGGGCTCTTCCATCGGAGCGGGCTCCGCATCCATCGGCGCCGGCGCTTCCTCGCCGCTCATGTCGTCCACGGCTTCTTCCACCGCTTCCTCGGTGGTGTCCATCGCATCGCTGGCGGCTTCGCCCGTGGCGTCCATGGCATCGCTGGCCGCGTCGCTCGTGGCGTCGATGGCATCGCCGATGGTCGTGTCATCTGGGTTCATCACTCGATAGCCGATCACCAGCACCACGGCGAGCACGATGATGGCGATGGCGGTCTTCATGAAATTGGACATCGTATTTCCCTCTTGGCGGTAGTTTTCGCCCGCTTGTTGCACCCCGGCCGCCGGAAAAATTCCGCAGCCTGAACAGGGCTCCCCGCTTGCTTCCCACGGTCAGGCAGGCGCCCATGCCGATGTTAGTGATGATTTGGCCCAAAATGCCACCGCGAAAGGGTCATTATTGGAAATCTTTTCCATCTGTTGACGTCAGGTCACGCTCGAACCGGGGCCGAAACGGCTTCCCGTGGCGGCAATGCCGGGTAAGGCCCCTTGCCGTCCGATTGCGCGCTGCGCTAAGTAGGCGCCGGGCAATGCATCACAGGGAGACGCGATTCCGCGAAAGCGGCACGCGGTAAAAAGATGGCCAAAGACCTCACCCATTTCATCGGCGGCAAGCCCGTTGCAGGCACCAGCGGCCGCTTTCTGGATGTCACAAACCCGAATACGGGTGAGGTGACGGCGCGGACGCCGCTGGCGAGCGCGGCCGAGCTTCGCGCCGCCGTCGCGGTTGCCGCCAAGGCCTTTCCCGAATGGGCCGCCACCAATCCGCAGCGCCGCGCGCGCGTCATGTTCGAGTTCAAGCGGCTCCTCGAAGCCAATATGAACGAGCTTGCCGAACTTCTGTCCGCGGAGCATGGCAAGGTGATCGCGGATTCGAAGGGCGACGTTCAGCGCGGCCTCGAAGTGATCGAATTCGCCTGCGGCATCCCGCATCTGATGAAGGGCGAATTCACGGAAGGTGCCGGTCCCGGCATCGACATGTATTCGATGCGTCAGCCGCTCGGCGTCTGCGCCGGCATCACGCCGTTCAACTTCCCGGCCATGATCCCGATGTGGATGTTCGGCGTCTCCATCGCCTGCGGCAACACTTTCATCGTCAAGCCGTCGGAGAAGGATCCGTCCGTACCGATCCGCCTCGCCGAACTCTTCATGGAAGCGGGCGCGCCGGCGGGTGTGCTCAACGTCGTCAATGGCGACAAGGAAGCGGTCGACGCGATCCTCACCGATCCGACGATCCAGGCGGTCAGCTTCGTCGGCTCCTCCGACATCGCGCAATATGTCTATGCCACAGGCACCGCGCACGGAAAGCGCGTGCAGGCGATGGGCGGCGCGAAGAACCACGCGATCATCATGCCCGACGCCGACATGGATCAGGTCGTGAACGATCTCATCGGCGCGGGCTACGGCTCGGCGGGCGAGCGCTGCATGGCGATCTCGGTCGCGGTGCCCGTCGGCGAGGACACGGCGGACCGTCTCGTCGAGAAGCTCGTGCCGCGCGTGCAGGCGCTGAAAGTCGGCATCTCGACGGCGGCGGACAGCGATTACGGCCCGCTCGTCACCAAGGCCCATATGGACAAGGTCAGTTCCTATATCGAAATGGGCGTCAAGGAAGGTGCCAAGCTTCTGGTCGACGGGCGCGGTTTCAAGCTGCAGGGCTACGAGAACGGCTTCTTCCTCGGCGGCTCGCTGTTCGACCATGTGACGCCCGACATGAAGAGCTACAAGGACGAAATCTTCGGCCCCGTGCTCCAGATCGTGCGTGCCAAGACCTTCGAAGAGGCGTCCGAGTTGCCGACCAACCATCAATATGGCAATGGCGTCGCGATCTTCACGCGCGACGGCGATGCGGCGCGGAGCTTTGCGTCGCGCGTCCAGGTCGGCATGGTCGGCATCAACGTGCCGATCCCGGTACCGCTCGCCTATCACACATTCGGCGGCTGGAAACGCTCCGCCTTCGGCGACACCAACCAGCACGGCACCGAGGGCGTGAAGTTCTGGACCCATATCAAGACGGTCACGTCGCGCTGGCCCACCGGCGGCGTCAAGGAAGCCTCCTCCTTCGTCATTCCGACGATGAAGTGATTGGCCGACGATGAAGTAATGGCCGACAATGAAGTGATTGGCTCGAAACGATTTGCAAAAATGGCGCTTCCAATCGGAGGCGCCATTCCTATATGCGGCGGATTACATATTCATCAGGAGTCGCATCATGAGCGACGATACACCGATCGACCTCGACGCCTATTTCAAACGCATCGGCTATTCCGGCTCGCGCGCGCCGACGCTCGATACGCTGAAGGCGATCCACTACGCCCATGCCCTTTCGATCCCGTTCGAGAATCTCGACGTGCTGGCGAAGCGGCCGATCCTGCTCGACCATGCCTCGCTGCAGAAGAAGCTCGTGACGGATGGGCGCGGCGGCTACTGCTTCGAGGTGAACGCCCTCTTTGCCGCCGTATTGCGCCAGCTCGGTTTCGACCTGACGACGCTGATCGGACGCGTCCGGTGGATGTCGCCGGAGGAGGTGGATACGGCGCGTTCGCACATGCTGATGCGAGTCGAACTGCCCGAAGGGCCGTTCCTCGCCGATGTCGGCTTCGGCGGCCTCACCATGACGGGGCCGATCCGTTTCGAAACCGGCATCGAGCAGCAGACGCCGCATGAGCCACGCCGCCTGATTGACCATGAGGACGGGCTTGAGCTCCAGGCGAAGATCGGCGGCGAGTGGGTGCCGATCTACCGCTTCACGATGGAGCCGCATCGCCGCACCGATTACGAAGTCGCGAGCTGGTACACCTCGACGCATCCCTCCTCGATCTTCGTGCAGTTCCTGATTGCCGGGCGGCCGAGGGAAGGCAAGTGGCTCTCGCTCCTCAACCGCGATTTCAAGATCCGCGGTCTCGACGGCAAGGCCGAAACGCGAAAGCTCGAAAGCGCGGACGAGATCGCCGAAGTGCTCGATACCTGGTTCGGCATCAGGCTTTCCGAGGAAGACAAGGCGATCATGCTCGCGCCCTATATGGACGCCTGGCGGGCGATGTCCTAACTCGGTTCGAAGCGCCATTTGCGTGCAATGGCAGGCTTGAGGTCGATCCCGTTCCTGTTGGCGAAAAGCAGGATGTGACCGAGGACGTCCGCGGTCTCGTCGGCCAGCGCCTCGCGCAGTTCCGCATCCCCGAGACCCCGCCGCCGCCCGCGATCGGTCAGCTTTATCCAGACCTGCGTCAGCTCGCCAAGTTCTTCCTGAAGTTTGAGGATGAACCAGTCCTCGTTTCGCGTTATGCCGTTGGCGGCGGCGTAGCGCTTTGAGGCTTCCTCGAATTGTCCGGCGAGCTCGATCAGATGTTGCACAGGCAAGACCTTTCATTCCAGCGGGACGAGATGATGGCCGAGTCGCCGTGTTCGCACAATGTTCCCGTCGCCGCAGCATGAACCCCGGCCCCCTTGCTGCCTATCGCGAAAAGATTGCGCGCGGCGAGATCGCCGAGGATGCGGCGCAGGCGCATGTGGCGGCGCGGCTGCAGCATCTGGCGGACGAGCTTGCCGAATGGGCGCCCGGCAAAAAGGTCGGTCCCTTCGCCTGGGCCGGTTTCGGCAAGCCGGTGACGCCGCCGGAGGGCCTTTACATCTGGGGCGGCGTCGGGCGCGGCAAGTCGATGCTGATGGACCTCTTCTACGAGACGGCCGGGATCGCGCCAAAGCGCCGCGTCCATTTCCACGCCTTCATGCAGCAGGTGCACGAACGCATCTTCGACTGGCGGCAGAGGGAGAAGGCGGGCGAGGTGAAGGGATCGGACCCCATTCCTCCCGTCGCCGACACGATCGCGAAGGAAGCTTCGCTGCTCTGCTTCGATGAATTCCAGGTGCACGACATCGCGGACGCCTCGATCCTGGGGCGGCTCTTCTCGCATTTGTTCGAGCGCGGCGTCGTCGTCGTCGCGACCTCGAACCGGGCGCCGGAGGGGCTCTACGAAGGCGGCCTCAACCGGCACCGCTTCCTGCCTTTCATCGATCTCGTGAAGACGAAGATGGATGTGCTGCATCTCGACAGCGCCGTCGATTACCGTCTCGACCGGATCAGGGGCCTGCCGGTCTATTACACGCCGCTCGACGCCGCTGCCGATGCCGCGCTCGACGATACCTTCGAAAAACTCACCGACGCGGCGCATGGCGAGCCGATGAGGCTCGCGCTCAAGGGCCGCGCCGTCGAGGTCCCGGAAGCGAGACATGGCGTCGCCCGCTTCTCCTTCGCCGATCTCTGCGCGAAGCCTCTGGGGGCCGCCGACTATCTCAAGATCGCGCAGTGCTTCCACACCGTCATCGTGCGCGACGTGCCCGCAATGGGCCCGGATCGCTGGAACGAAGCCAAACGCTTCGTGACCCTGATCGACGCGCTATACGAGGCGAAGACGAAGCTCATTCTTTCCGCCGAGGCGCCGCCGGAGGCGCTCTACGAAAAAGGCGATGGCGCGTTCGAATTCGAACGCACGGCGTCGCGGCTGATGGAAATGCAGAGCGTCGATTATCTCGGGCTCAGAAGCGCCGACTAGAGGCCCATATAGGGCGAATGCGTCGGGCGAAGACCGAGGCTCGTCACGGGCGCTGGCTTCGGCGGCGATGCGTCCGCCACCTTGGTCGAGGTGTCCGGCTCGATGTCGAGTTCGTAGTGCCAGGACTGGCCGAAGGTCGCGGACATCATGCCGAAGGAGACGGTCTCGCGGGGCTTGCCCTTTTCGGCTTCGCGGGCGATTTCGAGCGAGAAGTCCCGCGCCGCGCGGCGGTCGACCGGCACGAAGCCGAGCAGTTCCGGATCGAGGTCGGCGGCGGCGACCTTCTTTTCCTCGGTCTCGCCGTCCGGACCCTGGAAGAGCGCGATCAGGCCGCCGAAATCATTGTTCGTGGCAACGGAGCCGCGGTCCTCGCAGAAGCCGCGGCCGTCGCGGAGCACCGCTTCGAGGAAGCGGCAGTCCTTGCCGGTCAGCGCGGAAAGTGCGTGTTCGCCGAGGTCGCGGCCGGTCATGATGGTGGAGGAAATGCCGGCAATGGTCAGGATTTCGCCGATGGTGACGGCACCGATGACCGGGGCCGCGCAGCCCGTGAGGCCGAGACAGCCGATGCCCAGCACCGCGATGAGCCCCGCCCGTGCCGTTCTGCCGAAATTGCCGAATGTCGAGATACCGAAATCCCGCGTCATCACGCACGCCCCCATCTACTACGCCTCCGCGGATGCACAATCGGTGCCCCGCTCGACGCCGCGCGGTTCCCCCCGGAACCCCGCCTTTACCGCGCTCGTCCCGCGTCAGGTGCTTAACCATCATGCGGGCCGAGTTCTTTACGTCGCGTAAAAATCATGCTGCGGCACAGGCATCTGTGTCAACGTGAGACGATCCTGTTGGTTAATATTGGTGCCTGCCGGTTCCCGCGCTCGTTGCGAATGACGCGGATTCAGGATACTAGGCAGCCAGATTAACCACGGGCGCAGGCATATCGGAGGCTTTCAAATCATGGCGCGCAAGAAAATCGCACTCATCGGCGGCGGTCAGATCGGCGGCACGCTGGCTCTTCTGGCGGGGCTCAAGGAGCTCGGCGACGTCGTCATCTTCGACATCGCGGAAGGCCTGCCGCAGGGCAAGGCGCTCGACCTCGCGCAGACGGGACCCGTCGAGGGCTACAACGCCGCGCTTTCCGGCGCCAACGACTACAAGGGCATCAAGGGCGCCGACGTCGTCATCGTGACGGCGGGCGTGCCGCGCAAGCCGGGCATGAGCCGCGACGACCTTCTCGGCATCAACCTCAAGGTGATGAAACAGGTCGGCGAAGGCATCGCGAAATACGCGCCGAACGCCTTCGTCGTCTGCATCACCAATCCGCTCGATGCGATGGTGTGGGCGCTGCGCCAGTTCTCCGGCCTGCCGCACAACAAGGTCGTCGGCATGGCGGGCGTGCTCGACAGCGGCCGCTTCCGCCTCTTCCTCGCCGAAGAGTTCGGCGTCTCCGTCGAAGACGTGACGGCCTTCGTGCTGGGCGGCCATGGCGACACGATGGTGCCGCTGCCGCGCTATTCGACGGTTGCGGGTATCCCGCTTCCCGACCTCATCAAGATGGGCTGGACCACGAAAGAGAAGCTGGACAAGATCATCCAGCGCACGCGCGACGGCGGCGCGGAAATCGTTGGCCTGTTGAAGACCGGTTCCGCCTTCTACGCGCCGGCCGCGTCCGGTATCCAGATGGCGGAAGCCTATCTGAAGGACCAGAAGCGCGTTCTCCCCTGCGCCGCCTATATCGACGGCGAGTATGGCGTGAAGGACATGTATGTCGGCGTGCCCGTGGTGATCGGTGCGGGCGGCGTGGAGCGCGTCGTGGAGATCGACCTGAATGCTTCCGAGAAGAAGCAGTTCATGAATTCGGTCAATGCCGTGAAGGGCCTGGTCGATGCCTGCAAGAAGATCGATCCCGCCGTCGCCAAGGGCGCGGCGCCCGCCAAAAAAGTGGCGAAGAAGAAATAATCCGTCTCCGGCGGATATCGGAAAGGGCGGTCCTTCGGGCCGCCCTTTTTGTTTGGCCGTGGCGCAGGGGGTTTATTTTGACATTAGACATGCCAATATATGGCTTGCGAAGTGCTTCGGAAACTGTTTAATGTAATACATTAATTTACCCGCACCGCGCGGGGCCTTGGGGAGGATGGAGATGAAGCGTCTGATAGCGATCGGCTTGGCCGGTCTGGTTGTGCTCGCGGCGGCGGGCTTTTGCGTCATCTGGTTTTCGCCGTCGCTCCAGGACGGGATCATGAAGCGCACCGCGCTCGGCCGGCTCGGCAGCGGCGACAATTCGGCGCTTCTCACCGACAATTCGCTGCATGTCCTTCTGTGCGGCACGGGCTCGCCGATGCCCGA
>NZ_JAUYUS010000055.1 GCF_030694575.1 Parvibaculum sp.
CGGAGACTTTTTGTTTCACCTTGGGCATGCGCACCGTTTGTTCGGCCACGTTGTTGGTAAACGGCACATCGGGCTGGGTCATGAAGCGCCAAACATCGTCTGTGTAATCGCTCAGTCGGCCAATCAGATTGGTGGCCTTGCTCTGCTTGGGCCTGCCGCGTTTGCCAGTAGAGGGCGCGATGGGGTTTGCTGCCTGTGCTTGCGCCAGAATCGCATCGTATAGGGCGCGCAGATCGCGCACTTCGCCTTGATACTTCTGGCTGTCGTAGCGCGGCGATTTTCCGTCAGCGCAGTTGAGGTTGTCGAAGTGGTTGGCATGCGTGAGCAGCTCCATCATGTCGCCTGCCCAAGCTTGGTCAAGTTCCTCCAATAGGTAGGTCAGCTCGCGCAAGTGGTGCTGGTTGCACAGCGCGTGTTGGCAATCCAAGGCCTTGTAGGGCATCCAGCCGTCATGCACCAAGACACCCTTGAATTGCTGCAGCAGGGCCATAGATTCAAACGCTTCGCCGCCACGCTTGGGGTGGCAACCCATCCATGTCAGTGTGTCGGTGGCCAATACATGCAGCCAGTGCAACTTCTTGGCAACCCGCAGGCCGCTCTCATCGGCATGTGCCACGGCTGATCTGACAACGCCTTGGCCGATGTCTTGCACAGTGGGCTGCAAAATGTTTGCCCCAGCCTGGGTTGCCTTGAGGACCGTTGCCTGGCTCACCGGCAGGTCAAAGAAGTCTTTCATCAGCGCGGCGGTGCGTTGCACTGAGACGGCATGGTTTTGATTGAGGTGCACCATGGCAGCTTGCGCGCGCGGGCCATATTGCACAGTCGCGTTCACACCGGCGGGGAACTCTGCTGTATGCACATGCCCGCAGCTACAGATGGCTTGCATGGCGTGATGCTCGGTAACCTCAAATTGCAGTACCGGCAAATCAAAGACCTGACGTGTTTCGCTCACATAGCCAAAGGGCAATTCCAGATGGCATGCCTGGCACTGGTCTGGTACGTTGTGAACAACTATTCTGTCGGGCTCAGTGGCTTGGCTCAAGGTGCTGCCGGGGTGACCTTTTTGTCCGCCGGTTGGCCTCTCGCCGGCAACCCGCAAGGATTTCGGTGCGGGTTTGTGCAAGCCATCGCTTGATGGTGGCTTGCTGGAGTTTTTGCTGTTGAGTGCCAATCGACCTTCGAGCTGCTTGATGCTGTTCTGCATCACCACCATTTGC
The DNA here is from genome assembly GCF_030694575.1 of Parvibaculum sp. Classification (GTDB taxonomy): domain Bacteria; phylum Pseudomonadota; class Alphaproteobacteria; order Parvibaculales; family Parvibaculaceae; genus Parvibaculum. Next base: position 1,218 of record NZ_JAUYUS010000055.1, read on the forward strand.
GCCGTGAGGTCT
>NZ_JAUYUS010000058.1 GCF_030694575.1 Parvibaculum sp.
TTGCGTTCCTTGCTCTGCAGCCGGCTGATCGTGTTTGTCATGCCGATGCTCGCGGCGTTCAGGAAAGGCCGGTCGTTGGCATAGCCGACATCGACTTCGGCCACCTGTCCCTCGCGCAACAACGACGCCAGTTCGAAAACCTTTTCCGGCATACCGAGTGAACGGGCGAAATCGTTTGCGGTTCCAGCGGGCAGCACGAGAAGCGGCAGTTTGCGCGCGACAAGGCACTCGATCAGCGGGCTCAATGTGCCGTCGCCACCGGCCACGGCAACCGCATCCACATCGTCTGCGGTCTGCAGAAGGCGGGTACAGAGTTCGGGGCTGCCGGGCTTTTCGTGTCTGATCCCGATACCCAGGTCGCGCACCGCCGTCGAAAACGCCTCGCTGTCCCAGCCGCTGCCGCCGCCGCTATGCGGGTTCTCCAGCAGCAGGAGTTTGCGCACTGCGAATTGCGCGGGCATCGGCATGCGGTTCCTTCCCGTAAATTCCAGGACAAGGAATTCTCTAGAAGGGCATTAAGTCAGGAAAAGGGCGCGGGTGGCGTCAACTGCACTTGGAGTAGCCGCAGGAGGTGCAGGTTTCGCAGCCTTCCTGGCGCACCATGCCGCGCTCGCCGCAGCGGGGGCAGCTTTTGAGGGCGGTCATGGCGGGGTTCTGAAGCGGCGGCGGGTCGCCTGCAACCGCGCGCAAGGCTTCCGTCACCGGTTGGCCGTCCGTCGCCGCGATGAAGCCCGTGTCGATCATGTGCTGCTCGATCACTCCGCCGATGGCGGCGAGGAGGCTCGGTACATAGCGGCCCTTCATCCAGGTGCCGCCGCGCGGATCGAACACGGCCTTCAATTCCTCGACCACGAAGGTCACGTCGCCGCCGCGCCGGAAGACCGCCGAGATCATCCGCGTCAGCGCCACCGTCCAGGCGTAGTGCTCCATGTTCTTCGAGTTGATGAAAATCTCGAAGGGGCGCCGCCTGCCGTCCTGCATTATGTCGTTGATGGTGATGTAGATCGCGTGGTCGCTTTCCGGCCATTGCAGCTTGTAGGTGAAGCCGGGCAGCACCGTTTCGCGTTCGAGCGGCTTCGACATATAGACGACGCCGTCCTTCTCATAGCGCCCGGTCTGCGCGGGCGCATCGAGCGGCAGGGCCGTCTGCGGCGCTTCCGCGGGGGCTTCGTCCAGCGACAGCACCGAGCCGCGCACATCGCTCGGCCGGTAGGTCGTGCAGCCCTTCAGGCCCTTTTCGTAGGCGTCCATGTAGACGCTCTTGAAATCGTCGAAGGTAATATCGGCCGGCACGTTGATCGTCTTAGAGATCGAGCTGTCGATATAGTCCTGCACGGCAGCCTGCACCGCGATGTGATCGGCGGGCGACAGTTCCTGCGCGTTGACGAAATAATCCGGCAGCGCGGCTTCCGCGCCGAACATCTCGTGAAATTTTTCCACCGCATGATCGCGCACATGCTCCTCGCGCCTCGTACCGTCCGGCAGCAGCACCTTGCGCCTGTAGCCATAGGCGAAGACGGGTTCGATGCCGGAGGAGACATTGCCGGCAAAGAGCGAGATCGTGCCGGTCGGCGCGATGGAGGTCACGAGCGCGTTGCGGATGCCGTGTTCGGCGATGGCGTCGCGAATGTCCTTGTCGAGCGCGGACACGGTTTCGCCCGCGAGATAGGCATCGGCGACGAAAAGCGGGAAGGGCCCTTTCTCCTTCGCGATTTCCACGGAAGCGAGATAGGCCTCGCGCGACAGGGTCTTCATCCATGTGCGGATCAGCTTCAACGATGCGTCCGAGCCGTAGCGCGTGCGGCACATGATGAGTGCGTCCGCGAGGCCGGTGACGCCGAGCCCGATGCGGCGCTTCGCCGTCGCCTCATGGCGCTGCTCGGGCAGCGGAAAGCGCGACACGTCGATCGTGTTGTCCATCGCGCGCACGGCAACGTGCACGAGCTCCGACAATTCGCTCCCGTCGATATGCGCATTCTCCGTGAAGGGCTCCTTCACCAGCGCCGCGAGATTGATCGAGCCGAGAAGGCAGGCGCCGTAAGGCGGCAGCGGTTGTTCGCCACAGGGGTTCGTCGCGTGGATCGTCTCTGCGTAATAGAGATTGTTCCGGGCATTGATGCGGTCGATGAAGATGACGCCGGGTTCGGCATAGGCGTAGGTCGCGGCGATGATGCGGTCCCAGAGCGCGCGCGCCTTCAGCACCTTGTAGACCGTGCCGCCGAAGGTGAGTTCCCAGTCGGCATCCGCCTTCACCGCGTCCATGAAAGGATCGGTCGCAAGCACCGAGAGGTTGAACATGGTGAGCCGTCCGGGCTCCTGCTTTGCCTCGATGAAGGCTTCGATGTCCGGGTGGTCGCAGCGCATCGTCGCCATCATGGCGCCCCGGCGCGATCCTGCCGACATGATGGTGCGGCACATCGCGTCCCACACATCCATGAAGGAGAGGGGACCGGACGCATCCGCGCCGACGCCCATCACCGGCGCGCCTTTCGGGCGCAGCGTCGAGAAGTCGTAACCGATGCCGCCACCCTGCTGCATGGTCAGCGCGGCTTCCTTCAACTGCTCGAAAATGCCTTCCATCGTGTCGGGGATTTCGCCCATCACGAAGCAGTTGAAGAGCGTCACGTCGCGGCCCGTTCCGGCGCCTGCGAGGATGCGTCCCGCGGGAAGGAAGCGGTAGCCCGCCATCGCCTCGTGGAAGCGCGCCGCCCAGCGGTCCCGGACCTCCGGCGCCTCGGCTTCCGCCAGCGCCTTCGCCACGCGCCGCCAACTGTCGTCCACGGTCATGTCGACAGGGGTCCCGTCCTGCCCGTGCAGGCGGTATTTCATGTCCCAGATCTGTTCGGCGATTGCTTTCATGGGGGCAGCCTAGGCGCGCACCGGGCGCAAATCAATGTTCCGGTTTTGTCCGCATTTCGTCACAATGCGAGCTCTATTAAATGGTTATAATGCTTAAGGAATTCCAGATATCCCCGGATTTCACAGAGAGGTCGCGGTCCGGTTTTCCACAGGGGCCCCGGCGCCCTTCGCGCCTGCCTCGGCGAGCAGCCGGGCGGTTGCCGTCTCGATGCGCGTTTCGAGCGTTTCCATGAAGCTCCTGCGGTCGAGGCCGGGCGGGATCGGCTCGAGGAATTCGAGGACGATGGTGCCGGGCCTGCGGGCGAAGCCGCGCCGTCCCCAGAACAGGCCGGAATTCACCGCGGCGGGCACGCAGGATACGCCGAGCTGGCGGTAGAGCGCGGCCACGCCCGGCTTGTAGTCGAGCTTGCTGCCCGGTGCAGCGCGGGTTCCTTCCGGAAAGATCACGATGGGGCGGCCTTCGGCGATGGCGGCCTTGCCCTGCGCGACGAGGCGGCGGATGGCGTTGGAGCCGGCGCCCCGGTCGATGGCGATCATGCGCGATTTCTGCGCGTACCAGCCATAGAAGGGAATCCACAGCAATTCGCGCTTCAGCACCATGGCGGGGTTGTTCAGGATCGCGGTCATCACGATCGTGTCCCACATCGACTGGTGCTTGGAGGCGAGAAGAACGCCGCCTTCGGGCAGCGTGCCGCGCACCTCGTAGCGTGTGCCGGCCAGCACGCGCAGCAGCCACAGCGTCATATGCGACCATGCGGCCATTGAGCGGACGGTGCAGCTTCGCGGCAGCACGAAGCAGGGCGTCGCCGCGATCACGATCACGACCGATGCCGCGTAGAAGGTCAGGTTGAAGGCGGCGGAGCGGAGCCAGAGCAAGGGGAGCGGTCCTTCCCGTTCACGACTGCATCGACGACTGACGGCCATAGGTCAGCGCCAGCAGGTATTTCGTATACTCGGAGATCAGCAGCCGCGTGGTGCCGGGATAAGCCCACCAGCCGTCGAGGTGAAGCGTATCCTGGAAGACGGGAAAGGGACTGATTTCGACATCGGGCATGGCGCGGGCAAGTTCAAGCCGCGCGCGCGGCAGGTGATAGGTGCTCGTCACCAGGATGATCGAGCGATAATTTTTCTCGCGCACCCACTCGGCCGTCTCGGCGGCATTGCCAATGGTGTCCTCCGCCATGTGGCCGACATCGACGCAGCAATCGAATTTGGCCGAGCCGCCGGGCACGATCTCCTTCAGCGAGGCGACGCTCACATCCGGATGCACGCCGGTAATCAGCAGCCTGCTGCCCTTGCCGTCCTGCAGCAGCTTGTAGGCCGCGGTGATGCGGTCGGGCCCGCCCGTCAGCGCCACGATGCCGTCGGCCACGGGCACGCGGGCAGGCGGCGTGCGTTCGAGTTCTGCGGTGAACAGGAAGAAGCCGCCGACATAGGCAGCCGCCAGCAGCGCCGCGAAGCCCACGACGATACGAAGACTGCGCTGCCCTGTCCGTTGCCGCAGCGTTTCGCTGGCCGCCATGTCGGTCCGCCCTGTTGCCGGGATCGTTTGCCCGGTTTTACCCTATCACAGCCAAGTTGGCGCACATGATATGACCCGGCGGGCCCATGTAAAGCGCGGCCTGACCTGGCTAAAGCATGCGCTCCAGCGTGCTGAAGACGGTTAACCGGGCCGTGACCAGGGTCACGAGTGCGGCGGCGAAGGGGATCGCGAGGAGAACCGGGAAGTGCTCCGGCGCGAGGCCCGAGGCGGCGATCAGGAACATGTCGCCCGCGCCGCCTGCGAGGCCGAGCGCGAAGAAGGTGGCCGCGCCGAGCGCCGTGCCGATCGATCCGCCGCGAAAACCGAGATGAAGAAAATGACGCTGCACCTCCGCCGCGATGAAGCCGTCGCGGGCGCCGATGAGATGCAGCACTTCCACGACTTCGCGGTTGGCGGAAAGTCCGGCGCGGGTGGCGAAGACGACGATGGCGATGGTCGTGCCCGCCACCACTGCGAGAATGCCATAGGCGAGCCATTCGGCGGAGCGCGCGGCGCTCATCAGTTCGGCGCGCCATTGTCTGTGCGTGTCGAGCGAAGCGCCGGGCGCGGCGGCGGCCGCGTCGATGGCGAGCGCCGAAAGGTCGGGGGGAGTGGCCGCGTCGATCCGGATGTCGATCAGGCGAGGCAGCGGCAGGTCTTCCGTCACCATGCCCCGGCCAAGCCATGGTTCGAGCAGGGCCTTCGTGTCGTCGAGCGGCAGCGGCGAGGCTGAAATGACGCCCGGCGTTCTCGACAGCACCGTCATCACGGCGTCGATCTGCTCGTCGGGGGCCATGTCGCGCGACGGGCGGATTTCGATGGTGAGCGCGCCCGACAGGTCGCTCGACCATTCGTTCGTCTTCGCCCCCACAGACATCGCGGCGCCGAGCGCGAGGCTGGCGAGGAAGCACATCGCCGCCACGACCAGCATCAGCGATGCGCCGGTTGCGCCCGCCGCCGGCATCACGCTCCGTGTTTCCACCAGCAGCGCCGAGAGGGCGCCGCCCAGGCCGCGTTCCTCGTCGTGAAACGTCGGCGCCGGATCGGCGCGGCGGTTCCGGCCCGAGGGGCCCTTATGGCGAAGCGGATCAGCCACGGACCGTCAGCCCTCCGTTGCGCAGTACGAGTTCCGGTGCGCCTGCCGCCTCGACCAGCGCGCGGTCATGCGTCGCGATGAGGACGCAGGTGCCGAGCCGGTTCAGTTCGACGAAAAGCCGGAGCAGGCGCTGGCCCATTTCCGGATCGACGTTGCCGGTCGGTTCGTCGGCAAGCAGGACGTCGGGCTGCGCGACGACGGCGCGCGCGATGGCGGCGCGCTGCTTCTCGCCGCCGGAAAGCGTCGGCGGTTTCGCGTTCATGCGGTCGCCGAGCCCGACCCAGGCGAGCAGCTCCTCCACGTCGGCGCGGTAGCTCTCTTCCTTCCGGCCCTGGATTTTCAGCGGCAGGGCGATGTTCTCGTAGGTCGTCAGATGATCGAGCAGCCGGAATTCCTGGAAGACCACGCCGATGCGCCGGCGGAGCGGCGGCAGTTCCGCGCGCGGCAGCGTCGCGATGTCCTGCCCGAACATGGTAATGAGCCCGCGCGAAGGGCGGTTCGCGAGAAACATCAGTTTCAGCAGCGAGGTCTTGCCCGCGCCGGACGGACCGGTCAGAAAATGAAAGGAGGCCGGCGCGAGGTGAAAATTCACGTCGCGCAGCACTTCCGGCCCCATGCCGTAACGCAGGCCCACATTCTCGAAGCGAATCATGGCTGCGACGGTAACATGGAACCAGCCGTGCTATGGAGGCCGGGAGGCGGGGAAGCCGCACATTTCCGCGAAATAACGGCTCTCGCGGCACTGTTTTTAACGCGCCTTTAACCATGCGCGATCTTTCAATAGGCTCGTACCGGAGCCCGGTTCCGCGCCTCCTTTCAGGTCGGCGTCGGGTCCGCCGTTCACCGTCCACGATACAAGATCGATTGCCCCGGATGATCATCACCTGCCCATCCTGCTCGTCGCGCTACCCGGTGGACGCGGCTTCGTTCGCGCCGTCGGGCCGCAAGGTGCGCTGCGCGAAATGCGGCCATAGCTGGCACCAGTCGCCGCCCGCCGATCTCGATATCGCCGCGGCGCAGCCGGTCGATCAGGAAGGTGTCGCCGAGGCGCCCGCGCCCGTCCTGCCGTCGCAACCCGTCCGCAAGAAGGTTTTCGGAGAGAAAGCCGCCGCCGGAGCGCCTGCCGCTCCGGCCCGGACCGCGAAGGCGGTTGAAGAGGACGACGTCGTCTTCAGCGACAAGGCCGATGCCGGCGAGCCCGATGCGGCAGCCACCGGCATGGCCGCCGATATCGGCAACAGGTTTCGCGCCGAAATCCGCCGCGCCGCAACGCTCCGCCGGGGCAAGACGCTCACAGCCGCTGGCTGGGTGGTGCTGATCCTCTTCGTCGCCGCGACGCTCGGCACGGGTTATTTTTATCGCATAGATATCGCGGCGCTCTGGCCCGCGACGACAAAGGTCTATGCCGCGCTCGGCGAGCCGATCAACCTGCGCGGTCTCGAATTCCGCAACGTCTCCTACGAGCGCCAGACCGAGGAAGGCCTGCCGGTGCTTGCGGTCAGCGGCGAGGTCGTCAATGTGAGCGGCGAACGTGTCACGCTGCCGCGCCTGCGCGTCGGGCTTCTCGACGGCACGCAGAAGGAACTTTATCACTGGACCTTCGCCCTCCAGGAAACGCAGCTGCCGCCGAACGAAGCGGCATCTTTCATCACGCGTCTGTCGAGCCCGCCGCCCGAGGCGCGCGACATCGAAGTGCGCTTCATGCCGAAGACCGATCCTGCGGAGACGGACAAAGCCGCGCCCGCGAGCGAGGAAGTCCCGTCCGCCGATCTGCCGGCCGAAGATGCACCGGCCGAAGCGCCCGCCGACCCGGCGGCGGCGGAAGAATAGGATGAGCGCCCCTACCGCCAAGGATGTCCGCATCGCCGTTCTCTACCCGGCTGAGGAAATCGCCGCGCGCGTGAGGGCGCTTGCCGGAGAGATCGCCGGCACGGCCGGGCGCAATCCGCTCGTCATTCCGGTCCTCAAGGGAAGTTTCATTTTTGCCGCCGACCTCTTGCGCGCGTTGCATGAAGCGGGCGTGGAACCCGACATGGATTTCATCAGCCTGTCGAGCTATGGCGCCGGCACGCATTCGCTCGGCGAAGTCCGTATCGTCCGCGACACTGAAACGGTCGTCTCGGGCCGCGACGTCATTCTCGTCGACGACATTCTCGAATCCGGCCGCACGCTCGCCTTCGCCAAGGATCTGATGGCCGCGCGCGGTGCGCGCAGTGTCCGGACCTGCGTCCTGCTCCGCAAGCCCGGCAAGCTGGCAGTAGAACTGGAAGCGGATTTTGTCGGTTTTGACTGTCCGGACCGGTTCGTCCTCGGCTACGGTATGGACGTGGCTCATGCCTACCGGCAGTTGCCGTTTGTCGGCTATGTGGAGCGTTGATGTGCATGGCGCGCATTCTCGTTGCGGAAGATGAGCCGGATGTCAGGACCTTCGTCATGCGGGCGCTTGGCGGTGCCGGTCACGATGTCGACGCGGTCGCCGACGGCAGCGACGCGCTGGAGGCGCTTGCACGGGCGCGCACCGCGAACAGGCCTCACGATCTTCTGCTGACGGATATTCTGATGCCGGTGATGGACGGCGTCTCTCTCGCCCTGCTTGCGGCGCGGGATGCTCCCTCGCTCCGCATCATGCTGATGACGGGCTATTCCGGCCAGCGCGAACGCGCGCACGGCCTCGACGCCATCATTCAGGACATTCTGCTGAAACCCTTCACGCTCGACGAACTGGTGACGCGCGTGGCGGCGGTGCTTGAGGACAAGACCGCCTAGAACCGCCTCAGCAACCGGTCGAGATAATCGAGTTCGATCTGTGGCCGTCCGAGGTCGGCGGCGCGTTTGCGCAGCTCCTCGAGAATCTGCCGCGCGCGCTGCATGTCGATCTTGTCCGGCACGGAGACGTCGTTGCCGTAATCGGTGCCCGATTGCGCCCTTGGCCGTCCGAAGGGGTCCGTGCCCGCCTGGCCCTGGCCGCGTCCCTGACCGCCCTTGCCTTCCATCAGCTTGTCGGCCAGCGCCTGTGCGCCCGCCTGCATCCGTTCGATCGCCTGTCCCTGCGAACCGGCGGCACGGTCGGCGCGGCCCATGCCGAGCCGGTCCTCCGCGCTTTTCATCGCGCCGTCCGCTTCCATCAGGGCGTCGGGCGTTTCGGTCTCCGCTTCGCGCAGCGCCCCCAGTATCTTGTTCAGCTCCTCGCGCAGCGCCTGCTGCTCCGCGCCGAGCCCGTCGAGCGCAGGCGCCCGCTCGCCGCCGGGCATGCCGGAAGGCATCCCCTGTTCGCCGTCGGCATGCTGCTTCTCCATTTCGCGGAAGGTGCGGTCCATCAGGTCGCGCTGCTTGCCGATCAGGTCTCCCATCTTGTCGATCGCCTGGCTCATTGCCTTGTCGCCGGGACTCATCTGCGCGTTGCTTTTGGGAACCTGAAGATTTTCGAGAATGTTTTGAAGCTGCTGCAGCATGGCGCTCGCCTGCTCATGTGCGCCGCTCTTTGCCAGTTCGCCGATGGCGTTCATCATGTCTTCGAGTTGCGACTGGTTTATCGTCTGCACGTCGCCGTCGGGAAACTGGCTCGTCATCGGCATGTCGCCGGGCTGCTGCGCCGCCAGCGCTTCCATGTAGCGATTGAAGGCCGATTTGAGTGCGTCCATCAGCTTCGCGATTTCGTCGTTGCCGGCGCCCTGCGCCAGCGCGTCGGCCAGCGCCTTGCGCGCATCGCGCAGGTCGCGTTCCGCCAGCGACAGGTCGCCGTCCTCGATCCTCAGCGCAATCGACCAGAGAAGGTCGTAGATGCCGGTGAGATCGGTGTCGCGCTTCGCCTCCGTCAGCCGCCAATAGGCGGCGCGCAGCGACAGGTAGACCGACTTGTCGTCGATGTAGCGGTCCGCGTCCTGCGTGAAATTGTCGATGTAGCGGGCAACGCTCGTACCGGAGCGCGGATCGAGCGCGAGGCGGCGGCGCTGTTCCACGATGGCGCGCGCCAGCGGATCGGTGAACTCGCGCGCAGGCAGGACAATATGCAGCGGCTCGGACAGTCCCACCTGTTCCTTGTCGTCGGTCGCGGCGAGCGTGATGGTGACGGGAAGTCCTGCCCAGGGATGCGCGCTCAGTTCTGCATAGGTCGCGCTCTCGGCCTCGCGCGGGCGGGCGGAGGGCAGCGTCAGGGGCACGTCCGGCGCTGTCACGCGCGGCTGCGGCACGTCGGCCTTCTCCGCGCCGGCGGCTTCGTCCCCGTCGAGCGCGATGCGCGCTTCCGCCGACACGACGCCGTAATCGTCCGCCACCTTGTAGGGGAGGCGCAGCGCGTTCGATGCCGAGCGTTCGACCGGCCCGTTGAACTCGATCGACGGCACTGCGTCCGGCGTCACCTCGACATGCCAGGCGCGGATCATGCGGCCGCCTTCCGTCAGCGCCACGTCGCTCGTTTTCGTCAGCGTCGCGTCGATGGAATAATTGCCCTCGCTCACCGTGTTCAGCGGTTCAGGCTTGCCGCGCTCGTCGCCGTGGCTTTCGAGCAGCGGCGCATTCTTCAGTCCGTGGACGCGGAGCGAAAGCTTCGATCCTTCCGGCACGGTGAGGGCCGCCATCGCCTCGCTTCCCGCGCGGCGTTCGAGATAGACGGGCGGCTTGCCCGTATAGCCGGGCGGCGTGATCCAGGCTTCGATGCTCGCGGCGCGCGCACCGCTCGCGCCCGGCAGCAGCGCATCCGCGATGCGATTGAAATGGCCGGGTCCCGTTCCCGCGACGCCCACGACGAGCAGCAGCAGCACGATGGCGCGAAGGCCGAAGGGGTCGCGCGCGGCCAGCAGCGATGCCGGAAAGCCGATGCGGAGCCGCTTCAGCCGCTCGCCGATCCAGCGGCGATGGGCGGCCCAGAGCGCCGGATCGCCGGTATTTTCCGCCGCCACGTCCTCATAGGCCGAAAGCGGCGCATGCGGCAGGCCTGAGGATTTTTCGAGATGGCGCAGCGCGTCGTCGCGGCTTGGCCAGCCGAAACCGCGGAAGCCGCGCCACAGCAGCCAGACCGTCGTCCCGCCGAAACAGGCGAGCAGCAGCCAGTGCGGCAGCGGCGGCAGGTCGGCGAAGAGACCGAAAAGGGCGAGCGCGATGAAAAATCCGGCGAGCCCCGCCGCCGGCCACAGCGCGGGCAGCAGCGCTTCCAGAACGAGCAGCGCTCGCGAGATGCGCACACGCCGTTCCACCCGGCGGGGAAGCATGGTTCCCTCCGCCGGTTTTCGCTTCCGTTCCTGATTATCGCCTTTTCGGCCGAACAACGCCTGAAACCCTCAACCTGTCGTTGCGGCCCGCATGGCGCGCGGGCACGCGGCCTATTCGAGCCAAGAGGGAATAATATCCTGTTTCAGCATTGCGTCATAACTGGGGCGCGCCCGCACTTCCTGGAAAGTGCCGCCCTTCACCATCACCTCGGGCACGAGCGGCCTTGTGTTGTAGGTCGATGCCTGCACCGCGCCATAGGCGCCCGCCGACATGATGGCCACGAGGTCGCCGCTCTTCAGGCGCGGCAGGTCGCGCGCCTTGGCGAAAAAGTCGCCGGTTTCGCATACCGGGCCCACCACGTCGTAGGCGGCGCGCTCGCCGCTCTCCGCCGGTTCCGCGACAGCGCGGATTTCGTGGAAGGCGTCGTAAAGCGTCGGGCGGATCAGGTCGTTCATCGCGGCGTCGACGATCAGGAAGGCGCGGTCGTCGCCCTGCTTTTCGTAGATCACGCGGCTGACGAGAATGCCCGCATTGCCCGCGATCAGGCGTCCGGGCTCGAAGGTCAGTTCGCAGCCGAGATATCCGATGGTGCGCTTCACCATGGCGGCATATTCGTCCGGATGGGGCGGCACGTCATTGTCGCCGCGATAGGGAATGCCGAGGCCGCCGCCGAGGTCGATATGGGTGATCTCGTGGCCTTCCGCGCGCAGCGCTTCCACCATGCCGGCCACACGCTCGAAGGCGGCGGCGAAGGGTTCGAGCGCCGTCAACTGGCTGCCGATATGGACGTCGATGCCGCTCGCCTTCACGCCCTTCAGCTCGCGTGCGCGGGCATAGACGGCGGGCGCGCGCTTCCATGAAATGCCGAACTTGTTCTCCGCCTTGCCGGTCGCGATCTTCTCATGCGTTTTCGCGTCGACGTCGGGGTTCACGCGAATGGCGACACGCGCCGTCAGGCCGCGCGCGGCGGCGAGTTCGGCCAGCAGTTCGAGTTCCGGTTCCGATTCCACGTTGAACTGATCGATACCGGTCTCGAGCGCGAAGGCCATTTCGGCTTCGGTCTTGCCGACGCCCGAGAAGACGATCTTCTCCGCCGGAATGCCGGCCGCGAGCGCGCGGCGGAGTTCGCCTTCCGACACCACGTCCGCCCCCGCGCCGAGCCGCGCCAGCGTCGCCACCACGGCGAGGTTCGAATTCGCCTTCACCGAATAGCAGACGCGCGCGGGCTGGCCCTTGAAGGCGCCCGCGAAAACCTCGTAATGCCGTTCGAGCGTCGCGCTCGAATAGCAGTAGAAGGGCGTGCCGATGGCGGCCGCTATGTCGGGAATGGCGACATCCTCGGCATGGAGAACGCCATTGCGGTACTCGAAATGATGCATCGGTCGGCTCGGCTTCCGGCTCGCCTCGGGCCCCGCGGTCGGGCCGGCTGAGCGGTCAATAGTTGGGCAGATTGCGGGGCGAGATATCCTGCATTTGATCTTCGAGCGGCCGCTGGTCGATAGGTTCGGTCTCGCCGGGAATGTCGGTCACGGATTCCACCTTGGCGGGCTCCGCCTTCGCCGTGTCGGCATTCGGCGGCAGTTCGAGCGGACCCTTTTTTCCGCAGGCGGAAAGCGCCGTCAGGAGAGCGAGGCCGAGCAGGGCCGCCGTCAGGTGTCGCGTGGTCATCCCAAATCCCCGTTCTATGAGCCGAGTTCGTCCCGCCACCGGCGGACCGCGGCCCGCACATTGCCGGGCGCCGTGCCGCCGAAGCTCGTCCGGCTCGCGACCGAATTGTCGACGCCGAGCACGGAGTATACCTCATCGGTAATGCCGGGCTCCACTTCCTGCATCTCGGCGAGCGTCAGCCCGTCGAGGTCGACGCCCCTCTTCTCCGCCTTCGCCACCAGCGCGCCGGTGACGTGATGCGCCTGACGGAAGGGCAGGCCGAGCGCCCGCACCAGCCAGTCGGCAAGGTCCGTCGCCGTCGAGAAGCCGCGCGAGGCGGCGGCCCTCATCGATTTCTCGTTCACCGTCAGTGTCGTCACCATGCCGGTCATGGCCGCAAGCGACAGCGACAGCGCGTCGAGCGCGTCGAAGGCGGCTTCCTTGTCTTCCTGCATGTCCTTGGAATAGGCGAGCGGCAGGCCCTTCATCACGATGAGGAGCGAAGTCAGGTCGCCGATCACGCGGCCCGATTTCGCGCGCACGAGTTCCGCCGCGTCGGGGTTGCGCTTCTGCGGCATGATCGACGAGCCGGTGGTGAAGCCGTCGGTCAGGCGCACGAAGTCGAAGCCCGGCGTCGACCAGATGACGATTTCCTCCGCGAGCCGGGAGAGATGCGTCGCGCAGATTGCCGCCGCTGAAAGCGTTTCGAGCACGAAGTCGCGGTCGGACACGCTGTCGAGCGAGTTCCGCGTCGGGCCGTCGAAACCGAGTTCGGCCGCCGTCCTGTGGCGGTCGATGGGGAACGAAGTGCCGGCCAGCGCGGCGGCGCCGAGCGGGCATTCGTTGAGCCGCCGCCTTGCATCCGCAAACCGTCCCCGGTCGCGTCCCGCCATTTCCACATAGGCCATGCAGTGATGGCCGAAGGTCACCGGCTGCGCGGTCTGCAGATGCGTGAAGCCCGGCATGATGGTGTCGGCGTGCTCTTCCGCCCTGTCGAGCAGCGCGCGCTGGAAATCGGCAAGCTGCCCGTCCAGATGGTCGATGGTGTCGCGGACATAGAGCTTGAAATCGGTCGCCACCTGGTCGTTGCGCGAGCGGGCGGTATGGAGCCTGCCCGCCGCCGCGCCGATCAGCTCGGCAAGCCGCGCCTCCACGTTCATGTGGATATCTTCGAGCTCGCGCCTGAATTCGAACGCGCCGCCTTCGATCTCGGCGAGCACCGCGTCGAGGCCCGCGACGATTTGATCGGCATCTTCCCTTGAGATAATTCCCGTTTCGGCCAACATGCGGCAATGCGCCTTCGAGCCCCTTATGTCCTGGGCGAAGAAGCGCTGATCGAAGCCGATGGAGGCGTTGATTTCCTCCATGATCCGGTCGGGGCCCTCGCCGAAGCGGCCGCCCCACATCTTGTTGCTCATGTCGTTCTCCGGGGCGGCGGCGGCCACCCCAAACCGAGGTGAAGAAGGCTAGCGGATGGTTCAGGTGAAGCCGAAACTTATTGCCATGCTGGCCGGCGCGGTTCTGTTGGCCGCTGGGGCGGTATACTTGATCGGCCGGGGGGGCGGCAACCCGGACGATGGGGCGACCCTTTCCGGCTCTGCCGCAGCCCTCAATGCAGCCGCCACGGGCGAAGTCGCCAATTTCCGGGCAAGTCCGCCCATGGCCCTGCCGGAGGTCGCCTTCGTCGATGCCGGAGGCAAGGAGCGGACCCTGGCCGATTTCCGGGGCAAACTCGTCCTCCTCAACCTCTGGGCCACCTGGTGCGGCCCCTGCCGCGAGGAAATGCCCGCGCTCGACCGGCTGGAGGGCCGGATGGGCGGCGACCGCTTCCAGGTGGTCGCGCTCAGTGTCGAGCGGAACGGGCTCGGCCTCGCCGCCGCCTTCCTCAAGGAGGTGGGAACGGAGCATCTGGCGCTTTTCAACGATCCCACCGGCAAGGCCAATTTCACCTTCAAGGCGTTCGGCCTGCCGACGACGCTCCTGATCTCGCCGGAGGGCGAGGAGATCGGCCGCATGGTCGGTCCCGCCCATTGGGACAGCGAAGACGCGCAGGCGCTGATCGAGGCGGCGCTGGCGAGCTACTGAACTCTCTTCACCTTTCCCCGAGCTCTTCCTCCACCCTCCCCCTGTGGGAGGGTCAAACGGCTGCAAGCCGTTTGGGGAGGGGTAGAGGCGAAGAATTGGCCGGTGGATTTATATCGAGCGCCGCGACCCCTCCCCAAAATTCGCTTCGCAAATTTTGACCCTCCCACAGGGGGAGGGTGGAAGAGAGATCAACGGGCTAGGCCTTCCTCGCCCTCACCGAATAGCTGAGCGGCAGGCGCGGTGCGCCTTCGGGCGCGCGGTAGAACGTGCCGTCCCATTCGAGGCTCGGCACGCCCGCCCAGACGAGCCTGTCGTGCTCATGCAGGAAGTCGATGCGAAGCCCGGCTTCCGCCAGCACCGTCACCACCTCGCCCAGCGTGTGTTGCCATTCATGGCTCTTGAAATGCGTCAGCGCGATGCCGGGCTCGGCATAGTCATGCGCGTTTTCCCATTGCTGCGGGCCGTCGAGAAAATAGGAGCGCACGATGCGGAAATTTTCCGCCACCGTCTTTCCCTCGTCGTCCAGGGTCCAGAGAAGCGGGTGGCCTTCCGCGAGATAGAAGGTGCCGCCGGGCATGAGGCATTCGGCGATGTTGCCCGCCCAGACCGTCAGGTCCGGCAGCCACATCAGCGTGCCCCAGCTTGCGAACACGATGTCGTAGCCGGTGCCCGCCGCCTTTGCCGCCTCGTCCACCCGCGCGTTCACGAAGCGCGCATCGAGCCCCGCTTCGGCCGCGAGCTTCCGTGCCGCCGCGATTGCCTTCGGCGAGAAGTCGAGGCCCGTCGCCTTCGCGCCCATGCGGGCGAAGGAAAGCGTGTCGAGGCCGAAATGGCATTGCAGGTGAAGGAGCTTCTTTCCGGCCACATCGCCGATTTCCGACAGGACCAATGGATCGAGGCTCGTTTCGCCGCCGAGAAATTCCTTCACGCGGTAAAAACCGGAGGCGAGGTGGATATCGACCTGCTCTTCCCATCGCGCAAGATTGTCAGCAAGCGGATCGTCTGTTGCTTCGGCGGACATGGCTGCGTTCCTTCCGGTCGCGCTTCGCCCGTCGCGAAGCCGGCCAGAATACGCGCGTCCTTGCCGCCGTCAATCGATAGCTAGAGGCCGGGCTGCCTGTCGGTATGCACGACGAACATCGCGCCGATCGTCTGCGCGGGCTCAGTGCCGCCTGCCGTCAGTGGCGCCGAAATGGCGTGGCCGACGAGATAGAGGCGGTCGGAGGCGGCGAAGGGCACGCGCACGAAGACCGGCTTGCGGCCCGTGAAGGCGCGGCGAGAGATATGCAGCCAGCGCCTCTGAACGGCCTCCGGGTCGGTGGAGAGGCTGCTCTCCTCGCCGAATTCCGAGAGGAGCTTGCCCGTGCGCTCCTCGCCCAGCAGTTCGACGAGCGCCGTGCCGAAGAGACGTGTACGGAAGTCCTCGCCGCCGTTTATGGCTTCGGCAATGATGATGTTGGGCAGGAACCGCACGATTTCGGCGGGGTCGATGTCGGCGCGGTCCGGCATCTCGCGGTCTCCGCGCTTCCTTTCGAGATAGGCGTGGAGTTCGATCACGGAGGGGTGTTCGGGCGCGTCGAGAAACTGGGGCTCCTCGGCCATTTTCCGGGCATTCTCGTCTTGCCTGAAACTATCCGTCACTGATCCACCCGTTTGCGTTCTATGCCGCATTCCGGCAAGCGTCGCATGGCGCGGGTTAAGAAAGGGTCGCCGCCCTAGCGTGTCGGCACCGGCTTTTCGCCGCGATAATCGTAGAAACCGCGCTGTGTCTTGCGGCCGAGCCAGCCGGCCTCGACATATTTCACCAGAAGCGGGCAGGGGCGGTACTTCGAGTCCGACAGGCCGTCATGCAGCACCTGCATGATCGAAAGGCAGGTGTCGAGACCGATGAAGTCCGCGAGCTGCAGCGGCCCCATCGGATGGTTCGCGCCGAGCTTCATCGCCTTGTCGATGCTCTCGACCGAGCCTACGCCCTCGTAAAGCGTGTAGACGGCCTCGTTGATCATCGGCAGCAGGATGCGGTTGACGATAAAGGCCGGGAAATCTTCCGCGTTGGCGATCTTCTTGCCCAGCGTCTCGGCGAAATGCCGGACCTTGTCGAAAGTGTCGTCGTCGGTCGCGATGCCGCGCACCAGTTCGACCAGTTCCATCACCGGAACCGGGTTCATGAAATGCATGCCCATGAAGCGTTCGGGCCGGTCGGTCGATGCCGCGAGGCGTGTGATCGAAATCGACGAGGTGTTGGTCGCGATCAGCGCGTCCTCGCGCAGATGCGGGCAGAGTTCGGCGAATATCTTGCGCTTGACCGCCTCGTTCTCGACGGCGGATTCGATCACGATGTCGGCGTCCTCGAAGCTTTCCATCGTATCGGCGGCAGTCAGGCGTTCCAGCGCCGCATCGCGCTCGGCGGCGGTAATGCGCTCGCTCGTCACCTGCCGCGACAGGTTGCCGTCGATGGTGGCGAGGCCCTTCTGGATGCGGTCGCCCGAGACGTCGTAGAGACCGACATGGTAACCCGCCAGCGCGCAGACATGCGCGATGCCGTTGCCCATCTGTCCCGCGCCGATCACGCCCACCTTGCGAAATGTCATTACCGGTCTTTCGTATCTGCTGCTGTCATTTGCCCTCGCCGTCGCGGGGGCCGTCCGGCGAATAACGTAGCAAAGAATGAGGCGGTGAACACAGGATAACGAAGTAATCGGCAAGGAAACGGCGCCGCCGGTTTCCCGGGGCGCCGTTCGATGGTTCAGCCGCCCGTTGCCGGGCGGGTGGGGATCAGAGGCCGATCTTGCCGAGTTCGGCTTCGAGCTCCGGCACCGCCTTGAAGAGGTCCGCCACGAGGCCGTAATCGGCGACCTGGAAGATCGGCGCCTCTTCGTCCTTGTTGATCGCGACGATGACCTTGCTGTCCTTCATGCCCGCGAGATGCTGGATCGCGCCGGAAATGCCGACGGCGATGTAGAGATCGGGCGCGACCACCTTGCCGGTCTGGCCGACCTGGTAGTCGTTCGGCACGAAGCCCGCATCGACCGCCGCGCGCGAGGCGCCGACGGCGGCACCGAGCTTGTCGGCGATCTTTTCCAGCATGGCGAAGTTCTCGCCGTTCTGCATGCCGCGTCCGCCGGAAATGATGACCTTGGCGGAGGTGAGTTCCGGGCGGTCGGATTTCGTGAGCTTCTCTTCCACGAATTCCGCGAGGCCGGGGTTTTCGCCGGCGCCGATCTTCTCGACCGCGGCGGAGCCGCCCTGGCCGGCCGCCGGGAAGGCGGTGGTGCGGACGGTGATGACCTTCTTGGCTTCCGAAGACTTCACGGTCTGGATTGCGTTGCCGGCATAGATCGGACGCTCGAACGTGTCCGGGCCCTGTACGGCGGTGATTTCCGAGATCTGCGCCACGTCGAGCAGGGCGGCCACGCGCGGCATGAAGTTCTTGCCGATGGTGGTGGCGGCCGTGACGATCGCGTCGTAGCTGCCGGCGAGGCTCACCACGAGGGCGGAAATCGGTTCTGCAACCGGATGCGCGTAAAGCGCGTCGTCGGCGACCAGCACCTTCTTCACGCCGTCGAGCTTGGCGGCGGCTTCGGCGGCGGCGCCGCAATCCTGTCCGATCACGAGCACGTGGATGTCGCCGCCGATTTTCGACGCGGCGGTCACGGTCTTCGCGGTGGCGTCGTTCAGCGCCTTGTTGTTGTGGTCTGCGATAACAAGCGTGGTCATCCGATCACTCCCGCTTCCTTGAGCTTCGACACGAGCTGTTCAACCGATTCGACCTTGATACCGGCCTGCCGCTGCGGCGGCTCGCTCACTTTCAGTACTTCGAGGCGCGGCTTCACGTCGACGCCGTAATCGGCCGGCGCCTTCTCGTCGATCGGCTTCTTCTTCGCCTTCATGATGTTCGGCAGCGAGGCGTAGCGCGGCTCGTTGAGGCGCAGGTCCGTCGTGATGACGGCGGGCATCTTGAGCTTCAGCGTCTGCAGGCCGCCGTCGATTTCGCGGGTCAGGTTCAGCGTCTCGCCGTCGATCTCGACCTTGGAGGCGAAGGTGCCCTGCGCCCAGCCGAGGAGGGCGGCGAGCATCTGGCCCGTCTGGTTGCAATCGTCGTCGATCGCCTGCTTGCCCAGAATGATGAGGCCGGGCTGTTCCTGCTCGGCCACCGCCTTCAGGATCTTGGCGACGTTGATCGGTTCGACGGTTTCGTCCGTCTTCACCAGGATGCCGCGGTCGGCGCCCATGGCGAGCGCGGTGCGGATGGTTTCGGTGGTCTGCTGGACGCCGATCGAAACGGCGACGACTTCCGTCACCTTGCCCGCTTCCTTGAGGCGCACCGCTTCTTCAACGGCGATCTCGTCGAACGGGTTCATCGACATTTTGACATTGGCGAGATCGACGCCGCTGCCGTCCGATTTCACACGGACTTTCACGTTGTAATCGACCACTCGCTTGATCGGGACGAGGACTTTCATCGAGGCGGACTCCCTGCGCATTGCCTTGGCGGCGCGGACCCGGGGAATGGAAGCCCCCGGCTCGCGGAAACCTTGGCGCCGGTCTTGGTGTAGGTCTGGGGGCGGCTGGCTGCCTTGAAAACGGCTGTTTTCCGGGAAAAACCAAGCCAAACGCGCCCGCTGCCACATAGCTGCTGTTGCGGTGCGGGAACCTAGAGGCCCCGTCCGCCCCTGTCAACGAATTGGGATTCGAGCAAGTTGAGGATCGGCGCCCTTGTCTCTTTCTTCTTCCACCCTCCCCTTGAGGGAGGGTCAAACGGCTGCAAGCCGTTTGGGGCGGAGTCGCTGACTCGCCGCTGTCTCTACCGGCTGCCGCCCGGCACCCACAGCACGTCGCCGGGGCCCTTGCCGTCCTCGCCGCGATTGACGTAGCGCGCCGCCACGAACAGGAAGTCCGAAAGCCGGTTCAGATAGCGGAGCGCCGCCTCGCTTACCTTTTCCTCCGGCTCCTCCATCAGCGCCGTCACAAGCCGCTCGGCGCGGCGGCAGACGGTGCGGGCGAGGTGGAGATGGGCGGCGGCCGCCGTTCCCCCCGGCAGCACGAAGGAACGGAGCGGCTCCAGCACCCCGTTCAATTCGTCGATTTCCTTTTCCAGCCGGTCGACCTGCGCGTCCAGTATCCGCAAGGGTTCATATCCCAGCTTCTCGCCGCGGTCGGGCGTCGCGAGATCGGCGCCGAGGTCGAAGAGGTCGTTCTGGATGCGCATCAGCATGGCGTCGAGCCGCGCCATGCCGCCGGTGTGAAGCCGGGCGATGCCGATGACGGAATTGGTCTCGTCCACGGTGCCGTAGCTCTCGATGCGGAGCGCATGCTTCGGCACCCGCTCGCCGTTCGCCAGCGCGGTCGTGCCCTTGTCGCCGGTCCGCGTGTAGATCTTGTTGAGCGTGACCATTCAGTCTCGGCAGTCCTTTCGGGTCAGGCCTTCGCGAAGGGCAGCATCCGCTTCAGCACATTGTCGCGCACGATGAAGTGATGGTAGAGCGCGGCAAGAATGTGAACGGCGACGAGCGCGGTCAGAAGAAATCCGTTCACGCCGTGCAGCACATGGCCGATCTCGTTGATCGTGTCGTTCTGCACGATTTTCAGCGGAATCACGCCATAGGCGACCGGCTCGCCCTTCGAGGTCGTCACCATCAGCAGGCCGAAGACCGGTTGCAAGGTCACGGAGGCGTAAAGGCCGTGATGCGTCGCCTTCGCGGCAATCTCCTGCCAGCGGGGCATCGGCGTGTAGGCCGGCCGGATGCTTGTGCGACGCACGGCAAGCCAGATCACCATGAGCACGAGGACCACGAGGCCGGTGCCGAAATGCAACGTCGCCGTCTCGCGGCTCAAGGTGAAACCGCCATAAAGCATGATGAGCACCAGCACGGCGATGGCCCAGTGCAGGCTTTTCATGCGTGTGGCGAAGCCCGAATTGACGGAAGCGGTCTCTTTCATGTGCGTGTCCCTCTATGGGTGTGCATCGTGCGAGAGTCGCCCGTTGCGCCGTGGGAATCAAGTCGGCCGGATCAAGCTCTCAGGGCATCATTACGGCGACATGACGAGAGGGGAAGCGCTATTTCCTCCAGGACCGGCGCCATTTGGCCACGGCCTCGCCGATCTCGTGGGGGCTGTCTTCCTGGATGAAATGGCTGCCCTTCACGGTCACTTCCGTCTGGTTCTTCCAGCTTCGGCAGAATTCGCGCTGCGCGCCCGTCAGGATCGCGCCGGGCTCCGCGTTGACGAAAAGCTTCGGCAGGTCGTTTTCCGACATCCAGCGCGCATAGTCGGCGACGCTTGCCACCACGTCCGCCGGCTCGCCGCCGAGCGGTATCTGGCGCGGCCATGACAGCGTCGGCCGGCGGTCCTCGCCTTCCTCCGCGAAGGGGCGGCGATAGACCGCCATCTCCTCGTCCGTCAGCTTGCGGAGGATCGAGCCCGGCAGCACCGCCTCGATGAAGAGGTTCTTCTTCAGGATCATCTCTTCGCCCGCTTCCGAGCGGAAGCCCTTGAAGATGCCGACGGCCGCCTCGCTCCACTCGCTCCATTCGAGCGGGCGGACGATCCCTTCCATATAGGCGATGCCTTCGGCGGCGCCGCGGTTGCGGTTCGCCCAGTCGAAACCGAGCGCCGAGCCCCAGTCGTGGATCACCAGCGTCACGTTCTTCTTGATGCCCATCGCCTCGAGGAAGCTTTCGAGGAAGCGGCGATGCTCGCGGAAGGTGTAGCGCTCGGGGCCCGAGGGTTCGAGCTTGTCGCTGTCGCCCATGCCGATGAGGTCGGGCGCGATGCAGCGGCCCTGGTCGGCGAGGTGCGGCATCACGTTGCGCCACAGATAGGACGAGGTCGGGTTGCCGTGCAGGAAGACGATGGGATCGCCTTCGCCCATCTCGCTATAGGCCATGGAGCGGCCCGCGATGGTGATGCTCTTCTTGGGGAGCTCGGCGGCGGAAATCGTCTGCGCTGTCATCGTCTGGCCTCCTCTCGTCCTGCCGTCTCCCGTGAGGAGAAGGCGGGTCCGCATCATAAGGCTCGCGGGGCTACGACCAAGCGAAAAGGCCGAGATGGAAACGACACATTAAAGGGAGCGGTCGCTGGCCGCTCCCCTTGTTCCGGCGGGCGGGTGACGGATCAGAACCGGTAGGCGTAGCGGATGCCGAAATTGGTCAGGCCGTCGTTCTTCTCGCACAGCCGCGCGTTCGACATGTGGTCGACGCTCAGCATGATGCTGTTCGAGCCGTCGAAATTATAGCCCACCGACACGCTTTCGTGGAAGTTGAAGCGGCAGCCGTAGTTCGCGCTGTCCGCGGTGCGCCTGTCGGTTTCGCCGTCATGCACGGCGCCGCCCAGCGTGAAGTCGAGAAAGATGTGGTCGGTGAAGTAGATATCCCAGCCGAGGCCGAGATAGGCGAGGCTGGTGCCGTCGCCGGTGTTGATGTCGGCGCCCAGCACCGGGTTGGGCGAAAAAGCCCAGGAGAGAAAATCGGGCGTGGTGAACCGCACTTCCAGATTGATGTCCGGGTTGGCGGTCTCGTAGCGCGAGCCGAACATGCTTGCGTCGTGATCGTAGATGCCGCCCCGGATCTCGGTGATGAAGTTTTCGGCGGATGCCGGAGATTGCAGGCAGGCGAGCGATGCCGCCGTCGCAGCGGCGAGAGCGAGTTTCTTGAACGTCACCTTCGGAATTCCCCTCTTGATGAACGCCCGCCGTCGCGGTTCGCGGGCGAACATCAACGCGCGGCGTTCCGTCCGGTTCCTCGTCAGCGGCTCGTCAGGTAAAGCCCCGCCATGATGACGATGATGGCGAGGAACTGCAGTCCCACGCGCCAGCGCATCAGCGTCTGCGAGCGGCTCGCGGAGCCGCCCCGCATCATGTTGAAAAGCCCGAGCACCAACACGACAAGGACCGCCGCGAGGGCGATGGGCCCGAGCCAGGCAAAGACGTCAGCCATCAGTTTCCCCCTTCAAGCAGGCGGCGGGCGATCACCTGCGCCTGGATTTCCGCCGCGCCCTCGAAGATGTTGAGGATGCGCGCATCGCACAGCACCCGGCTTACCGGATATTCGAGGGCGAAGCCGTTGCCGCCGTGAATTTGCAGCGCATTGTCCGCCGCCGCCCAGGCGACGCGGGCGGCGAGAAGTTTCGCCATGCCCGCTTCGAGGTCGCAGCGCCTGCCGCCGTCCTTTTCGCGCGCGGCGAAATAGGTGAGCTGGCGCGCCACCATGATTTCGACGGCCATCATGACGAGCTTGCCGTTGACGCGCGGGAAATCGAAGATCGGCTTCGAAAACTGGATGCGGTCCTGCGCGTAACGCAGCCCCAGTTCCAGCGCCGACTGCGCCACGCCCACCGCGCGCGCCGCGGTCTGGATGCGCGCGCTTTCGAAAGTCTGCATCAATTGCTTGAAGCCCTGGCCTTCCTCGCCGCCGAGCAGGTTTTCGGCCTTCACCTCGAAATCGTCGAAGCCGATCTCGAATTCCTTCATGCCGCGATAGCCGAGCACCTCGATCTCGCCGCCCGACATGCCTTTGGCCGGGAAGGGTTCGTTATCGTCGCCACGGGGCTTTTCGGCGAGCAGCATCGAGAGGCCCTTGTAGCCGGGCTCGTCATTGGTGCGGCAGAGCAGCGTCATCACGTCGGCGCGGGCCGCATGCGTGATCCAGGTCTTGTTGCCGTTTATCTTGTAGACGTCGCCGTCGCGCTTGCCCCTCGTCTTCAGGCTGGCGAGGTCGGAGCCCGTGTTCGGCTCGGTGAACACCGCCGTCGGCAGCACTTCGCCGGACGCGATCTTTGGCAGCCACTTGTCCTTCTGTTCCTTCGTGCCGCCGCCAAGGATCAGCTCCGCCGCGATTTCGGAGCGCGTGCCGAGCGAGCCGACGCCGATATAGCCCCGGCTCAGTTCCTCCGAGACGACGCACATGGATTCCTTGCCGAGGCCGAGCCCGCCGAATTCTTCCGGGATCGTCAGGCCGAAGACGCCGAGTTCCGCCATCTGTTTCACGACCGGCATCGGAATGTAGTCGTCCTTCAGGTGCCACTCATGCGCATGCGGGATCACTTCCGCGTCGGCGAAGCGGCGCATCTGGTCGCGGATCGCGTCGTAGGTTTCCTCGAGGCCGGTATCGCCATAGGTCGAGGCGCCCGCATTGGCCGCGATCAGCTCGGCGAGCCGCGCCCGCGTCGCCCGCGTGTTGCCGGCGATCATCAGCTTGCGCACGGCGTCGTTGAACAGAACCTGCCCCTCCTCGTGCGTGACGCCAAGATCGCGCAGGCGCACGATCTCGCCCTGGCTCATCGGAATGCCGCCCGCGATCTGCGAGAGATATTCGCCGAAGCCCGCCTGCACGATCAGCGCCTCGAACTCGCCGAAGCGTCCTTCCTCCGTCATCCGCGCCGCATAGGAGGCGAGCTGGCGCAGCGCCTCCACATAGGTCGCCAGCCAGGCGAAGCCGTGCACCGCGAATTGCTCGCGCTCGATCGCGGCCGCCGAAACCTTGCCGTCCTTCGCGACCATGGCGAAGACCGCCGCCTTCGCCTTCGCGAGCAGGGTATCGGCCGCCTCGACGGCTTTGGCGGTCAGCGGCAACAGGTCGGCGAGCGGGATGTCGGCCCCCGCTTTCGAGCCGGAGGGGGCGCTCTGGGCTTGGCTCATGGGATGAACTCACTGGTGTGACGCGCTTGAAAAGGGGCGGAAAGCGCGGACGGGACAAGGAAAACCGGAATTTCGCAACAGGCCCGGGGGGAATGGCATGGGCCCGTCAATGTCTATATATCTCGAACCCTCCGCTCCGGCCAGCCGGACGGGGCGATTCGGTTTTTCGTGTATCGGGGCCTCACGGGGGGTTTTCATGGACAGCGCCAGAACATCGGTCGGCGACAGCACCAAGGTGGTCGGCCTCGTGATCGGCGCGCTTCTCATCGCGCTGTCGGCGGTGATGCTCGTGCCGGTGCTGGCCGAGATCGTCGCCAAGAGCGGCGACTGGGAGGCCTTCCTGTCGAGCGCGGTCGTCACCGGCTTTGTCGGCGGCGCGCTGATGCTGGCGAACCAGACCGAGGACCGCGATCTCGGCCACCGCGCCACTTTCCTCGTCACCACGCTCGGCTGGCTTTCGGTCAGTGCCTTTTCGGCGCTGCCCTTCGCCTTCTCCCAGGTCGACATGAATTATACGGATGCCTTCTTCGAGGCCATGTCCGGCGTCACCACCACCGGCTCCACCGTGATGACCGGGCTCGACGCCACGCCGCCCGGCATTCTCCTCTGGCGCTCGCTCATCCAGTGGATCGGCGGCGTCGGCATCATTCTGACGGCGGTGGCCATTCTGCCCTTCCTGCGCGTCGGCGGTATGCAGCTTTTCCGCACCGAGAGTTCCGACCGCTCGGAAAAAGTGCTGCCGCGCCCGGGGCAGATCGCGGTTGCCATCGGCGAGGTCTATCTCCTGCTCACGCTGCTTTGCGCGCTCGCCTATATCCTCGGCGGCATGACCGCCTTCGATGCGCTCAACCACGCGATGACGACGATCTCGACCGGCGGCTATTCCACCCACGACGCCTCGTTCGGTTATTTCGACAGCAGCTTCATTCACTGGGCCGCGATCGTGTTCATGATCTCGGGCGCGCTGCCGCTCGTCCTTTATGTGCAGACGCTGCGCGGCACCGGCGAAACCTTGTGGCGCGATCCGCAGGTGCGCGCCTTTCTCACGCTCATCGCCGCCGTGTCGGTAACGATGTCGCTCTGGCTTGCCGCGCGCGGCGACTACGGCTTCTTCGAGGCGTTGCGTCTCGTCACCTTCAACGTGGCCTCGGTCGTCACCACCACGGGCTTTGCCAGCACCGACTACACGCTCTGGGGGCCCTTCTCTGTCATGGCCTTCTTCATCCTCATCTTTCTGGGCGGCTGCACGGGCTCGACATCGGGCGGCCTCAAGATGTTCCGGCTGCAGATTCTCGGCCTTCTTTTCAAGAGCCAGGTTCGCCAGACGCTTTATCCGCATGTCGCGCAGACCATGCGCTATGCCGACCGCACGGTGAGCCGCGAGATCGTCTTCTCCGTCGCGCTCTTCGTCTTCGTCTTCATGGGATCGATCCTGGTGGGCGCGCTCGCCATTTCGGCCTTCGGCATCGACATGGTGACGGCGCTTTCGGCTTCCGCGCAGGCCTTCGCCAATGTCGGTCCCGGCCTTGGCCCCATCGTCGGCCCCGCCGGCAATTTCGCCTCGCTCCCCGACGGCCCCAAACTTATCCTCTCCTTCGCAATGCTCCTCGGCCGCCTCGAACTGCTGACGGTGCTGGTGATGTTCTCGAAGGATTACTGGGAGAAGTGAGCGAGGAAATGGAATTTTTCCTGCGCATGGTATCGATCGGTGTCGGTGCCACCGTGGTTCTCGATCTGTGGGTGTTGTTTGCGACCCGGGTGCTCGGCATCTCCGGGCCCGATTGGGCAATGGTGGGCCGCTGGATCGGGCATTTGCCGCGCGGACGCTTCCGGCATGTCAGCATGGCTGCGGCGTTGCCGGTTCGCGGCGAGCGTCTCCTCGGCTGGAGCACGCATTATGCGATCGGCATCGCCTTCGCCGGCTTTCTTCTGGCGATCTGGGGCCTCGACTGGGCGCGTCAGCCGACATTGCTGCCGGCCCTGATCGTCGGGGTTCTGACGGTTGCAGCGCCGTTCTTCATCCTGCAGCCGGGGATGGGCGCGGGGATCGCCGCTTCGAAAACGCCGAAACCAAATGCGGCGCGTCTTCGGAGCCTTGTCTCCCACACCGTCTTCGGCATCGGCCTCTACGTTTCGACCTTGCTCGTTGCGATGGTGCCTTTTTAAGGAACGGGCAGGCGTTGCCGGTGTGAATAGCAGATTTAGATACGACATAAGCCGTCATGGTCCGCTTTAGGCGGGTCATCCACGCCTGCCCCGGCGAAAGCCGGGTCTTTCTTTTCTTCATTTCGCGCCGCTTGACCTGCCGGGCTGCGTCGCCAAGACTCGACGAAGATTTGCCGCCTCAGCGAAGCGTGCTTCCATGCCGACGACAATTCGCCTCGACGCAGAAACCGAAAGACGCCTCGCCATGCTCGCCGCAAGGACCGGCCGCAGCAAGACCGCGTTGCTGCGCGAAATCGTCAGACGGGGGATCGAAGACAGTGAAGACTATTGGCTGGCTGCCGACGTGCTGGCGCGTGTCCGCGCCGGGCAGGAGAAGACGCATTCTGCAGCCGCCGTGCGGAGAGTGCTTCCTCTGACTGACTAAGCGCCAGCCTCGCAAACGAGAGTTGCTAGGGGTTCCTGTTTATTTCTCCATGCTCCTCTGTGCCCATCGCGTCATTAACGACGCCAGGACGGGCAGCGAGCATCCGTAGACTGTACGGGAATTGCGGTTCCATGAACTTTGCAATGCGACGATCCAGTACCGGCATTCGCCATCCGGTTCAAATCTGAATCCGAAAATTGGACCACCACTCATTCCCTCTATGTTGTGCGGCAAGTCGGTCTCGATCTGCCCAACGAACCGAGGATAGCGAGTAGGGGGATGCTCAATCGGCAGCGCGTCGACCCTTCTCACACCAAGCATTGTGGGAGAAACGGTGCCTGCGCCAGACGATGAGACGCGGTCCGATGCGAGCTCCGTTGGAAAGCCGAGCATCTCATATTTGTTGAACGACACATCGCATTGGTGCGCCCAATTTGCTTCCTGAAGCGCGACCACTCCGTTCTTCGCGAGCAACCGGGCGTGGTGAAGCTCAATTCGGACAACGCCGAAGTCAAGGCCTTGGTCCTCGTCGTCGATGTAGAAGAACCGGGCATCCCTCAGGTTGAACGGAATCGGGATGTCGCTAACTCGCTTATCGCCGAAAGTGTCTGCCCAAGCCGTACTCACTATCTCGACGCTGCTGGAAGCGCGCAATTCATCGAGCTTTTTCAGGACATGACCCGCCGTCAAGAAACACAACATATCGTCAACTACGATGAGCGTTCCGGAACATGTCGCAAATCGTGGTGGCTGAACGGAATCTTCGTGTGTCTTGTGGCGGAATGTAATGCACAATCCCACAAGATGTCGGCAGAAGAATTCAACTACGTTTGGTTTTTCTTCGGTCGTCATCGGCCCGGCATTTCAACTTCATGGTAGAATCACAACAGTCTAACATGCGCTATACAGGGCGTCCTTGTTCAGCCGGGCTACCGTTAAAGCCCTTTGATACGTGACTGGTTCGATCTGCGTGCCTTCCTACCCCGCGTAGGAGAGCCCCTAAAGGCTCTCCTCCACATTCGCCGGCACGTTCAACGGTATCTTCAGATAGCGCTTGCCGTTGTCCTCCGCCGGCGGAACGTGTCCGGCGCGGATGTTGACCTGGATCGAGGGCAGAAGCAGCACGGGCGCCGCCAGTGTCGCGTCGCGCTTCTCGCGCATGGCGACGAAGCTGTCCTCGTCCACGCCGTCATGGACATGGACGTTGCGGGCGCGTTCCTCCGCCACCGTCGTTTCCCACACATAGTGGTCGCGGGTTTCCGGCTTGTAGTCGTGGCACATGAAGAGCCGCGTCTCGGGCGGCAGCGCCAGCAGTTTCCGGATCGAGCGGTAGAGCGTGCGCGCGTCGCCGCCAGGGAAGTCGGCCCGCGCCGTGCCGTAATCCGGCATGAAGAGCGTGTCACCGACGAACACCGCATCGCCGATCCTGTAGCTCACGCAGGCGGGCGTGTGGCCGGGCGTCCCGATCACTTCCACCGTCAGCCCGCCGATGGCGAGGCTCTCGCCTTCCTTGAACAGGCGGTCGAATTCGCGGCCGTCGGTCGGGCCCTTCTGGTTGAAGACCGGCGTGAAGATTTTCTGCACATCGTTGATATGCGCGCCGATGCCGATTTTCGCACCCGTCTTCGCCTTCAGATATTGCGCGGCGGACAGGTGGTCGGCATGGGCATGGGTTTCGAGGATCCATTCGATTCGCGCCTTCGCCTTTTCGGCGGCGTTGAGCAGCCTGTCGGCGCTCGCCGTCGAGACCTTGCCCGACTTCGGATCGTAGTCGAGCACGGGGTCGACAAAGGCGGCGGCGCGGCTTTCGGGATCGACCACCAGATAGCTCACCGTATTGGTGGCCTCGTCGAAAAAGCCCTGAATTTCCGGCTTTTTTGCGTTGCTCATGGGGTATCTCCTTCTTCGTTTCCGGCCGGTTTTCAACATCGGGCCGGTCTGTCTCTTGACATATATATTAGCATTCCCTAATTTAGCAATACCTAAAACGAAGATCGGCCGGAGGCCGGGCGATGCGAATGATGAAAAGCGATATTTCGAAGCTTGCCGAAAGCGCGGGCGAGGCGGCGCGGATGCTCCGCCTGCTTGCCAATGAAAAGCGCCTGCTGGTGCTCTGCGCGCTGGCGGTGAAGGGCGAGGCGAGTGTTACCGAGCTTGCCGCCGAAGCCGAGCTTGGCATGTCGGCGCTTTCGCAGCATCTGGCGAAGCTCCGCGCCGACGGTCTCGTGGCGACGCGGAAGGAGGCGCAGACGGTCTACTATCGGATCGCCGATCCCGATGCGGCGAAGATACTGAAGACGCTGAAAGACATTTATTGCGCGTGAGCGATTTGCGCTCCGCGCCCACAAGGAGAACGAAAGATGAGCCTCAGGACCCTGACCCCCGAAGAAGCGAAGGCAATGGCCGCGCGCGGCGCCGTCATCGTCGACATTCGCGAGCCGGACGAGTTCGCCCGCGAGCATATTCCGGGCGCGGTGAACGAGCCGCTCTCGAAGCTTGGCGGCCATCGTGCCGCCTCGGGCGCCGACATCGTCGTCTATCACTGCAAGTCCGGCATGCGCACGAAAGCCAATGTGGCGAAGCTCGCGGCGCCGGAAACCTGCGAGGCCTATATCCTCGAAGGCGGGATCGATGCCTGGAAGGCGGCGAAGCTGCCCGTCGCGGCCGATGCCGCGCAGCCCATCGAGCTGATGCGCCAGGTGCAGATCGCGGCGGGCTCGCTCGTCGTGCTCGGCGTGGCGCTCGGCGCGGGCGTGCATCCGGGCTTCTACGCGCTTTCGGCTTTCGTCGGCGCGGGCCTCGTCTTTGCCGGCGTCTCCGGCTTTTGCGGCATGGCGCGTGTCCTCACCTTGATGCCGTGGAACCGCGCGCTCCGCGCCTGAGTGTGAAACCCGCATCATGGAGTTCGCCGCCGCCGATCTTCTGACGCTCGCCTCCGGCGCCCTGGTCGGGCTCACGCTCGGTCTTGTCGGCGCGGGCGGGTCGATCCTCGCCGTGCCGCTTCTCGTCTATGTCGTCGGCGTCGCCTCGCCGCATGTCGCCATCGGCACCGGCGCCATCGCGGTAGCGGCGAACGCGCTGGCCGGCGTCTTCCTCCATGCGCGGGCGAAGACGGTCAAATGGCCCTGCGCGCTCGTCTTCGCGGGCTCGGGCGTCGCCGGCGCCTTTCTCGGCGCGCGGCTCGGCAAGATGGTCGACGGCGATCTGCTGCTCGGCCTTTTCGGCCTCGTCATGATCGCGGTCGGCGTCTCGATGTTTCTCCGCAAGGGCGATGGCGGCAATGCCGATGTCCATCTCGACCGCGCATCGGCGCGCAAGCTGCTGCCGTCGCTCGTCGGCTACGGGCTCGCGGTCGGCCTTCTCTCCGGCTTCTTCGGCATCGGCGGCGGCTTCCTCATCGTGCCGGGGCTGATCGGCGCCACCAACATGCCGATCCTCTATGCCGTCGGCTCCTCGCTCGTCTCGGTTTCCGCCTTCGGCTTCGCCACCGCCTCCTCCTACGCGCTGGCCGGTCTCGTCGACTGGCACGCGGCGGCGTTTCTCCTCCTCGGCGGCCTCGCCGGCGCCGGCCTCGGCGCGGCGCTCGCCCGCCGCCTCGCCACCCGCAAGGCCCTCCTCACCCGCCTCTTCGCCATCCTCGTCATCGCGATCGGGTTCTATGTCGCGGGGCAGGGGGTGCTGATCTTCGTTTGAGGTGCGGCGGCATCGGACATGATTTGTAACGACGTCATAAAACTGTGCTTGGTGTGTCTGCCTTCCTGCCGCCAAACTGCCGCCGGTTTCGGAAAAAGGGAGGGATGCGGATGAAAGCTTTTGGCCTCTTGTTGCTGCGTGTTGCCCTGTCCGGGCTTGTCGCGGTCTGGGCGGCGGCGCGCATCGCCGCGCCGGAGGGGGGCGTGCCCGCCCTCGATGTCTGGTTTCCTTCCGTCGCGCTCGATCCGCTTTCGGTGCGGCTCGCCGGCGGGCTGGCGGCGTTTGTCGCATTTCTGGTTCTCACCGGCTTTTTCCGGCTTGCCGCCTATCCGCTCCTTCTTGCCGGTCTCGTTGCCGCCGCCGTCGCGGCATGGCCGTTTCCCTCCGCGCCGATCGATCTCGTCTCGGGCGGCGTCAGCTTCTTTCTTCTGCTCGCGGCGCTGGCCGTGGCCGCCTTGTTGCCGCTCGCCTTTTACGATGAGGACCGGTTGTCGCTGGACCGTCTCGCCGCGCGGCGTCCGATAGCCGCCGCCGCGGCCGTTGCGGCTTCCGTGCCCGACGAACCTGCTCCGTCTACAGAGGAAATGAGTCCCGCGGCTCATGTCGAGCCGGCAGCCGCCGTCGAAACGGTGGAGACGGTGGAACCTGTCGAGGCGGAGGCGGCTCCCGCCTGTGAGGTGCCGGCGCCCGAACCGGTCGCGTCTGTCGAAGCGGCTCCGGAGGTTTCCGGCGAAGAGCCGGAGCAGGCCCCCGCGCATGAGGTGGCGGCGGCCGAACCGGAACCGTCCGAGACCGAAAAATCCGCCGCCTGAGGCAGCCGGAAAAACCGGGGATAAATTTTTTGCTCTCACCTCGGCGCGCGGGCGAAGCGGAAAGCGGGGATTACTTTTTCCGGGCCGGCCGGCGAGCCTCTGCACGACATGAAAAGGGCCGGGGATAACCCGGCCCTTTGCGTTCGTTTTCCGTCCCGAAATTGTGTGTGACAAAACGATGACAGTTCGGTGACAGACGCCCGTTTTCGGGGCTATTTCGCCTGACTTGTCCCCGCTTCGACCGCGTCCTCGATGGTCCTGAGGCCCGGCCGCGCGGCCGATACCAGCACCGCCATATTGCCCGGCAGGTGCTCGTTCTTCCACATCTTGGTATGCGCCAGCGGAATGTCCGCCCACGGAAGGACTTCCGACATGCACGGGTCGATGCGGCGTTCGATGACGAGCTGGTTCGCGGCGGATGCCTGTTGCAGATGCGCGAAATGCGAACCCTGGATGCGCTTCTGGCGCATCCACACGAAGCGTGCGTCGAAGGTGAGGTTGAAACCCGACGTGCCGGCGCAGAACACCACCATGCCGCCGCGCTTCGCCACCATGCAGGAAACCGGGAACGTCGCTTCGCCGGGATGTTCGAAGACGATGTCGGGGTCGATGCCCTTGCCGGTGATGTCCCAGATCGCCTTGCCGAATTTGCGCGCTTCCTTCATGAAGTCGTTGAACTCTTCCGAATTCACTTTCGGCAACTGCCCCCAGCAGTTGAAATTCTTTCTGTTGATGACGCCCTTCGCACCCATCGACATGACGAAGTCGTGCTTGCTGTCGTCGGAGATAACGCCGATGGCATGGGCACCCGCCGTCGCGCAGAGCTGCACGGCGAAGGAGCCGAGGCCGCCGCTCGCGCCCCACACAAGCACGTTCTGTCCGGGCGAGAGAATATGCGGCCGGTGGCCGAACAGCATGCGGTATGCGGTCGCGAGAGTGAGTGTGTAGCAGGCACTCTCTTCCCAGGTGAGGTGCTTCGGGCGCGCCATGAGCTGCTGCGATTGCACGCGGCAGAACTGCGCGAAGGAGCCGTCCGGTGTCTCGTAGCCCCAGATGCGCTGCGTCGGCGAGAACATGGGGTCGCCGCCATTGCATTCCTCGTCGTCGCCGTCGTCCTGGTTGCAATGGATGACGACCTCGTCGCCGACCTTCCACCGCTTCACCTTCGCGCCGACCGCATAGACGATGCCGGAGGCGTCCGATCCCGCGATGTGATAGGGCTGCTTGTGAACGTCGAAGACGGAAATCGGCGTGCCGAGGCCGGCCCAGACGCCGTTGTAGTTGACGCCGGCCGCCATCACGAGGACGAGCACCTCGTTGCTGTCGATCTCCCAGGTCGGCACGACCTCGACCTGCATCGCCTGCTGCGGCGGTCCCTGCCGGTCCCTGCGGATCGCCCACGCATACATGTTTTTCGGCACGTGACCCACGGGCGGTATCTCGCCGACTTCGTAGAGGTCTTTTTTCTCCGTGTGCGTCATATTGCGCCTCGCTCGCTTCGGGTGCCGCTTTGGCGCGGATCATTGGCATTTGACGCTACGGATGCAAGAAACTTTTGCGCTGCAATATAGAAAGTTTGCGGGCGGAAACGCTGGAATCCCGCGGGTTATTTGACGTAGCGTCACTGGAATTGCGGAGTTATACTACGTACATTGCTCGGCAGGGAGGAGAACCCGATGCAGAAGATCAAGGACACCTATGCGTTAGCGCTTGAGGACAGCCACTGGCCGGTGCCGCAGAATTTCGACGCGATGTTCAACTGGAACTACGATCCCGAACGCAACGCGATGATGGGGCTCTATCGCAAGGGCGTCGAGATGCAGTGGGATGCAAACACGCGT
Organism: Parvibaculum sp.; assembly: GCF_030694575.1. GTDB lineage: Bacteria > Pseudomonadota > Alphaproteobacteria > Parvibaculales > Parvibaculaceae > Parvibaculum. The sequence continues at coordinate 32,988 of NZ_JAUYUS010000058.1, forward strand.
CTCGACTGGTCCCAGGAACTCGACGAAGACAATCCCGAACAGTTGCCCGACGAAATGCTGCCGATCAACGGCATGGCGCAATTCGAGAAGATGTCGCGCAAGGAAAAGGCGAATGTGCGCAAGCATTTTCAGGCATGGCAGCTTTCGCAATTCATGCAGGGCGAACAGGGTGCCCTGATCTGCACCGCAAAGATCGTGACGCAGGTGCCGGACATGGATTCGAAATTCTATGCCTCGACGCAGGTGATCGACGAGGCGCGCCATGTCGAGAGCTACAAGCGCCTGCTCGAAAAATTCCAGCTCGCCTATCCGATGACGAAGCCGCTGCAGGATTTGATCGAGCAAACGCTGCTCGATTCGCGTTGGGATATGACCTATCTCGGCATGCAGGTGGTGATCGAGGGGCTGGCACTGGCGTCGTTCGCGCAGATCCGCGACAACGCGCAGAACCCGCTCGCCGCGGCGGTCAATGCCTATGTGATGCAGGATGAAAGCCGCCACGTCGCTTTCGGGCGTCTTGCGCTGCGCGACTACTATCCGCAGCTCACCGAAAAGGAACGCGACGAGCGAGAGGAATTCCTGCTCGAAGCGAGTTACCTCATGCGCGACCGGTTCGACGCGGTCGAAGTCTGGAAAAACCTCGGCCTCGATCCCGTCGCCTGTGGCGAACACATGTACAATTCGGGCTTCATGACGAAGTTCCGGAGTTCGCTCTTCCAGCGCATCGTGCCGATCGTCAAGGATGTCGGCCTCTGGGGTCCGCGCATCCGCAAGGGTTACGGGGAGATGGGCGTTCTCGACTATGCCGATCAGGACGTCGACCGGATGCAGTCCGACGACGAGAGCATCGCGCTCGAATTCGATGCCCGCCGCCGCCACATTGAGAGCATGGCGGCACGTGCGAACGGCATGGCGGCAACGGCTGCCGAATAGGCTGCCGCGCGACAATCGGGGAAACGCCGGGCAATGCCCGGCGTTTTCTCTTTGGCCCATACAATGGGCCTCATTCTCGCCATACGGGTCCGTCTCCATGGAAGGGTTCACCAGAGGAGGACGAGATGCGACATGGTTTCATTACGGCCGGCATCGCCGCCGCGCTCATTCTTTCATCCGCACCGGCACAGGCAAGGAACGACAAGCCCGGGAAGCCTGACGGAGCCGGTTCCCAGGCCGACATCGGCGTCAATGTAACCGTGGTATTCGAAGCGGACGAGACGCGGCTCATCCGCGACTATTTCGCGACCAATCCCATGGAAACGAAGCCGTTGCCGCCGGGCATCGCAAAGAACCTGGCGCGCGGCAAGCCCCTGCCGCCCGGCATCGCCAAACGCTATCTGCCTCAGGATCTATCGGCGCGCCTGCCGTCGCGATCGGGTTACGAACGGCTGATCGTGGGCGGCGACATCCTGCTCGTTTCTCTCGCGACAGGTATCATCGTCGATCTGCTCGAAGACGTTCTATGAACGGATGAAGGGTAAAGGCGGGCGAGGCTCGCGCGACGGAATGCGGTGGCGGGACCGTTTAAACAGGGAAGTCTTCCCTTTTCCCAAGGAGGCGGGAGCCTCGCTTCCGTACACTCATGAAAACATCCGTCCGAGCTCTTTCTCTGGCCTTGGCATTCTTTGTTGCCGCCACCGGGGTCGCCCTGGCGCAGCCTGCCGGTCCCCAGCAGGGCCAGCAGCCATCTCACGGTCAGACGCAGGGCCAGCAGCCGTCTCACGGTCAGCAGCAGGAGCAGCCTCGGGGCGGATCGCAAGGCCAGCAACAGAAGCCGCAGCAGGGTCAGCCGCATATCTCGCAGCAGAATCGGAGCGCCAAGGCAGCGCCGCCGGAATTCAGGGCGCAGGATTCGCAGGCGGTCCGCACCTACTTCCGCCAGAACATGCAGACGCCGGTTCCCTTGCCTCGCGGCACAAAGCTGATCGTCGGGCAGAAGCGTCCGCTCCGGGTGGAATATCGCGATGTGCCGCCGCCGCTTCTCAAGCGGCTTCCCGCCTATGATGGCTATAGCTACTATCTCGCGGGGAACGATCTGATCCTCGTCGCCATCGCCACGGGCGTCATCGTCGACATTCTGACATCCGTCCACTAAGGCTGGGCTCGGTCGAGCCTGAATTCGGTCTGTGCGTGCGCGCCGGAACCATCGGGTTGGCTCCGGCGCTTTCGTTTTCCGGCCGCCTCAGCGAAAGGCAATGCCGTCGAAGGTTCCCGAGTTCCGCCAGCCTTCCAGGTATTTGAAATAGGCCGTCGCGCCCGCCGGATAGCCGACATTGTATTTGGCGGCGGGTCCTGCGGCCTTCCCTTCGTTGTTGTAATAGCCCGGCGTGCAGTCGGGTGAGCCGAGCATCCGGCCGATACCGGTCAGCAGGAGCGCCACCCATTCGTCCTGTGCTTCTTTCGTCACCTCGACTTCCTTCGCGCCGGTCTTCTGAGCGTGGGAAATGATCGCGGCGATGGTCGCGCCGGCTTCGGTGAGATTGTGCGGGACGTTTGAAATGAGGTTCGCGCCCTGCGTCGGTTGCACGAAGAAGGCATTCGGAAAGCCATGAACATGGATGCCGTGCTTGGAGCGCATGCCGTCCGCCCAGGCCTCGGAGAGTTTCAATCCGTCACGGCCCGTCAGGTCGAAGCCCGCGCGGCGCGTATATTCCGTGCCGACTTCGAAGCCCGATGCGTAGATGATGCAATCGACCTCATACTCGACGCCGCCGACGACGAAGCCTTTTTCCGTGATCTTCTCGACGCCTTTGCCGTCCGTGTCGATGAGGTGCGTGCCGGGCGTGTTGAAGGATTGCAGATAGGCGTCGTGGAAGCAGGGGCGCTTGCACAACTGGCGATACCAGGCTTTCAGGTTCTGCGCCGTCTCCTTGTCGGAAACGATCCGGTCCACGCGGGCGCGGATTTCTTCCATCTTTTCGAAATCGGAATCTTCGAACGCCGCCATCATGTTTTCGGGAGTCATCTTGTCGCGCGGCAGTTCCATGATCTTGTTGCGGATGCGGCGCGAGAGATCCGTCCAGCCGTCCTGCACCAGATCTTCCTCGGCCGGATCGCCGCCCTGGTTGGCGGTGAAATTTTCCAGCCAGCGCTTCTGCCAGCCGGGCGTCGCGATGGAGGCAAACCATTCGGGATCGAGCGGCTTGTTGGCGCGCACATCGACGGATGAGGGCGTGCGCTGGACGACATAGAGCGTCTTGCATGCCTTGGCGAGGTGCGGCACGGCCTGAACCGAGGTTGCGCCTGTGCCGATGATCGCAACGCGCTTGTCCGCGAGCTTCTCCATCAGCGCGCCCTTGGGATCGCCGCCCGTGTAGTTGTAGTCCCAACGGCTCGTATGAAAGGAATGACCTTTGAAATCCTCGATGCCCGGAATGCCAGGCAGTTTCGGCACATGCAGGGGCCCCGTGCCCATGCCGACATAGTCGGCGGTGAAACGGTCGCCCCGGTCGGTTTCGATGACCCAGCGGGAGCCTTCGCCGTCCCATGTCAGGTTTTTCACCTCGGTATGGAACAGCGCGTTTTCATAAAGCCCGTATTGTTTGCCGATGCGCTGGCACTGGGCGAGAATTTCGGGGGCGTGGGCGTATTTCTCGCTTGGCATATGGCCGGTTTCTTCGAGCAGCGGCATGTAGATCAAGGATGCCGTATCGCATTGCGCGCCCGGATAGCGGTTCCAGTACCAGGTGCCGCCGAAATCGCCGCCCTTCTCCATGATGCGCACATCGGTGATGCCGGCTTCGACCAGACGCGCGCCCGTGACGAGACCCGCAAAGCCGCCGCCGACAAAAGCGAACGTCACGTGATCCGTTTTCGGTTCGCGCTCGACGCGCGGCATATAGGGATCGTCGAGGTAATGCGCGAGCTGGTCCTTGATCTGAAGATATTGATCGTTGCCGTCGTCGCGCAGGCGCTTGTCGCGTTCCGCACGGTAACGCGCAAGCAGAGCTTCCTTGTCGAACGGGGTGCGGGCGGGCGCGGTGGTCTCTGTCGTCGTGTTCATCGGGGCGTTTCCAATATGATAATTTGTCAGTTTATTTTTTTCTATTCTTCCGATCTTGAGGCGCGATGCAACGGAAACTGTGAGAGGCGGTAGAATATGGCGGAAATCTGCGAAAAAGCCGCTATGCGGAGGCTCTCCACATAGCGGCTTTTCCGGCGGATATCCGGTTGGCGGGCCGGTCTTACCAGAGACCGTGCTTCTGCACTTCGGCGCGGCCGACGACCATGTGATGCACTTCGTCCGGCCCGTCCGCAAAGCGCAGGTGGCGCATGTCGGTATACATGTCGGCGAGCGGCGTCCATTGTGAGATGCCGGCGGCGCCGTGCATCTGGATCGCCTGATCGATGATGAGGCACACCTTCTCGGGCACCATCGCCTTCACCGCGCTCACATAGACGCGGGCTTCCTTGTTGCCCAATACGTCCATGGCTCTCGCGGCCTGAAGCACGGCGAGACGCATCGCGTTGATTTCGATGCGGGCGCGCGAAATGATCTCGAGGTTCCCGCCGAGTTTCGCAATCGGCTTGCCGAACGCCTGGCGCGTCGCGGAACGCTTCACCATCAGTTCCAGCGCCTTCTCCGCCTTGCCGATCGAGCGCATGCAGTGATGGATGCGGCCGGGGCCGAGGCGCACCTGGCTGATTTCGAAACCGCGGCCTTCGCCGAGCAGGATGTTTTCCTTCGGCACGCGCACATTGTTGAAGCGGATGTGCATGTGACCCCAGGGCGCGTGATCCTTGCCGAAGACCTTCATGCCTTCGAGAATCTCGACGCCGGGCGTGTCGATCGGCACGAGGATTTGCGACTGTTGCTTGCTGGGCGGGGCGTCCGGGCTCGTGCGCACCATCACGATCATGATCTTGCAGCGCGGGTCGCCGGCACCGGAAATATAGAACTTCTCGCCATTGATGACCCAGTCGTCGCCATCGAGCACGGCGCTGGTGCGCACGTTCTTCGCGTCGGAGCTCGGAACATCCGGCTCGGTCATCGCATAGGCCGAGCGGATTTCGCCGTTGAGCAGCGGCTCCAGCCACTTCTTCTTCTGCGCGGGCGTGCCGACGCGCTCCAGCACTTCCATGTTGCCCGTGTCGGGCGCGCTGCAATTCAGAGATTCGGAAGAAAGCGGCGATTTTCCGAGTTCGACGGCGATATAGGCGTAGTCGAGATTGGTGAGACCGGAGCCGATTTCGGAGTCCGGCAGGAAGAAATTCCACAGGCCGGATTCCTTGGCCTTGTTCTTCGCGCCTTCCAGCAGTTCGAGCTGGCGCGGATGCCAGCTCCAGCGGTCGGTCTTTTCGTCCTGGAGGCGGAAGAACTCCTCCGTGATGGGATCGACGTTTTCGGCGATGTGCTTTTGCACGGCGGCCATGAGAGGCCGCGCCTCTTCCGACATGGCAAGCTGAAACAGGTCCTGGTCGAGGTCTGACATGAATTCCGTCCATTCATTGTGATTTCAGTTCTGATTTGCGCAGGGTAGCGCTTCAGGACGCGATAAGGAATTTATTGCGGCGCGCGTTCCGCCGATTGCCGGACGGGGCTGTCCCTTGGCTCTTTTGCAGCGCAGCAAAGCCTGTGATAATGGCATGACAAAGATGTGTGGGACGCGAGGTCAGGCGATGAGCAAGGGTAGTGAAAACGGCGCGGGCGGTCCGAAAAAGGACCAGCCCTGGATTTTCCGCACCTATGCCGGCCATTCGACGGCCAAGGCCTCGAACGAGCTTTACCGGACGAACCTGTCGCGTGGCCAGACGGGTCTATCGGTCGCTTTCGATCTGCCGACGCAGACGGGCTACGACAGCGATCATGCTCTCGCGAAGGGCGAAGTCGGCAAGGTCGGCGTGCCTGTCTCCCATATCGGCGACATGCGGGCGCTGTTCGACGGCATTCCCATGGAGCAGATGAACACCTCCATGACGATCAATGCGACGGCGGCCTGGCTGCTGGCGCTCTATATCGCCGTCGCCGACGAGCATGGTGCGGACCGCGCGAAGCTCCAGGGCACAGTGCAGAACGACATCATCAAGGAATATCTCTCGCGGGGCACTTACGTGTTTCCGCCCGATCCCTCGATGCGGCTCCTCACCGACATCGTCTCCTACACCTACACGCAAGTGCCGAAGTGGAACCCCACCAACGTCTGCTCCTATCATCTGCAGGAAGCGGGCGCGACGCCGGTGCAGGAACTCGCCTTTGCGCTGGCGACGGCGCAGGCCGTGCTCGACCGCGTCAAGGCAGGCGGGCAGGTGCCGGAGAAGGATTTTCCGCAGGTCGTCGGCCGCATCAGCTTCTTCGTCAATGCGGGCGTGCGCTTCATCACCGAGATCGCCAAGATGCGGGCCTTCGTCGATCTGTGGGACGAGATTTGCCGCGACCGCTACGGCGTCGAGGACGCGAAGCTCCGCCGCTTCCGCTATGGCGTGCAGGTGAATTCGCTCGGCCTCACCGAGCAGCAGCCGGAGAACAACGTCTACCGCATCCTGCTCGAAATGCTGGCCGTCACGCTGTCGAAGAACGCGCGTGCCCGCGCCGTGCAGCTTCCGGCATGGAACGAGGCGCTCGGCCTGCCGCGTCCATGGGACCAGCAATGGTCGCTCCGCGCACAGCAGATCCTCGCCTATGAAAGCGACCTTCTCGAATATGGCGACATCTTCGACGGGTCGAAGGTGATGGATGCGAAGGTCGAGGCGCTGAAGGCCGAGGCCCGCGAGGAGCTGGCGCGCATCGAGGAGATGGGCGGGGCGGTCGCCGCCGTCGAGAGCGCCTACATGAAAGAGCGTCTCGTCGAATCCAATTCCGCGCGGCTCGAAGAAATCGAGGCCGGACGGCAGGTCGTGGTCGGCGTCAACAGATACGAGGAATCGGCGCCGTCGCCGCTCTCCACGGGCGCGGGCTCGATCCATGTGGTCGATGCAGGCGTCGAGGCGGAGCAGATCGCGGCGCTGAAGAAGTGGCGCGAGACGCGCGACGCCGCCGCGGTCGAAGCCGCCCTTGCCGATCTTCGCCGCGCGGCGAAAGAAGGCCGCAACATCATGGAGCCCTCGATCGTCTGCGCCAAGGCGGGCGTCACGACCGGCGAGTGGGGCACGGCGCTCCGCGAGACCTTCGGCGAGTACCGCGCACCGACGGGTGTTTCGAAGGCCGCGCGCAATGCACCGGGCGATCTCGACAAGGTGCGTGAAATGGTCGAGGCGGTTTCGTCCAAGCTCGGGCGCCCGCTGAAATTCCTCGTCGGCAAGCCGGGCCTCGACGGCCACTCCAATGGCGCCGAGCAGATCGCTGTGCGCGCCCGCGACAGCGGCATGGATGTCGTCTATGAGGGCATCCGCCTCACGCCGGAGCAGATCGTGAAAGCGGCGCAGGACGGCGAGGTCCATGTCGTCGGCCTCTCGATCCTCTCGGGCAGCCATGTCTCGCTGGTGACGGAACTGATGGACCGCATGCGCGAGGCGGGCCTCTCCGGCATCCCGGTCGTTGTCGGCGGCATCATCCCGCCGGACGACGAAGAGATACTCCGCGCCGCCGGCGTTGCCGCGATCTACACGCCGAAGGATTTCCAGATCAACGACATCATGGCCGATGTGGTCCGCCTCGTGGACTACAACACGGACGAGGCGGCGTGACGCGTCCCGGACGCGATCACATTCCTGCCATATTCCCATAATGTTTCCGCCGCATTGGAGTCCTTCAATGGGACAGGTTGTTAAGGTGTGGCGGGCTTCTCCTCTCTCGACGATCCGATTTTTCGCGGAGTCCGCTTGCCTTTCTTCCGGTGTTACACTTTTCGGGTATTAACGCGGGATGTGTCAGGAAAGGACCGGGCTGATGAGCGACGGCTTCGAGACGAGTAGCGGCAAGGGCCCCCAAGGCCAGAACCAGACGGGCCAGAACCAGACGGCATGGGCCTATGGGCGCAGCGTCGAGCCTCTTCCCGAGCTTCACGTGTTCTCCCGCCTTTCGGAACTCGACTCCGCCTATGCCTCCGAGCTTGCCCGGCGTCGCGCGCGGCAGGAGACACTGGAAAGGGAAATTCTCGAACTCGCGAAACGTCTCGCCGCGCCGCTCGAAGGGGCGGTCGCGGAGGCGCCCAAGCGCAAGGGCTTCTTCGGCCGGAGGGCGAAGGCATGAACAGCCGGGTCTCTCTCATCTCCGAAGACATGCGCGGACAGATGACGCGCAATTACGTGGCGAGCGAGCGCGAGGCGCGGTTCGCCAGTTTCCATTTTCTGGCCTTCCTGATCGTCGGTCTCATTGCGCTCGGCGCGCTGGTCGTCGATTACATGATCGTCAGCGAATTCTGGACGCGGGCGCTCGCCAACGAATTCCTCGAACTGCCGGGCGCGCTCGGTTCCTCCGTCGCCTTCAAGTCGATGCAGGTTCTCTTCGCCACCGTCGCGGCGCATATCCTCTACGAGCAGCTCGGCGCCTTCGGCAAGGCGCTCTTCGTGCGCATCGTCTTCGTGCTCGCGCTCGCCATGCTGCTCGGCGTCGGCCTTCTGCTGGCGCTGATGTCGCTGCCGAACGGCGTCGCGGCGACAAGCGACGGCGGCGTCGGCTCGTCGCTCGGCAACGCGCTGGCCGGCCTCGGCATCGCGACCGAGGCGACGCAGGAAACGGCGCGCACGGCCAGCGAAGTCGATCAGATGCGCGGCTGGCAGCCTCTTGCGTGGATGGCCTCTCTCGGCATCGTCTTCCTCGTCGTCACGGGCGTTGCCGCTCTTTGCATCCACTATGCGGTGCAGTCGCTTCGCCGCGTATTCCAGGCGCGCGATTTCAAGCACCGCCGCGTCGAGATGGAGCGGCTCGCCGCACTGGAAGCGGAGTATGACGGCAATCGCCATTCGCTTTCCGAAATGGAAGGCCCCGAGAACCGGCGGCATCTGTTGTGGACCGGCCTCATGCGCGAATGCCGGAGCTACGAGCAGGGCCTCGAAGAGGCGCGGCGGCAGGGCAAGACGGCGCTTTCGAACGGTTCCGGCGGCCGCGGCTTCCTCGGCCGGCGCAAGGAGCCTGCGCTCCTCAATGGCGCGGCCTCGCAATTCTCCGACCGGATGAAGGCCTGCGAGGAATCGCGGCATCTCGCGCGTTATGAAAAGCTGTTCGACGACTGGTGGGCGCGGCGCTCGCGCAATGCCATGAAGGCTGGGCCCGCGCGTCTCGAGGCGGTGCGTGAGCCGATCGGCGAACTGCTGCCGCCAAGCAGCGGACCGCGCCGCATTCCGGGCCAGACAACCAGCTTCACGGCCGGCGAATGAGCATGCGTCACGGGCGGACCTTGTTTGCAGGGGTGCTGTTTGCATGGGCGCTGACAGGCGCCGCCGCGGCCGTCGATGCGCCCGCGCCGCCGCAGACCGTCGTGGTCGGACTCGATATTTCAAAGAGCAATCCGCTGGTCGAGGATCCGGCCTATGCGGCGCGTGTCGCCAAGCGCCTCACCGCCGAGATCGACAAGCTGCCCGTTCGCTCGCGCCTCATGGTGCGGACTTTCGGCGCTTACGATTCAAGCGCCAATCCGCTCAAGATCGACGAGGTGATTTCGGCGCGCGCCCGGCCGGAGACGGTGGCCGAAGGCGTATCCGCGCTTGTCGCGGCCATGCCGCAGCTCGTCAAAGAGGGCAAGCTCCAGGCACAGGACTGGACCTATATCGTGTCTTTCATGGAAACCATGTCGCAGCAGGTCGACTGCTCGGCGGGCGATGTCCGCTTCATCCTGCTGACGGACGGTATCGAGGATTCGACGATCGCCCGTATGCAGCGCGGCGCTTCGCTGCCGAAGCCGGAACCGATCTTTGCCGGATGCGGCGAACTTCTCATGCTCGGTGTCGGGCAGGGCGGCGGCAGCCCCGCCGTCACCAGGCGCGTGCAAGAGCAATGGGCGGGCTGGGCCGAGGCGGCGGGCTTCCGCAAGTTCACGGGTCTCTACGACTGGTAGTGTTTTGACGGCATGAATGGCGGCCTATAAGGTCCGCCCGCCTTTCACCCGCCGCCCGGAACACCCGATGAATGTTGCCCTCAGCCTCGTGCTGCCGATCTTCGGCATCATCGCCTTCGGCTATTTCGGCGCCCGCACGAAGCTCATCAGCCATGCGGGTGTCGACGGGCTCGACACCTATGTCTTCACCTTCGCCATGCCGGTGCTGCTGTTCCGCAATCTCGCGGGAACGGAATTTCCATCGTCGCTGCCCTGGGGTCTCTGGATTTCCTATTACGGCGCGATGCTCGCCGTCTGGGCGGCGGGGTCGCTGATCGCGCTTTTCATTCTTCGCCGTCCGGCTTCCGATGCGGTGATGCTCGGCTTCGGCTGCGGCCAGGGCAACACGATCATGCTCGGCCTGCCGATCATCCTCACCGGCTTCGGACCGGAAGCGGGCACGCCGGTCTTCCTCATTCTCGCCTTCCACGGGATCATTCTCTTCACCATCGCGACCTTCCTGCTGGAATTGACGCGTACGCGCGAGGGCGAGGAGTTGCCGAGTTTCGGGGCAATTCTGAAAGAGGGTCTGGTCAACACGGCGCGCAATCCCGTCATCATCGGCATTGCCTGCGGTGTCGTTTACGGCCAACTCGGCGTGCCGCTTCCCGGCATCGTCGACACGACGCTTGAAATGATCGCGCGCTCGGCCATTCCCTGCGCGTTGTTCGTGCTCGGCGCCATGCTCACGCGCTACAGCATCCGCCGCTCGGTCGGCGCCGCCTCCATCACGACCTTCTTCAAGCTCACGGTTCATCCCGCGCTTGTCTTCGCGATGACGCAGTATGTGTTCGAGCTGGAGCCGCTCTGGGTCACGGCGGCGACGCTGCTTGCCGCCATGCCGACCGGGGTCTATTCCTCGATCCTCGCCAACCGATACCGGGCGGCGCCGGGCGCGGCGTCGAGCACCGTGGTGCTCTCGACCGGCATCAGTCTCGTCACGCTGACGATCCTGCTCGGATATTTCCTCGGCTGATTTCAGTCGCCGCCGGCCGCCATCACGATGTTCGGCTTGCGGGCGCGCGGTGTCGTCAGCCGGAACATGTCCGGCCGGACGAAGGCGAAACCGAGCGGCGTATTCTCGACCAGCCTGAAGGCGAGGATCGGCGTCACGACGGCTATCGTCGTCGAGATCAGCGTAATGAGATCGCCATTGTCGAGGCCGAGCCTGGTCAGGACGATGCGCATGGTCGCCATGGGCAGGAAGAACGTGAGAAAGACATAGAGAGAATGACGGCCGACATAGGCGATCGGTCCGGCAAGCCCGCGCGATGCGAGCAGACTTACCAGCATGATCGCGCTTCCCGCGCCGGCGAAGCCCATCAGCAACTCGAGCGCGCGGATGTCGACCAGATGCGAGAAGACGACGGTGCCGACGCAGGCAAGCATGAGGCCCGCAAGACCCGCCGACTTCGCCGGGTAGACGCGCGCCCAGTCCGCGATCTGGAATATCTGCTTTGCGCCATAGACGCCGGTAACGAACCAGATGAAGCGCCAGGCGAATTCGTCCAGCAGCATCCAGCCCGTATCGAGCCGCGTGAAATAAAGCGCGAGAGCGAAGAAGAAGACGAAGAAAGGCCGCGCCTCGCGCAGCAGCCGCATGGTGACGAAGAACATCGCGAGCGAATAGATGAACCAGAGCACGGCGAAAGGCTGGATCGGGATCATCAGCAGGTCGACATAAGTGACCTGCCATGCGCCTTCATGGGGGATCATCTTGATGCCGATCTGGATGACCGACCAGAGCACGTAGAAATAGGCGAAATGGACGATCTTGCCGTCGACGAATTTCCGCAGGTCGCCGAACAGCGCCTTGTAGGCGAAGAGGCCGGCGACGAGGAAGAAGAGCGGCATCCGGAAAGGTTTCGCGAACTCCGCGATCGCACCGAAAACGAGCGGCATATGGCCGATGGCATTCGAAACGCCGAAGGTCGTGTGTTCCATCACGACCAGAATGATCGTCAGGCCTTTTGCCGTATCGATCCAGTTAATGCGCTGTTTCGAAACAACCGATGTGCTTGCGCCGGCCATTGAGGGCTCCTGAGGCTCGAAAAAATACGGTTTCTGTCCCTTTGGGGGATGAAAACCGGTTCTTGAAGCTTCAGAAGCAGCTTTCGCGCCAGACGGGCGGGCCGGGCGTTCATGGTTAAGGGCGGCTTAAAGACCTACCATCCGCCGGATCTCCACCGGTGTATGTCCGGCGGAACGGAGTTCCCTCAGGCCCATGTCCTTCGCGCTTTTGGACAGGCGCCGCCCCGTTTCGTCGCGGATGAGACCGTGATGGCGATAGCGGGGCTCGGGCAGGCCAAGCAGCACCTGCAGGATGCGGTGAATGTAGGTTGCCGGAAACAGGTCCTGGCCGCGCGTCACGAGCGTCACGCCCTGCAACGCATCGTCCACCGTGACCGCCAGATGATAGCTCGTCGGCACATCCTTGCGGGCGACGATGACGTCGCCGAAGAGTTCGGGCTTCACCTCCAGCGTGCCGTTGTCTCCGCCCGGACTGATGCCTTCCTCGTGAAAGGTCACGGGCGCACCCGTCATCGTTTCCGCGATGCGAAGCGCCTTCTCCGTGTCGAGCCGCCAGGCATAGCTGCGGCCTTCCCACATCAGATGGTTGCGGCGCTCGCGCGAAATTTCCTTGTAGATGCCCGGATAGACCGGCGCGCCGTCCGGGTCCACCGGCCAGTTCCGGAGGGGAATGCCGGAGGCGGCGATGGCGTCGTTGATTTCCTTTCTCGTCGCGAAGCAGGGATAGACGACATCGAGTTGCTGCAGGCGCCTCAGCGCCTTTTCGTAATCGTCGAAATGTTCCGACTGACGGCGTACCGGCCGTTCCCATTCGATGCCGAGCCAGGCGAGGTCGTCGTAAATGCCTTGCTCGTATTCCGGGCGGCAGCGGCCGGTATCGATGTCCTCGATGCGAAGCAGGAAGCGTCCGCCGAGCGTCTTCGCCAGATCGAAGGCGAAAAGCGCGGAATAGGCATGACCGAGATGGAGCCAGCCGTTGGGGCTCGGCGCAAAGCGCAGAACCTCGGGCCCGCCTGTCTTCTCCTGCATTGAAACCCCGGCTTCGAGAGGCTTAGTGTGGGCCGCATTGATAGCCCGCATGGGCGCGTGGCGGAAGAGGAGGCGTGGAACGATGACGTTGAGCGGACCGGGCGTGGCGGCGGCAAGCGGCCGGACGAAGCAGCTTGTCATCCTCTGTCACGGCTATGGCTCGGATGGCGACGACCTCATTTCGCTCGCGCCCTATTGGCAGCGGCTGATGCCCGACGCCGCCTTCGTCGCACCCAACGCGCCCGCGCGCTGCGACGGCAATCCGATGGGCTACCAATGGTTTCCGATCTCGCGGCTCGATCCGTCGGAGATCGAGCGCGGGGTCGATGCGGCCGCGCCGCTGCTCGACCGGTTCATCGACGATCAGTTGAAGCTGCGCGGGCTCGACGGGTCGCAACTCGCTCTTGTTGGGTTCAGCCAGGGCACCATGATGGCGCTTCATGTGGGGTTGCGGCGGGAGATCGCGCCGGTCGGCATCCTCGGTTATTCGGGCGCCCTTGCCGCTCCCGAGCGTCTCGCCGCCGACCTCAGGTGCCGTCCGCCGGTCCTGATGGTCCATGGCGATATCGACGACATGCTGCCGGTTTCGCGCATGCATCAGGCGGTTCAGGCGCTGGGAGAGGCGGGGCTTTCGGTGCAATGGCATGTGTCGCGGGGCCTCGGACACAGCATCGACCAGACAGGGCTCGACCTCGGCGGGCGTTTCCTTGCCGACGCCTTTGCCGGCAGGCTGGCCGGCGCGGCTGTAACGGGTTGAGCCGGGGACCAGGAGTTGGCGGCTTCACAAAGCCGTCGCACCAGATATAGTAAGATCAGGCAGTTGAGAGGCCGGTCGTTTTGAAGCCCTATGGCCTCAGGAGGGTGGCGTGCACGGAACGTTTGCCGCGCCGGATGCTTGTCCGGCTCTTGTCTTGAATGCGGATTACAGGCCGCTCAGCTACTACCCTCTGTCGCTCTGGTCATGGCAGGACGCGATCAAGGCGGTGTTTCTCGACCGCGTGAACATCGTCTCGTCCTACGAAACGCTTGTGCGCTCTCCGACCTTCGAAATGCAACTGCCGAGCGTCGTCTCCCTGAAATCCTATGTGAAGCCGACGCGCTTTCCGGCGTTCACGCGGTTCAATCTTTTTCTCCGCGACCGCTTCACCTGCCAGTATTGCACCGCGCGGCACGAGCTTACTTTCGATCACGTGATCCCGCGCTCGCGCGGCGGGCAGACGACGTGGGAAAACGTCGTCACGGCCTGCGCGCCCTGCAATCTCAAAAAAGGCGGCAAGATGCCGGAGCAGGCGGCGATGTTTCCGATGCAGGCGCCGTTCCGGCCGTCGGTGAGCGATCTGCACAAGAACGGCCGCGCGTTCCCGCCCAACTATCTGCATGAGAGCTGGCAGGACTATCTCTACTGGGACAGCGAGCTGGAGCCGTAAGGCCCGTCAGACTTTTTCGGAGACCTTGATCGCAAGCCGGCAGGCGGCCTTGATCGCGCCGGACAGCAGCGGATAGGCGGGCGCTTCCTTCGCGCCGGCTTCTATCGCCTCGTCGCGATGCTGTACTTCTTCCAGGCGGAACTTCTCGATCGTGTCGCGAAGCGGCTCCTCCTCTTCGCCCATCTGGTCGAGCCGGTTCACCTGCGACCGATAATGTTCGTCGATCACTTCTTCCACGGCGGCGGTGCAGGCATGCGCAGCCTTCTCGCCGAGCAGCGCCGTTGCTGCGCCGAGCGCAAAGCCCGCCACATGCCAGACCGGCGCGAAGGCCGTCGGCCGCACGCCGCGTTCGTTCACGATTTCGCTGAAGCGCGCGAGATGGACTTCCTCGTCCTTCGCCATGCGCTCGAGCGCGGCGGCGATTTCCTGCTTGTGGGGCAGGTAGCGGAAGACGGCGCGCTGGCCTTCATAGATGCGCACCGCGCCATACTCGCCCGCGTGGTCGACACGGATCATTTCCTCGATGGCGGCATCGCGCGCGCGGCCGGGCTGCGCGGAGACGCGGGGCGTTTTCGGCGTGGCGGGCATCAGACCTCTCCTCTGCTCTCACGGAAATAGCGCAGCAGGGGCAGGGCGGAAAGGGC
Organism: Parvibaculum sp.; assembly: GCF_030694575.1. GTDB lineage: Bacteria > Pseudomonadota > Alphaproteobacteria > Parvibaculales > Parvibaculaceae > Parvibaculum. Next base: position 48,087 of record NZ_JAUYUS010000058.1, read on the forward strand.
GGCGAGCGCCAAAGTGATGAGCATGTTGAACCCCGCCAGCGAAATGCCGAACAGCCGCCATGCGGCATCGTCGCAGCGCGGTGCCTTCGCGCCGCCATGGAGTGCCGACTGCAAATCCTCGAGCGAGTTGGCGACGAGGCCGCCGGCGCCGCAGGTGTCGGGTCCCGGCCACCATTTGTACTCGACGCCCACATGGTAAAACGACAGGCCCGCCCCGGCGAGATAGGCCAGCAGGCAGAGCCCGAGAAAGACCAGGACGCCGATGCCGATATTCGCCTCGCGCGACAGGATGCCCGCGATCAGCGCCGCCCCGATGGCGAAATAATGCGGCTGGCGGCCCTGCAGGCAGAGCGAGCAGGGCACATATCCAAGCACATGCTCGAAAAAGAGCGCGCCCGCGAGGGTGGCGACGCTCACGGCGATCAGGATCCAGGGGATGGCGTTCGAGGGGATGCGTTCCGTCATGGGCGGCATTCAAGCACGGGCCCCGCCCCTTGTCCCGTGCCTTGTCGCCGCATATCGGCCCCGCCTTCTTTTCGATTGAAGGCGCGGGCCAGCCCATTATGATGCGCCCGCGCTCAGGGCCCCTGTGGCGGAATGGTAGACGCGGCAGACTCAAAATCTGTTGTTGGCAACAACGTGCTGGTTCGAGTCCGGCCAGGGGCACCAATCCTTTCGATGGTTCGAGCCGTGGCTCGCCATTCGTCCGGGCCCATCCGGATTTTTCCCCGTGCCGCTCTGACCGCATTCCACCCGGTTTGGCAGGAGACGGTCTTTTTGCTGGATAAGTTTCCGTGAATGAAACTTGTCCCCGGTTTTTGCCGGCGGGCGCGGCGGTCCGGCGGGCCGGTTTCGAGCAGGGTTTATCCCCGAAATATCATCTGTGCACGGATGGAAGTGTACTTGTGACAGTTCGATGACAGTTTGATGACAGTCGCGGGATAACTCGGCCAAACGTCCCCTGAATCAACCTTGCAGAAGCCGGTCATATATTTAATTGACTGATTAATTAAATTAGAATACGACTCCGAAACCGGCGACGGAATTCGGAGAGAAGCGATGAAAGCCCTCATCCTCAATGGCAGCCCCCGGCGGAACGGCAATTCGGCCGCGCTGGCGCAGGCCGTGAAAAAGGGACTGATCGAAGCCGGCCACGAGACGAAGTTCATTTTCGCTGACGATGCCGTCGCGCGTTTCCTGAGGGACTGCCGTCAGTGCCGCAGAGCGGACGGCGAATGCGGTATCGACGATGGCTTCCGCGCGATTTTCCTCGAGGACTTTCTGCCTGCGGACGGTTTTATCGTGGCGACACCCGTCTATTGGTACGGCATGTCGGCTCAGCTCAAGGCTTTCTTCGACCGAATGTTCTGTTACGTCGCGGCGTCTCATCCGCAGTCGTCTTCGGTCGTCGAGCGGATGACGAGAAAGCGGGTCGGGCTTCTGTTGAGTTCCGAAGAGACGTTCCCGACGGTTGCGGCGGGCATCGTCCACCAGATTCAGGAATACAGCCGCTACACGAAATCGACCTTCACCGGAACGGTTCACGGCTACGGCAATGCGCGCGGCGACGTCGGACGGGATCCGCATCGGCCACTGGCAAGCGCCGAACAATTCGGACGGGATTTTTTCACACGACACGCCACCGACTACCAGATCGATACGCCTCGGCCCGGGCGCGTCTGGGGTGAGTGCACAACAGCGTAAGCGGCCGACAAAGGGACTGACGATGACCGACCCGCAACAAGCAACGGACCTGCAAGAACGTCTCGCCCGCGAGGGTGTCGAATACTGCTTTGCGACCTATGTCGACGTGCACGGCATTTCGAAGACGAAATGCGTTCCCATCAGTCATCTTGCCGACATGGTGCGGGGATCGGAGCTTTTTACCGTCGGCGCGCTCGAAGGCATGGGGCTTGTCGGGCCGCATTTCGATGAATGCGCCGCCGTTCCGGATCTCGCGACGGCGACGATCCTGCCATGGGACAGGAAGTATTGTTGGTTTGCATCCGACCTCTATTTCCACGGCGCGCCCTACGAGAATTGCAGCCGCATCATTCTCAAGAAGGCGCTGGCGAAAGCCGCGGCGAAGAACCTGAAATTCAATCTCGGCATCGAGCCGGAGTTCTATGTCTACCGGCGAACGCCGGAAGGTCTCGCGCCTCTTCAGCACGAGGCTTTTCACGGTCCGACGCCCGCCTACGATCTCCACCAGATATCTCTCGCCGGGCCGTTTCTCGAACAGTTGACGCGCTATGTCGAAGATTTGGGCTGGGGGCTCTATTCTTTCGATCAGGAAGGCGGACACGGCCAGTTCGAAATCGATTTCGGCTATGCCGATGCACTGACGACGGCGGACCGGCTCACTTTCTTCCGCTTCATGGTGAAGAGTCTCGCCCGCGCGCATGGCGCCGTCGCGAGCTTCATGCCCAAACCCTTCAGCAACGATTTCAGGTCCGGCGCGCATCACAACATGTCGCTGATGGATACGCGGACGGGCGAACATCTGTTCGATGCCAAGGCGCGCCAGGCCGGTGAGATCGCGCGCGGCTACGGTCTCGACGCAACGGACGAGACGCTCCATTTCGCCGGCGGGTTGCTCACACATGCCGAAGCGCTTTGCGCGATAACTTGTCCAACGCACAATTCCTACAAGGGCCTGATCGCGCGCGGCGACATGCCGGATATGTCATGGGCGCCGGTGCTGCAGGCCTATGGCAGAAACAACCGCTCAGCGATGCTGCGACTGCCGATGAACCGGCCTTGCATCGAAAACCGTGCCCCGGACATGAGCGCCAATTTCTATCTCTCTTCCGCCTTGAGCCTCTATGCGGGGCTTGATGGTCTCGATCGGAAGATCGACCCCGGTCAGCCGCTCAACGACAATCTCTATCTGGAAGCGTCGCTCAGGGCGGGCCGGAATGTCCGGCGGCTGCCTCGCACCCTGCTGGAGGCGACGGAAGCATTCGAGGCGAGCGTCTTTGCGCGGGAAATGCTCGGCGACGCCTTCGTCGATATCTTCGCCGCGCAGAAGAAGAAGGAATGGGAGGCGCAGTTCTATGCGGTCTCGCCCGCCGAACGGGATCAATACCTGACTTTTGTCTGAGAGATCGAAAGAGGAGGCGCGACAATGACTTCCTGGGCGCAATTGACAGGTCCCCAGTTGGGCGATCTGGTCAAAACCGAAGGACGTTCGCTTGCGGTCCTGCCGATCGGCGCTACCGAGCAGCACGGGCCTCACCTTGCAACCGGCACCGACACGCTTCTCGCCGACACGATCTGCCGGGAAGCGTGCCGGAGGCGCGGCGTGCCGATGCTGCCGGCGCTTCCCTATGGCTGTTCCTATGGCCACACCAACGCATGGCCGGGCACGCTGTCGCTCTCGCCGGAGACGCTGACGAGGGTGGTTTGCGAGCTCGCCCGCTGGGCCATCGATAATTCGGGCATCGACCGGCTTCTTTTCATCTCGGGACACGCGACGAACGGACCTTCCATCGAAAGCGCCATTCTGCAGCTTCGCTATGAATATCCCCATGCGCGGTTTGCGACGCGGGGGCTTTGGGAAATTTCCGACGAGGCTCTTCGTCTCTACACCTCCGACGCCGCCGACATTCACGCGAATGTGGCGGAGACCTCGATGGTAATGGCCATCGATCCGGACAGCGTCCAGATGGAAAGGGCGGAGGATGTAGAGGACGTCACGGTGGGATTGATATGGCGCTACGCCATGCCGGCGGTGACCCCGAACGGCGTCGTCGGGCAGCCCTCGGGCTCTTCCGCCGCCGTGGGCCGGGAAATGCTGGACCGACTCATCCAGGACCTCGAAACTATGCTGAAGCAAGCCGAGGAAGAGGCATGGCCGGCCATCCCTCGTCCCGCAATGCGATGATGCGCCTCGCCGTCCAACGAGAAGAAACGGGTCATGAAGAAGCCTGGTCGGAAGTCCGATATCGCGACAGCAGCCGGGAGTGGAAAAGCCCGCAAGGCAGGTAGGCCGCCTGTGGAAAGCCCGAACGAAGAACGCCGCGATTCGATTGCGGCGGCCGCTCTCAAATTGTTCTCGGAGTCGGGGTTCGCCGCTGTATCGAACAAGGAGCTCGGCGAAGCGGCGGGCATCAATCCCGCGCTGATCTATTATTATTTCGAGGACAAGGACGATCTCTTCCAGTTCGTGGTGCGCAAGGCGCTGGCGGACGCGCTTTCCGCCTATGAAGAGATAAGGCGCGAGCGCGGCGGCATCGACAGTCTGGATGCCTGGCTTTCGAGCAATCTTCTTCTGTTCGGCGAGATCACGCGCTTTCTGAAAATCATATTGGACTATGCGCATTCAGGCCGGCGTTCGCCCAGGACGGATGAAGCGATCGCCCGCTTCTACGACACGGAAGTCCAGTTGCTCGCGAGCGCCCTTCGGCAGGAAGGCAATATCGCCGTGCCGGAGGCTGCCGAGCTTGCAAGTCTGGTGTCTGTCTTTCTCGACGGCCTGATGGTCGCGCGCGTGATCAGGCCGGAACTCGATTCCGAACGGCTCGTGGCGGCGATGCGCCGTCTGCTTGGGCGGAAGGGAAAATAAGGCCGCCTTACCTGTCGCCGTCCCAATGGTCGTTCAGCAGCTTGGCGAACCAGGCGCGAAAGCGCTTTATGCCATCCTGATCCAGGCCGGCGCCTTCCGCGAGTTGCCTGCCGACGATCGCTTCTCCAAAAGCGGCATTCGCCGTCAGCATCGCCATGAACAATGTGTCTTCCTTGTCCGGTGCGGGCTTGCCTTTCATCTCGGCATATTCCTCGCGCCGCGCCTGAAGTGCCGCGACGATCTCCCCCATGATGTTGTGGGCATCCGAGCTTTCCGAAGCGCGACCGGTAAGCAGCAGCCAGGACAGGAGCCGGGCCGTGCCGCGATCGCTCAGGGCTCTGAAGACATGGTCGATGTGGTCGGCGGCGTCCGTGCTGACATGCCCGCCGCCGAGCGCCGTCAGCATCGTGTCTCGAAGCTGTTTGTTGGCCCGCGCGATCAATGCACGGACCAGCCCTTCGCGGCTTTCGAAATGATGGAGAATCGCCGGATGCGAGATGCCGACATCGCGAGCGATATCCTGCAGGCGGAGCCCCTCCGGGCCCTGCTTTGCCAGTCGCTCCTCGGCGGCATCCAGGATCAGACGGCGCGCTTCCTCTGCCGTGCGCCGGACCCTTTTAGGCGCCTTTTCCGCCGTTTTTTCAGGCAGAGCGGCTTTTGCGGCAGGACTTTTCGCAACGCTGGACACACAAGGCTCCTTTTCAGGTCCGATTTATATTGACAACAATGTCAGTATATCTTATTTCTTGCTCAAGGCTGATGGCGTAGAACCATTATAGCAACGGGATACTCTCAATGACGATTGCAAGCCCAACAGAGTTTGACGGCAAGGTTGTGGCAAAATCTCGCCGCAAGCGCATCGAGCCGCTGAAGGCTCTGCGCGCGATCCGCGCCCTTATCGCTGACAAGGAAGATACCGGTCAGGTCTTCAAGATCATCGATGCCCTTTCCGGCGGCGCCATCGACAGGCAGTTCCAGCGTTTCATCGCGACGGAAAACGGCCGCCGTATCGTCGCCGAGAAGCGCGATCTCATCGCCGCGCTCAACGACCGCGCTTATCTCTCCAGCCTGCCGGAAGGCACGCTGGGCCGGACCTATTATGAATTCATGGCCGGGGAAAACCTCACGGCCGACGGTCTCGTTGCCGCAAGTCAGGAAGTGCGTGTTCTCGAAGAGCGTCCGGAGGCGCAGCGCATTTTCGGCGAGCGCCTGCGCGATCAGCACGATCTCTGGCACGTGACGACCGGTTATGGCCGCGACGGCCTCGGCGAACTCGCATTGCTTGCCTTCACTTATGCACAGACCCGCAATCGCGGCATCGGCTTCATCGTTCTGGTGGGTGCCCGCGTCACGGCGAAACACGTTCCGAACGCAGGTATCTGGCGCGTGGTGCGTGAGGGCTACCGGCATGGCAAGCAGGCGGGATGGCTGCCGGAGACGGACTGGGAATCGATGCTCGCGAAGCCGCTCTCCGAAGTCCGCTCGCTTCTGAACATTCAGGAACCTGCCGTCTACAGGGCGGTCGAACCGATCACGACAGCTGCCGAGCAGATTTACCGCGAGAACGGCAAGCTCAAAAAAGCCGCCTGAGGTCTTCAACTTAACTCTCTCTTTCCGGGCTTTGGCACCGGCGTCATCCCCCGCTATGCTGCTTATCAAGCGTTGCAGGCGAGGGAATGGGGCCGGTGCTGACCGTTTACGGGCTGAAGAACTGCGATACCTGCCGCAAGGCCTTGAAGTGGCTTGACGAGGAGGGTGTTGCGTATCGTTTCCGCGATGTCCGGGCGGATGGGCTCAAAACCGCCGACATCAGGCGTTTTGCAGCAGCAGCCGGTTGGGAAACGCTCCTCAACAAAGCCGGTACGACATGGCGCGGCCTGCCGAAAAGTGAAACCGAGAATGCCGGGGAGGCCCAGGCGCTGAAGCTCATGGCGGCGCATCCGGCGCTCATCAAACGCCCGGTCTTTGAAACGGCGAGCGGCGAGATCGTTGTCGGGTTTCGCGATGCCCAAAAGGCGGTGCTCAAGCAGGCGGGGCGGAAATGAGGCTGCGCCGGCGGGTTTCGCCAGATCCGACCCTGACGCTGCCGATCGAGACGCCGCGGCTTCTTCTCCGGGACTTCGTCTCGCGGGACCTGGAGGCAGTGCATGCCTATTCCTCCACCCCGCAAGCCACTCAATACCTCATCTGGGGGCCGAACACGCTGCTGCAAAGCAAGCAGACAATCCGCGCCTTTCTGGACGACCAGAAAGAACGGCCGAGGGTCAATTTCGATCTGGCCATCATCCGCAAGGGTACCGCGCGGCGTGGCGATGGGCCGAGGCTCATCGGCGGTGTCGGGCTGAAACTCGCCGATTGGGACAACCGGACGGCCGACATCGGCTATGTTCTGCATCCGGATTACTGGGGGCAAGGCTATGCGCTCGAAGCGGCGCAAGGGCTCGCTCATGCCGGGTTCCGCGAACTGGGCTTGCAACGCATTGTCGCCACCTGCGATCAGCGGAACAAGGCATCTGCCCGTGTAATGGAAAAGCTGGGCATGCGCCGCGAGGGTGTTTTCCGCCAAAGCAAATATATCCATGGCGGCTGGCGGGACGAATTTCTCTATGCGATCCTGGCCGAGGAATTCTACGGCTGAAGATCCCTGACGGGCTTTGAAGCGATATCCTCCGGGTCGTCTACCTGCTCGCCGCGCCGGATCAGGAATTCGATCCATGTGCCGCGATCCCGGGTTTCGACGAGCTCGTGGCCTGCCTCGGCGCAAAAATGCGGCATGTCGATCCGTGCGACGGGGTCGCTTGCGAAAACTCTCAGCAGCGCGCCCGGGTCGAGCCGCAACAGGCGTTTGCGGGCCCGCAACACCGGCAGCGGGCAGCGCTGCCCGATCACGTCGAGAATGATTTCCCCCTGATCGTCCGCTTTGTCGTCCATTGTCCCGGCTTTGATGATTGGAGCCGCTCATGGCCCTTCTTGCAGCGCGGGATAATGGCGCCGTCCTGCGTTGCTGTCACGCCTGCTTCCTATGGAAGGCCGATAACGCCGATTTGACGTCACGGAACCCGGCTTTTCTTGACGGTCCTGCCGCCACGAAGGCATAAAAGACGAAAGCGCCCGGCGCGCTATGGAAAAACAGGAGGAACGACGGATATGGGTCTCGTCAAGCGGATCGGCAACGAAATCACGTTCGCGAGGGCGGCTATCCGCACGCTGAAGAAGCTGACGGCCATCAAGGAAAACCCGACAGGCACCTTCTCGGACAAGCTCGAAGAGCTCGCGCGCGACAAGCCGAACAACATTGCGATCTATTTCGAGGACCGCAAGATCACCTACGGCGAATTCAACGCGCAGGCGAACCGTTATGCGCGCTGGGCCATATCGCAGGGCATCGGCCGGGGCGACGTCGTGGCGCTGATGATGGAGAACCGGCCGGAATATCTCATCGCCTGGCTCGGCATCGTCAAGGCGGGCGCGACGGCTGCCCTCATCAACACCAATCTCACAAAAGGCCCGCTTGCCCACTGCCTGAACATCTCCAATGCCAATCAGGTAATCCTCGGTGCGGAACTGGCGGATAATTATTCAAGCGCCGCCGACCAGCTCGAGCGGCCGATGACGGTCTGGGCCGAGGGCGGGCAGGTGCAGGGCGCGAACGATCTGAACGCGGCCCTTGCCCAGCATGAGGACGGCCCGCTGCCCGCCGATACCCGCAAGGACGTCACGCTCGATGACGATGCCCTCTTCATCTACACGAGCGGTACGACTGGCAACCCGAAGGCGGCGCGTATTCCGCATATCCGGCTTCTGTCGATGATGGGCGCGTTCGCCGCCGGCACGAATGCCACGGAAAAGGACCGCATGTATCTCGTGCTGCCGCTCTATCACTCCGCGGGCGGCGTCTGTGCTGTCGGCACCGCGCTCACGGTCGGCGGCTCGGTCATTATCCGGCAAAAATTTTCCGCCACCCATTTCTGGGACGACGCGGTCAAGTACAAGGCGACACTGTTCCAGTATATCGGCGAGCTGTGCCGCTACCTGCTCAATACGCCGCCGCATCCGAAAGAGCGCAAGCACAAGCTCCGGATGGTGGTCGGCAACGGTCTTCGCCCGGAAATCTGGCCGGCCTTCCAGAAGCGCTTCAAGATTCCGCATGTGCTCGAGTTCTACGGCGCGACGGAAGGCAATGTGGCGTTGATGAATTTCGACGGTACGCCGGGTGCCATCGGCCGCATTCCTGGCTGGGCAAAGAAAAAGTTCAACGTCGAGATCGTGAAATTCGACATCGAGAACGAGAAGCCGGTGCGCGGGCCGGACGGCTTCTGTATCCGTACAGAGCCGGGAGAGGCGGGCGAGGCACTGGGGCGTATTTCCGACGATCCGGATCAGCCGACGGGCCGCTTCGACGGCTATGCAAAAAAGGAAGAAACCGAAAAGAAAATCCTGCGGGACGTGTTTGAAAAAGGAGATGCCTGGTTTCGCTCCGGCGATCTCCTCCGTCAGGACAAGCTCGGTTATTTCTATTTCGTCGACCGGATCGGCGACACTTTCCGCTGGAAGGGTGAGAACGTTGCGACCTCGGAGGTGGCGGAAGCAATTTCCGTTTTTCCGGGGGTCAAGGAAGCGAACGTCTATGGCGTGCATGTACCGGGCGCGGACGGCCGTGCCGGCATGGCTTCCATCGTCGCGGAGAACGGCTCTCTCGATCTCGACAGGTTCCGCGAGCAGATGCTGAAGGAACTGCCGGATTATGCCGTGCCGGTCTTTCTGCGGCTGCAGCCCGAAATGGAAGTTACGGGCACCTTCAAACACCGCAAGGTGGAACTGGTGAAAGAGGGTTTCGATCCGTCCACCATTGCCGAGCCGATCTATTTCAATTGTCCGACGGAGAAGAGATACGTGCCCGTCGATCAAACGCTCTACGGCCGGATTTGCGCGGGCAACTTCAAGCTCTAGCTATATTCGGTCCCGACAAAAAAGGGCGGCTCTTGCGAGCCGCCCGTTTCATTTCGAGTTTAGTGATTACTGAGCGGCGTCGGGCTTCTTGCCGAGGCCCATCGCTTCGAGGATTTCCGGGCGGATATTTTCCGTGCCCTTCTTCTCGATATGCTGCGCGACGCGCGTGCCCACCGCCATCATGGCCTGGCCCATGAATGTCGGACGGTTGGTACTCGCCCATTCGAGCGAAGCCTCGCGGTTCACGTTCAGCTCCTGGAACTTCGGGAAAACGTAGCGCGCCATCAGTTCGTAGGAGCGTTTCGTCTGTTCGAAGTCGGCCCAGTTATGCGCCATCTGCAGGAAGGCGCCGAAGCCGCCCGACTGGCTTTGCAGACGTTCGATCTGTGCGATCGCGTCGTCCGGCGTGCCGACCACGGCCATGCCGGATGCGATCAGTGCATCGACGGGATCGGAGCCGTCGGACGGTGCAAGCGGCAGCGCCGCTACTTCGCGGAAATAATAGAGCCATTTTTCGAGGCCGAAGCGCACGTTCTCGCGCGCCTTTTCGCGCGTCTCGGCGATGTGTACCGGGCCGACAAGGCGCCACTGGTCGCGGTCGACCGCCTTGCCGCAGTCCTTCGCATTGTCTTCCGCTATCGCCCAGTTTGTGGAGAGCGCGTTGAAGCCGCCGGCGGAGGTGGCGCCGATCGACAGAAGACCGAGGCCATGCCGTCCGGCCGCCGTCGCACCTGTCGGCGAGACCTGGCTTGCGACGGAGATTTCCACGCTGGGCCGCGAGTAGGGTGTCATCTGCAGACGCGCTTCGTTCAATTCGAACCAGCTCGTCTTCGCTGTCACGGTTTCGCCGCGCAGCAATGGCACCAGTACATCGAGAGCCTCGTCCATCATGTCGCGCTGCTTGGCGACTTCGATGCCCATCATGAAGGCATCGGAGGGCAACGCGCCGGGACCCACGCCGAACATCACGCGGCCGCGCGTTATGTGGTCGAGCTGATTGATGCGGTCGGCCAGCATCAGCGGGTGGTGATAGGGGAGCGACGAGACGCCGGTGCCGAGGCGGATATGTTTCGTGCGTTCGGCGGCGGTCGCGATGAAGACTTCGGGGCTGGCGATCAGCTCGTACCCGGCCGAGTGATGCTCGCCGATCCAGGCTTCGTCGTAGCCGAGTTTGTCCATCCACTGGACGAGTTCAAGGTCGCGCTCGATGGCGAGGGTCGGGTTCTCGCTCAGCGGGTGGAAGGGCGCGATAAAGGCGCCGAAGCGCATTTTTTTGCCGGCCATTTCTGTTGATCCTTTCCTGACGTTTCCTGTTGCGAATTCTTGTTGCCGGATCGTAGCCAGGGGCTCGTTTCCGGGCGACTCTATTTCCGGCTTCCGTCTTTCACCTTCAGCCCGTTGAGGGCGATGTCGAGAAATTCGCTGTTGAAAGCCGATGTGTCTGTGTCCGGGTGCTCTTGCCACCAGGCCGTGATCGCGCTCCACGTCGCGACGATGGCGGCGGCGCCGACTTCCGGGGTGAAACTGGGGCGGAATTCGCCCCTTTCCTGGCCGCGCCGGAGGATCGAAGCGACGAGGTCGATGACGCTCTTGTTGAGATCGGTCGCGACGAGGTGTTTCGCGGGCTGGTCCATGAACTCGCTCAGCATCTTGCGCATGACCGTCGCATTGTCGCGCCAGGCTTCCTCGAACACCGAAGCGAGGAAAACCAGTTGCTCTTCCGCCGTGCCGTCATGCTCGCCAAGGCGCTCGGCCATGGACTGCGTGATTTCCTCGTTGAAGGAGGTGATGAGCGCCGCCTTGCCTGCGAAGTGCAGGAAGAAGGTCGCCTTGGCCACGCCGGCACCGGCACAGATGTCCTCTATCGTTACCTTGTCGTAGTCGTCTTCGGCGAACAGGCGCATTGCCGTCCGGTAGATTTCCTGACGGGTGCGCTCTTTCTTGCCGGCGCGGCGAGGGGGCACGGTGTCGGGCGCCGTGTCCTTCGAGGCGGTCTTCAGCAGCTTCGTCATCCACCCATCCTTTTATTCCCGACAAAAATAGACCGGGGTACATTTTTCTACAAGGGCACTTTTTTATCGTTTCCCCCGCCGAGGGGTGGGGCGTTGCGGCGCTAGGGCCGATACCCTAAGACTCAAGCCAAATAATCGCCAAAACAATCAAAAGCATCAGGGAGAAAATCATGGGTCGGGTGAGCGGCAAAGTGGCACTGATAACGGGCGCGGCAAGCGGCATCGGCCGGGGCGCGGCTATCGCGCTTGCGGCGGAAGGCGCCAAGGTTGTGGTCACGGATGTGGACGAGGCCGGCCTCAAGGAGACGGCGGACCTCATCCGCAAGGCGGGCGGCACAGCTTCCACCCACAAGCAGGATGTGACGAACGAAGGGCGCTGGCAGGAAATCGTCGCGGCGATCAAATCCGAATTCGGCGCGCTCCACATCCTCGTCAACAATGCCGGCATCGCCATCGGCGCCTCGGTCTTCGAGATGTCCCATGCGGATTGGTCGCGCCAGCAGGCGATTAACGTGGACGGCGTCTTCTTCGGCGTGAAGCACGGCATCCCCCTCATCGCGGCGTCGGGCGGCGGCTCGGTCGTCAATATTTCGTCGGTTGCCGGCCTGCAAGGCGCGCCGGGTCTCGCGGGCTATTGCGCGACCAAGGGGGCGGTTCGCCTGTTCACCAAGGCCGTCGCACTCGAATGCGCGCAGGCTCAGATGAACGTGCGGGTCAACTCGGTGCATCCGGGCATCATCGACACGGCGATCTGGCAGAAGATGACGCCGGGCGGTACGGCTTCGGTTGCCTCCAGCGTTCTTCCCATTGCCGACGGTGCGAATGCCATCGATCCCAATGCAATCGCCGTGGCGACGCCGCTCGGCTATGCGGGCCTGCCTTCCGACATCGCGGCGGGCATCGTGTTCCTCGCGTCCGACGAGTCGCGCTACATGACCGGCACCGAACTCGTTATCGATGGCGGCATGACGGCGCGCTGACGCTACTGCGTCTGCACGATCTCGTTGGTGATGCGCCAGTATCCGTCGAGCCATTGGACGATTTCGCGGGCGCAGGGATGATCTACGGCGGCGTAGCGGGTTCGCAGCGCCGCCGTTTCCTTTTCCGTCAGGACATCCAGTCCCTTGTCCTGAAAGAGGACCAGATCTTCTTCGATCATGGAAGCGAGAGGCGCGCCGGCAACCGCCGTAGCTGCCGCGCGAAATGCCGTCACGGCGTCGTAGCTCATCCCTTCGCGATAAAGCGCGGCAAGCGTCAGCATCGGAATACGGCTCAGCATCGGTTGCGATGCCGGGTTCACGCCATGCGCCGCGATATGCGCGCCGATATCCGCTTCCCGGCCGGTGAAGCCGCGCAAATGCAGGAAGGGGGACATGCGCTGGCCATCATTCACCGGATAATTGTCCCAGATGAAAGGCTTGCGCCGCAGCGTTTCCGTCACACGCTCAAGATGCGCTGTCGTCATCTCCTTCGAGCAGACGCGCGGTCCCGTCCAGAAGACCTCGATAGCTGGATCGAGTGTCGCTCCGAGTGTTTCCAGGTAATTTTCCGGGCGGGCGCCGAACACGCGGTCGAGCACAGGGTCATCCGAGTAATAGCTTGGGCAAACGATCAGGCGATCCGCCTTGGTGCAGGAAGCCACGCAATTCACGATCTCGATCTGCTTTTCGGCGAGTTCGGGCAGGTCTCCGCGCATGTCGTCGAACAGGATGGCCAGATCGTTGATGCCGATGGCATCGAGGGTTTCGAGCTTTCGCATCAGCGTCTCGCGCGCCGCCGTGTCGAAATTCAGGTAAAGTTCGTAAGGACTGAGGCCGATGCCGAAGCGCACGCCGTGCGCACGGCAGTGCCCGGCGAAGGCGGCAAGCCGTTCCGCCTCGTCCGCGGGATGCGGCTCCGTCCAGCGACGGCGGAGGAACGTGTCCGCCTTCGGGGCATATAGATAAAAGCCGTAGCCATGCGGCGCGACCGCGGCGACATGCGCCGCTTTTGCTTCCCAGTCCCACGGCAGTCCGTAGAAACCTTCGATGGTGCCAAGTTCCAGCGTCATGTCAGGCTCGCATCGCAAGGAAGCCCGCGCGCGGGAAATGCACCACGACATCGCCGACGCGCGGATCGTTCCGCTTCAGCGCGATATGCTGCGCGGAGGATGAAACCAGTTCGCCCGAGATCGGATCGCGGCCGTAATCGTCTGCCATCACGGTCACACGGTCGCCGGGCTTCAGCCCGTTCGGTTCGCCGGGATCGGCCTTAACGGCCTCCGTCGAGGTTGCCGCCTTTGCTATGTCCAGTGCTACCTCGCGCGGGATGTCCTGGCGGTTGCCGTGACCGATTGCGGCCACGCGCCGTTCCCACGCCGCGAGGCGGGGCATTGCGTCCGCGCTCTTCGCGCCCGCCGGAAAAATCCAGCGGATGAAGGCGAGATTGTAGTAGGCGTTCGCATCCACGATGCCGGGTTTGTCGCCCATCAGGAAATCGCGGCCGTCGCCGAGCTGCTCGTCGACCCAGCCGAGATGCGCGCGCAACTGCTCGGCCATCATCGGCGCGCCGGCCACCATCGCATCCGTATCGAAGGGGCGTCCCATCAGTTTCGTGCGGTCCGCCTTGAACTCCTCACCCATCGCATCGGGTGCGCCGCCGAAAATGACGGCCACGGCCGCCATGAAAAACGTGCGATCGGTCCACAGCCCGACGCCCCAGCCGAGCCCGCGGTCACCGCCGACGAAAATCGAGGGTTCCGGAAATCGCCGCTCCAGTTCGCGGATGATGATCTGCGTGTCGCAGTAAATATCGGCGCCGATCTGCATCACCGGAATTTTCCGGTAACCGCCGGTCAGCGCGACCAGCTCCGGCTTCGGCATGATGACCGGCTCCTCGCAGGCGAACCAGTCGAGGCCCTTGATACCGAGCACGACGCGTACTTTCTCGGAAAAGGGCGAGATGTCGTATTGATGCAGGATGATCGATTGCGCGTTGACGGACATGGCTTTCCTATTCGAAGTCGTAGCTGAAGCGGATGTTGTTCTTCTTGAGGCCGTCCAGAACGATCTCGACGCCGCCTGTCTTCATCATCCATTCAAGCCGGTGGTCGCGATACTCGCGCTTGAAGAGGCCCTGTTCCAGCACATTCGCAATGGACGTCATGCCGGCAATGCTGTCCCGCGCTTCTTTCGCGGTCAGGGCGACGCTTGGTCTCGCGTTGACGCGGGCGAGCCAGCGGCCCAGCGCCGAGCCTTCGTCCGGCGCGTTGCCGAAGCCCGCGGAGCCGTTCACATAAGGCACGACCGACAGATCGCCCCAGCCGAAAGTCTCGCCATTGAACCAGTCGGCGGTTCCGAGTTCTCGCGTGAGCCAGGAGTGAATCCGGGCGGTCTGGGTCGCGGCAAGCTCGCGCATTTCGTCGGCCTTCTCCCCGGTCGCGCGGGCGAACCAGCCGATCTCGCCGAGGCCCCAGTTGATCGCCTCGTAATGCGTGTCGCAAACTTCCTCGATCATGCGGACGCGGGCCCGATCGGCGGGTGTTGCGGGCAGCATGGCGGGGGAAGGCCATTTATCCTCCAGATATTCGAGGATGATGGTCGAATCGAATATCCGCACGGGCCCGTCGATCAGCGCCGGCACTTCGGCGCGCGGATTGGCGCCGACGAATTCGCCCTGGGCGCCGCCCGCGCCGATGCCGTCGGGCGTCTTGAGGTCGAGTGTCAGTCCTTTTTCGCGCGCCGAGATTTTCACTTTCTGCGCGTAGGGCGATAGCGGATGTTCGTAGAGCGTCAGCATGGCGGCGGCCTCCCCGGTTCCCTTTGGCGGGGGATCATCGACGCCGCACAAAATCCTGTCCACCCGGCGGCCTTCACGCCTGCGTGAGTGAAGGTGCCCCTGCGTCAGCTGATCAAGTGGGCTCGGCGACGGACGCAGAAGACGTGCCACCTTATCGCCCCGCTTCTGTCTTTTTCTCGCCACGCGTTGCCGTTTCCATCGCTGCCGGGCGGATATCTAGCGATCGATCAGGCAGGAGCCATGACCTATCACGCAGAATCGAGCCCTTCCGACCGTCTGTCGCCCGATGAGGGAACAGAGCCGAACGGGTGGCTTGCGCCGCTCATCTTCCTTGTCTGCATCTCGCTGCTCGCCTTTCTTGCCGGCGCCTATGTGGTGCTCGCGAAAGTGCCGCCCTATCGGCTGCTGATGAATGCGCATGAAGCGGCCCACGCGCTCTACGCGAAGGCGACGCAATACGACGATCCCTACAAAACCGACCTGTGGTATGACGCGCGCACCGACGGCAAGGGCGTCGTCACCTATTTCGGCGACGAAGCCTATAACGGCTACACGCTCTACAGCTCTTCGCATGAGGCAAGCGCTTTCCTCGTCGATATGAGCGGCAACGAAGTGCATCGCTGGCACGTGCCACCGGAAAAAATCTGGAACAAGGACAAGAAGACCGCCGGCTCGCTCGGGCCCTTCGTCTATATCCGGAAATCCTACATGTATCCGAACGGCGACCTTCTCGCGGTCTATGAAGGCTCGGGCGATACGCCCTGGGGCCTCGGTCTCGTGAAGCTCGACAAGGATTCCAATATCCTCTGGACCTATCTCGACGAGCGCGCGCATCACGATGCGGAGGTCGGCGCGGACGGCACCGTCTATGCGCTCACACATGAAATGCGGCATGAGCCGGTCGAAGGGCAGGGCAATCTCGAGCCGCCTCTGATCGAGGATTTTCTCGTCATCCTTTCGCCCGATGGCGAGGTGCGGAAGCGTATTTCGCTGCTCGATGCCGTCGCGCAGTCGCGCTTCAAATGGCTCTTTGGCGGGCTTGGCCGGCGCAGCGCGCAAGACCCGCTGCACACGAACTCGGTGAAGGAAGTCGGCGCGGAGGCGGGTGCCGCCATGAACATCGCGCGCGAGGGCGACCTGATGATTTCTTTCCGCAATATCAAGCTCGTTGCGGTGTTCGATCCGGTGAAGGAGGAAATCGTCTGGGGCACGCTGGGCCCCTGGGTCGGCCAGCACGATGCCGAGCCGCTTGCCAACGGCAACATCCTCCTCTTCGACAATAACGGAAACTACAACGGTCCCGGCGGCTCGCGCGTCATCGAGTTCAAGCCCGAAACGATGGAAATCGTCTGGCAATACGAAGGCAGCAAACGCGATCCGCTGAAGAGCGTGCTGCGTTCGGAAGCGATGCGTCTGGAGAACGGCAACACGCTCATCACGGAATCGGAGGCAGGGCGCCTTATCGAGGTTTCGCCCGAAGGAAAGATCGTCTGGGATTTCGTCAATCCGGTGCGCGGCGGCGAAGACGACAGCCAGATTCCGATCGTCACCTGGGGTCGCCGCTACACGCCCAGCGAGATCGAACCGTCTTTCCGCCCCGCGCCGTCCAATCCCTCGCACGAAAGGAACAGATGATGAAAAGAACGGTCTTTTTCACTGCCCTCCTCGCCGTGGCTGCTTTTGCAAGTCCCGCCATGGCCTATGTAGGCCCCGGTGCCGGCCTCAGCGTCATCGGTGCGTTGATCGGCGTTCTTGTCGCGGTCGGTGCCGCCGCCGTCTTCGTGGTCGGTTGGCCGATCCGCCGCATGATGCGCCGCCGCAAGCAGCTCGCCGAGGCTCGCAGCGACCGGCCGAAATCATCGGCGGTCCGCTAGAACCGGTGTAGCGGGATGGGTTTTTTCGATCTGCCTTCACCGCTGTTCCGTCTGCTCGACATGCCGCTGGCGCCACTGCCGCCGGCGTTCCGGCTTGTCGTCTGGGCGCTCGTCGCATCGCTGCTGTCGATGTGGCTCTACAAGATATTGTCGCCGCAGAAAAAACTCGTCGAAACGGAAGCGGCCGCACTTGCCGCCCGGCGCGAACTCAACGCCTATGACGGTGAGTTCGACGGCGCATGGCCGCTCATATCGCGCGTCTTTCGCACGGCCGGCAAACGGCTCTGGCTCGCCTTGCCGCCGGCGGTCGCGGCGTCGCTTCCCGTTCTGGCGCTTCTCGTCTGGATATCCAACGACTACGGCTATCGTTTTCCGCAGGAAGGCGAGGCCGTAACGGCGGAGGCCCGGCCCGGCGCCTTCGACGCCCGCATGATGGAGCGCCGTGTCGTCGTGCGCGCTGCCGATGGCGAGATCGTCTCCGACGTGCCATTGGCCAGGCCGGTTCCCGTCGTCGAAAAGCGGCACTGGTGGAATGCGTTGATCGGCAACCCTGCCGGATATTTGCCGGAGGCCGGCCCCGTCGAACGGATCGAACTCTCGCTCCCCGCCGTCGAGGTGCTGCCCTTCGGTCCGTCATGGCTCAGGGGCTGGGAAGTTCTCTTCTTCACGCTGCTTGTCGCCTTCTCGCTCATCATCAAGAAAGTGGGGAAAATCGCATGACCATGGAAACCTCGTCCGCCGCCCCGGCGCCGACCGACAAATTCGCCGTCAGTCCCTGGATGGATGTCGTAGGCCGCCTCCTTTACGAGCGGCCCCGGCTGATGCAATCGCTGGCGAAAATCGAGACGCGGCTCTTCGAGGACAGGTTCGACGATATTCCGGTGACCTCGCCCGTCTGGGTCAGCGGCCTTGCGCGCAGCGGTAGCACCGTCCTGCTCGAACTTCTGGCGGAGCACCCGCAGGTCGCAACGCAGCGCTACCGGGATTTCCCGCCGCTCTTCACACCGATCCTCTGGAACAAGCTGGTCGACTACATGCCTTTCAAGGAGGACCGGCCCTCCGAGCGCGCACACAAGGACGGTATCTACGTCACTTCCGAAAGCCCGGAGGCGTTCGAGGAGCCGATCTGGATGAATTTCTTTCCGCATCTCCACAAGCGCGTCTGGGACGAGACTTTCTCGGACGACGCGGCTCACCCGGAGTTCGAGGATTTTCTGCGGGCGCATATAAGGAAGCTGCTCTTCGTGCGCGGAGGCGAGCGTTATCTCGCCAAGGCCAACTACAACACGACGCGGCTCGACTATCTCCTGAAACTCTTTCCCGATGCGCGTTTCGTGGTGCCCATTCGCGGCCCGGTCTGGCATATCGCCTCGCTGATGAAGCAGCATCGTCTGTTCGTGCAGGGCGAGGTCGAACATCCGGAGGCGCGTGCGCATCTGGCGCGGGCCGGGCATTTCGAATTCGGGCTCGACCGCGTGCCCATCAATTGCGGGAACGAAGGCGTGGTGGCGGAGATCGCGGAACTCTGGGCCGAAGGCAAGGAGGCCGAAGGCTGGGCGCTGCAATGGGCGGAAGTCTATGGCTATCTCGCGGAACGCTTCGAGGCCAATCCGGCGCTTGCCGAAGCCGTGCTGGTCGTTCGCTATGAGGATCTTTGCGAAACGCCGGGCACCGTCATGAAGCGGGTCATCGAGCATTGCCGGCTCGACTCTTCTCCCGACATCGTCGAGCGCGCCCGGATGCGTCTCCGTCCGCCCGAATACTACAAGCCGCATTTCGGGCCGGATGAGCTGCACGCGATCCGCGACCGTACCGCGAATGTTGCGCGCTGCTTCGGTTATCGCGCGGCCTCCTGACCGCTCAGGAAATACCGGTGAGCCCGCTGTCGACGGCGAGCGTCTGAGCAGTCACATAGACGCTTTCGTCGGAGACGAGGAAGAGAGCCGCATAGGCAATCTCCCATCCGGTCGCCTGCCGTCCGAACGGTACGGGTGTGCGTCCGCGCGAGGGGCGGCCCTGTGTCGCCACGCGGCCGAGCGGGGTGTCCACAAGGCCGGGCGCGACGATATTCGCGCGGATGCCGCGCCGCGATCCCTCGAGCGCCACATGGCGCATCAATCCTCCAAGCGCCGCTTTCGACGCGTCATAGGCGGGCAGCCGCGAGCCCGCGATCAGTCCCGCGATCGACGAGATGAAGACCACGGGCGAACCGTCCGCGAGCCGCGGCAGCGCCGCCTTGCAGCAGAGCATGGGCCCGCGCAGGTTGACGGCGAGCACCTTGTCCCAATCTTCCGGCGTCGCGCCTTCGAGGCCGAGCCCGCCGACGCCGATGCCGACATTCAGCACCAGACCGTCGAGCCCGCCGAGCGCCTTTTCGGCTTCCGCGACCATGCGCTCGATGTCGCCCGGCTTCGAGATGTCGGCCTCGATGGCGCTTGCCTTGCCGCCTTCATTCGCAATCTGCGCCACCGTCTCCTTCGCGGATGGCAGGTTCATGTCCGCCACGGCGACTTCCGCTCCTTCGCGCGCGAACAGCAGCGACATTGCGCGGCCGTTGCCCACGGGGTCGCTCGCGGCGTCGAGCACGCGCTGGCCGCCGCCCACCACGAGGATGCGGCGGCCCTGAAGCCGTCCCCGTCCAGGCGCGCGGCCCTCCGATTCCGCCGGAAGCGGCCGGACATAGCCCTGCTTTTCGGTCATGGCGTTCCCATGCTCCTTTTTATTTCGTCGAGCCCGCTTGTCGGTATGTCCTCTTCCTCGATTTCGATTTCGAAAGTTTCGAGATAGCGGCAGACGAGGAGATAGATGCCGACGACGATGACGAGTTCCTGCATTCCCGCATCGCCGAGGTGCCGGTGGGCGGCGGCGAAGAGCGTTGCGTCGGCCTTCACATTCGCCACCTGGTCGTCCGTAAAGGTGAGCACGGCGTTTTCCGTCTCGTTGAACAGCGGCGAGGGCAGTTTTCCCGACGCCGCCTCGATCCGTTCCGCGGTCATCCCCAGCATGCGCGAGACGCGCTTGTGCTGATGCACTTCGTAGGACGAGCCGCAAAGGTGTCCGACACGCAGGATCACGAGTTCGCGCAATTCCGGGTTGAGTACGCCGTCGTTCAGATAGGCGTTGATGAGCTTCATGAAGGCCGGGAACGACGTACCCGCGCCAGAGAGCATCCTGAATATGTTCAGTTGCGGCAGGGTTTCGCGCAACGCGCGATTTTCCGGCGGCAGCGAGGCGGGATCGGGATAGGGAATGCGGGCCATCGGATCAGTCCCGCATGCCCGGCAGCTTCACGCCGGATTTGTGTCCCGCATCCTCGATATCGACATCGAAGGTTTCGAGGAAGTAGCAGGCGGTGGTGTAGAAGCCGATCGTGATGACGAGTTCCTGAAGCTGCTTGTAGCCGAGCTTCTCGGCAAGCGGATTGAAGGTCGCGTCGGACGCGCGTGTGTTCTTCACCACATCGTCGGTGAAACGCATCACCTGGCGTTGTGTCTCGTCGAATATCTTCGCGTCCGGGCCTTCGTGGATCGCCTTGATGAGTTCCTCGGACATGCCGAGCTTCCGCGAGATCGCCTCATGCTGATAGACCTCGTAAGAGGCGCCCTTGAGTACCCCTACGCGCACGATGGCGATTTCCCGGAGAACGGGATCGAGTTCGCTGTGAATCAGGATCGCGTTTCCGAGCTTGATGAAGCCGTCGATCATGTCGCCGGAATGGCCGAGCATCCGGAAGATATTGAGGTTGGGCAGTTTCTCGTAGACGTCCTTGGCGCGGCCGGTCGCGTTAGCCGGATCGAAATAGGGGATGCGGGCCATCTCTGTCGTTCCTTCCCTGTATGGCGGTTCTGTTTGCAGGCAGTCTAGCGGGCGGGAACGTTGCGTCCAGCGGCAAGCCGACTTCAACAATATGTGTGCAGGCCCCGGCTCCGCTTGCCCCGCCCGCAAGGCTGGCTACACTGGCGCGCAAGAGGACCCGGAAAGGGCCGCGAGCGACGAAACGGGTCAAATGGGGAGGACCGGAAATGTTCGATGCCGAACGAGTGAAATGCGTTGCCGACATCACGCGCGCGCAGGCCGCGGCAAGGCCGGATGCCATTGCGCAGGTCTTCGAGGGCCGCGAGACGAGCTATGGCGAGCTTGACCGCCGCGCCAGCCAGGTTGCCCAGGCACTGATCGCCGATGGCTGCAAGCCGGATGCGCGTATCGGTTTCATGGGCAAGGGCTCGGACCGCTATTTCGAGATGCTCTACGGCGCCTTCAAGGCCAAGGCCGTGGTCGTCGGCATCAACTGGCGCCTCGCGCCGCCGGAAGTCGCCTATGTGCTCAACGATTCCGGGACCGAAATCCTTTTCGTCGGCGCCGAGTTCTACGACATCGTGGAGAAGGTGCTGGCGGAATGCCCGACGGTGCGCAAGGTGATCGCGCTCGATGGCGGCCGCAACGACTGGACCTCCTTCGACGACTGGCGCGATGCCGCCAAGGCGGAAGACCCGATGCTTCCCGCCGCGCCGGACGATGATGTGATCCAGCTCTATACGAGCGGCACCACCGGCCACCCGAAAGGCGTGCAGCTCACCAATGAAAACTACATCTCGATCTTCCATCAGGGCACGAAGGCAGGCTGGGCCAACTGGCAGCCGGACGATGTCGTGCTCGTCTGCATGCCGCTGTTCCATGTCGCCGGCGTCAATATCGGATTGCTCGGCAATCTTCATGGCTGCCGCAACATCATCCTCAAGGATGTCGATCCGCAGGTGATCCTGAAGCTCATGGAGAGCGAGAAGCTCAGCATCGCCTTCATGGTACCGGCGGTCATCCTCTTCCTGCTGCAGCAGCCCAACCTGGCGAAGACCGATGTCTCCAGCATCCGCCAGATCCTCTACGGCGCGTCGCCCATCGCGGAGGACGTGCTGCGCCGCGCGCAGGCCACTTTCGCGGGCGCCGATTTCGTGCAGGTCTACGGCCTCACGGAAACCGCCGGCGGCGCGACCAACCTGCCGCCTGAAGCGCATGACCCGGCCAGGGGCAAGCTTCGCTCCTGCGGCGTCCCCAACCCCGGCATGGAAATCCGTGTCGTGGACGAGAAGGGTGGCGACGTGCTTGTCGGCGAGGTCGGCGAGATCGTCATTCGCGGCGGCTCCATCATGAAGGGCTACTGGAACCGCGCCGAGGCGACGGCGGATGCGATCCGCGACGGCTGGTTCTATACCGGCGATGCTGGTTTCTTCGATACCGACGGCTATCTCTTCATCCATGACCGTGTGAAGGACATGATCGTGTCGGGCGGCGAAAACATCTATCCGGCCGAAGTCGAGAACGCGCTGTTCGGTCACGCCGCCATTGCGGATGCCGCCGTCATCGGCGTACCGGACGAGAAGTGGGGCGAGGCCGTGAAAGCCATCGTCGTGCTGAAGCCCGGCGAGCAGGCGACACCGGAAGAAATCATCGCCTTCGCAAAGACGCGCATCGCCAGCTACAAGGTGCCCAAGTCGGTCGACTTCATCCAGGCGCTGCCGCGCAATCCGTCCGGCAAGATTCTCCGCCGCGAATTGCGGGCTCCCTTCTGGGAAGGCCGCGCGCGGATGGTGAACTGAGACCCGATGTCCGGCATCCGTCCCCGCGAGGTTCTCGATTTCTGGTTCGGCGCGGGCCCTGAAAAATGGTTCGCGAAGAACGATGTCTTCGACGCCGACATCAAGCGCCGCTTCGGCGAGGCGCATCGCGCCGCCGCCGAAGGGCGTTTCGATGAATGGATGGGCGATGCGCAAGGCGCGCTCGCGCTGATCCTCGTGCTCGACCAGTTTTCGCGCAATCTCTACCGGGGCGATCACCACGCCTTCCTTCAGGACCCCAAGGCGCTGGCGCTGGCGGAGGAAGCCATCCGCCGCCGCTTCGATGTCGAGACGCCGGCAATGGCGCGCAAATGGTTCTACATGCCCTTCATGCATGCCGAAGACCTTGCGGCGCAGGAGCGCGGTCTCGTCTATTTCAGCGAACGCCTCGACGATCCCGAGACGATGAAGTTCGCCATCGAGCACCGCGACATTGTCCGCCGCTTCGGCCGCTTCCCCCACCGCAATGCGATCCTGGGTCGCGAGACGACGCCGGAAGAGCAAGGGTTCCTCGACGAAGGTGGCTTCGCCGGCTAGGGGTTCACTTTTCCTCTTGGTCTCTTATTGGAACTCACCCATATCTCCTCCAGTTCGAATCCAGCGGGAGGCTTTGGATATGGTGGCGACGGCGATCGTGGCGGGTGTCGGCCCGCATAGAGGGCTTGGCGCGGTTCTTTCGCGCAAGGCCGCGGGGGAGGAGCTTCATGTCTTCGTCGCGGGGCGCACGCTCGAGAAGCTCGAAGCGGTCGCGCAAGCAATCCGGGCGGAAGGCGGCGCGGCTACGGCCATTGTCTGCGACGTGACCGATGAAGCGCAGGTGATCGATCTTTGGAACTGTGCCGAGAAGACCGGCCCCGTCGCGCTCGCCATCTACAATGCGGGCAACAACATGCCGGGCAAGGTGTCCGGCATGGCGGCCGACTATTTCGAGCGCTGCTGGCGCGTCTGCACCTATGGCGCCTTCCTTTTCGCGCGCGAGGCGTCCGATCACATGGCGCCGCGCGGCGAGGGCACGCTCCTCTTCACCGGCGCGTCCTCCAGCATGCGGGGCAAGGAAGGCTTCGCCGCCTTCTCCGCCGCCAAGGGAGGCTTGCGCACCTTCGCGCAGAGCGCCGCCAAGGAATTCGGACCGCTCGGCCTCCATGTCGGCCATGTCGTCATCGATGGCGGCATCGCGGGCGAGAAGCTCCACACCATGGTGCCGCAATATGCGGCGCAGCGGGAGCAGGAAGGCCGGCTCATCGACCTCGACGGCATCGCCGACATCTACATCCAGCTCCACCGCCAGAAGCGCTCCGCGTGGAGCTTCGAGATCGATGTCCGCACCCATGCCGAGCCCTGGTAGGGCGAGAAGGCGGCAAATTTGGCCGGTGACGGCGTTTCCGTTCCGGTAATCCTTGCCGCAGGGCTTGAGGGCCGGATCGCCGGCCATTCATTAAACTGTTGATTCACAATAGTATTTCTCCTCTCCGGCCCCTTGGTCCGGCGGTTGCAATCGGTTGTTCCGGACACATTGCTCACCCGGAGACGCCGATGATTACCGACCGCGAAATCAACCTGCTGGCCGCCTATATGGTCGATACGCATGGCCGCAAGGCGCTCTCCTATGCGGATACGGCGGTCTGCGAACTCGAGCAGATCGGCGAGAACATGCGCGCCGATGCCTGGCGGATGCTGCGCAGCGTCGTTCTGGACATGGTCGAGGGCCGCCGCAGCCGCGAAGGCGAAGTTCTCCACTGAATCTCCGCCGAAACTTGCCGCTTGGCGGGGCCTAGGCCCGGCGGCTAAAAGGGTCCTCCAAGAAAATAGAGCCGGGGAGGGCCACCTGACATGTCACTCGATCCACAGGCGAAAGCACTGCTCGATATGCTCGGCGCCGATCCCGATGCGCCGCGGCTGATCGATCTGCCGCCCGCCGGCGGGCGCGAAATGTATCGCGCGATGGCCAACATGCTCGACCTGCAGGGCGTTCCGATCGGCAAGACCGAGGATCGGACGATACCGGGCCCGGCAGGCGACATCCCCGTCCGCATCTACACGCCCGTCGCCGCCGGCGGCACCTGCCCGGCACTCGTCTACTATCATGGCGGCGGCTGGGTCATCGGCGATCTCGACACGCATGACGCGCTCTGCCGCACGCTCGCCAACGAGGCCGGCTGCAAGGTGATCGCGGTCCATTACCGCCTCGCGCCCGAGCATCCGTTTCCCGCCGCTTTCGACGACGCCTATGCCGCCGTCAAATGGGTGGAAGCCAATTCCTCCGAAATCGGCATCGATCCGAACCGCATCGCGGTCGCGGGTGACAGTGCGGGCGGCAATCTTGCTGCCGCCGTCAGCCTCCGCGCCAAGGCGGAGAAGAGCCCGCAGATCGCCTTCCAGCTTCTCATCTATCCCGTCACCGACGCGCCGCGCGGCACGCAGTCCTACAAGGATTTCGCGGAAGGCTACTTTCTCGAAGCCGACGGCATGGACTGGTTCTGGAACCACTATGTCGTCAATGCCGGCGCCGATCCTGCCGACCCGTTCGCCGCGCCGCTCCGCGCGCCGGCACTTGCGGGCCTGCCGCCGGCCTACGTCGTCACCGCCGGTTTCGACGTATTGCGCGACGAGGGCAAGGCCTATGCCGAGGCGCTCAAGAAGGCGGGCGTCGAAGTCGAATATGTCAATTACGAAGGCATGATCCACGGCTTCTTCAACCTGCAGGGCGCTCTCGACGTCGCGCGCGACGCGGTGAAGGCAGCCGCCAAGGCGCTGAAGGAAGCACTGGCCTAGGCGAGCAGTTCATCCACGAATTCGTCCAGAGAGGCGGCGACATGTGCGCCGCCTCTTTTTGCTTTCAGCCCGTCGCCGTCGCGATATTTGCCGGTCTTGACCAGGGCCGCCTGCAACCCTGCGGCAAGCGCGCCTTCGACGTCGCTTTCGAAATCGTCGCCCGCCATCAGCACGTTTTCCGGCGCAAGACCCATCTCCGCCGCGGCGGTCCGGAAGAAATCCCGCGCGGGTTTGCCGATCAGCGTCGCTTCCACTTCCGCCGCATATTCGAGCGCGGCGACGAAAGGCCCGGCATCGAGCTCGAAGCCGTCGGCCGCGCGAAAGAAACGGTTGCGGCCGAGCGCGTAGAGGCGGCCGCCCTCGATCAGTATGCGGAAGGCCCGGTTCATCCGTTCGAAGGTGAAATGCTCGCCCGCATCGCCGATCAGGACCGCGTTCGGTTCCGCCGCTTCCGGCGGGCAGTCGGGCAGCAGGTCCGGGTGAACGAGGAGATGCGCCCTCGCGCCGTCGCGCTCAAGTACCGATGCCGCAAGGCTCGCTGGCGTCACGATGTCGCCCTCGCTCACCTCGAAGCCCATCTCCGCCAGCCGTTTCGCCAGCCCGGCTCTTGTCGTCCGCGTCGTGTTGGTGAGGAGCCGGAAGCGCATTTTGCGCTCGCGCAGGCGACGTACCGCCTCCACGGCGCCGGGCAGCGCCTCGCTTCCCTGATAGAGAACGCCGCCCACATCGAGCAGCAATCCCCCGATTTTCCCAAGCGGTTTCGGCTCCGGAGCCATGCGCGAACCTCGCTTTGCTGCGTTGCGCTCCCTCCCCGAACTGTACTCCCGGTCAGAACTCTAGAGCGGGAATGGAACCGCGCACAAGCATGCGCTATAGGACTGGGAACAACATGGGGAGAGAAACATGCCTGCGCTCCGCTCGCCGCTCGTTCATCCGTTCTCGAATTTCGATGTGCCGCATCTGCTGGCCGTCCATGTCGCGGCGCGGCCGGATCACCCGTTCCTGATCTGGGAGCCCTTTGAGGGCGCCGCGAAGACATGGAGCTACCGCGCCTTCGCGCATGAGGTGGCGCAGGTCTCGGCGGGGCTGAAGAAGCGCGGCGTGAAGACGGGCGAGCGCGTTCTCATCCATCTCGACAATTGCCCCGAAAGCCTCATCGCCTGGTACGCCTGCGCCCATCTCGGTGCCGTCGCCGTCACCACCAATGCCCGCTCCGTCGAGGACGACCTGATCTATTTCAGCGACCATGCCGAAGTCGTCGGTGCGATCACGCAGCCCGCTTTCGCCGGCCTCGTCGCCGCCTCCTGCAAGCGCATCAAATGGCTCGCTGTCACCGAGACGGATAACGGCGCCGCGCCGAAAGAGACGACCCGTCCCGCGAAATCCGAAAGCTTTACCGCGCTTTACGGCGACGCGGCGGATGTGCCGCTGCGTGCGCCGGATCCGATGCTCGCCGTCGGTGTGCAATACACATCCGGCACCACCTCGCGGCCCAAGGGCGTCGTCTGGACGCATGCGAACGCGCTCTGGGGTGCCAAGCTTTGCGCCATGCACGAGGATCTGCGCGCCTCCGACGTGCATCTCACCTATCTGCCGCTCTTCCATACCAATGCGCAGTCCTATTCGGTGCTGGCCGCGCTCTGGGTCGGCGCCACCATCGTGCTGCAGCCGCGCTTCTCGGCCTCGCGCTTCTGGAGCGTTTCGCAACGCCACGGCTGCACCTGGACCTCCATGGTGCCCTTCTGCGTCCGTGCGCTGATGGGGCAGGAGAAGCCGAAGTCGCACAGCTACCGCTATTGGGGCAACGGCATTTCCGCGCCGCCCACCGACGACTATTTCGGCATCAAGACCATCGGCTGGTGGGGCATGACGGAAACGATCACGCATGGCATCGTCGGCGACATCCACCTGCCGAACCGGCCCATGTCGATCGGCAAGCCTGCCACCTCCTATGAAATCGCGATCCTGCGCGAGGACGGCACGCCCGTCGATCCCGGCGAAACGGGCGAGCTTCTGGTGCGGGGCGTGCCCGGCCTCTCGCTCTTCAAGGAATATCTGAACAATCCGGAAGCCACCGCGAAGAGCTTCGATGAGCAAGGCTACTTCATCACCGGCGACCGCGTGACGCTGGGCGAGGACGGCTTCATCTCATTTGCCGACCGCGACAAGGACATGCTGAAGGTCGGCGGCGAGAATGTCGCCGCCTCCGAGATCGAGCGCGTCGTGATGACCGTCCCGGGCATCCAGGAATGCGCGGTGGTGGCGAAGCGCGACCCGATGCTGGACGAAGTGCCGGTGGTTTTCGTGCTGGTGCCGGGCGGCGAGGCGGCGGCGCCGAAGGATATTGCCGCGCAGATCGACGCAGCTTGTACCAAGGGCCTTGCGGATTTCAAGCGTCCGCGCGAGATTCGGATTGTCGACGCGCTGCCGCGCTCGACGCTCGAGAAGATCGCCAAGGCTGAACTGCGGCGTCTCGTCGAGGAGGGCTGATCCGAGCGGGGGACAAGCAACTGGCCGGAAGCGACAAGAGTTCACCTTCGGACCTCTTCGTGCCGAAGCTCGTCACCGTGCTCCGCGAAGGGTATCGCTTCGGGGATTTCCGCGCCGATTTCATCGCGGGCCTCACCGTCGCCATCGTCGCCCTGCCGCTTTCCATGGCGCTCGCCATCGCCAGCGGCACCACGCCGGACAAGGGGCTCATCACGGCGGTCGTCGCCGGCTTTCTGATCTCCGCCTTCGGCGGCAGCCGCTTCCAGATCGGCGGGCCGACAGGCGCCTTCGTCGTCGTCGTCTTCAACGTCATCGCGGTCCACGGCTATGACGGTCTCGTCATTGCCAGCGCCATGGCAGGCATCATGCTCATCGGCGCGGGCGCCTTGCGCGTCGGCACCTTCATCAAATATATCCCCGAGCCCGTGGTCACCGGCTTTACGGCCGGCATCGCCGTCATCATTGCGACCAGCCAGATCAAGGATTTCCTCGGCCTCACGCTCGACCATGAGCCGGCGGAATTCATCGAGAAGGTATTGGCGCTCGGCACGGCGCTCCCCGGCATCGCGCCGCAGACGGTCGCCGTCGCGCTCGGGTCGCTCGGCCTCATCGTCTTCCTGCGCGGCCACCGGCCCAACTGGCCGGGCTTTCTCATCGCCGTCGTGCTCGCCGCCGCGCTCGTCTGGCTCTTCCAGCTTCCAACCGACACGATCGGCACGCGCTTCACCGGCCTCGAGCCTTCCTTCGCGTTCCCCGATTTCCCGGAATTCACGATGCAGCGCCTCGTTGCGCTGTTCCCGAGCGCTTTCACCATCGCCTTCCTCGCGGGCGTCGAGTCGCTTCTTTCCGCCATGGTCGCCGACAGCATGACCGGCCGCCGCCATCGCTCGAACAGCGAGCTGGTCGCGCAGGGGATCGCCAATTGCGCCTCCGCCGCCGTCGGCGGTCTTCCCGCCACCGGCGCCATCGCGCGCACCGCGACGAATATTCGCGCCGGCGCGCGCGGCCCCATCGCCGGCATGCTCCATGCCGTCTTCATCCTCTGTTTCATGCTCGTCGCCTGGCCGCTCGCGACCTACATCCCGCTCGCCGCGCTTGCCGCCGTGCTGCTGGTGGTTGCGTGGAACATGAGCGAGATCGACAAGTTCCGCCACATGATGAAGGCGCCGGTCGGCGACCGCGCCGTGCTTCTCATTACCTTCGCGCTCACCGTGCTGGTCGATCTCACCGTCGCCATCGAGGTCGGCGTGGTCCTTGCCGCTTTCCTTTTCATGCACCGCATGTCGGAAGCGGTCGAGGTTCAGTCGCATCTCCATCTGATCGACGAGGATGTGAGCGACAGCGCACCGCGCGATTTCGTGCCCATGCAGGAATACGAACTGCCGGAGGGCGTCGCCGCCAGTCTCATTCGCGGTCCCTTCTTCTTCGGCGTCGCCATGCGCCTCGGCGAGACGCTGGACCGCATCGGCGCCACGCCGAAAGTCCTCATCATCCGCATGCGCGCCGTGCCCATCATCGACGCCACCGGCGTCACCGCGCTCCAGACCATGATCGACCGCTGCGAGCGCAACGGCACGAAAGTCATCGTCACCGCCCTCCAGCCGCAGCCCGCCCGCGTGCTGGCGGACATGGGCGTGCTCGCCCGCGTCACCCGCGTCCCGGATTTCGCCTCTGCGATCGAGATGTCGAAGAAGATGGTGGCGGAGGGGTAGGGCAGTAAAAAACAGTGTCACCCCGGCTTTCGCCGGGGTGACACTTTTGTTTTGAAGTTTGAGCGATGGGGAAGACTACCCCAGCAGCTTCCCCGGGTTCATCACGCCCTTCGGGTCGATCTCGCGCTTCGTCGCTTTCAGGATCGACATGCCGACCGGCCCCTTCTCCTCGGCGAGCCATGGCGCGTGGTCCGCGCCGACGCCGTGGTGATGCGTGATCGTGCCGCCGTTCATGACGATCGCGTCCGAGGCCGCGCGCTTGATCGCCTGCCACTGCGTCACTTCGCGGTCGAGCTGGCGCGGGAAGATGAAGGTGAAATAGAGGCTCGCGCCGTCGGGATAGGAGTGGCTCAGATGCGCCATCACGATGCCGCGCGCGTTCTGCTCCGGCATGTTCGCCGCCATCGCGGTGTCGATCGCCTCGACGATCTTCTCGTGCAGCTTCGCCATGTTGGACCAGCGCGTGGAGGTTTCGAGCGTGTCGATGCCGAGCCCCCGGTCCATCATCGGGTCGCGCACGGCGGGCGAGTTGAAGCGGCCGTGATACCAGCGCTTGCCGGGCCCGGTGCCGAGCGCGAGCGCGCCTTGCCGCTTGCAGATTTCCTCCGTCTGCTCCTGCGCCCAGACCACCGTGTCCTTGTCGCCCTCGTGCCCGATCAGCATCAGGCAGGGCGCGTTGTCGAAGCCCTTCATTTTCAGATAGGCGCGTTGCAGTTTCGCTTTCAACCCGCCCGTGTTCGTCGCTGAAAAAGTCTGGAAGAAATAGGTCTCGGGCGCATCGGAGAGACGCACCATCGCCACCGGAATTTCCGCATGGTTGATGCGCCGCGCCGCGTCGACGCCCGCCTGGAAACTCTTGAAGAGATAGCCGCGATAGTCCTTCCGCTCCGGCAGGTCGTGGATTTTCACCACCGCCTCGCAGATGACGCCGAGCGTGCCTTCCGAACCTGCCACAAGCTGGTTGAGGTTCGGTCCGGCGGCGGAAGCCGGCGTCGCCTCCGTCGTCCAGAAGCCTTTCGGCGTTGCGAGCTTCGCCGAGACGAGCCATTTCTCCGCCTTGCCGTAGCGATTCGACTGCTGGCCCGCGCCGCGCGCGGCGATCCAGCCGCCCAGTGTCGAATACTGGAAGCTCTGCGGATAATGGCCGAGCGTCACGCCGTGGTTCTGCAACTGCTCTTCCAGCGCGGGTCCGTAGATGCCCGCCTCGATCCGTGCCGTCATCGACACCTTGTCGATCTGCACGACGCGCGTCATCAGAGTCGTATCGAGCGTCACGACGGCGCCGCCGAGCGACTTCGCCATGGCGTTGATGCCGCCGACGACGGAGGAGCCGCCGCCATAGGGAATGAGGGCGATATCCTGGTCCGCGCAAAGCTGCACGACAGCGAGAACCTCGTCGGCGCTGCGCGGATAGACGACCGCGTCCGGCGCCATGTCGAGCTTGCCCGCGCGCACGTAGAGCAGGTCGTGATAGCTCTTGCCGCGCGCGTGGAAGGCGCGCTCGTAATCGTCGGTGCGAAGCTGGTTGTCGCCGACGATGCCGCGCAGCTTGGTCAGCGTCTCGTTGCTGAGCCGTCCTTGCGGCAGGCGGATGTCGTGGAGCGCCACCGCGGGCGTCGAGGGCAGGCGCGAAAGCCCCAACGTTTCCTCGATCCAGTGCCATTGCGGTGCGTCGCCCGGCAGCGGATTTTCCTGCCGCACCGGGCCCCAGCCGTTCCAGCGCAATGTGGTGCGGTCGATCGTCATGGTCGTTTCTCCCGATCTCTTTTTGTCAGCACCGGAGCGTGATCGCGCCGGGAAGGATTTCGAAGCGGGCGGGAAGGCGGCCCGGCCCCTCGCCGTCGACATCGAGCAATACAGGGTCCGGCCCAAGCGGCGTCGCCGTCACCCATGTCGCGCGCGCGGTCGAGACTTTTTCGCCCGCGATATGCGTGCCTTCCTTCATTGAGCCGGTGCCGGTCAGCAGGTCCATGAAGGTGAGGTCGCGCATCACGACGAGATCGAATAATCCATCATCCGGCTCCGCATCCGGCGCCATCTTGATGCCGCTGCCGAAATAGCGGCCATTGGCGACGGCGGCGAGCCCGATATTCAGCGTCTTGTCGAAGCCCGTATCGGTCACGATGCGCACGGGTCTTGTCTTGTGGCGAAAGGCCGTCATCAGCGTCGCCCAGAAAAACGTGAAGTTGCCGCCGAGCGATTTTTGCCAGGTCGCACTGTTGACCGCGCGCACCGTTTCGCCCGAGAGGCCGAAGCTCGCGATATTGTCGAAATAGCGGTCCGTCTCCTGCCCGTCCTCGGCCACGAAGGTGAGGCGGCCGATGTCGATGCGCCGCGTCTTGCCGCTCGCAATATGTTTCACGCAGTCGGCGGCGTCTTCCGGCAGGTCGAAGGTGCGGCGGAAGTCGCCGCCCGTGCCTGCGTTCAGGATCGCCAGATGTGCGTCCGGGTTGATCTGCACGCCGTTCTCGAAAAAGCCATTCACGACTTCGCTGATCGTGCCGTCGCCGCCCACCGCGATCACGAGCTGCGCGCCGTCCTTCAGTGCCTTGCGCGTCAGTTCCGCCGCGGGCAGGAAATGCGGCGTCGAGGGCGAGGCGGTGAAATGCGCGCGCACCGGCCCCAGTTCTTTTTCCAGCGTCTCGGAAATCACCCGCCAGGCGCGGCCCGTGCGGCCGCCGCCCGAGCGCGGGTTCACGATGGCGGCGACATGCGGCGTCATTCGGCTGCCTCCCTGCGGGCGCCCGGCATGGTATCGAATTGCCGCGTCGTCTCCGCGATCTCGCGCGCGAGCTGCGTCTCGTCCCAGCCGAGTTCGCGGCGCATCAGTTCGGCCGCCTGGCCGATCACGTCGACACCGGGATGTCCCGCCGTGCCGAGCCCCGTGCGGCGGAAGACCACGTCTTCGAGATGCAGCGCCATTTCGTGGCGCACGGCATGCACCACCTGCACGCCGATCGTGGCGTTCTCCGGCCCCAGCCGGCGCAGCAACGTCTCGCGCTCGCCCTGCCGTTCATCCGCCGTCGCCAGCACTTCGTCGATGCGGCTGCCGTAGAAATTGACGAGGTTCTCCACCACGTCCGCCGCCAGATATGCATGGCGCTTCTGCGCCCGCGTCACATAGGTCTTGAGACGCGCGATATCGCCGCCATAAACCGGCGTGCAGTGGGTTTCGCATTTTGCGCTTCGGCCGAGCTTCTTCAGCGCGAGGTCCACCACCTGTTCGGCGAGGTGGCGCGAGGTCGTCCACTTGCCGCCGATGGCCGAGATCAATCCGTCGATCGCCTCTTCGGCGCCGTGGTCGTAGACCTCCGCCGCGCGGCTCGCATTGTAGCTGTCCTTCTTCTCCGCCTTCTTTTCAGCTTCTTGGGCACTCTCGCCAATCTCGACGCCCGGCACTTCCTGCGGCGTCGTGTCGACCAGCGGGCGGATGCCGGCATAGAAGTGGATCACGTCCTCTCGTTTCAGGTTCAGCCCCGGCAGCCCGTCATTCACCACGGCGAGGAAGTCCGTGATGTCCTTTTCCGTCACGCCAAGCTCGTCCGGGTCGTCCTCGAACACGGTGTCCGTCGTGCCGATGATGGTGCGGCCGCGCCACGGGATCACGAAGAAGTGCCCGCCGATACTGGACTGGATCGCCAGCGCGTTCTCGCCGGAAATGTCGCGCGTGATGATGTGGATGCCTTTGGAGCGGATCAGGCGGCGCGCCGGCGTCTCGTCGGCCATCGCCATGGTCTTGTCGGCCCAGGGCCCCGCCGCGTTCACGATCACGCGGCCGCGCACGGTCACGCTCTCGCCGGTCATCCGGTCGGCGACATGGACGCCGGTGATGCGCACGCCGCGCCCCATCGCCGCTTCCGTCTCGAAGCCCGTCACTTCCGCATAATTCGCGACATCGGCGCCCTGTTCCACCGCGCCCTCGATGCATTCGAGGCAGAGGCGCTCCGGTGCGAACATCTGGCAGTCGTAATAGATCATCGCGCCGGTCAGGTTCTCGCGGCGGAGCGAGGGCATCAGGTCGAGCGCCTTTCCCTTCGAGATGCGCCGGAATCCGGGCAGCTTCTTGTCGTCGTCGGACAGCCAGTTGCGGTCGAAGGAAAGGAGGTCGTAAAGCGCAAGCCCGATGCCGAGCACGAGCGGCCCCTTCATGCCCCAGCCATAGGTCGGCAGCACGAAGGGGAGCGGATGCACCATATGCGGCGCGACATTCTCCCAGATGCGGCGTTCACGGAGCGATTCCCGCACCAGCTTCAATTCGCCGTTGACGAGATAGCGAAGCCCGCCATGCACCAGCTTCGAGGAGCCGGACGTCGTCGCATGGGCGAAATCGTCCTTCTCCAGCAGCGCCACCTTCAAGCCCCGCAGCGCCGCGTCCCAGGCGGTGCTTGCACCCGTGATGCCGCCTCCGACGATCACGAGGTCGTAGTCCGTGGCGCTCATGGCGTGGAGGTCGCGCTGCATTCTCAAATCCGTCCGGTCCCGTTCTTGTGAGCCCGGAGGCTAGCCGTAGCGGCGACGTGGGTCCAGCGCCCGGCGCAAGGTCAGCCCCGCTTCTTCAGCCCCTTCTGTTCCATCCGCCATTTGAGATGGCTGAAGCGGTCCTGGCCGAAAAAGGGTTCGCCCTCGAACACCATCAGCGGCACGCCCCAATGTCCCGCCGCCTTCTGAGCTGCCTCGTTGGCGGCAATCGCGGCTTCGAGACGGTCCTTGTCCTTCTCCGCCGTCGCGTCGAGTTCGGCCATGTCGAGGCCCGCGCGCGCAGCCGCTTCCTTCAAATGGCCGCCTTCGTGCCAGTTCCTCACGCCGCCGAAGATCACCGCGCTGATCTCCTTCAGGAAGGCGAGGCCTTTGCCCCGTTCCGCCGCCACGACGCCGGCCCGCGTCAGCCGGTGGATATAGGGCTGCTCTTTCGGCACCTCGCCGGATTTCATGTCCATCACGATGGGGTCGGGCGAGGGCCAGGCGTAAGGCAGCCCCTCCATTTGCGCGATCCGCACCGTGTCCTTCAGCAGGTAGGGCGGCCACATCGGGTTCACCTGCTTGAAGAAGCCCTCGATCCTCACCGCGATCGGATAGACCGGCCGCACATTGCATCTCACGTCGTAGTCGCGTTCGAACTCCATCAGGCGCGGCGTCACGAGATAGGAATAGGGCGAGCGGAACGACCAGAAGAGATCGTATTCGAGCGTCATGATTGGCTTCCCCCGGAAAACGCTTTCCCTGCCTCTCCGGGCAGGATTTAATGATCTTCATTAGTATCGTTTGGGATGCGCCCGGCGCAAGGGTGCTGTTAGATTTTCACCAAAGCAAAAGAAATCCGTCACAGAGGAGGACCGCCCATGCCGCAGGCAAAAGCGAACGGCATCACGCTCGAATATGAAAGCTTCGGCCCGGAGGATCGCGAGACGGTCCTGCTCATCATGGGCCTCGGCGCGCAGCTCACCATGTGGCCGACCGAGCTTTGCGAGGAACTCGTCACGCGCGGCTACCGCGTCGTCCGTTATGACAATCGCGATGTCGGCCTGTCGCACAAGTTCGACGATCTCGGCATGCCCGACATGGCGGCGATCTTCGGCGCGCTGATGTCCGGCAAGACCGCGACCGCGCCCTATGCGCTGGACGAGATGGCGAAGGACGCCGTCGGCCTTCTCGATGCGCTGGGCGTCAAGCAGGCGCATATCGCCGGCGCCTCGATGGGTGGCATGATCGCGCAGCTCGTCGCGACCAATCATCCGGAGCGCGCCCTCTCGCTCACCTCCATCATGTCCACCACCGGCAATCCGGCGCTCCCCCAGGGCAAGCCCGAGGCCATGGCCGTGCTGATGACGCCCGCCCCGGAAGGCGACATTCCGGCCGCCATCGAGCGCGGCATGCTCGCCTGGAACACCATCGGCAGCCCCGGCTACAAGACGGACGACGCGACGCTCCGCCAGTGGGTCACGCGCGACGTCAACCGCTCGCTCTATCCCGTCGGCGTCGCCCGCCAGATGGCCGCCATCGTCGCCAATGGCGACCGCCGCGAGAAGCTGAAGAAGCTCGATGTGCCCGCCGTCGTGCTGCACGGCGCGGACGATCCGCTGGTGCCCGTCGAGGGCGGCAGGGACACGGCGGCGAATATTCCTGGTGCGGAGCTTCGCGTCATCCCCGGCATGGGCCACGATTTCCCGCTGGCGCTGGTCGAAACCTTCGCGGACGCCATCGAAGCGGCGGCGAAGCGCGCGTCCGGCGTCTCGCGGGCGGCGGATTGATCCCATGACCCAGAAACTCGTGAAGGCGAACGGCATCTCCATCAATTGCGAGGATCGCGGGCCCGCGGACGGCACGCCGATCCTTTTCGTCAACGGCTACACCTCGACCATGATGAGCTGGCCGGACGAACTGATGGAGGGCTTGCGGGAACGTGGCTTCCGCATCATCCGCTACGACAACCGCGATGTCGGCAAGTCGGAGAAATTCTCCGGCCTGCCGAAAATCGCCGATGTCGTCGCGGCGGTGCGCGAGGGCCGCGTGCCGCAAATGCCCTATACGCTTGCCGACATGGCGGCGGACGGCATCGGCGTGCTCGATGCGCTCGGCATCGGCAAGGCGCATGTGATGGGCATTTCCATGGGCGGCATGATCGTGCAGCGCATGGCGATCCACCACCCGGAGCGTCTCCTCTCCGTCACTTCCATCATGTCCTCCACCGGCAATCCCGACCTGCCCAAGGCGAGCGACGACGCGATGAAGGCGTTGCAGGCCATGCCGCCGTCGGAAGAACGCGAGGACGTGATCCGTCACCGCATGAAGGGGCGCCGCGTCTATCAGAGCCCCGCCTATCCAAAGTCGGAGGAAGACCTCTACGCCTTCGTCGCGCGGGAATACGACCACATGTATTACCCCGAAGGCGGCATCCGCCAATATGCCGCCATCATGGGCGACGGCAGCCGCGTCGCGGAGCTGGGCAAGGTCCGCGTGCCCTTCCTTGTCGTGCATGGCCGCGCCGATCCGCTGGTGCCCCATGCGGGCGGCGAGGACACGGCGAAGTCGGTGCCGGGTGCGAAGCTCGTCTCCATCGACGGCATGGGCCACGACCTGCCGGTCGAACTCTGCGCCCAATATGTCGACCTCATCGCGGCGCATGCCCGTGCGGCGGAGCAAAAGGCGGCGGCGGAGTAGGGCGCGAAGAAGAAAGAGCCTTTCTCCTTCTTTCTTCCACCCTCCCCTTGGGGGAGGGTGGGAAGTGTGAGGGCATTATGCGAAACATGCACGCAATGCCGCATCCCCGCTTTTCTCGCTGCGCGCAAAACCTATCTCACTCCTCACGGGGGGCTGGCGCTTTGCGGCGCGGCCGCGAGGCGCTTTCCATAGTCAGAAAGGAGAGCGAGATGGCGAAGCAACGGATAGCAATCGTCGTCACCTCCCACGGGAAGCTCGGCGATACCGGCGACGATACCGGCTTCCATTACGAGGAAATGACGACGCCTTACTATGAATTTCTCGACGATGGCTGTGAGGTTACGCTCGGGTCCATCCAGGGCGGCGAGCCGCCTGCCGATCCGTCGAGTTTGCCGGACGATGAAGAGAAGCGGCCGGCCTCCGTGCGCCGTTTCCTGAAAGATCCGAAAGCCGTGAAGGCGCTGCAGCACACTGTCCCCGTCGCCGAATTGAAGGCGAAGGATTTCGACGCGGTCTATCTCCCCGGCGGTCATGGCTGCATGTGGGACATGCCGGATAACGACGCGCTCTCGCGCCTCATCTCGGAAGTCTACGAGAAGGGCGGCGTCGTCGGCGCGGTCTGCCACGGACCCGCCGGTCTTCTCGGCGCGCGTCTGTCCGACGGCACGCCCTTCGTGAAGGACCGCCTCATCAATTCCTTCACCGACGAGGAAGAGAAGAAGGCCGGCAAGGACAAGGCCGTGCCCTTCCTGCTCGAAACGCAGCTTCGTGGCCTCGGCGCGCGCTTCGACGGCGGCAAGCCCTTCGAGCGTCATGTCTGCCGCGAAGGCCGCGTCGTCACTGGTCAGAACCCGGCTTCCGCCGAAGGCGTCGGCCACGGCATCCTGATGGCCCTCCACGCGCTCAGGCAGCAGGCGGCGGAGTAACAAGGCGGGGAGAGCACGAGCGTTGAACCCTCTTCCCACCCTCCCCCTGCGGGAGGGTCAAACGGCTGCAAGCCGTTTGGGGAGGGGTTCTCCGTTTTCGGCAAAGGGAGGACTTCCGGTTATGCGCCGCTTTCTCTCGCTTACCCCTCCCCGAAATTTGCTACGCAAATTGTCGACCCTCCCACAGGGGGAGGGTGGAAAAAGGGGCAGACGAAGCCCCTTCCATTTCATGCTGCACCGCACCATATTACTGCGGGAGGAGGCAAACGAGCGTGAGTCTGAATGCCGAAAGCCGCAGCCAACGGGATCGAACTCGAATATGAGAGTTTCGGCTCCGAAGAGCATGAAACCATCCTCCTCATCATGGGCCTCGGCGCCCAGCTCACCCAATGGCCGGTCGAGCTGTGCGACGATCTCGTCGCGCGCGGCTACCGCGTCATCCGCTTCGACAATCGCGATGTCGGCCTTTCCTCCCGCATCGAGCGCGACCGCGCCTTCGTCTGGTCCGACGCTCTCTTCTCGCTCATGTCCGGCAAGCCCGCCTTCGTCGCCTATTCGCTCTCCGACATGGCCGCGGATGCCGTCGGGTTGCTCGATGCGCTCGGCATCGAAAAGGCGCATATCGCCGGCGCTTCGATGGGCGGCATGGTCGCGCAGCACGTCGCCGCCGAATATCCCGAGCGCACGCTTTCCCTCACCTCGATCATGTCCTCGTCCGGCAATCCGGTTCTGCCGCCCGCGAAGCCCCGCGTCTACAGCCTCTTCCTCTCGCCGTCGCCCGCCGCGCATGACACGGATGCCATCGTCGCGCGCGGCGTGAAGACCTACGAGACCATCGGCAGTCCCGGCTTTCCGACCGACGAGGTGACGCTGCGCGACTGGGTGATGCGCGATGCGACGCGCGCCTATTATCCGGCGGGCGTGGTGCGCCAGATGGCCGCCGTGATGACAGATGGCGACCGCCGCCCGAAACTCCGCACCATCCGCGCGCCCGCCGTCGTGCTGCACGGCGCCGACGATCCGCTGGTGCCGGTCGCGGCGGGTGTCGACACGGCGGAGAACATTCCGGAGGCGGAGCTTCGCATCGTCGAGGGCATGGGCCACGACATGCCGCTGGCACTCATCGGCACCATTGCGGACGCGATTGTCGCGGCGGCGGTCCGCGCGACGGGCGTGAAGACCGTCGTGGCGGAAGCGGCAACGGCCCCGATGCCCGCCGCACCCGAGGCGCCTATCGAACCCGCGCCCGCCCTCACCGTACCGCCGGCGGAGCCCGCCGAACTCGTCCTCCCCGAAGCCACCCCGCCGCCCCCCGCACCGTTCTTCCTGCGGCTGAAGCTCCGCGTGGCGTCGTGGTGGCGGCGTGTGCGGAATTTGTGGAACTAAAATATCAGTGTCATTGCCGGGCTTGACCCGGCAATCCAGTAGCCGCATCGGCGGCGTCTCTCTTCGCAAGACCCTTTCTCTATTGGCTGCCTTGGCTCGCTCCCTGGACCCCCGGGTCAAGCCCGGGGGTGACAGGTGTTGTTGAGGGTCGTACCACTAAAGTCTCAAACCTCCGCCGAGCCGCCGTCCACCGGAATGGTCGCGCCGGTCGTATAGGCACTTGCCCGCGAGGCGAGGAAGATCGCGACGCCGGCCGCGTCTTCCGGCGTGCCGATGCGGCCGAGCGGATTGCCCGCCTTGATCGCGTCGCCGAAGGTTTCCAGAGTCGCCTTCATCATCTGGCTCGGGAAGGGTCCGGGCGCGATGGCATTGACGAGGATGTGCTCGCGCGCGAGCCGCTTCGCCAGATGCCGCGTCAGCATGATGACGCCGGCCTTGGACGAGGAATAGGCATAGGTCTCGAGGTCCGGCGGCTCGATGCCGTTGACGCTCGCCGTGTTGATGACGCGGGCCGGATTGTCGGCGCTCGCGGATTTCCTGAGCAGCGGCAGCATCTTCTGCGTCAGGAAGAACACGCCCTTGAGGTTGATGTTCTGCACCTTGTCCCAGCCGCTCTCCGAATATTCGTCGATCGGCTCGCCCCAGGCCGCGCCCGCATTGTTGATGAGCACGTCGAGCTTCGGCTCGCGCTTGCCGAGTTCCGCCGCGATGCCGGCGATCCCTTCCTGCGTGCCGAGGTCGAAGGGCAGCGAAATGCAGGTGCCCTTCTTCGACAGTTCTTCCGCCAGTTCGTTGCAGGCCTGGGCTTTCCGCGCGGTGATATAGACCTTGGCGCCGTTCTCCACGAAGCCGGTCGCGATCATCTCGCCGATGCCGCGCGAGCCGCCGGTGATGAGCACGGTCTTGCCCGCGACGCTGAACAGATTTTTCATTTGGGCGTTCCCCTGATGGAATTTTCGATGGCCGGGAAGCTAGCGGACGCAGGGGAAATGGGCAAATGGCCGAAATGAATTTGTCACCCATGCACTCGCCAAAAACATAAGTGTCATCCCGGCGCTCGCCAAAAACATAAATGTCATCCCGGCGAAGGCCGGGACCCATTGGTTCCCTCAGCAAGAGCGATTGTGCCTGGCATCGACGCCGCACCCCGTCCTCTTCTTCGAAATAAAACTCAACGTGGCTTGGGTCCCGGCCTTCGCCGGGATGACAATTTGGGGTTTGGTTGGGGCTGTGGATGACAACGGAGAGGAGAAGCCCCCAAAACAAAAAGGGCGCCTCTCGCGAAGCGCCCTTCCTGCATCAAATCGGAAAGCCTCAGAAGGCCGCCGCGTCGAGCTCCATCAGCCCGTCGGCACCCTGCTTCGCGCGTTCGACCCAGGCGGCCGTCATCGGCATTTCGCGTTCCATCCAGTAGCGCGCCAGCGTGAGCTTGCGCTCGTAGAACGCCTTGTTGCCTTCGCCGGCCTTCAGCTTCGCGAGCGACACCTTCGCCATCTGCGCCCACATCCAGCCGAGCGCCACCGTGCCGAAAATGTTCAAGAGGTCGTAGGAGGCCGCGCCCGCATTGTCGTAGTTCTTCGGCGCGTTCTCCATCAGCCAGCCCGCCGCCTCGCCGAGCCGCTTGTAGCCGGCGCGGAGCGGTTCCACGAAGGGCTTCATATCGGCGTCGTTTTCGTTCGCCTTGATGAACTCCTCGATCTTCGCGAAGAAGGTCATGGTGGCGCGCCCGCCCTTCGCCGTCATCTTGCGGCCCACGAGGTCGAGCGCCTGGATGCCGTTCGCGCCCTCGTAAACCTGGTTGATGCGCGCGTCGCGCACGAACTGCTCCATGCCGTGGTCGCGCACATAGCCGTGCCCGCCGAAAACCTGCATCGAATCGTTCGCCGCCTGGAAGCCGCGATCCGTGAAGAATGCCTTGATGATCGGCGTCATCAGCTGCGCCATGTCGGCCGCTTCCTCGCGCTCCTTCTCGTCCTTGCCGAAAATCTGCAGCGAGAACAGCATCGAGACATACATGGCGAGGGCGCGCGCGCCTTCCACGAAGCTGCGCGACGAGATCAGCAGGCGCCGCACATCCGGGAACACCATGATGGGGTCGGCCGGTCCGTCCGGGTTCTTCGCGCCGGTCAGCGCGCGGCCTGCCAGGCGCTCATTCGCGTAGGTCACGCCGTTCTGGTAGGCCACCTCGCCGATGGCGATGCCCTGGATGCCGACGCCCATGCGCGCGCCGTTCATCATGCCGAACATGCCGGCCATGCCCGCCGATTTCGACTTCTTCACTTCGCCGGTCTCGGTCTTCTTCTCCTTCGGCGCGCCGCCGAGGCGATAGGCCACCGCGTCGTCGAAGTTCAGCACCGCGGTCGCGTTCCCCTTGATGCCCATCTTCTTTTCGATGGAGCCGCAGGAGACGCCGTTGCGTCCGGTGATCTCGCCCGTCTCCTTGTCCACGAGCATCTTCGGCACCATGAAGAAGTTCACGGTCGAGAGATCGTTGGCCAGCTTGCCGTCCTCGCCCGGAATCTTCGCGATCACCATGTGGATGATGTTGTCCGTCATGTCGTGGTCGCCGCCGGAGATGAAGATCTTCGTGCCGGAGAGGCGGTAGGTGCCGTCTTCCTGCTCCACGGCCTTCGTCTTCATCAGCTTCAGGTCGGTGCCGCAGTGGGGCTCGGTCAGGCACATGGTGCCGGTCCATTCGCCGGAGATCATCTTCTTCGCCACATGCTCGCGCATCCAGGGTTCGCCCGTCGCCCAGAGTGCGGAATAGGCGGCCGTGGTCAGGCCGGGATACATCGAGAAGGCCTGGTTCGACGACATGCCCATTTCGGTGAAGGCGAAGGTGATGACG
This sequence comes from Parvibaculum sp., assembly GCF_030694575.1. Classification (GTDB taxonomy): domain Bacteria; phylum Pseudomonadota; class Alphaproteobacteria; order Parvibaculales; family Parvibaculaceae; genus Parvibaculum. The sequence continues at coordinate 90,171 of NZ_JAUYUS010000058.1, forward strand.
GAGGGCAGCCCCGCGCCGCCGGCCGCTTCCGGCGCGCCGAGCCGGTTCCAGCCGTCCTCGCAATATTTCTGGAAGGCTTCCTTGAAGCCGGGCGGCGTGCGCACGACGCCGTTTTCGAGCACGCAGCCATGCTCGTCGCCCACCTGGTTCAGCGGCTGCAGAACCTCCTCGCAGAATTTCGCGCCGCCTTCGAGGATCGCGCTCGTCATGTCCGGCGTCAGGTCGCCGAAGCCCGGCACGTCGCTCCGCTTGTCGATTTGCAGAAGCTCGTGGAACAGGAACAGGAAATCTTCCACAGGGGCCTTGTA